>CAZTBB010000008.1:40843-58575 GCA_964611755.1 uncultured Pseudobdellovibrionaceae bacterium
AGGGCTTATCGCTTTGATTATGTTTACTGCTCTCTTATCCATTAATCTGGGGCTGATTAACCTCTTCCCGATTCCGATGCTGGATGGTGGCCATCTGGTTTTTTATGCGGCCGAAGCGGCATTGGGCAAACCCGTGCCGGAAAAAGTTCAGGAATACGCCTTCAGAGTAGGGCTGGTCTTCTTGGTCGGTATCATGCTGTTTGCCAATATCAATGATATTGTTCAGCTGGTCTTATAAAATTTGCATCTTGTTATTTTATTGCCTATAAGAGCTTGAAATATAATGATTGGGGATTGGAATCTTTCTAATTCCTTGATATGTATTTCAGGTTATTAGTATGGTGTCGTTAAATACAAATCCGCGGCATTTTTTTTAAAGGTAAATTGAAGGATAGTCAGATATGAGACATAACACCGACCTTAGAGTTTTTCTAGCGGCCTGTCTTTTTATGAGTGTTATGTTCAGCGCGGTTGTGGTTCAGGCGGCGACTATCCGTGATATTAAAATTACAGGCACGGAGCGTATCGACCCTGCTACGGTTTTGTCCTATCTCCCGATTGGTATCAATGATAACGCAGACCGCTCGGATCTTGACCGCGCCTTGAAGGCTTTGTTCGGGACGGGGCTTTTTGCCGATGTATCTTTGAGCCTGAGTGGCAGCACTTTGATTGTTGATCTTGTCGAAAACCCGATTATCAATGAAATTGTCTTTGAAGGTAATTCCCAACTCGATGATGAAGAGTTGGAGCCGGAAATCCAACTTCGCCCGCGTCAGGTTTTTACCCGCACTAAAGTGCAGGAAGATGTGAGTCGCCTGTACCAGCTTTACCGTCGTAATGGCCGCTTTTCAGCTACGATTGAGCCCAAGTTAATCCGGTTGGATCAAAACCGCGTTAATCTGGTCTTCGAAGTCCAGGAGGGGCCGGTCACCAAGGTGCGCACAATTCGCTTTGTCGGGAATGAACGCTTTGATGATGCCACCTTGCGTAGCGAGATCAGCACAAAGGAAACGGAATGGTACCGCTTTATTACTGTGGATGACCGTTATGACCCTGATCGCATTGCATATGATCAGGAATTATTGCGCCGTTTTTACTTAAGCAATGGTTATGCTGATTTCCGCATTATTTCAGCCATTGCGGAGCTTGCCGATGATCGCAGTTATTTTTATCTGACCTTTACGGTCGATGAGGGAGAGCGCTACCGCTATGGCGATATCAGTATTGATTCCCAGATCCGTAACTTTGATCCGGAAGTTCTCAAACAATCCGTATCTCTAAAACAGAATGATTGGTATGACGTGAATGATGTCGAGACCACAATTGATGATATGACGACTCAATTGGGGGATTTGCAATATGCGTTCGTGAATGTGAACAGCAATCTATCGCGTAACCGCGAAGAAAAAATTATTGATATTGTCTTCCGCATTAATGAAACACCGCGCGTTTTCGTGGAGCGTATTAACATTGATGGGAATTCCCGTACCTTGGATAAGGTTATTCGCCGTGAGATGGAAGTTGTTGAAGGCGACCCGTTCAATCGAACGAAGATTTCCCGCTCTATTCAAAATATCCGTAACTTGAATTACTTTGAAACAGTGGATGTTGATGTAAGGCCGGGTACTGCTGCTGACAAATCAAATATTGATGTTAATGTGACAGAAAAATCAACGGGTGAACTCTCGATTGGTGCCGGTTTCTCGACCACGGATGGCTTGCTTGCAGATTTCCGTATTCAGGAGCGTAACTTGCTTGGCCGAGGCCAGCTTCTGGGCTTTGGTGTGACCTTGGCGGGGGAGCGCACAGAATTTGATGTGTCCTTCACCGAGCCACATTTCATGAACCGTGATATTTCCGCCGGTTTTGATGTTTTTCACGTAACACGTGACCTGCAAGATGAGAGCTCCTTCGATCAGGAGCGCACAGGCGGCGCATTCCGCGTTGGTTATCCTTTGTCGAAAAATTGGAGACAAACCCTGCGTCTACGTGGTGAGCGTAATAAGGTGACGGATGTGGAGGCAAATGCATCACGCTTTATTCGGGATCAGGAAGGGGAGCGCGACACAATCGGCCTGAGCCAGCGCGTGACCTATGATAATCGTGACAGTACTCTTTTCCCAACTGATGGGTTTTTATTCTGGCTTGGTACGGAAGTAACCGGCTTTGGTGCTGACTCACAATATGTATCGGGGAATACAGGGGCATCCTTCTATTACCCTGTCACAGAAAAGATTGTGTTCAACCTGTTGGGTGAGGTGGGCACTATTGAAGGTTATAGTGATACCGATGTTGCCATTAACGAGCGTTATTTCCTTGGCGGAAATAATCTGCGCGGTTTTGAGCAGGCGGGTGTTGGTCCCCGTGATACAGCCACTAATGATGCCCTTGGCGGTAAACGCTACTACCGCGGTACGGCAGAGTTTTCTTTCCCGATTTATGGTCTGGATGAGGAGCTCGGCATCAAGGGGCACGCCTTTAGCGATTTTGGTTCGCTGTTTGAATTGGAGGAAGGCGATTCCGGGCCGAATATTGAAGATGAAAGCTCATTGCGTTCATCTGTCGGGGTCGGTTTATCATGGCGTTCACCATTCGGGCCATTGCGCATAGACATTGCAGAGGCTATATCCAAAGAGGATTATGATGAAACAGAAGTCTTCCGCTTTAACTTTGGAACACGTTTTTAAGGCTAGTTAGAAAGAATTTACCTGTAATAAAAACAAGAAAGGATCGCTGCCAATGTTGGCTGTACGAACGCATATATTTTTGGCCATGTTTATCTGTGCCCTATTCTCTGGTGCGCTTTTACCGTCTGAGGCTTATGCTCAGGCTCAGGATAAAGCGGGGGCGTCCGTTGCGGTTGTGAATGTCCAGAAGATTTTAACCGAATCCAAAGCCGCTGAGAGTATTCAGGGGCAGGCCCAAAAGCGCCGTAAAGAGCTGCAAGAAGAATTCTCCAAGCTTGAAGATAGCCTGAGAGAGAATGAAAAAAAATTGCTCGAGCAAAGAGCCTCTCTGAGCACGGAAGAATTCATGAAAAAGCGCGATGATTTTGAACAAAAACTTCTAGAGGCCCGATCAAAAGCACAGCGCGAGCGCCGTACACTAGACGAAGCCCTTTTGAGCGCAACAAACACAATCAGAGGCGAAATCCTAAAGGTTGTATCAAAGCTTGCTGAGGAGCGCGGCTACGACCTTGTTCTGACACGCCAGAATATAGTGTTGGTCAGCAAGTCTCATGACATCACAGAAGATGTTTTAGGAGCGGTAAACAAGGCTTTGCCGAAATTGAACCTTAAACTCTCTTAGATCACAAGAAGGGACCGGCATGGCTGATCCACGTTTTTTTAAAAAATCAGGGGATTTTACTTTGGCACAGATTGCAGAGCTTACGGGCTCTGATCTCAATCAATTGGCTAAGCCGGATCACGTGATTGAGGATGTCGCCCCGCTCGATAAGGCCGGTGCCAATCACGTGAGTTTTTTGGATAATATAAAATATAAAGACCAGTTTTTAGCCACAAAGGCAGGCGCGGTTTTTGTATCGAATGACGTTGCGTTGAGCTATCCCGATTTTCCTTTAATCGTCTCAAAGCATCCCTATAAGGCCTACGCTTTATTTGCGCAGGCGCTTTATCCTGAGAATAAGCCCGATGAGAATATCGCACAGCAGGCCTTTATTGACCCAACGGCGGACATAGGGGCGGGCGCAACAATTGAGGCGGGCGCTTTTATTGGTGCTGGCGTTGTTTTGGGGGAGCAATGCTGGGTTGAGGCCGGTGCCGTGATCAAAGATAACGTCGAGATCGGGCATCATTGCCGTATCGGGCATAATGCCAGCCTGTCTCATTGTGTGATTGGGGATCATTCCCGAATTTATCCGGGGGCGCGCATTGGCCAAGATGGCTTCGGTTTTGCCATTGATCCATCAGGCTATGTCAAAGTACCGCAATTGGGGCGCGTAATGATTGGCTCCCATGTCGAGATCGGGGCAAACACAACGATTGACCGCGGAGCGGGCCCGGATACGCAAATTGGCGATGGGACATGGATCGATAATCTGGTTCAGATTGGCCATAATGTAAAAATCGGACGTGGGTGTATTATTGTTTCTCAGGTTGGGATTTCGGGCAGCACAGTCATTGAAGATTATGTGGCTCTTGGCGGTCAGGTCGGTGTTGCCGGCCATTTGCATATTGGACAAGGCGCAAGAATAGCGGCGCAATCAGGCATAATGCGTGATGTTCCGGCAGGGGAGGAGCATATGGGCTCACCGTCTCTTCCGATCAAGCAATATATGCGACAGGTTGCAACGTTAAATCGACTTGCAAAACCGAAGAAAAGCTCTTGATAATACAGCAAAAAATTGTCATTTTGTTTAAATGAGTGAATCAGACCCATTTACACCAATCGAAGTGCAGGAGATCATGAGAATGATCCCGCATCGCTATCCTATTTTACTTGTTGATCGTATTATTGATTTCAAGGAAGGGGAGAGCGCGGTTGGTCTTAAAAACGTGACCATGAACGAGCCACATTTTATGGGGCATTTCCCCGGTCATCCGGTGATGCCGGGCGTATTGATAGTAGAGGCGATGGCTCAGACGGCGGCTCTTGTTGTTGTGAAGACATTGGGGCCAGAAGCGGAAGGCAAAGTGGTCTATTTCATGACGATTGATAATGCCCGCTTTCGCAAGCCTGTTGTTCCCGGAGACACGATTCATATCCATGTTGAAAAATCGCATGCCAGAGGCGCTGTCTGGAAATTCTCCGGCAAAGCTCTTGTGGATGGCAAGGTTTGCGCCGAAGCGACATTTAGCGCAATGATTACCGATACTTAAAGGCCCATTTTTTTAATTTGTAATGTTTCGTTGCAAAGCGTGATTTGAGCGCTTGGCTCTGGCGTGTATAAACTTAATTCCATGACAGACTCTATTCATTCTTCCGCAGTTATCGAAGAGGGTGCCGAGATCGGAGCCAATGTTTCCATCGGGCCATTTTGTTACGTTGGAGCCAATGTGAAATTGGCCGATAACGTCACTCTAAAATCTCATGTTCATCTGGATGGGCATACATCTATCGGTGAGGGCACCACAATTTATCCTTTTGCCTCGATTGGGTCCGCGCCGCAAGATCTCAAATATCACGGGGAGCCATCAGAGCTTATTATCGGTAAAAATAATACCATCCGTGAACATGTTACCATGAATCCGGGCACGGAATCTGGCGGCATGAAAACTATTGTTGGTGACAATAACCTGTTCATGATGGCGACGCATGTCGCGCATGATTGTGTTGTGGGCAATAATGTGATCATGGCCAATAATGCCACCTTGGGCGGGCATGTGCATGTTGGTGATTATGTACTTCTTGGCGGGCTCTGTGCTGTCCATCAATTTGTTCGTATTGGTGCTTTTGCCGTTATTGGTGGCATGACAGGTGTTGAGAATGATGTTATTCCCTATGGCCGTGTCAAAGGCGAGCGCGGCTATTTGGATGGATTAAATCTCATTGGTCTGGAGCGGCGTGGCTTTGATAAAGGGCAAATACGCATGATGCAAAAAGTCTTCAAGGAGCTTTTCAGCGCAGAAGGCACATTTGACCAACGCCTTGAAAAAGTGGCGAATGATTACGCCGAAGATGATACAATTATGGACATTGTTCGTTTTGCAAAAGAAAAAACACGGTTTCCGTTATGCCAGCCAGCAAGAAAATAGAGAATCAAGCCAACAACCCCAAGCCTGAAATTTTGGGTATTATTGCGGGCTCCGGATGCCTGCCCGAAAGGTTGGTGCATGCATGTGATCAAAAGGGGATCGAAACCTTTATCGTGGGTTTTGATGGGCGCACAGATAATGACCTTGTCATGGGGCGTAATTATCTTTGGACACGTATTGGATGCGCAGGACAGATTATATCGACTTTGAAGGCACATCAAATCAAGGACCTTGTTCTCATTGGTGCAATGGATCGTCCGACCCTGGCTGAACTGCGACCGGATATGCGCACAGCCAAGTTTTTTGCCAAAATCGGTCTGAAGGCGATTGGTGATAATGATATCCTTGGGTTGCTTCGCGCAGAGCTGGAGAGCGAAGGCTTTACGATTCATGGGATCCAACAATTTGTAACCGATTTGCTGGCCGGGGAAGGTCCTGTCGGTAAGTATAAAATCAAAAAAACCTATGAAGATGATGTTCGGCGCGGTCTACGCGTGGCTCAGCAACTCGGGGCTCTTGATGTTGGGCAATCCGTAATCATTCAAGAAGGGATTGTTCTGGCCGTAGAAGGGGCAGAGGGAACGGATCGTTTGATTGCACGCTCGAAGGAGCTACGTAAAAAAGGCCGTGCACCCATATTGGTGAAATGTTCAAAACCCGGGCAAGACCAGGACCTTGATCTTCCTACAATTGGTCCGGAAACGGTTCAGGCCTGCGTTAATGCCGGTCTTGGCGGTATTGTAATACAAGCAGCCCATACGCTTCTCATTGATCCTGCGCGCGTGGCGCAGATTGCAGATAAACATAAACTCTTTGTTGTCGGGGTTGATCCTGCCACATATCTTCAAAAGGCATAGGGTTCCATGAATATTTTTATGATAGCAGGCGAAGCCTCCGGTGATAACATTGGTGCGGCCTTGATAAATGCCTTTAAGGCCAAGACAAAGAAAATCACCTATACCGGCATTGGCGGGCCGTTAATGGAAAAGGCAGGCATGCATGTTCTGCTGCCTATGGATGAGCTCTCTGTGATGGGTATAGCCGAGATTGTCACGCGCCTGCCGCAGCTCATGAAGTTGCAAAAAGGCATTATTCAGGAAATCGAAGCACGTCAGCCCGATATCGTTGTGACGATTGATTTCCCTGACTTTAATTTCAACCTTGCCCAGAAGCTCAAGAAACGCCGGAAATATAAGGGCAAGATCGTGCATTACGTTGCGCCAACGGTATGGGCATGGCGTCCCGGCCGTGCCAAGGCGGTCTCAAAATATCTGGATGGGTTGATATGCCTGTTTCCATTCGAGCCAGCCTTATTTAAAGCACATAATTTGAATGCCGTTTATATTGGTCATCCATGCACGGAAACACCGCAAGAGAACATTAATGGCAAGGCCTTTCGTGATCTCTATGAAATTCCACATGACCAAAAAACACTTGGCCTCTTATTTGGCAGCCGTGCATCTGAATTTGATGGCCTATCCGCAATTATTAAAGAGGCGGCCCTTTATTTGCATGAACGTTATCCGGGTATGGCTTTTATTGTACCAACATTGCCACATATGGAATTTGAGGTGCGCAAATTGGTTGAGGATATGCCGGGGCCAACCTATGTCTTCACGGATCAATTGCAAAAATGGGATGGCTTTGCCGCCTGCGATGCCGCGATTGCCGTATCGGGCACTGTCGGGCTAGAGCTCGCCTATGCCGATGTGCCACATGTCATTGGCTACAAAACTAACCCACTGACATGGTTTTTAATCCGCATGCTTGTAAAAACAAAATTCGCGCATCTGGCCAATATTATGCTGAAGAAGGCCATTGTGCCGGAGTTCATTCAGGAGCAATGTACCAGTAAGAATATCTCAGAGGCTGTGCGCAGCTTCTATGAAGACGAAAAGGTGGCTTCAAAACAAAAGAAAGCCTTCTCAAAATTGCGTGCAGAAATGACAAAAGGGCTTGAGATAAGCCCTTCTGAAAAAGCCGCAGCCTTTATCGCTAAAATTGCGAAAGAAAAGTAAAAAGATTATTTCCTTTTATCAATCGGCACGTATGGGCGCTGTTCCGGCCCTGTATAGAGCTGGCGCGGACGACCAATACGCAAAGATGGCTCTTCGATCATCTCTTTCCATTGAGAAATCCAGCCAACGGTACGTGCTACAGCAAAGAGTACAGTAAACATCGATGTCGGGAAGCCCATCGCCTTGAGAATAATGCCGGAATAGAAATCAACATTCGGGAAGAGCTTACGGTCCACAAAATAAGGATCCTCAAGAGCAATACGCTCAAGCTCCATCGCCATTTCCAGCATAGGTTCATCTTTCACGCCAAGATCTTCCAAAACATCATGGCATGATTTCTTGAGCACGGCTGCACGTGGATCATAGTTTTTGTAGACACGGTGACCAAAGCCCATCAGGCGGAACGGGTCATCCTTATCCTTGGCACGCTCCAAAAATTCAGGGATACGGTCTTTAGAGCCGATTTCATCCAGCATTTCCAAAACGGCCTGATTGGCTCCACCATGGCTAGGCCCCCATAAACAGGCAATCCCGGCAGAAATACAGGCAAATGGATTGGCTTGCGATGATCCGGCTAGACGCACCGTCGATGTCGAGGCGTTTTGTTCATGATCGGCATGCAAAATGAAAATCTTATCCATGGCATCCGCTACAATCGGGTTCACCTGATAAGGTTCGGCCGGAACCGAAAAGCACATATATAGAAAGTTCTCCGAGAATGAGAGGTCATTGCGCGGATACACAAAAGGCTGCCCCAGCGTGTATTTATATGTCATGGCCGCCAGAGTCGGAATCTTGGCAATCAAACGATGCGCAGAGATTTCCCGCTGTTCCAGGTCATGAATATCAAGAGAGTCATGATAGAACGCAGAGAGAGCCGCAACCACGCCGCACATAATCGCCATCGGGTGCGCATCATGACGGAACCCGCGGAAGAAATAGCTAAGCTGTTCATGCACCATCGTGTGATAGGTGACATCATGTTTGAATTTATCGAGTTCGGCTTGTGTTGGTAAATCACCATATAAAAGGGCAAAGGCTACTTCAAGGAACGAACTATGTTCGGCCAATTCTTCGATCGTATAACCACGATGCATCAGGATGCCTTCTTCGCCATCAATGTAAGTCAGGCGTGATTTACAGCTTCCTGTGGCCGTAAAGCTGGGATCAAAGGTAAAATGCCCCGTTTCCGCATAGAGTTTGCGCACATCAATAACAGATGGCCCAACAGTTCCGTCCTTAACAGGCAGCTCGTAGCTCTCACCCGTTTCATTATTCGTAAGTGTGAATGTTTTTTCGGCTACTTCTTTCTCAGCAGACATAATTGAAACCCCGTATGTTTGTGAACCTGTAAACTGTTTTAATCGAGTGAAAGGCGGCTGTTTGTGATCAGAACAGCTGGAACCCTTATTCTATTATGCTTTTAGTTTAAGATCAAACGGTTAAGAGGGGATTAACGCATCGCAGCATCAAGCCGCGCCAGCGTTTCGTCCTTTCCAAGGATAGCACAGGCATCAAAGATTGATGGGGAGGATGTCGTGCCGGTAATCGCTGCACGCAGTGGCATGCCTACCTTACCCATTTTTCCATCGGCGTGGCTTGCGGCCACATCTTTACAGAGTTGCTGAATGGCTGGGCCTGAGAAATCATCAAGAGCGCTCAGTGACTCTCTTAGGGCGGGGAGAATGTCGTTCTTTGCATCGGCTATCATTGTGCTGGCCTTCTCGTCATACACAAAAGGCACAGCCTTCAGATAGAAGGCTGCATCATTGGCAAAATCAATTAATGTCTTCGCACGCGATTTTAACTCTTCCATGCCGGCAAGAAGGCGCTCTTTGCCTTGTTCGGTGACTTCAAGACTATGCAGAGATTGAAAAAACGGTGTGACCAAGTCAACCAGACGCTCATCATCACATTCATTAATATAATGCGCATTAAGGCTTTCCAGCTTATCAAAGTCAAAACGGGCGGCGGCCTTGCCGATCCCCTCAAGGGTAAACCATTCCAGAGCTTGCTGATCGGAGATAATCTCGTCATCACCATGCGCCCAGCCGAGTTTTAGGATATAATTGCGCATGGCTTCGGGCAGATAACCCATTTTTTGATATTCCTCGACGCTGGCTGCGCCGTGGCGTTTGGACATTTTCTTGCCATCAGGCCCAAGGATCAGGGGAATATGGGCATAAACAGGTTTTTCCCACCCCAATGCATCATAAATAACATTCTGGCGAAATGTATTATTCAGGTGATCATCGCCGCGAATAACATGCGTCACGCCCATGTCATGATCATCAACCACAACGGACAGCATGTAGGTGGGGGTGCCATCAGAGCGTAATAAAACGAAATCATCCAGTTCGGAGTTTTGTACGTCTACTCTGCCTTGAACATGATCCTGAATGGTGCTTACACCCTCTGCGGGGGCGGTAATGCGGATTGTAAATGCATCTTGGGATGCGGGCGTGTAATTCGCTTCAAGCTCATCTTTGCGCGGCAGTTTAAACCCGCCATTGTCCTTACGGATTTGCTCCAATTCCTCTTGAGAGAAGTAACATTTCCATGCTTTGCCCTCGGCCAATAATTGTTCGGCAACCTCCTTGTGGCGCTGTTGATTGGCGTGCTGGGATACAATCTCACCATCCCAATCCATGCCAAGCCATTTCATCGCTTCAATCAAGGCCTCCACGGCCTCTTCATTGTGGCGGGCGCGGTCGGTGTCCTCGATACGGAATAGCATCTCTCCGTTATTGCCGCGCGCATAAAGCCAGTTAAACAAGGCTGTGCGTGCCGTTCCGATATGCATAAAGCCTGTCGGGGATGGAGGGAAGCGCGTAACAATTTTTTTGGTATTGGACATTTCGGCTAAGACCTTGTTTTATAAAATTATGTCATGGATTGAGAAAATATCGCTCAAAAACACCCTTAGAGGTAAAATAACCCTTGCCTTGATGCAAGGGGTTTTGCGCGTTCAATCGATGTTTTTTGATCTTGTGGGACAACAAAGAGGGCAGGGGCTCCTTTGGTTGCCTGTCTGGCTTGGTATTGGTATAGGCGTTTATTTTTCGCTGCCTTTTGAACCGCCTTTGGCCTTGAGCCTGATCGTTGCCTGTGTGGTTTTTTCTTTATGGAGCCTATTCATCGGGATTTGGCCGCTCTCAGACAATATTTATAAGCGCATAATCCTGACTGGACTGTTTGTTCTCTCGTTTATCACAGGCGGGTTTAGCCTCGCTAAAATCCGCACAGAGATGGTAAAGGCTCCCGTGATTGCCGAGGAGATTTCATTTGCCCCGCTTGAGGGACGTATTCATAAGCTGGAGCGCATGGAGCAGGGGGTACGGTTTTGGATAACCAATCTAATAATTGAAGATTTGGAGCCTGAACAAACACCGCATATGGTGCGTTTGACATATAAGGGTGATGCCGAGGGGTATAAGGTGGGCGACACCATCAGCCTTCTGGCGAGCCTTAATCCGCCGGGCGCGCCTGTTCTGCCGGGTGGTTTTGACTTTCAACGCCATGCCTTCTTTAAGCAAATCGGTGCGGTCGGTTTTGTTTATAAGGCGCCAGAGATTGATCATTATGCCCGGGGGGATAATCAATCTCTATGGCAAGCTCTCTCGCTTGGTGTTATGCGCGAGGCAATCGAGGCCCGCCTCTATGAAGTTTTGCCAGAGAGACAAGCCGCAATTATGAGCGCCCTTACGATCGGAGAAAAGCGAGCGATTGCAGAAGACGACCTGATTGCGATGCGTGAATCCGGCTTGGCGCATTTGCTGGCCATCTCCGGTCTTCATATTGGCTTGGTCTCGGGCTTTATCTTCTTTGTTGCCCGTTTTGTTATGGCGTTGTTTCCCTCTTTTGCTGTGCGTCATCCCATCAAAAAATACGCTGCCCTTATCGCTATGGCCGGGGCCTTGTTTTATATGACATTGGCGGGAGCCACCATTCCGACGCAGCGCGCGATGCTGATGACCGGAATTGTTTTTCTGGCCGTCCTCATGGACAGGCAGGCTATATCGTTGCGCCTTGTTGCTGTTGCGGCTTTTGTGATCCTCGCATTCTTTCCCGAAGCCCTGATTTCAGCCAGCTTTCATTTATCTTTTGCCGCTGTCATCGGGCTCGTGGCGTTTTATGATGTTCTGAGACCGCATATCAGACATCTCTATCAGCAATCAACATGGCCCAAGCGCTTGATGCTCTATTTTCTAGGGGTTGTGACGACCTCAATTATCGCCACTCTCGCAACAACGCCCTTTGCTCTTTATCATTTTGGGCAAGCGCCAAGCTATGGGATTTTATCGAATGTGGTGGCTGTGCCGCTTATGGCTTTCCTGATTATGCCGGTTGCTGTTTTGGGCTTTGTCATGATGCCCCTCGGTCTTGATGGTCCCTTTTTTATGTTTGCCGGTTTGGGCATTGAACAGGTTTTAGAGGTGGCGCATTTCGCTCACTCATTGCCTCATGCTGTTTATCACGCGGGCGGCTGGCCCGTGAGTGCTGTGGTTATGCTCACCGTTGCGGGGTTATCTCTATGTCTTTGTCGAGGGCGTTTACGGGCGATATCCTTGCCTTTATTTATGGGCTCGCTTCTGCTTATTGGGGGGCAAAATCAGTACACTATTCTGACAAGCTCAAATTTCGATTTAATCGCTGTGCATGCTAATGGTGATCTATGTGTCAACACAAGAAGCAAGGAAAGATTTACCCGCGAGAGTTGGCAGCAACATTTTGCGCTTAACGGGGATGCTGTAAAGCGCTGGCCGGCCGAGGGGGGTGGCGCCTGTGATATGCAATGCGGCTTGCATGGCTGTCGATTTGAATATCACGGGTTCAGCATTGCTTTTCCTTATGAAAAGCATGCCGCCGTTGAGGATTGCGGCTGGGCGGATATTCTGATTACCCGCTTTTCTGCCCCGCGTTCATGCCAATCACCCTATATTTATGATTACGCATCTATGCGCAAAAACGGGGCGCATTTTATGATGATGGATGGGAATAAGGTGGTGGTTCAGACCATCAATCAATCACGCGGAAAACGCCCATGGGTGCAAAGCGACTAGTTAATGATAGCTGCGCATCAGGCTGACAAGGCGGCCTTGGATTTGAACACGTTCAGGCTCCAGAACACGAGGTTCATATTGATCGTTCTCAGGCTCCAGAACGATTTTTGATCCCGCGCGGCGCAGACGTTTCAAGGTCGCCTCTTCACCATCAACAAGCGCGACAATAATGGTGCCGTTTTCGGCCGTATCACAGCGACGGATCACAACCGTATCACCATCATGAATGCCCGCCTTTATCATGGAATCTCCTTCAATGTTTAGGGCGTAACACTCACCGCGAGAGAGTAAGTCGGGTGGAACGGGGATTGTTGCCTGTTCATCACGAATAGCTTCAATCGGTGTACCAGCCGCAATTTTCCCGTAGAGGGGGATTTCTGCGAAGATATCCGGCATATCAAAGTTTGCGGCTCGTGTCTGGCCGTTATCATGCAATGTATTGGATGTCTTGGTGTGTACATCATCGGGCAGTTTCAAGATTTCAAGGGCGCGTGCGCGATGCGGCAGGCGCCGAATATAACCGCGCTCTTCCAATCCGTTAATCAGACGATGTATGCCGGATTTTGATTTCAATCCAAGCGCATCCTTCATTTCTTCGAAGGATGGTGCAACATCACTGTCTTTCATACGGTCGTGAATAAACACAAGCAGGTCGCGTTGTTTTTTTGTAAGCATGGCAAAGCCCCTAATCTTTGATGTGATCTTTTTTGCTCAAAGGAAAGAATCTACCCTTATGTTCTACTTTAGTTCTTGTTTTGTGTCAAATTGTTCCAAGAAGTTTTTCTGTTGCGTGGGTAATATTGTCTTGTCTCATGAGGCTTTCACCCACCAAAAAGGCATTATAACCAGAGGCCTGTAGCGCGTTAATGGAAGCGTTGTCCGTTATTCCGCTCTCTGCGACGCGGATGGGCGTCGTCTGGATCTTTGGTGCGAGGTCATGACTGGTTTGAATATCAACCGCAAGAGTTTTGAGATTGCGGGCATTCACCCCAATCATCTCAGGATTCAATAATTGAGCGCGCACAACCTCCTCTTGATTATGGGTTTCAACCAAAACATCCATCCCCAGATCTTTGGCGAGTGAATGGAGCTCAGAAGCGCGTTCATCGCTTAAGGCCGCCATGATCAATAAGATACAATCGGCGCCAAGGGCACGTGATTCATAAATTTGATAGGGATCAATCATAAAATCCTTGCGCAGAACAGGCAGGCTGCAGGCCTCTCTGGCTTGCCGGAGATAGGCATCATCGCCTTGAAAATAGGGGGCATCCGTTAAAACGGACAGGCATGTTGCCCCGCCTTGTTCATAGGCCCGTGCAATTAGCGGAGGGTTGAAATCGGCACGAATAAGGCCCTTGCTGGGTGATGCTTTTTTGATCTCGGCAATCAGGGCTGGGCGGTCATTACATCTCATAAGCGCGTTTATAAAGCCACGCGCAGGCGGAGCATTGGCGGCATTGCTTTTTACAGCATCCATGGGGATTGCGGCTTTTTGCTTGGCAACATGCGCGGCTGTTTTGCTGCAAATTTCCTCTAATACATTGCCCATTCTAAATCTTCCCTTTAGCAGTTGTCGCAATACTGGCGTGAGAAGTTAATGTAATCACTGAGCAACTGCATGGCGTGACCGCTATCGATCGCTTCTGCGGATAATTTGACCCCATCTTGAAGGTCATTGCATTTTCCGGCAAGCATCAGAACAACAGCCGCATTGGCCAGAGTGATATCGCGATAAGCGCTTTGATGACCATCCAGAAGGTGGCGCAAGGCTTGCGCGTTTTCATCAGGGCTCCCACCCCTCAGTTTTTCCAGATCATACGTTGGCAGGCCAAAATGCTCGGGCGTGATTGTTTTTTCTGTGATATTGCCCTCATCATCCAAAATCGCGGCATAAGTTGGCCCGGATATTGTAATTTCATCCAGCCCGTCCGATCCATGGACAATCCAGGCGCGTTTGCTGCCGAGTTTTTTGAGGGTCTCTGCCATAGGTATAAGCCATTGACGGTCAAAAACGCCAATTAATTGAAAGCGCGTACCGGCCGGATTGGCCAGCGGGCCCAATATATTAAAGATGGTTCTATGCGCCAATTCTTTTCTGGCGGGCATGACGTGTTTGATGGCTGCATGGTGGCGTGGTGCCATCAAAAACGCGAAGTGTAATTCTTTGAGCGCTTTTTCCAGGGCTTCTTTTGGAACATCCAGATACACGCCCAGTGACTCCAACACATCGGCTGTGCCGGATTTGGAGCTGGCGGCGCGATTACCATGTTTTGCAATAGGAACGCCCGCTGCGGCTGCTACGAGTGCCACGGCCGTTGAAATATTATAGGTGCCCGCGCTATCCCCGCCTGTGCCGCAGCAATCAACGGATTCATAGGGAGCCTCGATTTTATTGGCCTTCTCACGCATGACCCGCGCCGCGCCGGTAATTTCGGCAACGCTTTCACCTTTGTTATGCAGAAGAACAAGAAACTCTTTGATTTCTTCATGGCTCCAGCTTCCGTTCATAATCGCTGTCATGGCCGCGCTCATCTCATCTTCTGTGAGGTCATTTCCTTTGGTCAAAATATCGATATACATGTTCATGTGATGCCTTTTGGATCGGAAATTTGATTGAAGATTATTGATTGAGGAAATTCTCAAGCATTTTATGGCCTTGCTGTGTTGCAATGCTCTCGGGATGGAATTGTACGCCGTAAATTTTTGCATCCTTATGCGCAACACCCATGATGATATCATCATCTGTGTATGAAGTAACGCTCAGGCAATCCGGCAAGGTGTCCTTTTCGATGATCAGGGAGTGATAGCGCGTAACAGTGATCGGGTTTTCAAGCCCCTCAAAAATGTCTGTATTCTCATGTTTGATTTTGGATATTTTTCCATGCAATGGCTTGGGAGCGCGAATGATGTTGCCACCAAATGCCTGGCCAATGGACTGATGCCCCAAACATACCCCAAGCAGCGGGATATTGTGTTCATAGGCCTGTTTGACAACATCGAGACAAATGCCGGCATGGTCAGGATCGCTTGGCCCGGGGGAGATAACAATGCGCTCCGGCTTTTTTGAAATGACATCTTGTGCGCTTAGTTCATCGTTGCGATAGACATGCACATTTTGTTTCAGATCACCGAAATATTGCACCAGATTGTAGGTGAAGCTGTCATAGTTATCGATCAGTATAATCATAGGCTCTTTATGAACAAAACCGCATGGTGATGCAAGGGGCTGTCGATTTTTATTTGATCCAAGCCTCTGGTGGATATGTGTATATCTTGCAGCACTTAGCATTTGGCTTTCGCGGGTCGGGTCTTTACTCTTGGCTCTATGAAGATGAAAGCCCCATCGCAGGAAACCTTTAAATTTATTATCGTGGCGGCCACGCTGATGGTCGCTATTGATTTCTTTCTCTTTGGCGGTCTGCAACTCACCCAAAAGCCGCCGGAGGAACCACCTGTTATGGAACAGAATCTCGGGGATGAAGTGGCGATTGCAATCTCACCACAGCCCCTAGATGGTAGAGGTGATAACGCCGAGCAAGAGCCGGTCTCCGAGCCGGAAGGCGCCGCCGAGATATATCTTCCATTTCCAGAGCCGGTGCCAAACACAACACCACCAAAGGATATACCGGCGGAAACCAAGCCCGATAAACCCGCCATTGATCCATTGGTTGATGTCGAGATTCAAGAGCCTGTCTTGGGGCCTCCGGCCAAGGTGGTCGTGATTATTGATGATATGGGTTTAAATGCCGCAAAAACACGCGAGGTTATTGAACTGCAACACCCGCTTACTCTGGCTTTTCTGCCTTATGCCGACGGGCTGGATGAAAAAACAAGCTTGGCAAAACAGAAGGGGCATGAATTGATGATCCACATTCCGATGGAGGCCATGAACCCTGATCTGGATGGGGGGCCATTTCCTTTGACAACCGGATTGGAGCGTGCGGAATTCGAAGATGTGCTGGATAAAGTATTTGCATCATTTGAAGGCTATGCGGGGGTCAATAACCATATGGGGAGCCGTTTAACCCAAGATCCGCAGCGCATGGGCTGGGTTATGGAGAGGTTAAAGGGCAAGCAACTTGAGGGCGAAGCTCTGTATTTTGTTGATTCCAAAACCATCAATACGTCCATAGCCGCGCAGACAGCAGCGCAGCATGGTATCCCGCATAATACGCGCGATGTCTTCCTCGATCATTATGAAACCGAGGACGATGTGATGAAAGCTCTGGAGCAGTTAGAAAGGGTTGCGCGCAACCGTGGTTATGCCATTGCCATCGGCCACCCGAAACAACGGACCGTCAGCGCATTAAAAAAATGGTTACCAACGCTTGATGATAAAAATTTAGAGCTGGTCGCAATGAGTGATGTTGTCAAACGCCCGGTAAAAACAATGCCCCCTCAGGATGATGTGCAAAAGACTTTAGATATACCCGCAGCTGTATCGACGAACACTAAAATTATTTTTGAGTAAGGCTCTTTTTTAAGCCCTGCTGTTTTCGATGGCATTCTGGGCCGCACGGATCAGGGCTTGTGCCTTATTGTTGCTTTCTTGATATTCCGCTTCTGCATCACTATCGGCCACAACACCGCCGCCCGCTTGGATGTATAGCTTGCCATCTTTCACAAGCCCCGTGCGCAGAGCGATACAAGTGTCCAATACACCATTGCCGGAGAGATACCCAACCGCGCCGCCATAAAATTGTCTGCGGGTTGGTTCTAACTCATCAATGATTTCCATGGCCCGGATTTTGGGCGCGCCGCTGACCGTGCCTGCAGGGAAGCCTGCAAACAGGGCGTCAACAATGTCCAGATCATCGCGCAGCTCACCCACAACATTGGAGACAATATGCATCACGTGGGAATAATTTTCGATAATGAATTGTTCTGTGACCTTGACGGTACCTGTCTTTGATACGCGGCCAACATCATTGCGC
>CAZTBB010000009.1:0-46561 GCA_964611755.1 uncultured Pseudobdellovibrionaceae bacterium
TTGCTTTTCAAACATATCTTGGTAGCCTTGTTACAGCACCCGGAATCGGAGGCGCAATATCGAGCCCAAAAGACGTTGATATGGCCCAAACACTATATGGCATTAATGGATTTAATGTCTCTTGGATTGACGATGATGAAATTTCAAAAATATATGAGCCTTTCTACAAAGATTGTGTGGCACTTGATATAGACCCACAAAATGCGCTAGAAGGCATTAACAGCAAAGATATAAGACTTAAAGAAGATACCATTAAAGAACTTTTCTTTAAAACACTCGATGATGGTCTAGAATTAATTAAAGAGCTGACGGGTAGAGACATTAACTTTAATAGTTCTGTTGATGTTATTTATGACCCTGAAAGCTGGTATAAAGCTTTTATTGACGGTAAGGGCCGCGATTTCCTAATCACTTTCTATATGCTCAGTGAAAAAGGCACAGCCAGAGCAGAGATTATCAACACGACTAGACATGAAGTGTTGGGCCATGGGTCACATTATTCATTTATCGCCGATGATATTGAGGCAAAAAAACGTCCAATGCATAGCGGCATCACAACGATGATTGAACCCGACATCGTTCTTAGTGAAGCTATTGGCGATAATATTGCAGCCTACATAGCACGAAACGAGGATGATCCTTACGTAAATTTGTTCTTAAAATTCGCCCGTGTAGCAAGAGCTGTTAATAATAACCTTATCTGGCTGGTACAGAATAACAGACCACAAGATGCCGTTGATTACGCCGTAAAATGGCTGGGAGAGAGTAGGCACGAGATGGCACAAAAGCGTGTAACCCAAATTACGAATAACCCTATGTCGCGCAGCTATATGGCCGTTTATGGGGCTGTGAACTATATGATGCACTGTGCGATGCAAGACTTATCCGATCAAGATATAAAAGATGTATGGAAGACTATGTTTACGCAGGCATTATCCCCTCAAGAATTGAACCAAGTATTAGCAGATAAGGGACTCAAGCGAGGCCTTTTAGATACCTCACCTCCACCAAACACATCCCCAGAACTTAAGCTTGAGATATAAAAAAACCCGCCAGATCGAAATCTGACGGGTTTGTGCGTGAAGAAACTGTTTTTTATGCGTAGCTTTTATACGCTGGCAGGGGTGCTGCACGACCACCTAAAAAGGCGTAAATTTCATTTTCGTGGCGTCTTAGCAGGATAAGACCCGTTACAGCAGTAATAAGGATTGCCGTTACAAGCGCTGTAATCGCAAACATTGCATCTTTTACGGCAAATTGTGCATAGCCATAAGTCACGTAGCTAGCGAAAATCCACATATACCATGATTGCAAGGAAATCCCTGATGTATCGCAATCACGCTTCAATAATTCTTTAATTTGGGGAATATAGCCCAATACACCGATAATGCCGACAATTGGGTAAATCATTGTAAATAAGTTTTCCATTTTTTTCTCCACACACTGTTAATAGATGATTAACTTACTTATATATTATGTAAATAAAGTATTAATGTCAATAATTATGTTAAATAAATATAAAATTTTATGCTTTTATATTCTTTTTCAATCGCTTATCCTTGAAAAATGTTGCCAAAAATCGATCCCAACACCCTTATTCAAGAGCTAATCGGCTGGTTTTCAGGCGTTTTTTTGAATGTAGAGACCCTCATTAGCCTGGCGGTATTGCTGGTTTGTTTTATTATTGGTTTTGTAACCCGAAAATTCCTTCGCCCCAAAATAACCGATAACATTCAAAAGCTTAGCGCCCCTTATCGGCTTAAAAATATCCTAAATAACCTGACAAAGCTTATTTTTCACGTCACAACGCTATCCCTGCTCTTTCTAGCCTCTTCTTTCATGCATGCAGACTTTTTGGCGCTCGACACATCACTTATAAGCATTGCCATGAGCCTGCTAGGGGCCTGGATCTTTATTCGTATCGCTGTTCAAATCATTGAAAACAGCATTATTCGCAACCTCTTTGCGCTTGCAATATGGACATTTGCCGCCTTGTCGATTTTTGGCGTTCTGGAGGAAACCACGGCTGCACTTGATGCGTTGGCCTTCTCCATAGGAAGCTTCCGCCTATCCGCTCTGGCTGTTATCAAAGGCATTATTCTGGTTTTTGCCCTGCTTTACTTTGCTACATTTGCGGGTGCCCTTGTCGAACGGCGTATCTCGAAAATCTCGGGCCTAACCCGCTCTTCACAAGTTCTGATTACAAAAATTGTGCGTGTTTCCTTGATTGTTATTGCCATTTTAATAGCCATCACCAGCGCAGGGATTGATTTATCGCTCTTTGCCGTCTTTGGGGGTGCGATCGGTCTTGGTATTGGTTTTGGCTTACAAAAGGGTATTTCCAACCTGTTCAGCGGCATGCTGCTTTTGATGGATAAATCCATCAAACCCGGTGATGTTATCGAAATCATTGATACAGGTACATTTGGATGGGTTAATCATATGGCTGCGCGCCACACCGAAATCGTTACCCGCGATAACAAATCATATCTCATCCCGAATGAAGATTTTATCACACAACGTGTTGTAAACTGGTCGCATGGCGACAGCCTGATCAGAATGCAGGTTCCTTTTGGTGTGCATTACAAATCGGACCCACATGAGGTCATAAAAATTGCAAAAGAAGCCGCGATCAAACCGGCCCGTGTTGTAGACGAGCCTGCGCCCATTTGCTGGATGACAGAATTTGGTGACAGCTCGATTAACTTCTCACTGCGCTTTTGGATACGCGATGCCGAAAAAGGAGTCACCAACATCAAAGGCGAAGTGCTTTTGCATCTCTGGGACGCCTTCAAAGAGCACGGGATCGAAATTCCTTATCCGCATCGTGAAGTCTATGTTCACAAACTCCCCTCTGATGAAAAATAAATAAAAAAAGCGCCGCTTAATGTCTCAAGCAGCGCTCTTAAGGGAGAGTTTAAATCTATGTTTATTTTACGCAGCTTGCTGCACTTCGGATGCATTTGCGCCCAGAGCAGCTTCACCTGCCAGAGTTGAGGCCACGGCCTGGATTGTCGCCGCCGCACGCACAGCTGTTTGAATCTGCTCGGCGCTTACTCCTTCTTTTTTCAAAGCCGCTTCATGCGCATCAATACACATACCGCAGCCATTAATAGCAGATACAGCCAGTGACCAGAGCTCAAAATCAACCTTCTCGATGCCCGGATTACCAATAACATTCATACGCAGCTTCGCCGGTAATGTGCCATATTCCTTATTAGAGGCCAAATGCACGAAACGATAATAAATATTGTTTTGCGCCATAATGGAGGCGGCTGCTTTCGATGCTTCCAGAGCTGCTTCCGAGAGGTTATCTTCTGCCTCGGCATTCACAGCGGCAATCACATCACCCTGCCCGGTCGCAAGCGCAGAGGCCAAGAGAGTGCCCCATAGTTGCTGGGTTGTCAGTGTTTCATCATTGGCAATACTGGACAAATTCAACTTAATGTCCTTGGCATAAGCCGGAATTTGGGATTTCAAAGTTTCGAGTGACATATATTTTCTCCTTTTTAATTAGGTTTAGAGACAAATCAGGCGGCGCGGGGCATCAACCCCTGTAACGCCGCCTGAGAATAATGAATTAAGCAGCGATTTTCTGTGCTTCAGCAGCAACATCAATCACATCACCGCCAACAGGGCGGTTACATGCGCAAAGCTCATCTGATTGAAGAGCATCAAGAATACGCAATACTTCTTTCGGGTTACGACCAACATTCAGGCCATTCACTGACACATGCTGGATGACATTGTGCGGATCAACAATAAACGTTGCACGCAAGGCTACGCCTGCTTCGTATTCACGAACGCCCAAGCCATCAATCAATGTCCCGTTTGTATCGGCAAATGACCACTGGTTTAGTTTGTTCAGGTCTGCATGTTCACGGCGCCATGCGAGTTTTGAAAACTCATTATCTGTTGAACCGCCAAGAACAACCGCATCACGGTCAGCAAACTCATCATTCAATTTTGCAAATTCAACAATTTCAGTTGGGCAAATGAATGTAAAATCTTTTGGATAGAAAAAGATAACCTTCCACTTACCTTCAAAACTTTTTTCTGTGATTTCTTCGAATGCGCTCTCGCCGTTTTCTTCATGCTTGTTAAAGCCAGGCTTGACACCTGTGATTGAAAATTCTGGTAATTGATCACCAATGCTTAACATATTTTTTCTCCAATAAGGTTAGGTTTTTCATGTTTCAATAATCACAACATGCAATGTTTGCAGTGCAAAATCCAACAATTTATTTCACTTTCTTGTATTGATAAAATCGATATATTGAACTTTATTCCATTAATATTTATGATGATGCCATGCAACCAACATTAAGACAGCTAACATATCTCAAGGAGCTCAAAGATCAGGGCTCGTTTAGCGCCGCTGCGGAAACATGCTTTGTAACGCAATCAACATTAAGCGCCGGCATTAAAGAGCTCGAAAATATTATGGGGGAAAAACTGGTTGAGCGATCACGTAAACACATCACACTCACCCCCATTGGCGATAAAGTATATGATCACGCTCTTAATATCCTTCATCATGTCGATATATTGATTGAAGATGTATCACAAACTCATGAACCCCTGAGCGGGCCACTGCGTCTTGGGGTTATTCCGACCATTGCGCCTTTCTTGTTGCCGCACATATTGCCGCTCATACAAACACAATATCCGAATTTGGAATTAAGGCTGTTCGAAGACTTGACAGATCGCCTCATTGACCAGATTCATACCAATAAAATCGATGCTGCCCTCATGGCTTTTCCTTATGAAACACCCGGGCTTTCTCAGAATATTTTATTTGATGAAGCCTTTGTATTTGCGGCCCATACAGATGAGGCCCCGAGAAAGAAATCACTCAAGACTGATGATTTAAACTCAAATAACCTTCTACTTCTTGAGGATGGCCATTGTCTGCGCGATCATGCCTTGAGCGCATGCAAGCTGCAGCTGCCATCCGTCAAAAAGACATTCAGCGCAACCAGCCTTCCAACCCTTATTCAAATGGTTGGCCATGGATATGGCCATACCTTGCTTCCCGAGATGGCCTTAAAAGGAACGGCGCTGCCCGATAATGTGCGCGTTATTCCCTTTCTATCACCAAAACCAACACGGCAAATAGGCCTGTGCTGGCGCTCATCAGACCCAAAGAAAGATAATTATCAATTATTGGGTTCCCTTATCAAAAGATTGAAAAATAAATAAAAAGCGATTATAAAACGCTCCATGGATTATCAATACAAAGTCGCAGCCCTCTATAAATTTATCCCGATTGAGGATATCTATGCGCTGCGCGAAAAGATTTATGCCTTTACCGACGCCAATGTACCAAGCATTTGTGGCACATTATTATTGGCGCCCGAAGGTATCAACGGAACCATAGCCGCCTATCCGGATGAGATGGATATCATGGTTGAATTCCTGAATGATGCCCTTGGGATCAAAAAAGGTGAGCGTGCCTGTGAATTCAAATATTCCCATGCCAGCGAAAAACCGTTCAACCGGTTTAAAGTTCGCCCCAAAAAAGAACTTATTACTCTGCGCAAGCCCGAGGCTGATCCCAACAAATATGTGGGCGAATATGTTGAGCCGGAAGACTGGAACGATCTGATCAGTGACCCTGATGTTTTGCTGATCGATACACGCAATGATTACGAAACCAAGGTTGGCATTTTTGAAGGTGCGATTGATCCAAACATGAAAATCTTTACGGAATTTCCTGATTGGGTTGAAGATAATCTTGACCCTGCCAAACATAAAAAAGTTGCCATGTTCTGCACGGGCGGTATTCGCTGCGAAAAAGCGAGTGCCTATATGCTCGCCCACGGTTTTGAAAATGTCTATCACCTCAAAGGCGGCATTCTCAAATATCTCGAGGCAATCCCTGCTGACCAAAGCAAATGGGAAGGTGATTGTTTTGTCTTCGATCAACGTGTTTCTGTTGGTCATGGCCTTAAAGAAGGTGATTGGAAAGTCTGTCATGCATGTCGCGAACCACTCTCGGCTGACGATGTAAAACGCCCCGAATATGAGAAGGGCATCTCTTGCCATCACTGCAAAGACAGCCTTACACCAGAGCGAGAAAAGGCTCTTCGAGATCGCCAAAAACACTATAGCAGCATCTATGGTGAGCAAGCCTAACCATCAAAACGCGCCTATCCTATATTCATTTCGCCGCTGCCCTTATGCGATGCGCGGCCGAATGGGGCTTTATTATGCCGGTATAATATGTGAGCTTCGGGAGGTTGTTCTGCGTGACAAACCCCAAGAGATGCTGGACATATCCCCCAAAGGAACCGTGCCTGTGCTCCAGTTAAGCGATGGTTCGATTCTGGAAGAAAGTCTCGATATTATGCGTTGGGCTCTGGATCAAAATGATCCTGATGGCTGGCGGGGCGGTGATGCAGATGAGATAAATAACCTTATCGCGGAAAATGATGGCCCCTTTAAAAAGGCATTGGACCGCTATAAATATCCCGGGCGATACCCTGATGAGGATTGTTCCGGCGCGCGCGAAGATGGTGAGGCCTTTCTGAAACAACTCAATGAGCGGTTGGAACAACACCGCTATTTGATCTCTGAAAGAATAAGCTTTGCCGACATCGCCATCTTTCCGTTCATTCGGCAATTCGCCAACACGGATCGTACTTGGTTTGATGGCCTGCCGTATACACCTCTCCAACACTGGTTAGAGGCACATCTGCAAAGTGATCTGTTCCAAGCGATTATGCCTAAATACGATCAGTGGCATAAAGGAAATCCGCCGCTTTATTTTGGTCAGGCCAAATAATTAATTTTTTTAAAAAGCCCTGTTCTCTGATAAACTGAGGCAACGCCAAAGAAAACAAGGGGGCTTTTCGTTATGGCCAGATCAAACACACCAGCCAAAAAGTCAACTACAAAAAAATCCGAACGTGCAAAGTCACTTGATCAATCAATCAACTTCATGATGGATCAACATCTCTGGATCAAAATTCTTGTTGGGATGTTTTTGGGTGTCGCCACAGGCATTGCGATTTCCCCCGAAGGGCTCTCGCTTATTTCTGATGTGCATGTCAAAAGCGTTGGCGAATGGCTGGCACTGCCCGGTGTTCTCTTCCTTGGTATTATTAAAATGGTGATTATCCCTCTTGTCGTGTGCTCTATCGTGCTTGGGATCGCCCAGAGCGGCAGCATGGATTTCTTGCGCAAAATGGGATCGCTTATTGTGCCCTATTTTTTGGTGACAACAGCTATGTCCATTACAATCGGCGTATTGCTGGTTAATCTCATAAAGCCTGGCCTATTCCTTGATCAAACAATGGTCAGTACAACATTGGGATCAGGAGCCGAAAGCGCAGGCCTGCCATCGCAAACGTTTGATGATTTAAGCATACCGCAGCGTATTGGCAATCTTATACCAACAAATCCGGCCAAAGCAGAGCTAGACCGCAATATGCTGCAAATTGTAATCGCTTCTATTCTTATTGGTATTGCTCTCATTGCGATACCGAAAAATGCGGGCAAAGCCTTCAAGGAGCTTTGCATCTCGGGCCAGATCCTCTCAATGAAGATTATAAGCTGGGCCATGGTAATTGCGCCCTATGCTGTGTTTGGCTTGATGAGCAATATTGCCTTGCGTGTTGGCCTTGATGCCCTGACCAGCGTGGCTATCTATGCCGGTGTTGTTTTAGCCGGGCTGGGCTGCATGTTGATTGTGTATCTTGTCATCCTAAAACTCCTCAGTGATATCAAGATTTCTTATTTCATCAAATCAATCCGCGAAGTGCAGTTGCTTGCTTTTTCCACTTCATCCTCGGCCGCAACAATGCCCTTCACCATACAAGCCGCCGAAGAAAAGCTTGCCATTAAACCCGAAGTCTCCCGATTCATCGTTCCATTAGGCGCCACAATAAATATGGATGGAACAGCCTTATATCAAGCCGTTGCCGCGATATTCCTGTGTCAGGTTTTCGGCATTGAGCTCAGCATGTCAGAAACAGTTCTATTAATCATGACAACTGTCGGCGCATCCATTGGAACCCCTGCCACGCCCGGGGTTGGTCTTGTTGTTCTGGCCACCATTCTCTCTACAATCGGTGTACCTATTGAAGGCATAGCTCTAATTATTGGCGTGGACCGTATCCTTGATATGTGCCGAACAACTGTGAATGTGACAGGAGATCTCACAGCAAGCGCTGTGATGAATAAATGGCTCAAAAAATAAGTATAGAAATAAATCTAGCCCGGCGCGACATCAAAGAAAATGCGATGCCCTCTGGTTGCATTCGGCCTTAAAGCAGATTGTGATGTAACACGCACGGGTTTTTTCAACTCAAATGCTAAAATTGTTCCGCCATTGGCACCTGGCTGCGCCTTGTATGACCCCAAGAATGGGTTTTTGATCATCCGGCTTGCTGTTGTTTCCCAACCTGTTGAGGGCAACTCAACAATCAATAGCTTTTCACTATTATCAACATTAATCGAGAACGGGCTATCTGCACTCACATCCAGCACAACACGGGTTTTTCCAGGGTGCTGACCAAAGCGCACGGATGTAACATTCGCACCGCTTGATGATGCCATAGCAGGCTTGGGCACAGTTTTGTTAACCGCAGCCGGTTTAAGCTGTGCAGCAGGTTTTGATGCCATAGCAGGCTTATCCACCATTGCCCTCTCAGCCTGAATTTCTTGTATTGTCTGTCCAAGCTGGCTATCAGCCACAATCAAATTTGATAATGGCGGCAATAATTTATTGAAATCTTTACGCAAACCGGCGACTTCACGCTCAACGCGTAATAATCTGAAATGAACTTGCTCCGGCTCTCCCGGTTGAACGCGCATGCTAGGAACCATCTCTGTCTTTTTTCGGCGGTTGGGATCTTGCTTATCTTTTGCCTGTTTGTGTAAGGCTACCGGATCATAATTCTGATCCTCTTCAACAATATTCCATGACCCTTCTGCCGCCAATAGATTTTCAGAACTATTGGCGCTAACAGAGTCACCGCCTCCAACCAAGCTATTATCGACAATGCCACAGCTTGAGACAATAAGCACGGTGCCCATTAGAGTGGCGTAAAAAGATGCTTTTGAGAGAACGCGTTTCATGAAAACCTTAGAATCAGTGTTTATAGACAATTTAAGCTTGAAAGAGATCAGGCATGAGGTCAAGCCAACAGCCATTCACCTAGCGCTTATTATCCACAGCCGCCTGTGCATGAAACAGGCTAAGGGCTTTCACAATTTTATGCGCCTTCATTGTGAATAGAATATGGGTTGCAAATAACCCTGCCCATAAAAGCGATAATAAAGCGGCGGGTAACCCGATTACAAACCCCAGATAGCCAATCCCCCCCAATACAAAGTGATATAAGACGATCAAAAGCGTTGCTTGCCCCGGTGAAAATCCGGCATCAATAAAATGATGATGAAAATGCCCACGATCGGCATCAAAAGGATGCTTGCCTTGAGCGATCCTGCGAATAAATTGGCCCCATGCATCCATGATAGGGAGTACAATGATCCATGCCACCGATACCGGTTCAATAATTTTATCCGGCCCCTGTGCCAGACCAATACAATACCAACTCATGATAATGCCAAGGCTCATTGAACCCGCATCCCCCATAAATAAACGCGCTCGTTTAATAAACGGAGAGCGCATATTAAACACTAAAAACCCTGCTATCACGGCCATAACAAGCATTAATTCATGCATCTGCGCCGCATTGGAAGATGCAACACACAACCATAGAAGGGACGCAAGGGCTATGCCACCCGATAAACCATCCAGCCCATCAATTAAATTCATCGCATTGATTAACAAAGCCACACATAAAATAGAAAATGGAATTGAGAGCAGACCGAGCTCAACCAGCCCAAGTCCGAACAAATCGCCAAGATCATAAAGCCGCGCCTCCCCGAAAATAACAATCACGGCCGAGGCGCCAATATGAACGGCGAATTTAATCCAGGGCGGCACAACCATGTGATCATCGACCGCCCCCGTGACCAAAACCAAAACCAGAGCCGTATATAAAGGCCAATACTGTTGAAGATCAAACCCGGTGAGATAGCTAATGACAATAAAAACGGGAAAAATAATAAGGCCGCCAATCGGAGGGATAGGATGCGCGTGGTCCTTGCGGCCACCCGGCTCATCAACAAAACCGCTTATGATGGCCAGCTTACAAAGTGGCACTGTGATCACGACGACCACCGTAAATGCCAAGATTATCGGCCAAAAGTCGTTGAAATTTTCAAACATGATTTCCATCGCTCATCCGATCCAAAAAACGCGCAGGAGACAATGCGTTTGCAGTGTATACCGATTGACTATACGGTCTTTGCGTTATCATATCCACTATCAAATGTGCAGCAGCCAATGAGCTTAAAATCCCGTGTGATCCATGTGCGGTAGAAATATAGACATTTTGATGACCCGGCATTTCCCCCACAATCGGAAAATGATCCATCGCCGTTGTACGACAGGCGGCCCATTGGCCATTCACCTCGAAAGAACCTGCCAGAGCCGGGATATTACGCTCCAGCTTCTCGATATTATCGACATCATCTTGCTCCATGATATTCGAATGCGATAGCCAACGCTGGAATGTTGAGCCGACCATATGCTGGCCATTAAGCGCAGGGGCAAGATAGCCTGAATAGCACAAGGCGGTTTTAATCTGTGCGGAAGAATCTGTAGCCTTCACCTTGGTGACCTGGCCACGCACATATTTCACCGGCAGCCCGGCCGTTTGTTCAAACTCCCTCAAGGCAGCGCCACAAGCCAGAATGACAATATCAGCCTGAACATCTTCCAGACGCTCAACTTTATGGCCCAGCCTGACATCAATGCCTTGCGCATAAGCCATACATAGCTTGCGGGGGGAGACCGCGCCGGATTGTGGCAAGTAAAGCGCATCGTATTCGATATTGATGCCTGCTATTGCACTGGCTTCAGAAGCACTCACAATACGCATCTGCTGTTCTGGCCACCCCCAGTTTTCATATGTTTGTCTAAACCGTTTCTCCTTCTTATCATCAATCATCAAATGAAGTGCACCGCACGGATTCCAATCTACGTCACTGAACTGGCCGACAGTCCGTAAAAACAATGAAAAGGCCGCCGAAAAATAATCGCTTTCCGGTGTCCTGAAGGCTGAAAAACGGGGATTATATAGCCCGATATCATTGCCGGATGCCCCCGCCGCCAAATGATCTGATACTTCATATAACACAGGCTCAATACCATGCTGCCTCAGTACAAATGCACAGGCCGTTCCGGCCAAACCACCTCCGATAATGGCTACCCTCATATCGCGTGCCCTTCATATTGACCGCTGATCATCTCGCGTTTTTTGCCAAAGCCGGGAATTTTCTCAACGGAAAAACCCGCCCGCTCCAAACCGCGGCGCACATCCCCCGCCGCCGTGAACGTAGCATAGCGCGTTCCCTTTTTACTGATCAAAGCCATGTGATCAAACACGGCTTGAGTCCACATCTCCGGATTTGTTGCCGGGCGAAACCCATCCAAAAACCAGGCATCCACGCGCGCTTCTATTTTTGGTAAGGCCTGCTCTACATCATCGAAAAACAATGTCAGCCTCACATTTTTATCAAAGAATAAACGGTGCGCACCTCTCATTAATGGAGGATATTGATCAATAAGAGCATCCAACTCCTCCCCAATCTCCCGGCGCCAGTGCTCTAATGCCGTTGCAATTTGATCACGCTCCAAAGGATATTTTTCAATCGAGATAAAATCCAGTGTTTGATCCGGCGATGCCGTTTGTTTAAACAGCGCCCATGCAGCCAGAAAATTCAACCCCGTACCAAAGCCTGTCTCGGCAATCACATAATTTGATTTACCCTGCCAATCATTTGGCAAATGATTAGAATCTAAAAACACATGTCGTGTTTCTGCCAAACCGTCCTCAACAGAAAAATACACATCGTCGAATTTTTCTGATCTTAAAATCTCATCACTGGATATTACACTCATAATCATCCATATTAATTTTGTTCGTATAATTGTTCAGTAACTATAGAAGAAAAAACCATGACACAAAATCCGCTTTTACAAATTTCTGACCTTCCTAACAAAGCTCCCGCATTTAAACGTTATAAAACAGAATATTTTTTACCGGCCATTGAGGATGCCATTGCCATTGCAAAGACAAACATCCAATCCATTAAGGATAATTCCGATGAAGCCGATTTCGAAAACACAATTGCGGCCATGGAAAGTGCATCAGAGGAGCTTGGCCAAGTCGCAGGTATTTTCTACAACCAGCTCTCGGCTGTGGGCGGTGATGACCTGCATGAGCTCGCGGAAAAAATCGGCCCGCTCAACGCCAGTTTTTCCAATGATGTCCTTCTCGATCCGGATCTCTTTGCGCGTGTCAAACAGGTCTATGATCAAAAAGATGCGCTGGATTTAACTACGGAGCAAAACACAATTCTGCAAGAAACTTATGATGATTTTGTGCGTGGCGGTGCGTTGCTGGATGACGACAAAAAAGCGCGCTTGCGTGAAATCTCACAAGAGTTATCTGTGCTGTCCCCCTCTTTTATGAACAATGCCAGCAAATCAGCCGAAGCCTTTGAAATGTTCATCACCGACAAAGCCGATCTGTCCGGCCTGCCGGACTCGGCCATTGAAGCGGCGGCTTTTGCAGCAAAAGAAAAAGGCAGAGACGGCGAGTATCTCTTCACCCTTGATATGCCAAGCTACTTCCCTTTCATTCAATATGCCGACAACCGTGCCTTGCGTGAAAAAATATGGTTTGCGCGCTCTAATACGGCATGGGGTGATGAATGGGATAATGCGGACAACATAAAGAAAATCGTATCACTGCGGCATGAACGCGCTCAACTGCTCGGCTTTAAAACACATGCTGATTTTGTCCTCGAGAAACGGATGGCCGGAAGCCCAGAAGCTGTCCATGACTTTCTTGGAAAATTAAAAAATGCCTACAGGCCGGCGGCTGAAAAAGAGCTAGAGGAGCTCAAAGCTTTTGCCATGGAAAGAGATGGCATTGATGATCTAAAGCCATGGGATGCGGCTTATTATTCAGAAAAACTCAAACAAAAACTATTTGATTTTTCATCCGAAGATTTTCGCCCCTATTTTCAACTCGATCATGTTCTTACAGGATGTTTTGAGCATTTCAGCAAGCTCTTTGGCCTGCGGTTTGAAGCCAATGATGCGTATGACACATGGCACGAGGACGTTAAAAGTTTCGAGCTTTTTGATTCCAATAGTGGTGATTTCATTGGAACGCTCTACGGCGACTTTCACCCGCGCAAAGGAAAAAAGAACGGCGCATGGAAAACAAGTTACCGTAACCAAGGTCTATTCCATGGGAAAATTGAGCGTCCCGTCATTGCAATTGTATGCAACTTTACCAAACCCACCGACGATACCCCCTCCCTTCTGACGCATGATGAGGTCACAACACTTTTCCACGAGATGGGGCATGCCATTCATGCTTTGCTCTCCGATGTGACGTACCGCAGTGTTGCCGGAACATCTGTGCTCTGGGATTTTGTCGAGCTTCCCTCTCAGGTTCAGGAAAACTGGTGCTACGAGAAGGAAACACTCGATATGTTCGCACGCCATTATAAAACAGGCGAAGCGATTCCTGCAGCTTTGATTGAAAAACTCTTAGCGGCCAAAAACTTTATGGCCGGCATGGGTGGCTTGAGGCAAGTTGCTCTGGGAACATTGGATATGACCTATCATGACAATGATCCATCCAATATTTCCGATATACGCGCATTTGAGAAAGAAACCTTAAAGGATCTCAGCCTGTTTGACATGCTCGGCGGCCCGATATCAACATCCTTCTCGCACATATTTGCCGGTGGCTATTCGGCCGGTTATTACTCCTATAAATGGGCCGAAGTTCTGGATGCGGATACCTTTGCTTTGTTTCAGGAAAAAGGGCTTTATGATCAAACCAGCGCTGAGAAATACCGCCGCGAAATTTTGGCAAAAGGCGGAAGCGAGCACCCATCCATACTATACCGTAATTTCAGGGGCCGTGACGCCGACCCGGATGCGCTCCTGAAACGCGAAGGTCTGATGGGCACAAAAGCCGCTTAGCTATTTTGATATGAATTTTTCATTTCACAGATTTTATGATTCTATCTTACTATAGACATACATAACTTGAACGCATGCATAGAGGTTTTATTTATGGCACACCCACTTGATGGAAAATACAGGGTAACAACCACCAGCTCTTATCAAGGCCCGATCGAGAAAAAGAGCGATGGCGAAACCGAAATCATTAACGGCCAAACCCAGCGCTTTGATGATGCTAACTGCAAATGGACAAGCCGCTTTGATATCGTGAGTGACAACGAAGTCAGAATGACATCTACGGCAGACCCCTCGGATGCTGATGTTGATTTTTTGCTGACCAATCTTCGCGGTGAGCCAACACGTGATCCGGTAACCTATGAAACCATGCTTAAATTTGCGCAAAAAGGCGATAAAATCCAAATGTCCGGCCAGATTGAATATGGCCATGAGGTCGTATTTCTGACGATGCGCAAGGTTTAGAGAGCTATCCCTGGAAAAACACGGCGGCAATCACAGCATACATGCCGATGGCTGCCAATAATGCATAACTTCCGAATGTGAGCATCATCCCCCTGACCCGCCATGCAAATATCGGCGGCCTCTGTTTTTCAGCAACATGAACACTATAGGCATGCGCGATGCGCCCCAATAATATTGCCACACCAAGCCCATGCAAAAGATAGGGCGGCATGCCGTTTAATTCTGCCAAGAATAAAAGGATAAGCAAAAAAGGAATATTCTCGATAAAATTACCGTGCGCTCTTATTGCGCTTTGCAGATCATTATTTTCGCCTGTGCCGAGGCTCACTTGCTGTGCCCTGCGGTTTTTAATCACCATAGCCAGCAATACCATATTAAAGAGCACATAAAGACTGGCGTAAAAAATTGTAAGAGGGGTTATTAGATCAATCATATCGCGTCCCTGATTTTAATGCAGTTCCAAAAGCATGCATCGCGCGGACCCACCGCCATATTTCTCTATGGTGGGGATAGGCGCATGAATAATTTTTGATATGTATTTATCCAATTGTTTCAACTGATAGTCTGTCATTGATTCATATGCCTTGGTTGACATAGCCAGCATCTTTGCCTGATCTTTACCAACAACCTCAAGGGCATTCCCACAAAAATCACGCATCTGATCCATGCTCAAATCAACCAGCTCATGTGTTTTTTCAACGGCGGCAATCACGCGCGCGCGATCGTCTTCAACAATTGTCTCCGTACATAGCCCAATATACCCCGTCCCAACATACATCAGCACATCCGTGTGATAAACCGGATTGCCCGTATGGTTGCGCGTGTTGAAGAAAACCGGCTCATAACCCATTTCATCACAAAATTTTTGGGCCAAATCTTTATCGGCTCGCTCTGATAAAGCGATATAGGCAATTTTATTGATACGGTCCATGCAGAGCGCGCCCGTACTCTCCAAAAACTTGTCTTCATTTTCATGCGGTGACAAATCCAAAGCCGTCTCATAACTTTTAGCCAGAATATCCAATAAATCGGGGCGTCGTTCTATGCGCCTATTCGGGGCAAGCATTGGGTATAACACCATGCGCCCCTCCTTATGTGTTGAGACCCAGTTATTGCAAAAAATGTCATCCGGGCTGCCTTTCTGGCCCAGAACAGATGTGATCGCCACACCGTTTTCAACCAGAGCATCTCTTAATGCGCGAAATTCAACGACAGCCCTTTTTTGAATAGCCTCATTCGATTGCTCATCGTTCACTTGGTACTGGTTTGTATCTTCTGTTTGAGGATTGAAGCGGAAATCCAAAGGCTCCATCATCATGATATGATTGGTTGATTGCATGGCAAAACTCTCACTGTTTGAAATAACAATGTTTTATTTTGCCTGATTTTAATTTGCGGAAAAAGAATACTGCCAAAAGTTATCCCACGCGGCTTTAACCACGAAAGAATTATTTTTCTTCTTTGATAAATGGAAGCGGTTCATATTCAGGCTCCAATCTCTGGCGCGCCTTAACACTCAGGAACGGCCAGACTAATTGACGCAAGAACTTTTTAGGCATGTAATCTTTCATACCGATATCTTTGGGCGGCCTGTAATCGGCATCATAAAATGTGCCAAATAACAAATCCCAACACATAACATTCTCACCGTAATTACGGTTGCCTTCATGCAAATCCTTGGAGTGATGCCAGCGATGCAAGCCCGGCGTGTTGAAAATGTAATTAATCGGACCAAAGCGCATTTCAACATTGCAATGCGTGAGCATGCCAATAAAAGCCGTAATAGCAGATGTCCACTTCACAACTTCCATCGGAGCACCCAAAGCCATTAAAATGGCCACGGCCAATACAATACTGAGCAAGCTATCGACAAAGTGGAAGCGTCCTGTATTGACGATCCAGAGTTTTGTGACACTATGATGAACGGCATGAAACCGCCAGAAAAACGGCAATTCATGTCCTGCGCGATGCACCCAGTACAAACCGAATTCAGCGGCAACCAAGCCCAGAATAACCTGCAAAGCCATGGGCCATTCACGCGGCCAAATGCCATAACCAGGCTCACTCACCGGTGTGATAATCGATGCGAGACCAATGACACCACCGAATAATAAAATCCCCTGCACTGTGCCTTTGCTAGATATCGTATGCATAATGCTGGCAAAGTTCTGGCCATCGGGCTTTAGCCATTCCTTTTCATGTGGCATCCATTTTTCCATGAAGAACAAAGTAACAATCAAAAAAAGATAGGCCACATTGAAAAACAGAATGGGTTGGTCATTATTAAATCCATAGGCCGTCACGGCGATGCATATACTCAACAATAATGGCCATGAAACCCATGAAAGATAATATTTAAACTGTGCCATGCTCATTATAAAAAAACCTTCACTTCATACTAATCTCGGCTTCTAGCCACTCTAAGAGGGGCCATTGCCCATTTTATAATAATCTCTGTACCAATTGATAAATTCACCAAGCCCCTTTTCCAAGGATGTATTTGGCTTAAAGCCCACATCTTGTTCTAACGCTTGCGTATCGGCAAAGGTGGAATAAACATCACCGGGCTGCATGGGCAAAAACTTTTTCTTTGCCTCAATGCCAATTTGTTTTTCAAGTGTATCAATAAAATCCATCAACTTCACAGGCGAATTATTGCCGATGTTATAGATACGGAACGGCGCATAGGACGATGAGGGATCAGGCTTATCACCGGACCATTTTTTATTTGCCACCGGAATTTTCTCAACAAGACGCGTCATCGCTTCGACAATATCATCAACATACGTAAAGTCGCGCATCATATCGCCATTATTATAAACCTGTATTTCTTCCCCGGCATATATGGCCTTGGTAAATTTATAATACGCCATATCCGGACGCCCCCATGGGCCATAAACAGTAAAGAAACGAAGCCCCGTACATGGCAATCCATAGAGATGCGCATAGGTATGTGCCATCAATTCATTTGCTTTCTTTGTCGCAGCATACAGGCTAACGGGGTGATCCACATTATCTTCAACAGAGAACGGAACCTTCGTATTTGCACCATAAACAGAAGATGAGGATGCATAAATTAAATGCTCAACAGCATGATGACGACATCCTTCCAGAATATTTGTAAACCCAACAAGATTGCTATCGATATATGCGTGTGGGTTTTCAATCGAATAACGCACACCTGCTTGCGCGGCCAAATTCACCACAACCTGCGGCTTGAAATCAGAGAATATGTTTTCTATGGCCGCACGATCATTCAAATCCGCACGCCTGAATTCAAAATTATTATGCGCCTCCAATATTTGAATACGGTCTTCTTTCAAAGACGTATCATAATAATCGTTCACATTATCAACACCCAGAACATGATACCCATTACGCAACAAACGCTGTGCGTAATGAAAGCCTATAAATCCGGCTGTTCCGGTCACTAGAATTTTTTTCATCGTAATTACAACTCGTAAAAAATTTATATATTATCTCAGCTCTGAGCCGCCCTCTTCAAGCGATCATTGATGGCAATCCCCAGACCAATATCAGGGATCTGCATCACTGCGATCCCCTTATTTTCCGGCTGATCCAATGCCCGCATAAAGGCAAATAAATTTGCAGCCGCCTCATGCAAATCCTGCTCTTGGCTTAAATTTCGCCTTTGCGACTCCGATAAATCCGATGCACGGCCACCGCCCTTTATACCCATAAACTGGTCATTTCCAAATGCTAAAAGTGCTTCACCTGGCTCGAGGTCAATTGCGTTCAAGCGCACGGGAATGGATGGCGCATAATGTTTCAATAGAAGCCCCGGCGATTTGGGAGCTTCCGTGTCTTCACTTTTGTGATAGGCAACATTGCATCCTAACACATGAGCAATATCCTCCGCCGAGATAGCACCAGGCCTTAAGATTTCAGGCACATCCGAACTCATGTCAATCACGGTTGATTCCAGACCGACGGCACTGGCTCCATCCGCCAATATCATCGGAATGTGCCCCCCCAAAGAGTCGTGAACATGCGCCGCACTTGTCGGGCTTAATGATCCTGATTTATTGGCGCTTGGGGCCGCAAGCGGAAGATCACACTCTTTCAATAAAGATAAAGCCGTTTTCTGATTAGGAACACGTACGGCCAAAGTTTGCAAACCTGCACTGGCGAGCTCCGAAATTTCACACCCTTTGGAGCGAGGTAAAATCATGGTCAAAGGCCCCGGCCAAAAATGATGTGCCAACATCTTTGCCGGTTCACTCATAACGACATAATGCTCAGCCTGCTGCGGATGCGCCAGATGAATAATCAAGGGGTTAAAGCTCGGGCGGCCCTTCGCCTCATAAATACGTGCGACAGCCTGCCCATCCAAAGCATTGGCCGCCAAGCCATAGACAGTCTCTGTCGGTATAGCGACAAGCTCTCCGGCTTTTAATAATCCTGCGGCCTTGCCTATGGTCTGTTGATTAGCACTGAGTATTTGCGTTTTCATGCCCACATAAAACCTATAAAAACCAAAAAAATCAATGATTAAGAGATATTATGTTGCAGTGCATCGCATTTCTTATCTATGATGGGGCATTCGAACAGTTTAGAGAGCAGGACAGCGGTTCATGAACACCACTATTCTTACGATTGCCCAACAAAAAGGCGGCGCAGGGAAAACAACGCTTGCGGCGCAGCTTGCTGTAGCACTGGTACATAAAGGTAACAAGGTCGGCATCATTGATATCGACCCACAGGGCTCGCTAACGGCATGGCACAATATCAGGCAAGATCGACTTGCAGATAAAAACACCATCAAACATTGCCAATCGCAAGGCTGGCGCCTGAAACGTGAGATCGATATTCTCTCGGATAGTTGCGACGTTATCATTATCGATGCACCGCCCCATATGGATAGCGAGGCCACCATATCCATTCGTGCAGCTGATCTGGTTTTAATTCCGATGCAACCCTCACCTATGGATTTATGGGCCTGCACCCCGACTATTGAAACGGCACACCAGGAAGGGTCTGCACCCCTTGTCATTCTGAACCGTGTCGATGTGCGAACAAGGTTACATCACGCTATTCAGGATAAGGTTGCCGCTCTCAACGCAGATTTGGCATCAACTCAACTAGGGAACAGAGTCGCCTTTGCCTCATCCATGCTGGATGGTCAGGGGATCCTTGAAACCGCCACTAAAAGCGTAGCGGCAAAAGAAATTCGGGCCCTTGCCGATGAAATACTCTTATTTCAGAAGAAAAGCAAAAGCCGCCAGGCTGCCTAGAAATCAACTCACTGCTTTGCCCTTACCAATACACCGCCAGAACACGGCTTTTTAACGCCCGTTGTGCCTGGAAATGTGTAAGGCAGACCCAAAAGCGATCGCACAGCCATATACCCGAAACCTTGCGCCTCAATGGCATCACCATCAAAGCCAATTGCCTCAACCGGCTGGACACATACACCCAGTTTTTTTGATAAACATGCCATCAAATAATCATTATGACGACCACCACCACAGACAAACCACGCTTTGGGAGGGGCGGGAAAATGGTCTTGTGCCGTAAATATACTCTCAACCGTAAAAGCCATTAAACTTGCCAATCCGTCTTCAGTGGAAAGCCCAGAAACGCTTACATCCGACCACATATCGCGGTCTATAGATTTGGGTACATTTAGCCGAAAATATCCATTTTTTAGCCAATCATTGACCAATTTAAAATCAGCTTGTCCATTTTTAGCCAATTTTCCTGCGGTATCATATGCCTGCCCTGTACGCTCTAGAATAAAATCATCCATCAATGCATTTCCAGGGCCCGTATCAAAGGCGACCATATCACCATCGTTGCGGCTCCCGATCCATGTTACATTCGCAACACCGCCAATATTCAACAGTGCGATTGGGCCGTCCGCCATATAATCCGATGCTATTTTTTGATGATAAACCGGCAATAAAGGCGCACCCTGCCCCCCTTCGGCCACATCATTCATACGAAGACTGCCGACAACATTAAGGCCTGTTTCTCTGGCCAATAAGGCAGTATCACCAATCTGCCATGTAAAACCCTGATCAGGGTCATGAAAGATCGTTTGCCCGTGAAACCCTACGACCATTGGTACAGCCTCATCATTAGGGTGGGCGGCGAGCATATCCAGGACAAGAGATACATGCTCCATGGTCATCTCGTATTCGGCCTCGGATATATCAGCATCAGGTCTTTGCTTACCGAGACAAGAGCGCAGCTTGCGGCGAAGGCCTTCCTCATATGGGCGCGACAAGAAAGCCAGAGGCTTGATATAATCATGCCCATCCGTTTCGATTAGCGCACAATCTATCCCATCCAGGGATGTTCCGGACATCAAACCAATTGCTCTATAGACTTCTTTGCGCGTCATGGATAAAACTATTTCTAATACTGGGTTATTTAAAACGAGATACCGATCATGAGTAATTATAAATCAGACTTTTTAAACATTCTATCCGAGCGCGGCTTCATACACCAGTGCAGTGATTTTGAGGGGCTGGATGATAAACTCTCCAAAGAGCCGCAAAGCGCCTATATCGGTTTTGATGCGACAGCCAAGAGTTTGCATATAGGGAACTTGACCGGGATTATGATGTTGTACTGGTTTCAACAATGCGGGCATAAGCCCATCACATTGATGGGTGGTGGGACCTCAAAAATTGGTGACCCGTCTTTTAAGGATGAACAGCGCAACTTGATGAGTGATGACATCATCGAAGAGAATATGCGCAATATTCAAGATACGTGCTTCAAACAATTTCTAACCTATGGTAATGGGCCGTCCGATGCCCTTATGGTCAATAATAATGATTGGTTGGATGAACTGAGATACTTATCCTTTTTACGGGATTATGGCCGTTATTTTACCGTAAACCGAATGCTTAGTTTTGACTCGGTCAAGACACGACTTGAACGTGAAAGCCCGCTCTCATTGCTTGAGTTCAATTACATGGTCATGCAGGGCTATGATTTTCTTGAGCTGAACCAACGCTATGGTGTGATCTTACAAATGGGTGGCTCTGACCAATGGGGCAATATCATCAATGGGGTTGATCTTGGCCATAAAGCCAAGCAAACCCAGCTTTATGCTTTGACCGCGCCGCTGCTGACTACACCGGATGGTAAGAAAATGGGCAAAACAGAAAACGGAGCCATCTGGCTTAATAGTGCGATGCTTAGCCCCTATGATTACTATCAGTACTGGCGCAATGCAGATGATGTGATGATCCCGGCATTGCTGAAACGCTTCACGATTTTGCCTATGGATGAAATTGCCAAGCTTGAAAAACTGGAGGGACAGGAAATAAACGAAGCCAAAAAGGTTTTAGCCTTTGAAGCCACAAAACTTTGCCATGGCGAAACAGCAGCCACAGAAGCACAAGAGACCGCGCAAAAAGTCTTTGAGCAGGGCAGTGTTGGCGGAGATTTGCCGAGCATCACCATCGATGCATCACGCCTTGATCAGGGAGAGGCCGTAATTGATCTCTTTGTGGAGGCCGGTCTGGCATCATCCAAGGGTGAAATCAGACGGCTTATTAAACAAGGCGGCGCACGCCTCAATGACAATAAGATTGAGAGTGAAGACCTGCAAGCGACAAGCGCGGATCTTACTGAGGAGAAATATATCAAACTCTCCGCGGGGAAGAAAAAACACGCCTTAATTCGCGTTTAATTGCTCTCCTGCTTTTTCACAGGATCATTATTTTCAAACAAAATACGGCGCAAGATTCCAGGCGCGAGAACCGATAATGGATTCACACTGATATCGGGCTCATCGGCCTTCCCCTCAATCTTATACGTCGCAGCGAATACACCGCCGGAGCCACCCAAAATTTCTCCGATAATTGGGATGTTTCCCAAAATTTTATTGACCGTAGATAAGGGGATAATCGTTCCATCAACATTAATACTGCCTTGTGCATTGTCGAACACACCATCAAATGTTAAGCCAAGCTCGCTTCCTGATGTTCGACCGTCTTGAATCACAAGAAGACTGCCCTCTGGTCTGTAAAGCCAGTCTATATTTGCCTCTAGCCGAGAGAAGGCAACCCCCTCATTGCCAAGAAGATCATCCAAACCACGTGGAGACAGAGCACCGATCAACCGTGCCAGAACAGGCGCATCCACAACGCGGAAATTCGACATCTGTGCAACGCCGTTTAGATTACGATCCCGAAGGCCTGTTTTTGGTTCTGCATAAATAACCAATTGCCCCCCTTGCACCGATTCATACATATCAAAAGCACGCAGAGCTGCCCCCGCATCATCGGCCTCAAAACGAAAGGTGCGCTTGCCACTCTCATCCACCTTATAGCGCAGGTAGATATCGCCTTGCCCGGCACGCGCATCTAATTCGAGTTGATTAAAACGGCCATTTCTATCCAGGCTTGCGAAAATTTTACCCTGATCTACAAAACGCTCATCCGATGTATATAAATTCTCAACATCAATGAAAATTTCGCGCGCCGCACTTGTTTGGTGATCATTCTTATCTTTGTTGATTTTTGTTGGCGAGAGAATGGCTGTTAAATCCAGCGAGGCACCCTGCAGTGATATTTTCATCTTCTGCGCATCCGGGCTTTCAAGGTCGATCGCGGCTCTTGTGCGCCCCACATTTACGTTTGGTAATTGCCCCCTCCATAAAAGTGTTTTCTCCCCCTGGGTTTGAAACAACAAACGTCCACCCTGAAGCGATAATCCTTCGGCTTCTATGTTAAGGTTTTCAATTTCTACCAATTGGCCATCATTCAAAATTGCACGAAGATTGGCGTGTGCCGCCTGCCCGACATTTTTGTTATAGCCAAGCGGCTCAAAAAACAGAGTGGCAGGTGTTAAGTCAAGCTTCACATCTGCATAAGAGGCGGAGTCAGTCATGTCCTGATATGTTATTTCTGCCAGAGGTGAGCCTTGCATAAAGTCTGACAAATCGATGCCAAATACTTCGCGCAAATTCGGATCAGCACGCACCCATGCTTTAATTCTTTGCGTAAAAGGTTTATTGGCGCTCTCTAAATATCGGGAATATTCAAAATCAACATCGCGCGATGCAAGCTTACCATTCCCTTTCAAAGACATCATGCCATCATCAACAGATATATTCACCAGCGCTTTTGTTAAATCCAAAGAATGAACAACCTCGGGCAGGACCACATCATGCGCCTTCCCCAGAATATTGATTTTTACATCCTCAAACCTTACACCGCTTGTTGCCGGCAGTGACACATTCACACCAAGCTCTGCTGTGCCTTCAACGCGCGCCCTATCAAAGCGATGATTGGCTGCAATAGGTTCACGTTCAACAAATTCAAAAACAGATGATACAGGGCCGCTTAATTTAACATGAATATCGGCCAGCCCTTTTCCGGCCTCAATAAAATGCGTTAGCTCGGCATAAGATTCACCAACAGCCAGATCACCGACCTTGCCATCCTTTAAGCGAACATCCAGCCGCTCCTCTTTATAATTGAACTCTGCCGTTCCATTCGCATGGGTAATCGGCATCAGGTTCTTCTTATAATCAATTGTCATGCCCTCATAATCAAAGGATCCGAGCATATTAAAAATTTGTGTGCTGATCGTGTTTGTTTTGAGATCACGCGATAATTCAAAATCAACCTTGTAGGAAAAATTTTTGAACATTCCATCTGAAAGCTTATGAACCAGCCATTCATGAGCCGGCTCATCTTGCAATGAGGATGGCCAAATATCCGCCAGATATGATTGTTGAAATCTATCGGATTGCACCTCAACCTGACCAGCCATTCTTAGCCCGTTTTCGTGATCATCTATTTTGGCAACGCCGGATAATTGCAGGGGAATATTCCCCAAAACAACCGATGTATCAACAAGCTTCACCTCCTGTGTGGATGGCTCATATTGAAGATTAAACGCCAGATTTTCATAGCGAAGAGGCTCTTGATAAAGATCCTCAATAACCCATGCCCCTTTATCCGATTGAAGAGCGAAAACAGCATTTATCGGCTCAAAATCTTTGGATAAAAAAGCATCAATCTGAGCGTTGAACATCATATCCTGTGATGACAATGCCGCTAATTGTTCAAAACGTTGCGCGAGCAATTGTGAGGAAAGATTTTGTAAATATGCCTGCACGGTAAATTCTTCGGTGCGCCAATCGTATAGAATTTTGGCATCTATATCCGATTTTGAATCGCTACCCGGCTCAACAATCAAAGGCAGGGTTATATTTGCCTCCATGCCGTTTTCCGTGCTTTGAAAATCCGCATTCAAATTTTGGAAACTCCATGAAATATTGCTGGAATAATCTTCAATAAAAATTTGAGCACTTGAAATTTTAAGCGCTTGAAGGCTGGCAATTGGTGAGTCAACATCCTCGCGCCCCGGATGACCAATTGCATTGATTATATCTTCTAAAATATCGGTTTGCTGATCATATTGCTGGGCTTGTTCGTCTTGCTTGCTTTTCATCCGCCCAAAACCAATATCCATATCGCCATCTTCGAAACGTTTAATATTGACGACAGGTTTATCAAAAATGATGGCGATAGGCGCAATGCGCCCAATCAATAAATTGGTCTTTGATAGGCTAAAAGAGATATTATCCATCGATAAAATTTCTTTTTGCTCATCATTGATAATTTTTGCATTACGCAAACCCAACAATAATGGCCCGGATAAATCCGGCCAATGCAAAATTGCCTGATCAAGAGAAACGTTTATTCCCTGTTCAGGGTGGCTCATGGCATCCTGAATATAATTTTTTGCAAAGGACAGGGAGACAGGCCCTGATTTCAGGCGCCAAACAACGCCCCCGCCGATTAAGGCCAAAACCAAAACAAACATTGCCGCGACTTCGAGAACAATAATGGATGATCGCGAACAAAATTTCCCAATTTTTAAAAGCAATATTGGCTCCGAATTTTAAAAATCATACAAATGAAGACAAAGATTTCAAATGCAGCTTATTGACTTTACCGTAACATACTCCATCTTAACAGCTATACACTGAAAACAAAGTTAGGAAATAGATCAATATGAGCACATTGCAAACAGGCCAGACAGCACCCGATTTTACACTACCGACAGATGGGAACGGCGAAATTACTCTCTCTGCGCTCAAGGGGAAAAAAGTGATCGTCTATTTCTATCCTAAAGACGACACATCGGGCTGCACAAAACAGGCCTGCGCCTTTAAAGACAGCCTTGAGCAGCTCACATCAAATAATATTGTGGTTATTGGCATTTCAAAGGATAGCGTTGCCAAACACGATAAGTTCAAGGCCAAATATGACTTAAACTTTCCACTGGCCTCCGATGAAGGCAGTGATGTCTGCGAGCGCTATGGTGTATGGAAAGAAAAAAGCATGTATGGCCGCAAATATATGGGGATTGAACGGTCCACATTTCTTATTGATGAAGATGGCAAGATTGCGCATATCTGGCAAAAAGTAAAAGTGCCCGGGCATGTAGACGAGGTTAAAGAAGCGGCCGCAGGGTTATCCAAAGCCGCTTAATAAGTTTATGCGAGAACATCCCTAATAAAGGCCTCTGCCTGGTTTCGAACCAAGCTATCTTTAAACAGGCTTTCTGCAATCCCTTTAGCGCGTGAGGCAGGTATTATCTTGCGCGCTATCTCAGAGGTGGTCTGCATGACATCTTGCATATTCCCCTTCACTTCAAAAACAAATTCCTGATCATCAATATTCAAATCAACAATCCCTGTATCCTTAAGCTTCTCAAACATGGCTGACGCCTGTGCTTTCGCATTAAACCTTTGCATTGTTTGTGGAGTGGAATAGCGAAAACACACCTTCGCAACGGCGTTAAATTCAGAGATGGCCTCAGAAAACTCCAGGCCATAATCCAACATATGACGCAGTTTTTTATCGGCTTGGCTATCTGAAATTGCAAGAGATAAGCCTATCTTCACCTGACCCATTTTACTCAAGTCCTAAATTTTGACTTTAAACACAATAGGCCCTGAGATTACTCAAGGCCTATCATAAAAATACTCACCTTAAGAAAAAATCTTAAGCGGCAACTACCTTACCAACATCAACGCTATCACCGGCACCCGCCTTATTCAGGTGGTCATGCACATGATCTGTCAATGCGTCCACATAGCCGTGGAAGAAGTGGTTTGCACCATCAACCACGCGGTAATCCAGTTGAATGCCTTTTTGCAATTGAATTTTTTCAACAAAATTCTCAACAGCCGGCTCTAGCACAACATCGTCTTTGCTGCCCTGAAGAACAAGGCCTGATGTCGGGCATGGCGCCAAAAAGCTGAAATCATACATATTCGCAGGAGGAGCAATCGAGATAAATCCTTCGATCTCCGGTCTGCGCATCAAAAGCTGCATACCGATCCATGCGCCAAATGCAAAACCGCCAACCCACACATATGGGGCGTTCGGATTAAGTTCTTGCATCCAATCCAATGCCGCTGCTGCATCACTAAGCTCACCTTCGCCTCTGTCGAAAAGACCTTGTGAACGCCCTACGCCGCGGAAATTAAATCGCAATGTAGAAAAACCGCGGGCAACAAAACTTTGGAACATTGTATATGTGATTTTGTTGTTCATGGTTCCACCAAGCTCTGGGCTAGGATGGAGTATCAACGCCAAAGGCGCATTTTTAGTTTTAGAATGAGAATAACGACCTTCTAGACGACCCGATGGGCCGTTAAAAATTACTTCAGGCATATGTCCCCTTTTATCGATCTGGTTTTATTTTTGTTATAATTTCTATATTACACTTCATTAAGAATTGTCCAGAAAATAGTTCTAAGCCATTGATTTAAATGTTGATAATACTATTTTCCTTATTGGCAATACATACGTAGTTTTTCACAAAAAATGAAGAATATGCTTTATAATGGACGTATAGAGACAATAACCATAACAAAATTAATATTCATTTATTGATCCAGTTGAGCAATCTTGTCGTAAAAGAAAGTCGAAATGGAAAAAAAGCAATTACAAATCACTTCTCGAGGTCGCTATGCCGTTATGGCTATGGTTGAACTTGCCAAGGCATCAGAGCAATCTCCGGTGCCCTTATCCGATATTGCCGAAAACGGGAATCTATCGCTATCTTATCTAGAACAGCTGGTCGCAGGCCTGCGCCGCCATGATCTCGTCAAAAGCCATCGCGGCCCTGGGGGCGGCTATGTCATTGCCCGCCCTCTTTCAGAAATCTTGATTAGCGAGATTTTAATTGCCGCCGAGGATAGCACGCCAGCCAAGAGAAACGCCAATCACAGCTCCTTGAAATTGGAGAATTGCCAAAACACAATGATGTTATGGGGCGTTATCGGTGAGCTGCTCCATACGACGCTAAACCGCCTCTCGCTGCATGATGTGATTTTTGGGAGCGTCCGCGAACACCCAACAATCAGCAAAATATTTGAAATCTCCCGATAAAACCCTCACTATAACGATCCTGTTAAACTTTTTTTGAGCCGCGTTGAAGATGGATCGTATTTATTTGGATTATAATGCCACGGCACCCTTAAGGGATAGCGCTAAAGATGCCATGCTGGAAGCCTTGGATCTTCCTCATAATGCCTCATCCGTCCACAGCTTTGGCCGTGAGGCGCGCAAATTGGTTGAACACGCGCGCAGCCATGTGGCCTCCCTACTCAACGCGGCCGCCAATCAAGTGATATTCAATAGCGGCGCCACAGAGGGCAATAACACAGTTCTCAAACATTTTTCAGATGGGCGTGTGCTTATATCCGCGATTGAACATCCGGCCTGCCTGCAGGTTTTGGATCATTATGAAACAATTCGCGTGACTGAAGACGGCCTTATTGACCTCAATCACTTAGAAGAGCTTTTAAAACAAGAGCCACGCGCCGATCTCGTCAGTGTGATGGCGGTCAATAATGAAACAGGTATTATCCAACCTGTAAAAGAGATCGCGGCTATTGCCCATAAATATGGAGCACTTTTTCATTGTGATGCCGCACAAGCGGCTGGCCGCATTCCATTTGATATTGCAGCACTTGGCATCGATTTCACAACGCTTTCATCCCATAAAATCGGCGGGCCACAGGGCGTTGGCGCTCTTATTCTTGGTCTATGCGGCCAAACGCCGACCCTTCTCTATGGAGGTGGACAAGAAAAATCAGCCAGAGCAGGGACAGAAAATGTGGCTGGAATTGCCGGATTTGGAGCAGCCGCTCAAGACGCCCTGGATGCACTGGATGAGTATCAGGAACTTTCCACGTTGCGTGATACACTCGAAGCCAACCTATCCAATCATAGCCCAGAGCTTATCTTCTATGGCCAAGAGCAAGAACGCGTTGCCAATACATGCTTGTTTGCAATGCCAGGCACAACGGCTGAAACACTGCTTATGGCACTGGATATTGAAGGCATTGCTGTGAGCAACGGATCGGCATGCTCATCGGGGCGCGTTGAGCCTAGCCATGTCCTCAAAGCCATGGGGGCTTCCGATCAGGGGGCTAAAGAAGCCATTCGCCTCTCTCTAGGGTGGGGGACCACGCAAAAAGAGATTGATCGTTTCATAGAGGTTTGGAACAAAATATATCAACGATTAAAAGAAAAAAGGACATAAGCCGTGCCAAAAGTAAAAATCATTCAGCGTGATCAAACAATTAAGGAAATGGATGCGCCTCATGGCTGGTCGGTCATGGAGGTTGCGCTTGAAAATAAAATTGATGGCATTGATGGTATTTGTGGTGGCTGCATTAGCTGTGCGACCTGTCATGTCTATGTCCATCCGGATTGGGTGTCCAAGCTGGACGAGACGGATAATGAAAAATCCGATGAAGAAGAGGATCTTCTTGATACGGCCTTTGATATTCGTGACACATCACGTCTTAGCTGTCAGATTTCAATGTCTGATGAGCTAGACGGCTTGGTTGTTGCGCTACCCGGAACTAAGACAGATTGGTAAAGCCTTAGTATAATGACCGAAAGCAGCCCCCATCACTTTGCAATTTATGTTGAGGCACTGCTTGGCGCTGGGCATATGCGTAAGGTGGCAACACTCAGCAAAGAGCTGAGTGATAGAGGCCATAAAATCACCATTCTATGCAGCTCCAACAGCCTTAAAAAAGCTACGAATTTTGATTTTGGGGAGAATACATCTTGGCATGCATTACCGGAGCTTCACTTTGATAAAACACAAGGCATCTATGTCTCCCCGCGTTCAATCGCTTTGGAAAATGATCATGCCTATACCCAAGAACGCGCCAACTCCATCATAGGTTTTTTGCAAGATCAGCAACCCGATACACTCATTACCGAGCCATGGCCGCTGGGTAAGGGCATTTATGATAACGAAATGAAAATGGCTTTGGATCATATCCAAAATAATACATATCGCCCGGCCCTGATTGCCTTATCGCGTGACCTGTTACTGTATCCAAATGACAGACAACACACCAGGAGCGATGCCGAGTTTGATAAAGCCGGCATTGATATCATCAATAGATATTATGATGCTCTCATCACGGCAGGAGATGAAACTATATTCACTCTCAAAGATAGCATCAGAGGCAACCACAAAATTGAAATTCCAATCTATTACCCGGGTTACTTTTTAAGCCCCCTTCCTGATCGTAACAGCCTCGATGATCAAGAGCGTGATGTGGTCGTATCGGCCGGCGGCGGTTTTTCTGAAAACAACCATTTGCCTTTACTTGAATATGCGATCCGCGCTAGGCAGTTTTCAGATTATAAACATCACACATGGCGAATTTTCATATCAGAGGATTGCCCACCTCATCTTATGCAACAATTAGAGAGCTTGCGCAGACAACAAGCTGACCCTGATGGAATAATTTTTGAAAAAAACTCTGGGGAATACATGCATCACCTTGTCAATGCAAAGGCTATAATATCCATGGCAGGCCTTAATTCCGTTGTTGAGGCTGCATATCTCAAAAAGAACCACAATATCCCCATAGCACTTTATGCATTGCATGATCCGGCATTGCCCATAAGCGGCCAAGAAATGCGCGCTCAAAAATTTGGTGATATATTTGGTTTATCTATGATCCGTAAAGATGACACCTTAACACCAGAGAATATCAACCAACATCTTCGTGCATTTAAACCCGCCAGTCATTCAAGAATAGAATTGAACGGCGCGAAAAGGAGTGCCGATATTCTTGAGCATATTTCATCACACAAGCGTGCCCGCAATGTTGAGCATGCGCATACAACGCATAAACCCTACATACCAATCATTGCCAACCCGTTTGACTTTCCTTGAATTTACCTGAAAAAAGTTGTTTTTTTAGGCTGAAACACCTATATTCCCTACTCTTTTTAAAAGAATAGGACTGGTATACAAAAATGAGCGCTGCACTCAATTCACTTGGCTTTGATAAGGCCCCGCAAGACACCCGCGTCGTCGTGGCGATGTCGGGCGGCGTTGACTCATCTGTGGCAGCCTCCCTTTTGCATGAGCAAGGCTATGATGTGATTGGCGTTACGTTACAGCTCTATGATATGGGACAAGCGCCGGGGCAAAAAGTAGTGAGCTCCAAAACATGCTGCGCCGGACAAGACATTTATGATGCGCGGCGCGTGGCCGAAGAGCGCAACTTTCCGCATTACGTACTCAATTATGAAAGCAACTTCAAACAATCCGTGATTGATGATTTCGCCGATAGCTATATGCGTGGCGAAACGCCTATTCCATGCGTAAAATGTAATCAAACGGTCAAATTCCGTGACTTGCTGGATGTTGCCAAAGATCTGGGTGCCGATTGTATGGCAACAGGGCATTACGTGCAGCGGAAAAATGGCGCCGACAGGCCTCAGGCTGAACTCCACCGCGCTATTGATAGCACAAAAGATCAGAGCTACTTTTTGTTTGCGACAACACAAGAACAGTTAGACTTCCTGCGCTTCCCTTTAGGTGGCTGGGAAAAAGATGTGACGCGTGATCATGCAAAAAGGCTCGGCCTACTAACGGCTGATAAGCCTGATTCACAAGATATCTGTTTTGTGCCTCATGGTGATTACGCCAAAGTGGTTAAAAAGATCAGGCCGGAAGCCGAAAAGCCGGGTGATATTGTTCATATGGATGGCCGTATCCTGGGCCAACATAACGGCATTATTCATTACACCATCGGCCAGCGCCGCGGGCTTGGTATTGGCGGCGGGCATAATGATGCCAATGATCCCTTCTTTGTGATACGCCTTGATGCTGATAAAAATCAGGTCATTGTCGGCCCTAAAGAAGCGCTCGCTCGGAACATTATCTTAGTGAATCAATGCAATTGGCTGCTTGATGATATTCCTCAAGATGGGCTTGATATTGAACTGAAATATCGCTCTGTGATGAAACCTATTCCCGCACGTTTATTCAAAAATGGAAACGCAGCGCGCATTGAAACGGAGACACCGCAATTTGGCATTGCAGGCGGTCAGGCAGCTGTATTCTATCACGACAGCCGCGTTCTTGGCGGTGGATGGATTACGGGAACAGAATAAACGAGACGTTTATCAGCCGGTCTAATCTCTAGTTTTTATCAAAATTGATGGCGTTGCTGTTATCCGCGTCCACGACAACAACGCGCTCGACAACCGGCTTTCCGCGGTTATCTCTGGCATCGCTAAATTCCACGGCCAGCACTTTTCCCTGACGGACCAATTCAGCCGGAATATCTACTTGAACACGCGCCATATCTTCTCCTTGCTTGCCGGGAAGCATTGAGACCATTTTAAATGCAATCTTGTGCGCTCTTTGTGATTGTGGCTTCATCGCCTCACGCCATGGCTTGAAGGCATGCGGGTATTTCTCACGAACGGGATTGCCATGCGCATCCTTTTCAAGAAATTTATCCGCCAATTTTTGTGCACCGCTGTCACGCTTTTCTATCAGCTCTTCCTCAGTTATGCCAAGGTCTTCAGCCGCCTTAGACGGTATTTCGCGATAAATCGGGTTTCTGAAATCCAACCGGATCAATGCCTCATATTCATGCGCATCTAACAAACCTGCCGCTTTCCCGAACAGACTTTTAAGCTCGCCGCGTGATGGTAAATTACCCGCCTCTTTTTCTCGATTATAGGCCTGAAGATTATGCTCCAGAACATAAACATCTTCATTTTTAGCGGCCCAGGCCTTCGCACTTGGCGATAACTGCGCCTCCTCCCATGGTAAGTGCACTCTAAATTTTGTGCCATTTGACCAAGAGCTGTGATTTTCATCAAAATGTTTGCTGAGCTTTTCTGCAGCTCTATCACGAATGCGGATAACCTCATCACGCGTGATACCCATTTCATCCGCAATACTATCCAGGCTTTGTCGCTTTCTCGGGCTACGTAACTCAAGTTTCATCATAACTTCGAATTCGTCTTCTTCCAGAAGACCGGCAGACGTTTCAAACGCTGATTTCAAACGCCCGGTTGTTACAACATTTCCCTGTGCCAATTCTTGATCGAACATGTCCTGATTATGCTCCAGAACAAAAACACTCTTAGGAACCTTGTTAGGTGTCGGTTTTTCAACAAAGCTTGCCCAGTCCTGATAAACGCTTGGCATGCGTGTAAAGCCTTTACCCTGCCGTCTTTCTTCAGCAGAAGCCCTCAATTTTTTGGCGGCCTGATCATGGATTTCAATCACACGCTCAACACTGATATTGTATTTTTCGGCCACCTGCTCCAGTGTTAACCGGTAATCCGGCATTCTGATTTTGAGCAATGTTATAATTTCAAATTCATGCTGATCCAATAATTGTGCCGCATCTAAAAACGCGGCTTTTGGTGTCCCTCTGGAGGGCATGCTATCGGCATTAATCTCCTGATCAAAGAAGGCTTTATTTTCGGGCTTAACATTACGACCAACCAAATCCGGGGCCGCTTTGGTCAATGATGAGTACCAAGCACTCATTCTATTCATCAAACTAATTTTGCGATCATATTGTGCATATTTGCGCAAATTGTTCATCGATTGCGTGATAATGGATTTAACAACATCTTCATCAAGCTCAAAATGCTTTGCAATATCACCTGTTGTCATGCGGTGCTGCGCAGGTCTTGTCATGAACATTGATAGAATTTCCGCCTGCCTCGGCTCAAGGCGCACAAGCGCGAATTCAAAGGCTTTGGCACTTACACCCCCGCCCGCATAATGACGAATTTCACGACGGTACACGTCATCCTTTTGCTGGTCTTTCTTTGTGATACGTAAGGCTTCATCCGAGCTTTTACGGGCACCACTTTGCGTCGGGCGCTTCATAGTGACATTTGTTGACCCGCCTTTTTTGTGTGTCTTGGCTTTCACAAGCGCGGATTCACCCTTTACCTCAAAATTAATCTCACCGACACTTGCAGCTTCTTTTGTAACGCCGAAAAGATCCTCGAAATCGGCATCACTCATCACCGTAGATAATGGAGCACTCTTTTGCGCCGGCCATAAATCAGTTTTTCTGGGCTTATGCGCAAGCGTTTTAATATGTTCAATCGCATTGGAGCGCGACAGGCCGGAATTAAACGCCAAATGATCGGCCAAAATATCCAGCGCCTTCTCAAAAAGCTGTGCTTCGCTGTAACTCAGTTCATTGAGTGCCAGCTTATTATTTCTAAATGGGATAATTGAATCTTTAACCACCTCGGCAATGCGTTCAATATCATTTGAGCTGATGGCCTCTTCGATTTGCTTCTTTCGGTGAATCCATCTGGTCCCCTTATTCGTGACCGACTGCTCTTTAAGAACATTAAGCGCACGCTCCATCTCCTCAGCTGTTGCAACCTTCCTGATTTTCGATGTCTGTAACTTATTTAAAGGGATCGTAATAGGGGATTGGAGATCATTAATAGGACGAATAACAACCCCTTGGAATTTAACGCCGACAACCTCTTCTTCTTTGATACCACCAACAACACTCAGCCCCCGATCCGGATAGAAAATATATTCCCCAATTTGAGGAATATTTACATTCGCATGCTGTTGAGAGTTTTCTGCCGCTTGTGCACTCATATCAATTTACCCCAGTGATACATAATTAAAGTCATCACTGTCTTAAAGATACGAGAATGTTATGTCAAGAATATCTTGTTTTTTATAATTATCTATCCCGCATCTTCAGGCTTGACAAAATCACACCGAATACGCCATAAATGCGCATTCAATAACCGTGGCGGTGTAGCTCAGGGGTTAGAGCAGTGGAATCATAATCCATGTGTCGGGTGTTCAAATCACCCCACCGCTACCATTTTCCCTTATATTTTTATAGTGACAAAAAAGAAAACCCCCTTGAATTTTTCATTATGGGGCCTGAAAAATCTCAAGAGGGCTTTTGGGGATATAAACGATTGAACAGTTTTGGCTGGCGGGCTTATTTGCCTGCAAATTTCGAGACATTTATATATAGGCCGTTCGGATCTTCAACATAGAAGCTTTTTCTATTTTTCTCATTCCGGTCATTCCGGTCATCTTCGATAATCGAAAGCCCATCCCAATAATAGGCGTCATAGGCGGCATCGACATCATCCACCGGATAATAAAGGATCGTATTATCGTCCTCATTGGGTGTTTGGTTTTTCTTATCAATTTGATTTGCATCAAAAATACGCAAGCATATCTCTTCATGCCCTTTGCGTTGCATAACAACAATATCTTTTGTTTCCTCAACCGGAATAAAATCAAAATGATCCTCATAAAAACCTATTGTTTTTATGAAGTTTTTGGCAATTATCGTCGAACAATTTCTATTCATAGACATAGAATTACTCCCTAACGAATACACTTTTACTGACAATCTGTCATTATATTGAGTCTATTGCATTACTGACAAACTGTCAATATAATCCAGGCTTAAGCTTGCACAGGATCTGAACATGAGCAAACGTAAAGGGCCAAACAAAGAAAATCTGGAACAAACACGTAAAGTTTTTCTTGAGATTGCGCGCCAGGAATTCACCGATATTGGTTTTCATGATGCGACCACCACATCTATTGTCAAAAAATCGGGCATGGCCAGAGGCTCACTCTATTATCATTTTAAGGATAAAAAAGAGCTGTTTAAGGCCATATACACGGAAATCATGGAGGAAGCCCTAGACGAAGTTCAGCATAAAATGACGGCGATAAACGATCCGTGGGATGCGTTCATCGAAGGCTGCCGTTTTATTCTGGATCTATCTGAAAGAGATGATTTTCGCAAAATCGGCTTTATCCAATCCGCAACTGTTTTAACCTATTCAGAACGTATCGAGATACAAGAACGCACTTTATTGGGTGAGTTACGCCGCCTTATTCCACCCATTCTGGCGGCAGGGCATTTCGAAGGTCATAATGAGCAAACGCTCGCCGTATTTATCTTCGGATCCATCAGTGAAATAGGAAGAACGCTGGATTTTAGTACAGACATCAAAAAAGACCGCAAAATATTTGAAAAGTCTTATTTCATAACGCTGAACAGGCTCAAAAAAACCTAATTATTGCGCTAAACCCTCAAGGTTAATGGCCCGAAGCGCATCATACAATTTATGCGCCGTAACCTTCAAAGCCTCATTCCAATCGCCACCGGCTTCATCATCCGCGCCATCTGAAACATATTTAAGACATAAAAACGGTATTTCTTCGCGGCTGCAAATCAACGCCAGCGCATAGGCTTCCATATCAACCACATCAAAATCGGCAGCAGCTTCGGATGAGTCAAAATTATCTCCGGACCCACACACGCCGCCAGCAAACCCATCAATCCTTAAACCATAATCAAGAACGACAGGATCACTGGAGAATGGTGTCTGAAACTTTTCAAACCCAAGAAATGTAACATCCATATCACGCTGAATAAATTGCGTTGGGTTAATAATGTCCCCTGCTTTGTGAATGCGGCTGCCCGCTGTGCCCATATTAACAACCATAGACGGTCTTTGCCTCCCTATTTGACGTGTCAGATGATAGGCTGCATTTACTTTACCAATCCCGCAATGCAAAAGCTCATAACCACCAAAAAGATCTTGGCTTTCTTCCTTCATGGCAAAAACGATAAGTGGATCATGGGGCATTATATTGCGTCCTGTCTTGGATAAACTTTAAATAAAATAAGTGCTGCGGCTATGTTTAAAATAGCCATGATAAGAAATAGGTCAATCACAACAACACCGCGCGCAAGCAAAAATGTTGCGAACAAGGATGAGGCCAGAATAAATAACGCATCCATCATCACAGAGCTCGACATTACGCGCGATCTGTTTTGAGGGGCGATGATATTTTGCAAATATGCCCGAAGAGGGACAATGTAAAGTCCTCCCATCATGGAAATTAAAAACAAATCAGCCATAATTCTAATGCCTTGCAAATCCGATACAAAACGCGGCACATCAACAAGGTCCCAATATTCGGATGAGAGAGAGAAGGCTTGGCTGGCAAAATAAAGATCTAAAGCAAAAACCGTAATGCCAACAGCCGCCCACGGCACAAAACGCGCATCAATTCTTGAATTTAATATCACATTATTCAACATCCCGCCGGCCGCAATGCCAAAGGAAAAAATCACCATAAACAGGGTCAGAACAATATTATCAACACGCAATGTTTCAGCAGCATAGTTGGGAAATTGAGCATGGAAAGTAGCTGCCACAAAATAGAACCATGAAATGCCAATGATACAAACAATGCCTGTCGCACGGCTCTTCAGCGTCAAAGAAACTGATTCATAGATTTGTGAAAATACATTCATGCGCAAAACAATATCAGGGTCTCCGGACTGAGCCTTGGGCATATATAACGCAGCCATATAACCAACCAGAGCCGCCACAATCAAAATGCCGCCAACATACACCTTTCCAAACTCCAGCGGGGCAATCAACGCACCAATGATTGTGCCCAGCAAAATGGCAAGATACGTCCCCGTAGAGACCAACCCATTTGCCCCAATCAATTCATCCGCGTTTAAATATTGCGGCAGAATAGAAAATTTGCATGGGCTAAAAAAAGCGGATTGCGCCCCTAAAGCAAATAGGCACGCAAAAGATAGATATAAAGAGCCTGTGAACAGAGCAGCGATGGATGCGATACATATGAATATCTCCGCAAGCTTTATCCATTTTATAACGATATCCTTATCATATTTATCGCCTAGTGCGCCGGCCAGTGGCGTAAAGACGATAAAGGGAAGAATAAAAATAGCGGCCGCAATTGATACCAGAACGGCCGGCCTGATATCACCGATATCCCAGAGGCCATAGGCAATAAGAACAACAATGGCCGTCTTGAGAAGATTGTCATTAAATGCGCCTAAAAATTGCACAATAAAAAGCGGCAAAAAGCGAATATCTCGCAAAAGTAATAATTGTTTGGCCATATTTATTTCATCTTTTTTTCTTGTATAGTCGTATAGTTCATACGTGCACAAATCAAAAAAGGATCTTTTCACATGAAAATAGCAGTTATCGGAACAGGAATCTCTGGCAATTCTGCGGCTTGGCTGCTTTCACAAAACCATGATGTGCATGTTTTCGAACAAAATGACTATATTGGCGGTCACTCCAATACTGTGGCGGTTGATGGATATCCGGCCACAGATACGGGCTTTATTGTCTATAATGAATGGACATATCCCAATCTTATCGCCTTGTTCGAACATTTAAATGTCGAGACATGCAATACAGACATGTCTTTTGGCGTTAGCCTCAATCAAGGAAAGCTTGAATATTCCGGCGATAAAATTTTTGCCCAAAAACGAAATTTTCTAAACCCGCGCTTTTATCTAATGCTGTTCGACATTATGCGGTTTTATAAAAAAGCGCCTGATATCTTGCATGATGAAAAATATCACTCCATGACACTGCAGGAATATCTGGAATTGGAAAAATATTCCAAGGCCTTTATTGAACATCACCTCTTGCCAATGGCCGCCGCCATTTGGTCAACTGGCAAAGATACAATCTCCGAATTTCCGGCTGCCAGCTTTGTTCGCTTCTTTGTCAATCACGGCCTCTTACTTCTAAAGGGGCGGCCGCAATGGCGAACAGTGGTTGGCGGAAGCCGTTCTTACGTCAAAAAACTTACAGAAACATTTCGAGATAAAATCAGATTGAGCACTCCCGTATCATCCATCAAGCGCCATGATGACTACGTCGAGGTCAATGGAGAACAATTTGATCATGTTATTATCGCAGCGCATAGCGATCAGGCACTTGCCATGCTTGATGACCCCAGCGCGGAAGAAAAAAATATTTTAGGGGCGTTTCCCTATGCTGATAATATTGCCTATTTGCACACTGACCAGACGCTCATGCCGAAGAAGAAATCTGTCTGGTCGAGCTGGAACTATCTCACCACTTCGGCTGACGGGAATGTCTGTGTCACATATTGGATGAATAAATTGCAGCCCTTCATTGGCCGGGATCAAGACTTGTTTGTTACGCTAAACCCAGACCGGGAACCGGATGCAGATAAAACCCTCAAAAAAATCATATACCAGCACCCGCAATTTAAGCGCAGCGCCTTGAACGGCTGGAATAATATCCATGAAATACAAGGCAAAAACAGAACATGGTTTTGCGGGGCATGGTGTGGCTTCGGCTTTCATGAAGATGGGTTATCCGCAGGCCTTAGCGTTGCAGAAGCGCTGGGCGGCGAAAAGCGCCCATGGACTATCGAAGAGAAATCCCCCGCCGGAGATAACTGCAAAACGTCATGAGCATCCAACCCAGCGGCATATATCACGGCACAGTCTTTCATGAACGCCATACACCGTTCAATCATAAATTCACCTACCGTGTTTTTACGCTCTGGCTGGATATTGATCGCCTGACTGAATTTGATCAAAGCTTTAAACTCTTTTCATTTAACCGGCCAAATGTAATCTCGATTCACAACAAAGATCACGCCTTGCGCGATGGAAGCTCCATCAGACCCTGGATCGAGCAGGCCGGAAAAGAAAAAAATATCGATCTCAGTAAGGCCAAAATATTCATGCTGTGTTTTCCGCGCATTTGGAATTATGTGTTTAATCCGATCACCGTCTTCTTCTGCTATGATAAAGATGAAAATTTAATCGCTGTTCTTCATCAGGTCAAAAACACCTTTGGTGAGCAGCATGGCTATTTTTTACCCGTCAAAAATTATTCTCAAAACAAGAATGTGAAACAGCATTGCGGGAAAATTTTTCATGTCTCTCCCTTTATTCATATGGATTGTGAATATAGATTTCGTTTTAAGAACCCTGGAGATGAGCTTCATTTTGCCATTCATCAATTTCAGACAAAGCCGGATGATCAATCAAAAATTCTGACCGCGACATGGGATGGCAAGTACATTCCATTAACAAATGCCCATTTATGGAAGAGCGTGCTGAAGCATCCACTCCTCAGTTTTAAAGTCATTGCAGGTATTCATTTTGAGGCGCTCAGACTCGTTATGAAAGGGGCGCGCTATATTTCAAAGCCAAAGCCCCCAAAAAAATCAGTGACTTAGACGTTTTAGTGATCTAAAGTTGCATAACTAGCGAACAAATATCTAAAGATAACTTTAGTAAATAGGTATTACTATGAGCCCTGTACAAAAAGCTGTGCTTGATATGCAGCATATCCGTAACATCGAATACGTGATCAAAACACCCGAATGCGTCAGTGAATTTATAAGCCGTCATTTCAAAGGATCGGCAAACCCGATATACAAACCCACGCGCGCCATGCGCCTGTGTTTATTCTTGCTTGCGAAAACACAAATCGGCCAGCTTGATATGATTTTGCCAGATGGCAAAAAACTTCGCTTCCTTGGCAACCAAAACGGCCCGAGTGCTATGATCCATATCCATAATGATCGCGTGGCCCGCCGTTTTTTTACCGGGGGCAAATTAGGTTTTTGCGAATCCTATCTCGATGGCGACTGGTCATCGCCGGACATTGCACTATTCTTTGAATTCATATTGCGCAATGCCGATGTCATGCGCAAAGCCTTGCTCGGCAAAAGATGGGTACGCGCCCTGTCCTATCTCGCCCATGTCATCCAGCCAAACAGCAAGAAGGGTTCACAAAAGAACATTTATCGCCATTACGATATCGGCAATGATTTTTACCGGTTATGGCTTGATGAGAGCATGACCTATTCCTCCGCTTATTTTAAAGAGGGCAATGAAAGCATCATCGAAGCGCAGCAATTGAAATACAAGGAAATGGCTGATCGGCTAGAGCTAAAACCCGACCATCATGTTCTTGAGATTGGCTGTGGATGGGGCGGTTTTGCTGAATACGCAGCCACTCATATAGGGTGCAAAATGACCTGTATTACAGTCTCGAAAGCGCAGCATAAATTTGCGAGAGAACGCATTGAAAAAGCCGGATTATCGCATTTGGTTGATATACGCCTGCAGGATTATCGGGATGTTACAGAAACATTCGACCGCATTGCCTCGATTGAGATGTTCGAAGCGGTTGGAGAGGCATACTGGCCAACCTTTTTCCAAACATTGCGAAGCAGATTAAAAGATGGCGGTAGAGCTGTCTTGCAGATCATCACCATCCAGGATGAGGATTTCGAGACTTACCGCAAAGGTGCAGATTATATTCAGCGCTATATTTTCCCGGGCGGCATGTTGCCATCCATGAAAATATTGGATGAGCAAATTGCTGCAGCAAATCTTTCAAAAGGTGATGTGCTACATTTTGGAAAAGATTATGCAAAAACACTCGATATCTGGAATGATTCATTCCAAGAGGCATGGCCACAAATCACAAAACAAGGTCTCGATACACGCTTTAAACGCATGTGGGAACAATATTTATGCTATTGCCAAGCGGGATTCGAGGTTGGCACGATCGATGTGATTCAAATTGGCATTGATAAAAAGTGAGCCACAATAAACTCGCCATTAAAGAACTCGCGTCTTATGGCCTGCCGGCCTTGCCACTGGCTGCTCTAACCCTGCCGATCACGATATTTCTGCCAACTTTTTATGCTGATCAAATTGGATTAGGGCTGGCCGCAACCGGCCTTATATTGCTGCTTGCACGATTAATGGATGTCATCAGCGACCCTATTATTGGTATGCTGAGTGATCGTACAGAACATTCAATCGGACGCAGAAAATTCTGGATTCTTATCGGCGCCCCACTGACCATGCTTAGCGCGTATTTTCTATTAATCCCTCCGGAAGGGGTGGGTGCTGGCTATTTAATGCTCTGGAGCATCGCCCTCTATATCGGATGGACATGCATGATTTTGCCTCTTACCGCACTTGGCGCTGAGCTTTCGGATGATTATCATGAGCGCAGCAAAATATCGGCATGGCGTGAAGGCATGATTGTTGCAGGATTGCTTGTTTCATTGGGTTTGGTTGCTCTAAACCAGGATGAGGCTTTACGCAACATTGCCTATTTTTTGATTATTATGATCCCCTTGAGCATGCTTGTTTTTTATTTTGGCTTAAGAGAGAAATTACCGCAGCAAAAACAAAGAATAAAATTTTTTGACGGTCTCACAATCCTAAAAAACAATCGCCCGTTCCGGCACCTTATTACAGCTTATCTGGTCAATGGGCTGGCCAATGCTCTGCCTGCGACATTATTCATTTTATTTGTGCAGCATGTCATTAAAATGCCTGATCAGGTCGGCCCCTTATTATTCATCTATTTCCTGAGTGGATTGGCCGGAATCCCACTTTGGACATGGCTATCAACAAAATTTGGTAAACATAAAACATGGTGTTTTGCCATGATATGGGCCTGTGCGTTTTTCTGCCTTGCCTTTGTCACAGGCGAGGGTGATTACCATCTTTTCCTGGCTCTATGTGTTCTTACAGGGCTTAGTCTTGGCGCGGATCTTATCCTGCCAGCCTCCATGCAGGCTGATGTAGCTGATATTGATACACTCCAATCAGGCGAACAAAGAACCGGCCTATTATTCGCCCTATGGAGCATGACCACGAAATTATCATTGGCTCTGGCGGCCGGTATTGCATTTCCGATACTGGAATTTGGTGGTTTCACCCCTGAAAAACCGGATGCTATCCCTTTGCTTGTATGCCTTTATGCTTTGGCACCTATCTTATTAAAATCTCTGAGTATTTTTATCATGTGGCATTTTCCATTGGACGAAGAAGAAACCCACAAAAACCGCACAAAAATAATGACAAAATCTCTGTGATCCACCCCGCCAAAACCTCCGTAAAAAATAATAAAGGTTATGTGCAATGAGAATTTTAGCCGCTTTATTTGCTTTTTTATTTGTGACGGGATGCAGCACAGTGAACATTCAGGATTACCAAAACACAACGCCAACACTGAAGGTTGAAGATTATTTTCAGGGCAAAACAAAGGCATGGGGTATCTTCCAAGACCGCTTTGGGCAAGTGCGCCGGCGTTTCACCGTTGATATTGAAGGCACATGGGATGCCGATAATCAGGAATTAAAGCTGATTGAGGACTTTATCTATGATGATGGTCAGACCGAACAGCGTATCTGGACCATTACCAAAACCGATGACAATCAATATGAAGGTTATGCCGATGGCGTTGTTGGCATTGCCACAGGCGAGAGCGAAGGCAATGCGTTCAATTTTAAATATCAATTTGATTTGCCCATGAATGGAAAAACACTACGTGTCAGCTTTGATGACTGGATGTATCTTCAGGATAAAAATATTCTCTTCAACAAAGCCACAATGAAGAAATTCGGTATTACACTTGGAGATGTTTATATCTTCTTTGACAAGAGAACCAAGTCATAAAGTTTTCATACAGTTCCCCCAAACCTCAACCCCGATTGATTTATTCAATCGGGGTTAACCTTTCATAGCGTATCTGTGAGCCACGGACTTCAAATGCCAACCCAACCCATTGCTCTGTTTTTATATCATACCAAATCTCTATGGGGACACTGGCCTCTATCTGATATTTTTGTGCCTCAACGCTTCGCCCCTGCACTGTGATATTTTCTGTGCCCTTCGGGGTCACTTTAATCTCCTCAATAATTCCTTTTTGAGAGTTCAAAAGCTGGTCTGCCTGTAATATCACCGGATTCCAATAATTTGTGGAATAGATTCCGGCCGGTGCATTATACTGATTTTGCTGCGCGATAATATCAACACCTTGCTGCGTCCATTCAGCCTGTACTTGATATGCGTCGCCATCATCATATGTTTCGGAATTTAATGCGACGATATTATCCCCCTGCCAGAGCTCACTGTTACGATGCTCATAACGGAAGAGGTTAATAGGGCCAAGCGAGTATTCCATATCAATTTCAACATCAACAAATGTGGTACCATCGGCCTCTTTTTCAAAAAACAGGCGATGCTGGCCAAAATCCTTACCATTTCGGATGATATTGAAAACCAATTCCCCCTCTTTTGGAATATGGGCATCGGCCAGCGATGGGGCGATAACGACCCCTAACGCACCCAACAATAAGCCGCGTTTTAAACCTTGAAAAAAATGCTTTGTCATTGATAACACCTTTCATTTATCTCTTTGTTATTTTTACGTTTATGGCTATGATCTGGATCGAAATTATTTGAAAACACAAGGGACGCACCAATGAAAAAACCTCTCATGATGACCTTATTTATCTGCCTCTTCTGCCTGAGTGGCTGTATTGGATCAGGTAAGATTTCAGAGGTGCAACGCTCTCAAAAAGGACATAATATGTTTCCCGAAATGACCGGCATAGATCTTCTGGGGGAGGAGCGTTCCATCCCCGACACCTTTACCGGAAAGTATAATCTTGTAAATCTCGCTTTTGAACAAGAGCAACAGGAATTGGTCAATGAATGGATAGAGGTTGCCGAGGAGATCATGCAAGAGCACGATGATCTGCGCTACTATGAAATTCCTGTCATCTACGAAGTCAGTGCCGCTTACCGTATGTTTATCAATAACGGCATGCGCGGCGGAATCCCTAGCCCACAAGCACGGGAGCGAACAATCACAGTCTATACTGACCGAGAAAAATTATTCACGATGATGGATATGAAACAATCCAGCATCTATACGTTCTTGCTCGATGATCAAGGCAAAATCCTCTGGCGCGGTGAGGGCGTCCCTGATGCCAACCAACTGGCCTCTATCAAACAAATACTGAGTCAATAATACGCATGACCCTTTATTCGGATCTACAAAATTAGGATCGCTAAAAAGTACATTTCTATTTTCTTATTTGTCCATGACGCTTTAAGATCAAAACCATGAAGATTCAGATGACAGGCTATGTTCTTGGCGCGTTTTTGATTGCGATCGGTGTGTTGCAAATTATTCCCGCACTGACCGATTACAGCAATGGACACGCCAATGCCCAGGCCTTCTTTATGTCCTTCTTCTTATGCTTGTTTATCGGCGGAGGGCTCTTGTTTTCCAACAATATGCCCGAGAAGAAATTAAGCCTGCGCGAGGGCTTCCTGATGACATTGGCCTGCTGGACTATTCTGCCATGCTTTATTGCCATCCCTTATTTTTCATCCGAAATGGGGCTCACATTTATCGATGCCTATTTCGAATCTGTATCCGGCCTTACAACAACGGGCAGCACAGCCATCCCCGATATTGAAAGCCAGTCTGATGGCATCAAATTATGGCGATCCATGACCCAATGGGTGGGCGGAATTGGTATTCTTGCCTTTGTTATTATTTTGCTTCCGACATTGCAAATTGGCGGTTTAGGGACGATCAGCCTTCAGGGCTCCGATAAAAACTTTAAAGAAATGCCCAAAACAGAAGACGTCATCAAAGCCATTTTATCGATTTATCTGTTGATCGGCTTTATCTGCGCAATCTTGTACAAAGTTCTTGGAATGCACTGGTTCGATGCCATTAATCATGCCATGACAACTGTCTCCACCGGCGGCTTCTCGACATATAACGACTCCTTTAGCGGCATTGATAGTACCCCCCTTAAACTCACGGCAATTATCTTCATGATTTTAGCAGCCCTACCATTTACACAATTTTTGCGCATGGTCTATCAGGGCAAGTTCGGATTTTTTAAAGACTCTCAGGTGCAAATCTTTCTGGCTCTTATAGGCGCAAGCACGATCATCATCTTCATGGCGAATATGGATGGATCATCACATATTCTAAGCGATAGCTTTATTGAAACTCTCTTTACAACAACCTCTATCCTTACAACCACCGGGTATTACGTATCCGATTATTCTATGTGGGGTACATTTTCTGTTATGGCCTTTATGCTGATGCTCTATATAGGCGGGTGTGCCGGGTCTACGGCTGGGGGGCTGAAAATGATTCGAATTATTATTGTTGCAAAATCACTGAAAAGACAATTGCGCAGCCTGCTTTACCCGCATGGTGTTTTTCAAGTCCACTATCAGGGAAACAGGATCAAAATGGATATCATCATTGCCGCCCTCACATTTCTGAGCCTGTATGTCGTATCCAATGTCTTTTTGACGATGGCCCTTGCACTGACAGGCCTTGATTTTATCTCTGCTCTCAGCGCTGCGGCAGCCAGTATCGGAAATGTTGGCCCGGGCGTAGGCCCCATCATAGGACCAGACAGTCACTATGGATCACTAAATGATGTTTCAAAATTACTCCTATCGGCCGGCATGATTCTCGGCCGGCTTGAAATTATGAGCGTTGTTGTCCTGTTCTCTTCGCGCTATTGGCAGAAATAGGACCATTTTTATACACATTACAGCCGATTTATGTCGAAAAATGTGACACACCCCCTTCACAAAACACAATATGTGGTATAATTTACTAATTATTGGCACAATATATGCCAAAAACATCTTCTTTGTGATTCCATCTTGTTATCCCCGCTATTCACACGAGCAGGACAAGAAATGACTCGGAAAAGCAAGGGAGTGCTCTAAACTGTCACACATGACAACATTGCTATTTTTGAGAAAAAGAACCTAAAGGAGAAAAACCATGGGCGCGAAAGCCAAATCTGCCGATATTGCGAATGCAAATTCACCCCTTCTTGTTGAAAGACATGTATACAAGCCATTTTTATATCCATGGTGTTACGAGGCATGGCTGACACAACAACGCATCCACTGGCTACCTGAAGAAGTGCCTTTAGCCGAAGATGTGCGCGATTGGAAAAAAAGCCTGACACCGGCTGAAAAGAATCTGG
>CAZTBB010000009.1:46571-57017 GCA_964611755.1 uncultured Pseudobdellovibrionaceae bacterium
TTTCCGCTTCTTCACCCAATCCGATGTAGAAGTAAATAACTGTTACATGAAGCACTACTCCCAGGTCTTCGGCCCTGTAGAAGTACAAATGATGCTCTCTGCCTTCTCCAACATTGAGACCGTTCACATTGCAGCGTATTCTCACTTGCTGGATACTATTGGTATGCCTGAAATCGAATATGAAGCCTTCTTGAAGTATCAAGAGATGAAGGACAAATTCGATTACATGCAAGACGTATCCATGGAAAACCGCCGTGACATTGCCAAAACTATGGCCATGTTTGGTGCCTTTACCGAGGGATTACAACTTTTCGCCTCTTTCGCGATTTTGATGAACTTCCCACGCTTCAATAAAATGAAGGGTATGGGGCAAATCGTGACATGGTCTGTACGTGATGAGACCTTGCACTGCCTCTCCATGATCAAACTGTTCAATGCCTTTATCGCCGAGAACCAAGACATTTGGGATGATGAACTGAAACAGGAAATTACAGATTGCTGTGAGACGATTATCGGATTTGAAGATGCCTTTATCGATCTTTGTTTTGAAATGGGCCCTATTGAAGGCCTTACAGCACAAGAAGTTAAAGATTATATCCGCTACATTGGTGACCGTCGTCTGCAACAGCTTAACCTTAAAGCTGTTTACGGCATCGAGAAAAATCCATTGCCATGGATGGATGAAATGCTTAACGGTGCCGAGCACACAAACTTCTTTGAAAACCGCGCAACGGAATACTCAAAAGCCTCAACAGGTGGAACATGGGAAGAAGTCTTCTCAGCAGATATTTTTGCCGGTAATTACGGACGCAAAATTGGTGGAATTGATATGTCGCAACAAGGCAAATCAGACGATGACGACACCGTCGCCGCCGCCGAATAGCACGTCGTTTTCTTTAAGACAAAAAGTCGCCCAACGGTTCTGCTTTGGGCGGCTTTTTTGTAACCAACCACAAAGCACCTTCGAATTCATTTATATAAAGTAACACCCGGCTTATATATAAAGAGAGAGGATCCGATGAAATTATTAACCGTACTGAGCGCATTCTTGTTCCTGGCTGTCTTACCATTTTCTGCGCAGGCCGAAGACACACATCACCCGGCCCCCAAATATTATGCACTGACATTTTATGCCGATTGGTGCGGCAGTTGTAAAATTCTGGATCCGGCCATCACAGAGGCGCGCGAAAATGCCGCGCTCGATAAATCTGAGATCTTGTTCATAACAATGGATTTCACAGATAAAGAAACCATTCACCAATCTCTGATGCTATCCAACGCCTTGGGGCTATCGCCATTCGTGAAGAAGGCAGGCTCGAAAACGGGGTATATGGTTGTTCTGGATGCGAACTCCATGGAAGAGATAGAACGTTTTGATAAAACAGATGATGCGGATGCCATTCAATCGGCGCTAAAGCAGCTTTAAGCTTCTGGAACAGGCGTGACTTCGGGGCGAATATAATCTTCCCTGAAGTCATGATAGCCATTTAAAAATCTTGATTTGAAATCTTCAAAATACCAGCCATCAATCCGCTCTGAGCGCAAATGATCAAAGGCTTCATGCAGGAATAGAGCACGTCCATTCACATCACCATTTTCATAGGCAATACCGCGATTATCTCGGGCCGTTGAACGCCCAACGGCCTCTTCCAATGTTCTTTGGCGGTAGCGCTCTACGCCTATCGCTGCTGAAATCATATCGGCCGCAACCGTCCGGCCGAAGACATGCTCCGCATAAATGGAATCAATGCCGATAGCGATGTTGCCAATGGCCGAGGCCTGAGGCGTTCCCTCTAGCTGTCTTTCGATAGATGAGGTCAGGCGCGGGATAACTTCTTCATTGATATAGCCAATTTGAACCCGTGATGCCATATAGGCATCACCGCGCATATTCAAAATCTGGTCCCGCAATTCATTGCGATTTTCTCGTCCACGAGCAATATAGGCATTATAGCCAAGCCCATCGGGTTCAAGCTCGATAATATCGGTATTGCGCCATTCATCCGGTCCATATTTTTTCAAACGGATTGCCCATTGATGTCTTTCATGGTGAAAAACACCCCAAATGCCCCAATGGCCATTATATTCCGATGTTCCACCGCCACGAGGCAAGCGCATAAAGTCGCTCTCAATGCGCGCCTTCATCATTAAAATATCAAACATTTGCATCGGCTGGAGAAGAATACGATCACCATCGCCATGGTGATAATTATCAAAGGCCTCTGAATAATAATCTTCAACGGCCTGAGCGATGTCGAGAACAATTTGCGCGCCTGTGTTCCCATATTGGCTGTTGATCATTGCTCTGGAGATTGTGCGCGCTTGATCCCACATGCGCGGCATTTGAATGCGTTCTAAATAGGTATATTTATTCCAACGCCTGAAATCCTTGTTAAAAACAAATGTTCCGCCATAGGCTCCAACCGCCGTAGCAACGGCAGCGGCCGCACCACCAAAAATAAACTGGCGACGCGTTGGCATCGTTATCTCTTTATTTCCAAGCTTCATGAGAACCCTCTACGGCATACCATTATTATTATGAGGGTGATTTATATGAAAAAAATACAATTATGTCAAATAAAAAAGGGTTAAACCTCATTCATCGCTTCGACGACAAATCCTGAGTCTCTGAGGGTTTTGACAATATCATCAACATGCTGCGCATCGCGCGCCTCGATTACAACGTCTAACTCGGCACGCTTGAGCGAAACGCTTTGCATCAAACGTTGGTGAATAACCTCAACTACATTGGCTCTGGATTCACCGATAATACGAGAAATATCCGAGAGTTGGCCCGGCGTATCATCAATTTTAAAGCGCAGGCGCGTGATACGGCCATCTCTGACCAGGCCGCGCATAATAAGTGTCGACAGAAGGCGTGAGTCAATATTCCCACCACATAAAATCAACCCTACTTTTTTGCCTTTAAAATAATCCAGGTTCTTTTCAATAACGGCCAAGCCTGTGCCTGCTGCGCCTTCTGCAACCAGTTTTTCATGCGAGAGGAAATCAAAGACGGCCTCTTCCACTTCACGCTCAGTGGCGACATCAATGCGGTCAACATAGTGTTCGATAATATCCAGATTACGCGGTGCAGGTGCTTTCACGGCAATACCCTCGGCCAATGTCGAGCCACCTTCGGGAGATCCCAATCCTTCACGATTACGGTTTGCGGCATCATAACTCTCAACCTGCGCACCAATAACCGTGATCTCGGGCTTGATTGATTTAAGCGCCATAGCAACACCGGAAATCAAACCGCCACCGCCAATCGGAACAACAACCACATCAAGATCAGGTTGTTGCTCTAACATCTCAATCCCGATTGTTCCTTGCCCGGCCACAATCTGCGGATCATCAAATGGGTGAACAAACACATAGCCTTCCTCTTGAGCAAGACGATTGGTCTCTTCAACCGACTCATCAAAATTTTGCCCATATAAAACAACCTTAGCGCCAAAATCCTCTGTTTTCTGGATTTTATTAAACGGCGTATTCTCCGGCATGACAATCACTGCCGGAATACCCAAATTATTGGCATGATAGGCAACACCCTGAGCATGATTGCCCGCGCTACAGGCAATCACGCCTCTTTTGCGCTCTTCTTCATTCAAGGTCAGCAACTTATTCAAAGCTCCACGTGCTTTGAAAGCGCTGGTATGCTGCAAATTCTCGAGCTTGAGATATAAATCAAGACCAAAATGCAGAGATAAACGCGCCGCATGGATTGTCGGCGTCAAAATTGTTTGATTTTGAATAGCCGCGCGTGCCGCCTTGATATCATCAAATGAAATATAAAAATCTTTGTTCTGTTTTTCAGCGCTCATCATGGCCGATACCCTAGTTTGCTTTGATAATAAATGCAATCAAGGATTTTGCCCGGATGATCTACCCACAGGCAAAATAATGAAACAATCGTTTTTAGACGCACTTTCTGGTATGATGGTTTTACCAGTTAGTGATAAGGATTCTCTTGATCATCTATTCTATAAACACTCTTTACACTTGCAATAAGCGCCCTAGCGCTAAGCTGATAGCTTTACCTCAAATTCCAGCACATATCGTTTCTTTTTTAACTTCGGGTACCCACTCGAGTAAACCCATTGCCACGACCGAACTATAAGGAGACCACCACCATGTCTAAAAACAAAAAAACACGTAAAACAAAAGATAACAAAATTCACAATATGGCCGATGACCCCCGCTTCAGCGCAACAAGCTGGCATCCGCTGGATGATGAAATTGATGGTCGCCGTGATCAAAAATACGTTAAAAATATCAAGCCCCGCTCGGAAGGTCAGGCAAGGCTTTATCAAGCCATAAAGGATTATTCTCTGACTATGGCGATGGGACCGGCCGGAACGGGTAAAACCTATTTGGCCATTGCCTCTGCCGTCGAATCACTGGAAAGAGGTGATATCGAACGCATTATTCTATCAAGGCCCGCAATGGAGGCTGGGGAATCACTCGGATACCTTCCAGGGGACATGCATGAGAAAATGGCACCCTACCTCAGACCGCTTTACGATTCCCTTGGTGACCGATTGGGTGGAAAGAAGGTGCGTCAATATATCGATGATGGAACAATCGAGATCGCACCCGTTGGTTTTATGCGTGGGCGAACGCTCAATAACTCCTTTGTTGTGATTGACGAAGCTCAGAATTGTACGTATAGCCAGCTGAAAATGTTGCTATCACGTCTTGGCTGGCATTCCACAATGGTGGTTACAGGTGATCCGGAACAATCAGATTTGCTTGATGGAATGTCAGGACTCGCTGATATATCACGCAGATTACAGGCACTCAAGAATGTTTCTGTGGTTCAGCTCGATCAAACTGACATCGTCCGCCATCCATTGGTGGCCGAGATGCTCGACGTGTTATAAACAGATCTATCCACGATTTAACCCCCAAGAAAATGCAAAAAAAAGCGTTTTTTATGTTGGTAGTGTTTGACTCAAACCCCCGAATCGTAGAATCATAAAATTACAGCAAGACAGAGCCCGTTAGTTCGGAAATTTCGCCAAAGCATGGAGTTGCGAACCAAAGTTGTCTTCGCTGGAATGATAGAGATATCATTTTTTAAATGGCCTCAAACGCCGCTTTTGATGTAAAGCTTGCTTTGTTTCATTGGTGTTTGATGCGAAGGAAGCTGGATTGGTTTTCGAGACTTGTCAGTTTCTCTTCGACTAGAACTTAGTAATTTTATTATTTTTGTTTTACTTGCCATTTAAAGTCCGAAGTCCGTCTTTGATTTATTTTGAAGACTTTACGGTTCGGGAGCTTTTGAAAAACAGATCTGCCTCTTTTATGTTTCGCATGGAATTGGCGTTCACATTTTTAAAAGTGTTGATCGTATCGGACATGACTTCAACAGGCCTTATTTGGCTTTTGCTTCATGTCGTGTGTTGTAAAAACAGATTTGGCCGGCGCGTGTTCCCCGCGCTAAATAAGTCGGGGCCAAGATTGGGAGTTTTTTGATTTTCAAATCTTGCAATGCAAAGGGGCTGTCAAAGGCTTTTTTGCAAACCCTAGAAAGTGTGTGCATTTATTTCTTTCGCGAGAGTAATGTTAATGCACTTTACTAAGGATAGCAAGGGAGGTTTGCATGTATATGCAGCCTCCCTTCGCATTTTTGGGGATAAAACACAGCGAAATCGCCCTATTGATTGTGAGTAACCCCGATATTGCCCCTCAGCCCCCATAAAGTCTTCGCCCATCACAAAAAACGGATTTCTTTTACGCCGCTTTTCAGGCAAAGATAGGGGATGAGCGCAACACCATCCGGCATATCACGCACGATGGGGGTCAATGAATGGTTGATCCTGCTTTTGCTTGGCGTGATATGGGGCGGCTCGTTCATCTTTGTCGAGCTTCTGGTTGAAGTGTGGCCGCCCTTTACCATTGTCTTGCTGCGCTGTTTGATTGCCGCGCTGGGGCTGTGGTCTTATATTTTGATTCGCGGACAGAGAATTCCGCTGGGCTGGGCGCTCTGGGGCAATTTATGTGTGATGGGGTTTTTGAATAATGTCCTCCCCTTTAGCCTGTTCTTCTGGGCACAGGAAACGATCACGGCCTCGCTGGCCTCGATCCTGAACGCGACCACCCCGCTCTTTACGATTCTCTTTGCGCATTTCCTGACCCAAGACGAGAAAATGAGCCTTGGCCGCCTGCTCGGCGTTGTGGTCGGCATTTTGGGCGTGAGCATCATGATCGGGATCGATGCGCTGAGCTATGCCAGCGATGGCTCATTGCTGCCACAGCTCGCCGTGCTGGGCACAGCCACATGCTACGCGCTCAGCACCATATTCGGCCGCCGCTTCCGCACCATGGACATCACCCCGAGCCAGACCGCCGCCGGACAAATGACCGCGGCCAGCGTGCTGATTCTGCCTGCCGTTTTGATGATCGATGATCCGATGAGCCTGCCACCCGGCAGCCTGCATGACTGGCTCTATGTGTTGGCCCTCGCGCTTGTCTGCACGGCCTTTGCCTATATTCTCTATTTCAGAATTTTGAACAGCTCGGGCGCGACCAATATCACGCTGGTGACATTTTTAGTGCCGATCTTCGCGATCTTGCTTGGCATTACCTTGCTTGGTGAAGTGCTGGAGCTCAAACATGTGATCGGGATGGGCATGATCGGCTCGGGGATAGCCCTGATTGACGGGCGCCCGATCCGCGCCATCAAATCACGCTTTAGCCCCAGCCCTTAAACTCTAATCTTTGACAAACCCATCCAGCGGCCAGCCCATAGGCTCCCCGCGCTCTTCGGAAAAGTTTTGCTCCCCCAACATGCGCTCAATCGCATGGCGATCGCTTTCATGCCGCTCCTTGAGAGCCAGACGAATTTCCGGCGAGCCTTGTGATTTGAGCTGAAAATCAACAATCGAGCTAAGCGGGATCGTCACATCAACCAACTGGCCGTCAATCTGCATCGGCGCGATCAGGCTTTTAAACCCCGCCTCATCCAACTGAGAGACACCGACCAGCGCCCCTTCCTGAAGAATCACATTCATCATATGCGGATATCTCATCCGCAGGCGGCCGGTTAAATCCTCGCCCTGCGGCGTGATAAATTTGGCCGTCGGTGTTTGAAACGCGATAATCGCATGCGTGTTCTTTCCGGGCGTATATTCCGTGATCGCTTGATCCAAAATCTTGCTCACCAACGCCGATCGAAACACCCGATACGCATCCGCATTGGCATCCTGATAAATTTCCCTGATAATTTTCTTATCCATGAACCATCCCCACAGCTAATATTATGTCTTGATATATGTCATCTCTAGCAGCATGGTTTCAAAGATTCAAGGAAAATCCATATTTTCCGCCGCCAAACCACCCATAAACCATTGATAACACATAGCAATCCGAGTTACTCAGTTCGTTCCGCCGTTTTGAGGGGGTGGGGGTGGCATGCAGGTTGTGATGCGGATTTATACAAGGAATATAATCCTACAAGTGTGCGCAAAATGCAAGTTTTGCTTTCGGCGGCTAATCAAAGATTTTCTTCACGACGGAGGATTTGAGCCCCCGCGAAGCAACGCGGCAGCGTTGTTCGCATAATAGACACAAGCAACACGGCAGCGTTGTTCGCATACCCAAAAAAAGCCGAAGGCGGCTAATCGAAGATTTTCTTAACAACGGAGGATTTCAAGCTCATCGGCCCGAAGCCGGGGACTTTGGCATCAATATCATGATCGCCGATCCACTCTTCGGGTGGGAGGAGGCGAATAGATTTCACCTTGGTGCCGACCTTGATGGTTTTATTGCCGAGCTTGAGATCCTTGGCAATGGTCACCGCATCCCCATCGGACAGGATATTGCCGACCGCATCACGCACCACATCACCGCCTGCCTCCGCGGCCGCACTCCACTCATGCGCACATTCCGGGCAAATCAACAGCGCCCCATCTTCATAGGTGTAAGGGGATGAGCAGGTTGGGCATGGAGGGAGGGGAGTCATGAATGGAAATTTAAAAACTCTTATGATTGATTGAATTAACGCAAATATTCCTTTGCTTCAACAAAGATTGAATAAAAATAATCACTTAGTTTTTCCACTCCATGTTGTGTGAGCACTCCGTGTGTCACATCAATTATTCTTATCTGAATTTGTTCTTGTTCTGAAATTGTTGGCGTACCCGGGCGATCTACTTTCTGGGCATATGAAACCATTTCAGATCGGAGCTGTCTTTTTTCCCAAAACAATACTTTATATAAAAATTTATAATGTTCCTTATCTGCATATTTATCTAAAATTTTTGTATTTCGTGTTTTTGATAATAAGGATGCATTGCTTCCAAGAGTAAATATTTCTTCATCCCTATCTAAATCTTCTTTTAAAAATTTTTTAAAATCATTGAAATCTAAATAACTGTATATAGCTAATAAGAACCCAAAAATCTCAAGAGGCACAATATTGTTTTTATTGGCGCTGACAATTAGGCTCAGAGTAATAAAAGCTTGTTCTTGGTCTCTCAGACTTAGATCAAGCATCAAACAAAATGATTTATAATAATTAATAAAACCCTGAAAGCTTGCATAATCTCCAAGCTTGTGGTCTGCCGAAGCATAAGGGCCTTCCATTTTATCCCTTAATTCGAATTTATCTAAAAGAAAGTTTGCATATTTTTCTGGGCAAGGCGTTGGCAGATTCAATTGCCAATTAAAAAACTTTCTTAAGTAACCCTTTCCATCAATCTTGTTGCCATAAATTGATGAAACTGCATTAACCAACTGATTATCATCTACCGCTATTACGAAAATAATATCAGGAATATCAAAAAAGTGTTTTATGTATTCTAACATTTCGATAGCGTAGTTAGGCCTGCACCTATCTAACTCGTCTATAAAGAATACTATTTTCTTATGTGTATTCTTAACTTCTTGCTTTAAAGCTTTTTTTGTTTCTTCAATTAAAGTTTTTAGATTTTGATACTCTTTTATGTAACTAGATTTAATTTCACCATTTGAATCCTTAATTGAGTCAAGAATATCGTCACTAATCCCCCCCGTATATCTTGAAAAAATTTTCCTAGCCATCAAGCAAGCGATTTTATCAATATTATTTGTGATTTTTTCACGCTGCCCCTCAGGTATAGCTTCAATAATACAATCCACTATAGCAGCTAGAGGATCACCACTGTAGTCAGTTTCCCATGCATCAAGATACACGGTTTCTGTCATTGTAAGCTTTTTATCAATATGAGCCTTCCACCTTTTAAGAAAATTAGTTTTTCCTGTACCATATTCAGAGCACACCGAGATTACAAAAGGCTGGTTAATATCTTTAATAATTTCAGTAAAATACTCACCATCTTTCTGACGATCTAATTGATCACCATCCCATGGGTTGTTAGGATTAATTAACTGCTGCTCATTTCTTAATATCATGCAGCCTTCTCCTCACCCTTCTCCTTTTGCTCGGCCACGAAATCGCGCACATCTTGCGTGATTTTCATGCTGCAAAACTTCGGCCCGCACATGGAGCAAAAGCTCGCCGCCTTATGGCCTTCGGCCGGCAGGGTTTCATCATGGTATGACCGCGCCGTATCCGGATCGAGGGAGAGGTTGAACTGATCGTTCCAGCGAAATTCGAACCGCGCCTTGGAGAGCGCATCATCACGGAATTGCGCGCCCGGATGCCCCTTGGCAAGATCAGAGGCATGCGCCGCAATCTTATAGGTCACCACGCCGACCTTCACATCATCGCGGTTGGGCAGACCCAGATGTTCCTTCGGCGTCACGTAGCACAGCATCGCCGTGCCGTACCAGCCAATTTGCGCCGCGCCGATCGCGCTTGTGATATGGTCATAGCCGGGGGCGATATCGGTCGTCAGCGGCCCGAGCGTATAGAAGGGCGCCTCGTGACATTCATCCAGCTCCTTCTCCATATTCTCTTTAATCATGCTCATCGGGACGTGGCCGGGGCCCTCGATCATCACCTGACAATCCTGATCCCATGCTTTTTTGGTCAGCTCGCCCAGTGTTTTCAGCTCGGCAAATTGCGCCTTGTCATTGGCATCGCGGATCGCGCCCGGGCGCAAGCCATCGCCAAGGGAGAAGCTTACATCATAGGCTTTCATGATCTCGCAGATCTCGCCGAATTTGGTGTAGAGGAAGCTCTCACGGTGATGCGCCATGCACCATTTCGCCATGATCGAGCCGCCGCGCGAGACAATGCCCGTGATCCGGTCCGCCGTGAATTGAATGAATGGCAGGCGCACGCCCGCATGGATGGTGAAATAATCCACGCCCTGCTCGGCCTGTTCGATGAGGGTGTCGCGGAAGATATCCCAGTTCAGGTCTTCGGCGATGCCCCCAACCTTCTCCAGCGCCTGATAGATTGGCACGGTGCCGACCGGCACAGGGGAGTTGCGCAAGATCCACTCGCGCGTATCGTGAATGTCTTTACCCGTGGACAGATCCATGATCGTATCC
>CAZTBB010000010.1:0-44958 GCA_964611755.1 uncultured Pseudobdellovibrionaceae bacterium
ATGCTTCTGATCCGGATAGTTCATTTGCGGACCCCCGTATCATGGCTGTCGTATTTTAGGCGGTTTTAATAAAAACTTTGCGGGTCGATATCGATTTGAATGCGCACATTGGATGGTGTTTTGATTTGGCTTATCCATGTGCTGACTGCTTTTTGGATGTCGATGTTTTTATCGGCGATCACAAGCAGGCGATAGCGGAATTTTCCGCGCAGCCGCGCAAACGGCGCAGGGGCTGGTCCCAGAGTCTGGATCTGGGCACCTTGGGGGGCACTCTGGCCTAGCATTTTTGCGGTTTCAATGACGTGGCTTTCCTCACGCCCTGAGACAATGATTCCAGCCAAACGAGAAAAGGGCGGCATATGCGCCATGTCACGCTCATCGGCCTCAATGGAGAGGAAATCATCGCGCGCACCATTAGCCAGGGCTTGGATGATGCGGTGCTCTGGCATAAAGCTCTGCAGGAGGACGCGCCCTTTTTTATCTTCGCGTCCGGCACGGCCAGCTACTTGATGGAGAAGTTGATAGGTGCGCTCGGAGGCACGTAACTCTCCGCCTTGCAGCCCAAGGTCGGCATCAATGACACCCACAAGGGTGAGGTTCGGAAAATGGTGGCCTTTGGCAATGATCTGTGTGCCAATGATCACATCAACCTCATTGTTACGAATTTTATCAAGCATAGCGCGTAAAGATTCTCCGTCATCGGCTGTGTCACTGGCGAGAACCATAATGCGGGCATCAGGAAAAATCTCTTTAGCCTCTTCGAAAATACGCTCAACCCCCGGGCCGCAGGCAACCAGCGTATCTGTATCCTCGCATGAAGGGCAATGTTCAGGCTTTTTGGCAAAGAATCCGCAATGGTGACAGTGCAGCTTCCCGGAATTTCGGTGTTCCACCAGCCATGCGGTACAGCGCGGGCAATCCATGCGCTGACCACAAGAGCGACATAGCGTTAAGGGCGCATAGCCGCGACGATTAAGGAATAAGAGGGATTGTTGGCCGGCCTCTATGTTTTCTTCAATGGCTTCAATCAAAGGATCTGATATGAAATGTTGCGCATCTTTGCGGGCAAGGCGCATATCGATTGTATCAATTTCCGGCATGCGCGCACCGCCAAAGCGATCAGCCAAAACAAGATGATTGTAACGCCCATTCCATGCGTTATGGATGGTTTCCAGCGAAGGGGTTGCGGATACAAGCACAATCGGGATGTTTCCCATGTGAGCACGCAGTACCGCCATGTCACGTGCATGGTAGATTGTTCCTTCCTCTTGTTTGAAGGCGGGATCATGTTCTTCATCGACAATGATCAGGCCAAGCTCGGGGAATGGAAGAAAAAGAGCTGAGCGCGCACCAATGACGACTTTGGTTTTGCCGCTGACGACGCCGCGCCACGTGGTTTTGCGCATGGATGATGATAGGCCGGAGTGCCAGAGTGCAGGCGCGCAGCCAAAGCGGGATTTAAAACGTTCTAAGAATGCGTTGGAGAGTGCAATCTCAGGAAGCAAGATCAGCACTTGGCGATCTTGCTTGAGGGCTTCGGCCACGGCTTCAAAATAGGTTTCGGTTTTTCCGGCTCCGGTGACGCCATCGAGCAAGGAGGCGCTATAGCGGTTATCCTTCACAGATTGCACAAGCGCATCGGCAGCCTCTTGTTGGCTGTCCGAGAGCTTCGGGCCTTTGCGTGCTGCATTCGGGTTTTTGCAAGGTGCGGGGTTGTAGCGTTCCACCAGTCTCAGCACACCGTTTTTTAAGAGCGTATTGACCACACCTGCCGAGCAGCCAGCCAGATCTGCAATTTCGGATGCACGGCGTGGCTCTCCATCACGCAAGACGTCAACAACTGCGCTTTGTTTATCTGAGAGTTTATCTGGAATCTGTGATGCAAGAGTATAGGCGCTGACCGGTTTTGGCGGCGAAAGAGCGCCCGGAGCACTCAGGCTCATTTTCAGCACCGAGCCTTTTGCATTCATTGTATAACTCGCCACTTTATCGAGGAAGTCACGGTGGAGCTTTGGCATCGCGCGCAACGGATAATGATCGATGACGGCTTTAATCTTGGAGCTGGCGACATCATCGCTCGGTTCTCCCCAGACGACGCCGGTGACTTCACGCCCCCCGAGCGGGACGCAGACATAATCCCCATCTTTTAAATCAAGATCATCCGGCACCGCATAGTCATAGGCCTTATCCACGGGATAGGGCACAAGTATACGCTTGCGCGTTGATGGCAGGTCATCCGCCGCGCCGGATTTATCATCCAAATCGTCAAGCTCTTGAAAAAGTGAGTGCATCTGTTAAGTATCATCATTAAAGTTCGCATGTGCAAATGAATCAGGAGATAAAGATGAAATTTTTCGTAGATACTGCCAATATTGATGATATTAAAGACCTTGCCGCGACAGGCTTACTGGATGGTGTCACAACGAACCCATCATTGATCGCGAAAAGCGGGCGTGATTTTATTCCCCTGATTGAAGAGATTTGTGACGTTGTTAGCGGCCCGGTGAGCGCAGAGGTGGCCGCTACAGATTACGAGACAATGCGCAAAGAGGCCGAGGTGCTGCGTAAAATTGCCGATCATGTGGCGATTAAAGTACCTCTCACGCCAGATGGTTTGCGCGTGTGTAAAGAATTGTCCGATGAGGGGACTATGGTGAATGTCACACTTTGTTTTTCACCGGCGCAAGCCTTGCTGGCGGCAAAAGCGGGGGCAGCCTTTATTTCCCCGTTTGTTGGCCGTTTGGATGATATTTCCAATGATGGGCTAACACTGATTTCCGATATCGTGCGTATCTATGATAACTATCCTGAATTTGATACAGAAGTTCTTGTCGCATCCGTGCGCAGCCCGATGCATATCGTTGAAAGTGCCAAGATGGGGGCCCATGTGGCCACATGCCCACCGGAGGTGATTCACCAGCTCTATAAGCATCCATTAACCGATAAAGGCCTTGCCGCATTTGTTGAGGATTGGAAGAAGACTGGCCAAAGCATATTATAATTTAGGCCTTAATTTCACTATATGATGCGAGCTTAAAATAATCTGTCAAATAATATTGACATATTGTAATTTCCATTATATTGCCTGTCTCTATATCCGCAGATTTATGTATATAGAGGAGAGTAAATTATGGGTAAAATTGGTGCGATTGCTAAAGGAACACTTGGCGCAGCTTTAGCTGGTGCAGCTCTTTATGGGGCTAACTGGCGCATTACACATGACCGTGTTGATACAGATGAAATTGTTCTTGTTGAACGTGGTGGTGAAATCATTGCGATTTATAATGAAGATTTTGCAAATAACCCTGAAACAGGGTGGAAGAGAACGGGATATCCAATTATCAATGTCGTGAGAACGCTTGATGCAGGATATTCTGCTTATGACATTTCGGCAGATGATGCGCAGATTATGACATCAGACCAGCAGCAATTCATCGGAAGTTTTGAGGCCTATGTTCGCCCGCAACCGGGTGCAAATGAGGCGACGATTACGGAGTTCCGTCGTTTGTATTGGAATGAACGCGAGACGATTATCCGCGGTGTATTGCGCTCAGCGGCACAAGAAGTGATTGGTCAGCGCGCAGCAGCGGATTTCCCACAAGCACTTGATTCAGTTCTTAATCAAATCATGGAGCGCGCCCAGGAAAAACTTGATGAACAAGGTATTCCATACGAAGTTGGTGGAGTGTCTTCAAAAGGTTTGGCTTTGCATGATGATGCGCGCCAGATTTTGCGTAGAACAATCCAAACACTGAATGAACGCCGTGTGCTGTTGCTTGAGCGTGAAAACCTCGAGATTGAATCGCAAAACGCGGTGATGCGAAGTGCTGTGGCTCTTGATGCGTTGAATACACTGATTGAAGGTGTTGAAGAAGACATCACAGTGCAGGTTCAAGATGCTGATGGAAGTATTCGTGATGTGGTTATTCCGGCTCAGTCCGGTTTGCCGGAAGAGTTGCATGAATATGCGCCGTTGATCTGGCATTTGATCACGGAAGGTGCAGACGAGCAGCTTGAGTTTAATACTCTTGCACTCTCTCCTAATGCAGGCGACTCAACGCCTGATATTATTGCATCGCCCGGTCGTTAATTCGATTGATATAAAATTTACGAAAGCCGCCCGGTTGCACATCTATCGGGCGGTTTTTTTATGGGCAATTTAATCTTTAAGGGAAAAAGATGTTCCGCAGCCACAGCCGGAGGCGGCATTGGGGTTATTGATAACGAATTCGGCGCCAATCAGTTTATCTTCGAATAAAATGGTGGAGCCATCTAGAAATGTTAAAGAGATATCATCCGTGACAACAGAATCGGCAAAGGATTGATCTTGCGCGCCAACTTCATCTGTTAAATCCATTTTATAGGAAAAGCCGGCGCAACCGCCACCTTCGACGCGCACGCGCAACATGAGCGCCTCTTCACCACGTTGTGAACGAAGCTCATTAATCCGCTTTACGGCACTCTCATCAACAATTATGCTCATAATTCTATTATATAGGATGAATGAGATAATGAGCAATACCGATCAACAACCTGCCTATAATTACTGCGCATTGCCGCTGGCCGCTTATGCCTGCCGGCCGGATCAAAGCCGCGGGCGTTTTATCAAGGAGCCGGAGAGCATGCACCGCACGCCATTCCAGCGCGATCGCGATCGGATTATCCATGCAAGTGCATTTCGCCGCCTTAAATATAAAACACAAGTCTTTGTCTATCATGAAGGGGATCATTACCGCACGCGTCTCTCACATACTTTGGAGGTTGCGCAGGTGGCGCGATCTTTGGCGCGGGCCCTGATGGTGAATGAAGATCTGGCCGAGGGAATCGCGCTTGCTCATGATCTTGGCCACACACCTTTTGCGCATATTGGCGAGGAATATCTCAAAGCCTGCATGAAACCCTATGGCGGCTTCGAGCATAATGATCAGTCTTTGCGCGTGCTCACCAAATTAGAGCGTAAATACCCCAATTTTAAAGGGTTAAACCTGACATGGGAAACGCTGGAAGGTGTTGTCAAACATAATGGCCCGGTCAAAGAAGGTGAATTGCCGACAACCCTCAAGGAAGTGCAGGCTGTTCATGATCTGGAAATCAAGACGCATGCGTCATTAGAGGCGCAGGTGGCGGCCATTGCCGATGATATTGCCTACAACAACCACGATGTTGAAGATGGCTTGCGTGCGCAGCTCTTTGCCATTGAAGATTTAGAGGAAATTACACTGCTCAGAGAGGTGTTGGATCGAGTGCGCAAAAATTACCCTGATATCGACCGCACGCCCTATATGGTGCATGAAATGGTGCGTGAAATGATCGGGGCGATGGTGAATGATGTTTTGGCTGAGACCAATAAACGCTTGGGTGATGTGAAGCCGCAATCGCCTGAAGATGTGCGTCAATGCGGACAGCAGCTTGTGGCATTTTCGGATGACATGCATGGCAAAGTTCAGCAATTGCGCGGTTTTCTGTATGAACGTATGTATCGCCATTACTCGATTAACCGTATTTGGCTCAAAGTAGAGCGCATTGTGAATGATCTCTTTAATGCATTCAATGACAGCTACCAGCTTTTGCCGGATAATTGGCAGGTGCGTGTGGTCGAGGCCGGTGGGCTGGATAGCGATCAGGCTCTGGCGCGCGTTGTCTGCGATTACATTGCCGGTATGACAGACCGCTACGCTATCCGTGAACATGAACGCATGTTCGATCTGTATTGGGATCTGCGATAACCCATCTTGGGGATGGACATTGCGATATTTATTGACAGTTCAGGTGGAGCTGTTTAGCAATAGTATTATAGCAATTATAAAAATTACTGCACGTGTTGGAGGTGGGGATGAGCAACAACCCTTATACAAATTTTAACCAACCAGGATCTGGCCCAAGCGCACAGCAGCCATCAGGCTTTGCGCCAAAGGCACCAGCTAAAAAGCCGGGCGCTCTGGAATATGTTTTTGGCTCTGAAATGGCGACTAAAATGAAAAGTCCGCTCGTAGCCACCTCGCTTTTGATTGCCGGGGCTGTGTTGTTTGCCGGCATTGTTATGATCAGTTATCCGTCGTCTGATGATGCCGAATCCATTCCTGTGGTTAAGGCTGAAGCCAAACCAATCAAATCCAAGCCGTTAGAGACAGGCGGTGCGCGTATTGCACATCAAGACAGCACTGTGTTTGATGTTTTGAAAAGCCCCGAAGCACAAAACCGTCCGGTTGAGAATTTGCTTGAGCAGGCACGGATGGAAAAATCCGGCTCTGGCGCTGAATCGCTTGAGGAGTTGGAGCAGTTTGCCAAGACTGCCGATAAGATTATGAGCAAGGAGCGCGGGGCAGAAGGCGCGTCCGGATTTATTGACCTCACGCAGCCTGTGAAATCGGGTGGCGAATCAGATGCAATCGAGATTACAGCGTCGGTTGATGAAGCATCCGAGCCCAAGATTATGCAACAGCTTATCCCTGATGAAGCGCTGGGCAGTAAAGATGAGGCAGCCCCGCAGCAAGTGGCCAGCGTGCCATCTGTGCCCAAGACAAAGCCGCGGGTCAGGGAATTGGCGCCGGCAGGCGCATCCCCGGAAACATTGGCCTTTGTGCGTTCTGTGTTAAGCGAGGATGAAGCCGCCGCGGCATCATCGGCCAATTCAATTGAGCCTGCATCAGGGGCTGCATCGATGGCTGCTGCTGCATTGAGCCCGGAAAATCAATATTTTGTTCAACTCTCCAGTATTCGTGATCAGGCTAATGCCGGTTCTGAGTGGCAAAAGCTTCAGGCCAGCTATCCGCAGCTTGAGGGGCAGGGGCATCGTGTGCAAAAGGCGGAACTTGGGGAGCGCGGCACATTTTACCGCGTCCAAAGTGGTCCTTTGTCCAAAGAAGATGCAACAAAGCTCTGTGATTCCATTAAGGCACAAAAGCCAGGGGCTTGCCTCGTTGTCCGCTAAGACTGATTTTACCAATAACTTACCGTCCTATGACTTTGTCTCTCGTGTGAACGCGCCGGTTATCTTTGCGCCTGAGGGACAAATCTTGAGCGCAGATGAGGTTGATTTTTTCAAAGATGTAAAGCCTTTAGGGTTTATTCTGTTTGCCAGAAATTGTGAAAGCCGTGCGCAGATTGTTGATCTTGTTGACTCTTTGCGCAATGCGGTGGGGTATGAGGCGCCTATCTTGATCGATCAGGAAGGCGGGCGTGTACAGCGCCTTAAACCGCCATTTTGGCGCCAATATCCGCCGATGAAATCCTTTGGTGATCAGGCGCTTTCAAAAGGCGTGGACGAGGCTCTGGAAGATCTGCGCTATACAATCTTACAGCTGGGCGAAGAGCTTGCCGCGTGCGGCATTGATGTGAATTGTGCACCGGTTTTAGATGTCCTGTTCGAGAATACGCATGATGCCATCGGAGATCGGGCTTTTGCCTCGGACCCCGATCTTGTTGCGCGGCTTGGTATCAGCGTCTGCAGGCAGTTGATTGCCAGTGGCATCAGGCCGGTGATTAAGCATTTGCCTGGTCACGGGCGCGCACAGGTGGATAGCCACCATGATTTACCGATGATTGAGGCCTCACTGGAAGAGCTTCAACACAGCGACTTTTCTCCCTTCCAACAGGTGGCGCGCTCCGATATCGGTGGCCAATGCTGGGGCATGGTAGCGCATGTTATGTTGCAAAATGTTGATGCAGAGTTGCCGACATCATTATCGCCAGATGTGATCAAGACGATCATTCGCGAGTATATCGGGTTTGATGGCGTATTGCTCAGTGATGATCTGGATATGAAGGCATTATCCTCATTCGGCACCACGCCGGATGTGGCAAAGATGTGTATCGAAGCGGGCTGTGATCTTGCATTACACTGCTCAGGTGCGCTAGAAGAGATGCATGCCATTATGAATAACCTGCCTAGAATGCGTGATGATACAATCACACGGCTTAAAAATACGGGGCGCAATACACAGAAAATGGCTGTGTAAATAGCTGGCTGAAGAATGGCTTGAGTAGAGAAGATGCAAAATACGCAAAATAAAAGCACTGAATTTCAAGAAGATCCGCCAAAGACAAACCCTTTGGATGATGCGGATCGCTTGTTGTTGGATATTGATGGGTTTGAAGGCCCATTAGATGTTTTGCTCGAGCTGGCTCGCTCGCAGAAGGTGGATCTAACAAAAATTTCAATTTTGCAGCTAGCCCGCCAATATCTGGGCTTTGTGGAGCGTGCCAAGGCGCTTAACCTTGAGCTGGCGGCTGAATATCTCGTGATGGCGGCGTGGCTGGCTTATCTGAAGTCGCGGTTATTGCTGCCTCATGAAGAGAATACGGAAGAGCCAAGTGCAGAGGAAATGGCCGAAGCGCTGCAATTCCAGCTTATTCGTCTGGAGGCGATGCGCGATGCAGCCGACAGGTTGATGGAACGCCCGCAGCTTGGGCAATCCGTATTTGCGCGCGGCATGCCCGAAGGGCTTGGGACATCCATTCATAATCAGTGGGATGTCAGCTTGTTTGATATGCTCCAGGCCTATGGGGATATCAAGGCGCGTATTGAGGGGCGTAATTATGAGCTGCCTGTCTTCCGTCTTATGTCGACAGAAGATGCGCTAGAGCGCTTGAGCAAGATGCTCGGCTCTTTGCCGCGTAAAGGGCTGAATTCTGTATGGGCAACACTGGATAGTTTTATCCCTGAAGGCATGAAGGACAAGCTTTATATCCGCTCTGCGCTGGCCTCTACATTTACAGCCGGACTGGAGCTGGCCAAGCAAGGGCATTTGGAAATGAAGCAGGACGGCGCGTTTAAGCCGATTTATATGCGCGCCTTGCAAGTGGATCAGATTGGCGCAAAGGGCGAGAATCAAAATGGGTGAAGCATTAAAGCAACAGAGCGGCATGGATGATATGAGTGATATGAGCAAAGATAATCAATTGCGTATCCTGGAGGCGTTGTTATTCGCATCCTCCGAGCCTTTGGCAACCAGAGCTCTGCATGAACGCATGCCGGAAGGCGCGGATGTGGGGTCCTTGTTGCTTGAATTACAAGCCATGTATGAGGCTCGTGGTATTCATTTGGTAAATATGGACGGGCAGTGGGCATTTCGCACGGCACCTGATCTGGCCGATGTGCTGAGCCTCGAAAAGGATGTGCAGAAGAAATTATCACGCGCGGCGATGGAAACGATGGCAATCATTGCCTATCACCAACCTGTAACGCGTGCGGAGATTGAGAATATTCGCGGCGTGGCCACGCATAAAGGCACGTTGGATACGCTCATGGAGGCGGGGTGGATCAAGCCCGGGCGCAGGCGTGAAACACCGGGCAGGCCATTGACATGGGTTACAACACCGGGCTTTTTGGATCAATTCGCACTGGAATCTCTTATGGATTTGCCGGGCTTGGATGATTTGAAGGCATCCGGGCTTTTGGATCGCAGACCTGCAATTGAGGCCTTGCCTGATACGCAAGATTTGTTTATTGCTCAGGATAACGAAGAAAACGACGACAGCGAACACATCGAAAACGAGGATCATTGATATGGCACCAGGCCCGTTACAGATTTTACTGATTATATTGGTTATTGTTCTTATTTTTGGCGCAAGCCGTGTTCCGGCAATTGCCGAGAACTTGGCCAAAGGCATTAACAGTTTCAAAAAAGGCCTCAAGGATGATGGGGATGACTCCTCCTCTGACACGAAGGTTCTGGCAAAGGCTGAAGCCGATACAAAGCCTAAAAAAGCAGCAAAGTCGAAAGCTAGCAAGTAATTCCCGATGTTTGATTTTGGTTGGACAGAGCTGCTGATTATTGCGGTTGTGGCCGTGTTTGTCATTGGTCCACAAGAGCTGCCCGCGATTATGCGTGCTATCGGCCGTGTCATGCGCCGTGTTCAATATATTCGCTATGCCTTCTCCCAACAATTTGAAGATTTTATGCGTGAGGCTGATTTGGATCAGATTCGCTCGCAGGTGAATTTTGAAGCGCCCTCAGATGCGGCTCTTTTGAATGAAGAAGAGGCCGATGAGGATTACTTGCCGGCTAAAGAAGGTGCCAAGAAAAAGAAGATGGCCGCCAAAGCAAAGGCCAGCAAGGCAAAGAGCGCCAAAGCTAAAGCCTCACCTGCCAAGAAGAAAGTGCCATCAACAAAAACCAAGAAAGTCGCTCCTAAAAGCAAAGCAAAGGCTGTGAAAAAAGGCGCAACTAGAAAACCTGCGAAGAAGAGATCTGACGGAGGTTCTGCATGAGTGTAAATAATACGCAGCAAGAGGCACAGCAAACCCTGACAAGCCATTTGGGAGAGCTCAGAAGCCGTTTGATGATTGTTTTTATTGTGCTTGGGGTGTTGAGCGCGATAAGTTTTGCCTTTGTAGAAGATATTTATGGGTTTTTGGTGCAGCCTTTAGCCGATGCTATGGGTGAGGCAGGCACACAGCGTCTGATTTATACGGGCCTTACTGAGGCCTTCTTTACTTATTTGAAGGTCTCTTTGTTTGCCGGGTTGTTTTTATGCTTCCCGATTTTACTGGCGCAAATATGGATGTTTGTGGCTCCCGGGTTATACAAGAACGAGAAATCGGCCTTTTTGCCATTCTTAATTGCTACACCGGCTCTGTTTTTTGCCGGTGCGGCTTGTGTTTACTATGTTGTTCTGCCAGCGGCCTGGCCATTTTTCTTAAGTTTCCAAACCGGCGGCGGTGAGACGGTACTGCCTATTCAGCTGGAAGCCAGAGTCAGTGAGTATCTTGACCTGATTATGACACTTATTTTTGCCTTTGGGTTATGTTTTCAACTGCCCGTTTTAATCACATTGCTCGGCCGTGCCGGGTTGATAGGCGTTGACCTCTTGGTCAAGGCGCGTAAATATGTTGTGGTACTGGCCTTCATTCTGGCAGCATTTTTAACGCCGCCGGATATTCTGTCCCAGATATTGTTGGCTATTCCGTTACTCGTGCTTTACGAAATATCAATCCTGTTGGTCCGTTATGTCTCAAAGCCCAAATCTCAGCCCTCAAGCGCTTTATGATCAGCGCCTAGACTCAGGTGAATTACGCCCCGACCCTGTGCAGGAAAAGGCTATTGAATCATTACAGCGTTTATATGAAGAAGTGATGGCCGCGCATAAAGCCAAGCCCAAAAACTGGTTTGAACGTGTGACAGGGCTTGCCGCACGATCGGCGGAGGCGCCGAAGGGGATTTACATGTATGGCGGTGTCGGGCGCGGAAAATCCATGGTGATGGATTTGTTTTTTGAGGCTTTGCCAATCGCCATTAAAAAGCGCCGCGTGCATTTCCATCAATTTATGATCGAGGTCCATGAGTATATTCACTCGCGCAGGCAAGATGATGGTATCCGCGAAGGGGTGGATGCTGTGCTGCCAATGTTAGCCGAGCGCATTGCCGAGCGTTCCCGGATATTATGTTTTGATGAATTCCATGTGGTTGATGTGGCCGATGCCATGATTTTGGGGCGATTGTTTACCGCGCTGTTTGATCGTGATGTGATTGTCGTGACCACATCGAATTGGGAGCCGGATCGTTTATATGAGGGAGGATTGCAAAGAGACAGGTTCTTGCCATTCATTGAATTGATTAAGAAGCGCATGGAGGTTGTGAAGCTGGATAGTGAAACAGATTACCGTGCGCTATGCCTGAAGTCGGAAGGGGCGTATTTTCATCCGCTTGGGCGCACAACGCTCGTTAAGATGAATGAAGTGTTTGCGAAACTGACTGATCATGCTGTGTGTTACTCCGAAGAATTGGAGGTAAAAGGGCATAGAATTCCTGTGAACCAAGTGGCCAAGGGCGTGGCGCGTTTTACTTTTGCGGAGCTATGTGAGCGGCCTTACGGGGCGGAGGATTATCTCTTGGTTGCCGGTCGTTATCGCACAGTCTTCTTGGAGAATATCCCAAAGCTAGGCTATGACCGCCGAAACGAGGCCAAGCGTCTCATGATTTTGATTGATGCACTCTATGAGACCGGCACGAAGTTGGTTGTATCGGCCGATGCTTTGCCTGACAAACTCTATGTTGGCGAAGATCATGCTTTCGAGTTCGAGCGCACAGTCTCGCGTCTGATGGAGATGCAATCCAAGGAGTATATAGAGCGCTCGTAAAATCCAAGCGCTCTTGAGGGGGGTTATGCTTCCAAGAAGGCGTTATCGGCATATTGCTGGATAATTTTTTTAAGCTCGCCTTTGAAAATATCCATGCTCTCTTTTGTTTTTGCTAATGGCTTATCCGATATCTTAATGCCTATTTCGCCCTTTTCCGACATATCGGCAAGTTTCTCGGCAATATCATCAAGCGTATTTTTTCCATCAAGCATAGACAAAATAACACGAGATACGCGATCGCTGTTAATAGCCCCGAGGCGCTTGTTGGTGATTTTTACACTGTTGGTTTTTTGTGTCTGATACAGCGTTATCGCATAGGCGCGCGGCTTATCTGATACTTCTTCATAATAATCATACGTATCGGTCGATAGTGTGAGGAAGTTCTGCAAGGCAAGCAAAAGAGTATTTTTGACAAGTGCTGTCATGACATCTTTTTCGCTTACACCGTGTTCTTTGCTAACCTCTTTGGCAATGGTTTCGGCTTTGATCGGCTTTCTGTGCTTGGATAAGGCGATCAGGCTCAGAGAGCTGATGCGGTCATTTGTCGAGAACTTCTGGGCCTTGTGTTGGTAATGCGTGAAATGCGCCTTACCATCCGTGCCCAGCTTGCCATCGTTATCCGCAGTAAAGTTAGCCATCAAATAGAAGTCCAGAATAGCCTGAGGTTGCATGGCGCGGTTGATGTTTTTGGCATTTTCTGCCTTTGTCAAAATAGTATGGCGGAAGCGGCGGTTCTGAAGGAAGTCCATATATTGTTCCTGTTGAACAATATCTTTGATCTGGCTTAATGTCTGTCTGGCATTGGCCGAGAAGTTGCCTGCATACATGCTTGTAATGTCGGTATCGCCAACATAGGCCAAATCATATGTCTTGGCCATATCAACAAAATCAGTCAGGTAATATTGGTGGTTCTCTGATTCCAGATGCTCGTGGAAGACATATGAGTCATTTGTGGTGCTTAATATCTCCAGCTCTTTTTCTATCACGCTGTTATAGGCAGAGTTTTGGGAGGAGTTTTCTTTGATGAAGCCCAGCAAAGCACGGGCTTCACGGACTTTATCTTCCGGCTTTTCAAAGTTCTTGCTGTGGAAGAGCATCATATCACGCAATGTCTTAACCGCGCCCCAGCCGGGAAGCGTGTTAAAGCTGATAACGGCAAGACCTCTATCGCTGAGGTGTTTTTGACAAACCTCAAAGACAGCATCACGCACAGCATCAGGAACCCATGAGAATACGCCATGGCAAATGATATAATCAAATTCACCGATATTTTCATCCAGCTTGCTGATGTCGGCTTGCTGAAAGTCTATATTCTTGAGGCCCAAATACGCTTTAAGCTCATTGGCTTCTTTAATTTGCTCACCCGATATGTCAACACCGAGCGCGTAGCTGTCCGGGTATTTCATCGCAAGGGGGGCAATATTGCCGCCCATCGCACAACCCAGCTCAAGGATGCGGCATTTATCAATAGGCGCCGCATCCATCTGGAACAGCTTGGCAATCGTGAAGAGCCTGTCGGGATGTGTTTGAACATATGCGTAGCTCTCATATGGAATGTCATCATAGGATTCTTCTTCAATTGATTTCTTTGCTGTTGCTGCTGCTGCCATTGTCTTGGTCTCCAGTTTTTTGTACCCAAATATAGATTAGCGGTTAAATAGTATGTTTTTGAAGCTATAGAGCATTGCGGCACTGTCTGCAACACCCTATAATGCGCAAGCCACAGTTTGCTTGTGACAGCGTGTATTTACAATGCGTATGTTGCAAAAAAGACACACATTCATAAAATTTTAACAAAATTGTAAAAACAGCCTTGGCCGCTAGGGTTCCCGCTGGTAAAACACTATTGGTGCTAAAAATAGCGCCACTATAACTATAAAAAACGATGAAATCTTTATATACGCAAATGTATAAACAAAAACTGAAAGTCTCAAAACTTAAGGAGAGAGAGATGACAAACACTTTAAGAAACAAATTATTGCTGGGGGCGGCCGGTGCGGCTATTGCTCTTGGCGGTGCGGCGATTTCAAGCCCAGCACACGCGACACTCGCGGTTGATGGAAATGACAACGCTGCTTTTACACCTGGCGTTGGTGACCCTGCGAGTATCGCTGATGATGCAAACATCTCGGCTGATGGTACAGGTCACGATGTGCAGGTTCAAGGTAACGTAAAAGTTAAGATGGATGCTGCAAGCCGTGTATGGGGTTTGGATAGCAATAGTCTTGCTGCTGTGACAACAAATGCAACAGGCTACACGCTTCAGATTGAAGACCAGTTCGCTGGGGGGGCGGCCGAGCTTGACATCGTTGGTACAGCTGATGGTGCGATCCAGCACACAGGCGGTGCTTTGAACGTGACTGTTCTTGGTGATACCACAGCAAATAACGGTTTGACAGTAGACATTAACGGTCTTGTTGATCTTGGGACAGGTGCATTCACATTGAACGCAACAGGTGGTAACGGTAACGACTCAGATGTAACTGTGAACTTCGATAGCAATGTGACTGCGACTGGCGGCATTATCTTGAATGCTGACGGCACAAAGACAGCGACTGTCTTGTTTGATGGCACAGCTGCTCAAACAATCACAGGTATTGTTAAAGCTGCTGGCCAGGGTGAAGGTTTTGTTAATATCACGAACACAGGCGGTCTTGTGACATTTGCCAATGATGTTGGTGTATCTGCCGGTAACTTGCAGGTTAACGAAGTTAACATTGGTGGTGCATCAGGTACAACATCAACAGTTCTATTTAGTGGTAACGTAAATGTTGACGCAACTGGTACTGGTGATGGAGACCTATCTATCGGTCAGACCGATGGTGGCGGTGCAACTGTGACATTCATGGATGATGTGACTGCGGCTTCTATTACATTGGGTACAGGTGCCGGTACAAACTCCACACAGACTGTGACATTCAACTCATCAGGTGGTGCCACAACAGTTACAGGTGCGATTGCTGGTGGAGATGCCGGTGATACAAACGCGTTGATCGTGACAAGTGGCGGTACAGTGGCTAATACAGTGTCTTTTGCAACTGACATGGGTGCAAATATCGACACATTGACTGTTGCTGCTAACACTGACTTGATTGCCAAGAACATCACAACATCAGGCAACATCACATTGAATAGCGGTTCTATTTTAAGAAACGCTGCTGATGCTGACGTTATTGCTGGTAACATTGTTGCTGCGTCAAATGGTGTTGGTACATTGCGTGCCGATAACTCATTGGTTGTTCAAGGTAACATCGGTTCATCAACAGCGTCACTTGCTGGTATCTCTGTTGATGCGGCTGAAACGCTTACATTTGATGGTGCAACAGGAAGCATTGCAATCGACGTATACTCAGACATTGCTTTGAGTGGCGCGGGCGCAGGCTTGGTTATTGCGGCTGATAATGATGCAACAAAAGCTGTGACACTTCACGGTAACATCACAGCAACTGTAGCTGACCAAGGTACAATTGTTGTAACGGATGCAACTGTAAATGACCGCTTTGTTGTGAATGGTAACATCGGTACTGCGACAAACAAGATCCTCTCTATTAATCTTGGTGCAGACGTTGTTAACACAGCTACATTTGCCGGTAACGTTTACACAGGTACATTGACACTTGATGATGAAACAGACTCTGTTCTCCTAACAGGTGGTACGTCTACTTCCGGTGTTGTCTTCGATGGTAACATCCAAGGTGCGGCCGCTGGTGAAGGTACTGTTCAAGTTGGTAACGGTGCATCTGATACAGCCTTCGTAACTTTTGACGATGGTATCTCCGATGGCGTAAACAACATTGACTTCTTCGACATCCAGACAGGATCTCAAGCAACAATCTCAGGCAACGATGTCGAGATTACTGCTGATGCTGCCGGTTCTGAAGGTTTGAATGTTGATGGTACATTGGTACTGACATCAAGCAACACAATTGCTGATACTGACATGCTGATCACAGACACTGTTGGTGACATGGACTTTAACGGTACATTCACAATCAACGGTTCAAACGGTGTGGACGTAACAGCAGCATCTGACATCTTCTTGGATGGTGTGTTGAACGTTAATTTGGCATCGACTGAGAATGTTACATTGACAGCAACAGGTAGCGCGATCAGCATCGGTTTTGCTGACAACGCTGATGCAGCTGTTCGTGATGGCCGTGAGGCTGACTTGAACCTAAACAACCAGGTTGTTTTGGCTTCAAACACGGCAATTGGTAACAGCGCGACTGATGTGACACGTCTAACCATTTCGTCAAACAGCGTATATGATGCAACAACGGCAGCAAATGTAGCGGTTGATGCAAATGCGAACTTCAACATTGCTGCTGGTTACTTGGAAGTAACTGTAGGTACGTTGGAGAACTTTGACGCTGGTGATCAGATCTACGCGATTGACACTAACGGCGGTACATTCCAGGTTGCTGGTGCAGGCTCAGCCTTTACAACGGCTGGTGTTGTATCTTCAACTGGTTCGATCCGTATCGTTGATACAGCTGTGTTGAACTTGGAAGCTGGTGCAGCAACTGATGCTGATACACTAACTTTGAGTGCGACATTGAACAACTTGAACAACGTATTCTCTAGCGGCACATATGTGAATGCTGGTAATGCCTTGTTTGCAGCGCCTTCATCTGCTGGTGGTAACCTTGGCACGATCAGAAGTAACTTCCTTGGAAATGCTTCTAGTGCAGCTGTTGAGGACATCGCAGAGGCGGTATCTCCTACAGTTGATGGTGGTTCAATCGTTGGTGCAATGGGCGCATCTGCTCAGGCCGTTAGCGTGAACAACTCCCGTCTTGCATCACTAAGAACTGGTGATCAAACAGGTATGGTTGCCGGTAACTTGGCTGAAGGTCTTAAGGCCTGGGGTCAGGTATTCGGTTCAACTGCCGAGCAAGATCGCCGTGACGGTGTTGACGGCTACGAAGCTGATACATTCGGTTTCGCTCTCGGTATTGATACTGAGACATTGGCTGACAACTGGATCTGGGGTCTGTCATTTGCATATGCAGACACAGAGGTTGACTCAGACAATGCCAACAGCACAAACACAGAGATCGACAGCTACCAAATCGGTGTCTATGCAAACTATGACTGGGATGAGCGTACATACGTAACTGGTCAGTTGGCATACGTCTTTGGTGACAATGACTCACGTCGTTCAAATGTTGGTGGTATCTCAGGCTTGACTGCTTCTGGTGACTACGACAGCGATCAAATCGTTGCTCGTTTCGAAGCCGGACGTAACTACAGCTTCAATGAGACAACAACTGTTACTCCAAGCGTATTGTTGAACTACGCATACTACGATGCTGACAGCTACTCAGAAACAGGTGCAGGTAATGCTGGCTTGACTGTGAATAGCGAAGACATCAGCGTTTTGGAATTGGGTGTAGGCGTTGATGCTAGCTGGCTTTACCAGCAAGCTGACGGCTCATACTTGAAGCCAGAAGTACGCGCAGGTGTTCGCTACGACTTCTTGGATGAAGAAGTTGAATCAACAGCGAGCTTCGTAGGTGTTGCAGGTACATCCTTTAAAACAAAAGGTTTCGATCCTGCACAAACAACATTCAACCTAGGTTTGGGTCTGACATACTTCAGCACAACAAACTGGGAGTTGAGCGCAGACTACGACTTCGAAGTTAAAGAAGACTTTGACTCTCACGCTGGTGTGTTGAGAGCTGCATACAAGTTCTAAGATTTCGAAAGAAATTAAGATTATTGGAAAGCCCCTGCCTCGTCAGGGGCTTTCTTTTTATGCGCTGGATAAAAGCGCGTCTTTGTTGTTTTTTTATGCAATCGCCCCTTGTCTGATTGCTTTGTTTTCTTTATGAATCAATCTTTCGAATAATTTAAAAAGGATTGATGGACATGGCATCTGCTGTTGAACAGCTCGCAAAGAACGCAAATTGGGGTGCACTTGCAAAGGCTACGGATCTTAAAAAACGTCTGCTTTTTGTTGTTGGGGCGTTACTGGTTTACCGTCTCGGGACTTATGTTCCTATTCCCGGTATCGATCCTTATGTATGGAATGAAATTTTCACCCAGCGTGGCGGGGGCATTTTGGACATGTTCAATATGTTCTCCGGAGGTGCGCTCTCGCGTATGACCATCTTCGCGCTCAATATTATGCCTTATATCTCTGCTGCGATTATCATGCAATTGGCCACGGCGATGTCGCCTAAGCTTGAGCAGATGAAAAAAGAAGGCGAGATGGGGCGGATGAAGATCAACCAATATACGCGCTATCTGACTGTTATGCTTGCTTCTGTTCAGGCTTATGGTTTGGCTGTTGGCCTGGAGAGTATGCAGGGTACAACAGGCTCTGCTGTGATTGATCCAGGTCTTTTCTTCCGTATTTCGACTGTGATTACAGTTGTTGGCGGTACAATCTTTTTGATGTGGCTGGGAGAGCAGATTACAGCGCGCGGGGTTGGAAATGGTATTTCCCTGATCATCTTTGCCGGTATCGTAGCAGAATTGCCGCGTGCTATGGCCTCTACCTTAGAACTTGGTCGTCAGGGACAATTTAACTTTCTAGAACTCCTCATTCTTGTGGTGATGATTATTGGTGTTATTGCCTTCATCGTCTTCATGGAGCGTGCGCAGCGCCGTGTCGTTGTCCAGTACCCCAAGCGCCAAGTCGGCAATAAGATGATGGGCGGTGAGCAGAACCACATCCCATTAAAGCTGAACACATCTGGTGTTATTCCTCCAATCTTTGCGTCGTCGCTTTTGTTACTTCCTTTAACGATTGTCGGGTTTTCTGGTACTGAAGGCGGAGACTTTACGGCAATGTTGGCGCAATATCTTCAACATGGGCAACCTGTCTATATGATCCTGTATGGGGGATTGATTGCATTCTTCGCATTCTTTTACACTGCGATTGTTTTTAATCCTGAAGAGAACGCAGAGACATTGCGTAAATATGGCGGTTTTGTTCCTGGTATTCGCCCAGGTAAGCACACAGCTGATTACTTAGATTTCGTGTTAACTAGAATTACCGTAATTGGCGCTGCTTATTTGGTGTTTATCTGTTTGTTGCCGGAATTCTTGATCTCACATTACAGCATTCCATTCTATTTTGGCGGTACAAGCCTGCTTATTGTTGTAAGTGTAACAATGGATACCGTCTCACAAATTCATTCTCATTTGATTGCACATCAATATGAGGGGCTTATGAAGAAAGCCAAATTACGTGGCCGACGCGGTTAATTTTGAACAGAACATTAGATACAAAGGGATTGATCATATGAATATTATCATTTTTGGACCACCAGGAGCCGGTAAGGGCACACAATCCGAGCGTTTGCAGTCTAATTACGAACTTGCGCACCTTTCTACTGGCGACATGCTGCGCGCTGAAATCAAACGTGAGAGTGATCTCGGGCTGACATTAAAGTCAATTATTGAGAGCGGTGCCTTGGTGCCGGACGAGACAATGATCAAGTTGATTGAGCTTCGCATCAGCCAGCCTGATTGTGATAATGGCTTTATCCTTGATGGCTTTCCGCGCACAGTGGCTCAAGCCAAGGCGCTGGATGTGATGATGCAGGAACAGTCCAAATCTATTGATCATGTGGTCGTGCTCAAGGTGAATGAAGATATCTTGTTAGAGCGTATCCTCAAACGGGCAGCCGAGAGCGGCGGAGCGCGCGCAGATGATAATGCGGACACGCTGAAAAAGCGTCTCGCGGTCTATAATGAGCAAACAGCGCCAATTTTGCCATATTATCAGGAAAAGGCACTTTTGCGTGAAATCGATGGTATGGCCGATATTGATGATGTCACAGCACAGATTTCCAAAGTTCTTGATAATAAGGCTGCTGCCTAATATCGCCCTTCAAAAATAAAGCTTGACCTTGGGTGCAAAATCCATATAATCCGGGCATCTTCAAAGATGAAGGTGTTTTGGTTTACGAACCGGTATTACGGTTCGGCTTAAAATTGAAAGGAAAAAGAAATGGCTCGTATTGCCGGTGTTAACGTACCCGATAAAAAACGTGTGCCGATTGCCCTGACATATATTTATGGGATTGGTCGCACAACTGCTTTTAAAATCTGTGACAAGTTGGGCATTGATGTTCAGCTTCGCATGGGTGAAGCAGATGAAGAAACTCTCAACAAAATCCGCGCAGAAATTGATGGCGATGACTACAAGATCGAAGGTGATCTTCGCCGTGAAGTTTCTATGAACATCAAACGCTTGATGGATATGCGCTGCTACCGTGGTTTGCGCCACCGTAACGGTTTGCCTGTTCGTGGTCAGCGTTCAAGTACAAATGCGCGTACCCGTAAGGGTCCAGCGAAACCAATTGCTGGTAAGAAGAAGTAAGGAGGGTTTGAAAAATGGCTAAGCCAAAGACAAAAGCAAAAAGAAAAGAGAAGAAGAATATCGCATCCGGTATTGTTCACGTAAACTCAACATTTAATAACACATTGATTTCTATTACAGATTCTCAAGGTAACGTTGTATCTTGGTCATCTGCAGGGATGATGGGCTTTAAAGGGTCACGTAAGTCGACTCCTTATGCGGCTCAGGTTGCTGCGGAAGATGCAGGCCGTAAGGCACAAGAACATGGTATGAAAGAATTGGATGTCCGCGTTAAGGGCCCGGGTTCAGGCCGTGAATCAGCATTGCGTGCGTTGCAGAATATTGGTTTCCAAATCAAAGAAATCAGTGACATCACACCAATTCCACATAATGGTTGCCGCCCACCAAAGCGTCGCCGTGTGTAATAAAGTTTATTAACCAGTAAGTAACAAGAGGCCGGTTAAGAGCCGGATGAAGTGAAAGGAAAAACTATGATACTCAAAAACTGGAATGAATTGATTAAACCATCAAAGCTCGACATTAAAGCGAGCGCAAAGCCAAATACAGGCACAATTGTGGCTGAGCCACTTGAGCGTGGTTTTGGTTTGACACTCGGAAATGCGCTGCGTCGTATTCTTTTGTCATCCCTTCAGGGCGCCGCTGTAACTGGCGTTCAAATTGATGGTGTTTTGCATGAGTTTTCTTCTATTGAAGGCGTGCGCGAAGATGTAACAGACATCATTCTTAACATTAAGGCTTTGGCTGTGCGTATGCACGCAGAAGGCCCTAAGAAGATGCGTTTGGCTGCGGAAGGTCCTTGCGAAGTGACAGCGGCTCAAATCGAAGCTGGTGCCGACATTGAAATCATGAACCCGGATTTGGTTATCTGTACATTGGATAAAGGCGCAAAGCTCAATATCGAAATGACTGTTGATACTGGTAAGGGTTACCGCCCGGCCACACAAAACCGTCCGGAAGAGTGCCCGGTTGGCCTTATCCCGATCGATAGCGTGTTCTCACCAGTGCGTAAGGTATCTTATGAAGTGACAGATACACGTGTTGGCCAGATCACTGACTATGATAAGTTGATCATGACCATTGAAACGAATGGCGTTATTGCTCCTGAAGATGCAGTGGCCTTCGCATCACGTATCATGCAAGACCAGCTTCAAGTCTTCATTAACTTTGAAGAGCCGAAGCAAGCCGAAGAAAAAGAAGAAGCTGATGAGCTTCCATTCAACAAAAACCTTCTTCGTAAGGTGGATGAGCTTGAGCTTTCTGTCCGTTCGGCCAATTGCCTGAAGAACGACAACATTCTTTACATTGGTGATTTGGTTCAGAAGTCTGAGAATGACATGCTCCGCACACCAAACTTTGGTCGTAAGTCATTGAACGAGATCAAAGAAGTATTGACGACAATGGGTCTACACTTGGGAATGCAAGTGGAAGGCTGGCCGCCGGAAAATATTGAAGATCTGGCTAAAAAGGTTGACGAGCAGCAGTTCTAATCAAGGGTCTGATGCAACTCATGAATGGGCAGGGTGCCCGCCGCGTTTGTTAACGTGCTGTATAGATAGAATAAAGCATAGTGACAAAGGCTAAAAACCATGGCTTTACCCGTTTAAGGCCGCAGATATGCCATTAGGTGGCAAAGAAAGGAAGAACGATGAAACATCGTATTAAACAACGTAAACTTAACCGCACATCTAGCCACCGTAAGGCCATGCTAGCGAATATGGCGGCGGCTCTTGTGAAGCATGAGCAAATCACAACAACTTTGCCAAAAGCAAAAGAGTTGAAGCCTTATGTGGAGAAAATCATCACATTGGGTAAACAAGCAGCGGCCAATCCAGATAGAGCGCTTGCAAAGCGTCGTCAGGCGATCTCAACAATGCGTGATGAAACGCAAGTCAAGAAAGTGTTCGACATCTTGGCAGAGCGTTATGAAGGCCGCGCAGGTGGTTATACACGTATCATGAAGGCCGGCTTCCGTTATGGTGACTCAGCGCCAATGGCCGTGATCGAGCTTGTTGACCGTGATGAAAGCGCAAAAGGTCAGGATAGTGGCCCGGTTCAGTTCAATGAAGATGACTTTGTGCCATCCGAACATGAAGGCGGCGATACTCCAAAGGCGGCGTAAGCACACCTTAATATATAAGAATTCATTAGACGGCCCCCTGTAAAGCGGGCCGTTTTTTGTTGTGAGCACAGTCCTTCCGGCGGTGTTAAAGCCCCAGAATACAATGGTTTCATAAAAAAGAATTAAAAAAGTATGAATAAAAACTTGACTATTTATCATAGTTTATGTATTTTATTTTTCATAATTAGTTTGAGATTTACAGGAGAACGAGAATGTCATTAGCAATTCAAACAGAAAGCGGGCTAACGCCTCAATTTCGCGGAGCAGGGGACAAAGCCGCTGAAAGGGCTCTGGAGCGTGTAGATAACAGGAAAGCAAAATTAGAGATGGAAGCTGCTATTACAACATTAAAATCTGAAAATGTAGCGCCACTCCAAACTGCGCTTGAACAGATTATTTCTGACACCGGGCTTGGCCTATATGAAGCGAATAACAATCGTTATGAAAGCAGAACAATAATACCATTATCTGTTAACAGCTGGGATGGTGATGGGTCTATTACACTTTCCTTGGCTGGCGAGAAAGAGGGTGACCAAGATTTTCATTTTGAATATGATGCGAAAAAAGGAACTTACACGCTCTACAAGCAAACAGTTTATAGAGACCTTCGTTCTGGAAGTTATGGCAAAAAAAGTAAGGTGAAAAGTAATCTATCTGCTGAAGATGCTATCGACCAATTTAAAAAAGTACTCATGGATAATGTTGAAAGATTACATAGTGACAAAAACCATGAAAACTTTAAAGACTACCAAGAATCTCGCCGAGGATCGAAGGGGGTACCTAAAAGATATCAAGAATGGGTGCAAGAGCAGGATGATATCAAGGCCTATATTTCTCAAATTAACGCGGCGTGTAATAAGGCTATTCAGGGTTTGAGGACGCCTTCGCCTCAAGCTGCGCCGGCCAATGATGGTATGGGTTAATGCGAGGGTTTTTTATGATAAGCTCACTTAAGCGGCCTGTCTTTCAGGCCGTTTTTTGTTATGATGACCTTTATGAGCCTACTCAAAGCATCTCAATTAGCTACTTTTTTCCCGATCATTCTTGGGCTGGCATGTCTGCATCCGATTATTAGTCCGGCGCTGGCACTTCTGCTTGGGTTGTGCTGTGCTCTGGTATTCGGTAATCCGCATGCCCAGTACACAGAAAAACTGCCTAAACCGCTCTTGGCTTTTTGCATTATTGGCCTTGGGGCGGGCATGAATGTACACCAGGTGCTGGAAACTGGCCTTGAGGGGCTGGGCATTAGTTTCGGCTTCATGATGCTTACACTTATTTGTGGGCTGGCGCTTATCCGTTTGCTGGGCGTTGAGCGCGAGAGCGGTTTTTTAATTACCGCCGGTACCGCCATTTGCGGGGGTAGCGCGATAGCGGCCGTATCTTCGGCGATCAATGCGCGCTCACATGCTGTGGCGGTCTCTATGGCGGTGGTTTTTATCTTGAATGGGCTGGCTTTATTGCTATTCCCTTATATTGGCCAGTGGTTTGAATTGAGCCAATCTGAATTTGGATTATGGGCTGCGATTGCTATTCATGATACCAGCTCCGTAGTAGGGGCATCGGCCGTGTATGGGAAAGAGGCATTAGAGGTCGCGACAAGCACGAAACTGGCCAGAACGCTCTGGATTATCCCCTTGGTTCTGGCGCTGGCTTTGCTGTATCGCTCAGCCGAGCAGGAGGGGGCAGGCTCACTTAAATTTCCGTGGTTTATATTCGGCTTTATAGCCATGGCCGGCTTTTTTACTTTCATGCCGCAGTTTCAAAGCACTGGCGATATAATTGCTATGGGTGCCAAGCAAGGGCTGTCCCTGACATTGTTTATTATTGGGCTTAATGTGAATATAACAATGCTAAAAACGGCAGGGCCGCGTCCATTTATCCTAGGCGCAAGTCTGTGGTGTTTAGTCTCTGTGCTCTCACTATTCGTTTTCTTGCATTGGTAGATTATCAATCAAACGGGTTTTGCCAACCCAGCCAGCGCCGAGGATACGGTTCCAACGCGTCTCTACGTAATCGATTTTATCAAACCCGGCTTCCAGAAGTTGGGTTTTGGCCTGTTCGCTATCCGTTGCATCGCGCAAAATCACATTGAATTTGCGGGCAATCTCTAACTGTTCGGGGCTGAGATAGGCATTGCGCGAGGACAGTGCAAGGCCATATTCATCACGGGCAATCGGGCCGCCGATAATCTCGATATTGCGCCCTTGTTGTTGTACCATTTCGCGTATGACCTGAAGTTGTTGGTAATCTTTTTCACCAAAAATGGCACAATCCGGTGATACATGATCAAACAGGCGGGAGACGACCGAGCAGACACCGTGAAAAAAATGCGGGCGGAAGGCGGCTTCCAAACCATCTCCTGCGGGGCCGGCCTTGATATCAGCATTGGGGCCATTCGGATAAAGTTCTTCGGTTGTTGGAAGGTACACGAGGGCGATATCTTCGTCATCCAGCAAGCCAAGATCATGATCAACATCGCGCGGGTAGCTATCAAAATCCTCATGCGGGGCAAATTGCGTGGGGTTCACATAGATGCTCACGATGACATGATCCGCATGCGCATGACCGAGGCGCATTAGAGAAAGATGCCCGTCATGCAGAGCGCCCATTGTGGGGACGAAGGCGGCAGAGCCATTTAGCTCTGCGCGGCGCTCTTTTAGCTCGGCGAGGGATCGTGCGATTTTCATTTAGGATGCTTTTTTGTAGATGTTGCGTTGTGTCGGGAATTGGCGCGTTTTTACATCATGTGAAAAGCGCTTGGCTGCGCTCGCTATATCATGACGAAGATCTGCATAAGGGCTAACAAATTTGGCTGTGCGCTTAAACAGGCCAAGCATGTCTTCGCTCACTAAAACCTGCCCGTCACAGGCAAGAGATGCGCCAATGCCGATGGTCGGGATGTTAATTTCTTTGGTAATCTCCGCGGCTAGGTCATCGACCGTGCCTTCGATGACAACAGCAAAGGCGCCGGCCCGTTCTACAGCCTTGGCATCATCCATGATTTTCTGAGCGCTTTCAGGTGTTTTACCCTTAACCTTATAGCCGCCCTCTTTTTCGACTGATTGCGGTTGAAGGCCGATATGGCCCATAACCGCGATACCATTTGTAACAAGATGGGCAATGGTTTCTTCCATGTCTTGTCCGCCCTCTAGCTTGATGGCCTGTGCGCCTGTTTCATCTAATATGCGCTGCGCGTTCTCAAGTGCTTTTTCTTTGCTGTCCTCATAGCTGCCATAGGGCATATCAATAATCACAGGAGTGTCAGGATTAGTACGCATCACGGCCTGTCCATGGCGGATCATCATCTCCATATCCACGCCCAGCGTGTTTTCCATCCCATAGAGAACCATGCCCAGAGAATCACCAACAAGAATACAATCAACATAAGGGCTAATAATCTCAGCCATAGGCGTTGTATAGGCTGTCAGTACTACCAACGCTTGGTCTTTATTTTTGTGCGCTTTTAAGCTGTCGATCGTGTGTCGCATAGTTTTCCTATATCAGGGCTTGAGATTTCTAAAAAGCTGCCCTAGATTCTCTTTCATGTTTATTCGCTTATATCTTATTTTATTTATTGTTTTTAGCGCTCTGCCCGCTGTTGCGCAAGAGCGGATTGTGCCGCAAAGCAATGGGCAGGTTCAGCTCTCTTTTGCTCCGTTGGTTAAGCAAGTCTCGCCATCTGTTGTGAATATATATACAAAACGAACAGTATCGAGATCAGTTGGGCATCCCTTTATGAATGATCCGTTCTTCGGGCGTTTATTTCGTGACCAATTTTTCGGTGGGCGCATGCGCCGTCAGGTTGAAAACTCACTTGGCTCCGGTGTGATTATCAGCGCCGATGGGCAAGTGGTTACCAATGCCCATGTGATAGAGGATGCCACAGAAATCACCGTTGTTCTGCATGATGGTGTGGAATATGAGGCGGATTTGCAATTGGCGGATGAGGCATCGGATCTTGCATTATTGCAATTGCGGGATGTTGACGAAAGCCTGCCTTTTAGCCGTCTTAAACCCAGTGAAACTCTGGAGGTCGGCGATATTGTTCTGGCTATTGGTAATCCATTCGGCGTTGGACAAACGGTGACCAGCGGGATTGTGTCTGCGCTGGCGCGCTCATCGCTGAATATCAATGATTTTAATTTCTTTATCCAAACGGATGCGGCGATTAATCCCGGTAATTCGGGGGGGCCTCTAGTGTCACTGGATGGCGGTGTGGTTGGAATTAACACGGCGATTTATTCGCGCGATGGTGGCTCGCTAGGGATTGGCTTTGCTGTGCCGTCCGAGATGGTGGCCTCCGTGATTGCTGCTGCCGAGATGGGGCAAAGCGGAGAGGCCGGCGTTGTGCGTCCATGGCTTGGCGTGACTGCGCAAACTCTGACCTCTGATTTGGCCGAGAGCCTTGGTATTGAGCGCCCGGGCGGAGCAGTTATTGCTGATCTTCATAAGGCCAGCCCGCTGCGCAAAGCCGGTATGCAGGTCGGCGATGTCGTGCAATCGATTAATGGCAAGGCTATCCGTGATGCCGCCGAGATGAAGTTTCGTATGGCAACGGTGCCCATTGGTGAGCGCGCCGATTTCGATATTCGGCGTGATGGATCAGTGATTAAAAAACGTGTTAAAGCCATTGTTCCGCCTGAAGATCCGCCGCGCGAGGCTACTGTTCTAAGTGGTAACCACATTTTTAGCGGTGTAACCGTGGGCTATATGAATCCCGCCGTAGCGGTAGAGCTGGGGCTTAAAAATGATGATGAAGAGGGGGTTGTCATCTTAGAGATCGATCCGCGCTCCCGTGCCAATCGTATCGCGAGTGTCGGCGATGTTATTGCCCTTGTGAATGGTGAAGAGATTAAGGATATCAAAGATCTTCAAAAAGAATTATCCAAAGGCCCTGATCGCAAAGGCTGGATGCTTGGTATTAAATCTAACGGACGCTTACGACAGATAATTCTGCGTTAGAATGAATATTATTGAATGTGGCGCTCCGGATCGCTGATTTCTGAGGCCAAATCCCCCAGGTTAATGGCACTATGCGCGAGTGTTTCTAGTTCTGATGCACGAAGAAAGCCACCCAAATCCTGAGGGTCAATTTGCAGGCGCTCGGCCAGTTCTATTGTTGAGAATGACATTGTAATCCGCCCGCCATCTTCGCGCGGGAATTCTACAAGTGTTCTTCCGGGGCGAGGCTCCAAGCTATCGGCAAATGTTGCGTGCCACACGCCCTCAGCACTCATCGCTCGTGCCAGAGGATCTTGGTTGGCCGCATTTTGCTGTTGAAGTTGCACGGCCCTTAACCAATGTGCATTTTGTATTCTTTGCTGTTGTTCGAGTGCAGAAGGGCGTCTTCCAGCAGTTAACTGGCGTGACAGTTCTGCTTTATTATGAGTATCCAAGCCTGTGCCCTGAGGATTACTTGCTCCGGTCATATCCTGTAAGCTTGATTCTGTATTAATTACGCCTGTCATAAACGATACTCTATAGCCTGTTCTTTTTATTGTTACTCTTATACTGTCTTAAGTGCATCATATAGAAAAAGCTATAAAAAGTCAAATTTTTAACATAATAAATTAATTATCTTGTCTATTTTATGCTATGGACGAACTGTTTTTGTGGCTATTTCTCCCTTGAAATGTACTCTTGAGGGGCTTAAGAGTAATGTATGAGTATTGATATGAAAGATATTGTATCCCTTTGTAAACGCAGGGGATTCATTTTTCCGGCTTCCGATATTTACGGCGGTCTGAATGGGTTTTGGGATTTTGGACCACTGGGCACGGAGCTTAAGAACAATCTGCGTGATCGTTGGTGGTTTGATATGGTGATTTCGCCGCCTTTGGGGCCTGATGGGACGCCGTTGAGCATTGTTGGGGTCGATTCGGCGATTATTCAAAATCCGCGTACATGGGAGGCCTCAGGCCATGTTGGTGGCTTTTCCGATCCCATGCAAACATGCCGGAAATGTAAAAAGCTGTTTAGGGCCGATCATGTTTGGGACATGCTGAAAGAAGCAAAGTGGGTTGAATCATTTACGGATGCTTTCGGTGAAACGCCTTTCAGTGAGTTTTTGAAATTTGATAGCGCAAAAGCTCTCAAATGGGCTGAAGGTAAAGGGAAAAAACATGCGCCGGGTCTGGCCTTGGTCAGAAATCCTTCACTCACAATGTCCTGGCTAGTGCAGGACTTGCAGGATAATGAGGCCGAGCCTTTTGCGGAGCCGCTGGCACTGAGCGATTTACTTTGCTATATGGCCACAGAGCAAAAAGAGCAAACAGGACTGCAGACGCCGTGTCCGAATTGCGGCGGTGATTTGGCCGAACCAAAAGATTTTAACCTGATGTTCCATACTTATATCGGAGCGGCTGCGACAGAGGATGACAAGGCTTATTTGCGTCCGGAAACGGCGCAGGGCATCTTCCTGAATTACAAGAATGTTCTGGATTCTATGCGCGTGCGCCCGCCATTCGGGATTGCACAAATCGGCAAAGCCTTCCGTAATGAAGTCACGCCGCGTAATTATATTTTCCGTGGCCGCGAATTCGAGCAAATGGAGATGGAGTGGTTCTGCCATCCTGATGAGGCCGAGACATGGCACCGTTTCTGGATTGAAGCCCGTCATGAATGGTGGAAATCTGTGGGCTTGAGTGAGGGCAATTTAATTTTACGCCCGCATGACGCCGATGAGCTTGCGCATTACGCCAAGGAAGGTTTGGGCACGGAAGATGTAGAATATAAATTCCCGTTCACCGACCCCGGTTATGGAGAGTTGGAGGGGATTGCACATCGCTGTGATTTTGATCTCAAGCAGCATCAGGAGCATTCCGGCCAGAAGCTTGAATATCTGGATCAGGCCAATAACAATGAGCGTTATATTCCGCATGTTATTGAACCGGCCGCCGGTCTCACGCGTGGTGTCTTGGCGATGATTTGTGAAGCTTATACGGTGGATCCCGATCGTCCATCGGGCGTGTTTATGAATTTCTTGCCATCCATGGCACCTAAGAAAGCGGCCATTTTGCCGCTCACAGCCAAGGATGAGCACGTGCCGCTTGCACAAAAGCTCTATCAGGAGCTGCGCACGGAGTTTTCTGTTGATCTGGATATCAAGCAAAATATCGGAAAGCGTTATGCGCGTCAGGACGAAATCGGCACGCCGTATTGTTTTACAATCGATAATGACACGATCTCCGATCACACCGTGACCGTACGTGAGCGCAATACCATGGCACAAGAGCGCATTGCGATGGATAAGGTTTTGGATTATTTGAAAGAGAATATCAAAAAGGCTTAGATACGGATATCGATGCCACCCTCATGCGGAGGGGAGGCGCGGCGTCTCTTTTCACTGTCTTTTGTGTGGCCTTCGGATTCGGATGTTTTTTCCACTTTACGGCGCTCACCCGTGCGCGTGCGTGAGACAATTCCCACGGCCGTTCCTAATCCGCCAAAAACTGGTGCTAAATTCTTCATGGTTATGAAAATACTATAATGCGGCCATATCACGCAAGATTTTTTGTGCCGCAAGCGTGTAATCGCCATTATCCTGATGCAAAACAAGGCCGGAGGATAGGCGCGCCGGGGTTTTACGGTTCTTGATGGCGCGGATAATGACACGTTTGGCATCCTCCCCTTGCTTGGGCCAGAGTGGAATGATCTCGATGGCGCCGAAACGTTTCCCAAGCAATTGGATGATCTTGTCGCTCTGATCGGCGCGGTGGATAATGGTGAAACTGCCATTATGTTTGAGGTTGCGAAAGCCGCATTCCATCCAGTCTTTGAGGCTGACATCTGAATTGTCATGGCCGATGGCTTTGGCGCGCTCTCCCTTGGGCGAGTCCAGATAGGTTCCGGCCTCCAGGTAGGGTGGGTTGCATACGATATGATCGAAGGACTGGGCATTTTCATAGCTGCGAATATCCGCATGGATAAAGTCGGCATTTTGCACATTGTTGGTTACGCTGTTTTGTCGGGCAATGTCCAGATGCGGAGCCTGAATATCAATTCCAGTGAGATGAATGCCGGGAATACGGGCGTGAATACAGATGCCGATCGTGCCAACCCCGCAGCCCATATCCAAAATACGCTCACCGGCTTTGGAGGCCTTACAGGCCGCCGCGACAAGAACCGCATCGACAGATGTTTTGAGGCCATTTTCAGGTTGATAAAGTGTCACGCGCTTATCCAGCACTGTAATAGCAGATGATTGCGTTTGAACCTGTTCCATAGGGGAATAAATCTAGCCTGATATCATGCATTTGAAAAGAGGGTTTGATTAGAGGAGAGTGTCCTCATCACGGCCAAAAGGTAGCTCCATATCAGCCAGAAGCATAATTTCTATCGGGCTCATAATCAGGTTCTGGCTCGGGGCGCTGGTGAATGATTTAGCGCGCTCAAGGCTGGGGTTCAAGAAAACATGACTGAGAATGGCGTTGGCATCGTCCTGATTAAAGGTGTCGATCTGCGCGAAATTATCATAGTCTTTATGAATGATGGGAGCGGTTTTCGGTGATTTATTTGCAATTCCTGCCAGTTGAATATGGTCATTGCTTGGCTCAAATTTCTTATCAAAAAAGGCGTAGACCTGATCAAGTGTGCGGGCTTTGCCCGTGCTCCGGTCATAAAACACATTGTAATTGGCTTTGGCGGCTGCCGGGAAGATATCAGCGGCGATTTGCATAGAGTTTTGATCGCGGGCGTTCAGAAAAGAGGCTGCGCCCCCGGCTCCCATGAAATGGGCAAGATAAAGCTCGGTCGAACCAATATCTTTTTCGCCTTTGGCCCAATGTTTATCAAGAAAGCGCTGGTTTTCATTGGCAAACTCGGCTGCAAACAAGGATGCTTTTTCAGGATCTTTGCGCAAATCCAATATTTCCTGACGTTTTTGCGGATCACTGACCTTACCATTGGAATCTATATAAGACGCTAGGTCACCCATGCCATGCTTATCACCATATTGGCCAACCATTGACAGCCAGGTGCTCTCGATAAACTGATAGAGGCCGGTGGCCGAGCTTGTGGCGGCCTTTGCCGTATAATCAAAGGCGCTTTCGACCGAGGCTTGTTGCAGGAGATAGGAAAAATCGACACCGGTTTGCGTACTGGCCTTTTCGATAGCATGCAGAACCTTCTTGGGGGCTAAATTCCCAAGAGCGCTTAAGGTACTGTTTTGTATAGTATTTGTTAAGTTAGCCATGTGATAATTGAACTTTAGGTTATGTTAGAGCAGGCAAAAATCGGATATAATTGCCTAGAGTTAATAAGAATAAGAGCAAAAGCCGTGCCAAATAAGCTCAAAACCGTGTGAAATATAAGGGAGAGTTACCAATGTCAGACTACCAGCCACCTATAGACGATATGATGTTTGTATTAAGAGATGTTCTTGGGTTTGAGCATGACATGGTGGATCTTGAGACACTCGAGGCAGTCTTGGAAGAGGCTGGTAAACTAGCCTCTGGCGTGCTTGCCCCAATAAACTGGGATGGTGATCTGAAAGGCGCAGTTCTGAATGATGACCACAGTGTAACAACAGCGCCCGGCTGGCAGGATGCGTATAATCAATATCGTGATGGCGGTTGGAATGCCGTACCATTCCCGGAAGAATATGAAGGGCAGGGTTTGCCTTGGGCTTTGGCATTCGGCGTGCAGGAAATGTGGCAGGCCGCCAATATGGCTTTTGGTCTGTGTCCGCTCTTGAACCAAGGCGCTATTGAGGCAATTTTGTCCCATGGATCGGACGATCTCAAACAATATTATTTGCCCAAACTGATCTCGGGTGAGTGGACAGGGACGATGAACTTAACCGAGCCGCATGCAGGATCCGATTTGGGGCTGTTGAGAACAAAGGCTGTGCCGCAGGATGATGGTACATACAAAATTAGCGGCCAGAAGATATGGATTACCTATGGCGAACATGATTTGGCCGAAAATATTATCCATTTGGTTCTGGCGCGCTTGCCGGATGCGCCGGATGATGTGAAGGGTATTTCTTTATTTATCGTACCGAAATTTTTGGATGACGGATCGCGCAATGATCTGAAATGCGTCGGGCTCGATCATAAGATTGGCATTCATGCTTCCCCTACGGCGGTGATGCAATTCGGGGATGAGGGCGGAGCCACAGGGTTTTTGGTTGGTGAAGCACATCAGGGACTGAAATATATGTTTACCATGATGAATAATGCGCGTCTCTCTGTTGGTCTGCAGGGTGTGGCGATTGCCGAGCGTTCCTATCAGCATGCCAAAGCCTACGCGGCCGAGCGTATTCAAGGCAAATCTTTCCAAACCGGTGAGCGCGTGAGCATTGACCAACATGCCGATGTGAAACGTATGCTGATGACCATGCGTGCTTATATCGAGGCTGGACGGGCTCTGACATATGAGGCAGCCATGGCGATTGATGATGCGCATCTTGGCAAAGAAGGGGCACAATCAAAGGTCGATGTATTAACGCCCATTGTGAAGGCATGGTGCACAGATTTTGCTCAAGATGTTACGTCGACTGGTGTGCAAGTGCATGGAGGGTGCGGCTTTATTGAGGAAGCAGGTGCCGCACAATATTTCCGTGATGCGCGTATTCTTCCAATTTATGAGGGTACGAATGGAATTCAAGCAGCCGATCTGGCTTTTCGTAAGACATTGTTCGATGGTGGGCAGGGCGTAAAGACTTATATTGAGCAGATGAAGGCGCATAGCACGGATCATGAGGTTTTATCATCTATGATCTCTGATTTGGAGGCTTTGGTCGATGATGTGCTCAAAGCCGGCGGTGACAAAGATCTGGATTATGTTGGTGCGGCCTCAAAACCTTATCTGACTGCGTTTGGCCTTATTGCCGGTGCCGTCATGATGGTACGCTCACAAAAGGCCGTGCAAAGCCATGAAGACGCAAGGTTTAAGGCAGAAAAGCTGCAAACTGCCAAAGTGTATTTGGGAAATATATTGCCTTTGGCGAGCGCTTATATCGCGATAGCTCGGGAGGGGGCAAGGGCGTATTTATAAAGCCGAATTTTATTGCATACAAGCAATGCGCGCGCCGCGCCTTAAACTGATTTCATTGCGTGATGATATCGAAAGATCAGAGCTTTCAAGCATTTTTCCGTATTGATTGGCATAACAGGCACAGAATTTCTCATGCTTGTCTTTTTCTGTGCGCCCAAGCGGGGTGGCCAGACATTCATTATAGGCTTTTCCGGTTGCACTCACTATATCGCGGCACTCGGAATAACGAAGCGTTCGGCCAGTAATCACATCGCGGCTTAGCTCCGGTCCTGCCTGAAATCGTTCGTCGATAAATTTCAAAGCCAGACACTCACAGCTATAATAACCGGAAAGCTGTGTCTTACCTTGGCATTCTTGAAGGAAATCTTGCGCTTCTTCAATGACGATTTGCGGGATATGTGCATAAGGATCATCATTATTTTCCTGTGCGATAACGATGGATGGCATGGCCACCACACAAGTGATGAGAAAAGAAAATAAGCTTACAATAGATAAAATTGCCCTCATATCTCCCATTTTACATGAAAAATATAAGAAAAGGTAAATTTAGAGCCTTATTAAATGGAGGTTTTACTGCCCTGCCGCGCCACGGATCTTCTGCCAAAGGTTCTGAAAATCAACTGCGCTTTCGGCTTTTTCGTTTTCATTTTCGGCCGCAAGCTTCTTCATTTGCTCTTCCAGACGGGCGCGCTTGCGCTCTTCACGGCGTTCCATAGCACGTCTTTCGCGCTCTTTTAACTCTTCACGAAGTTCATCAGCCTGTTTTTGCGTATTCTGGTTGGTTAAAAGAACTTGTGAGGCTTGTTTTTGCCATTGATCACGTTGATCTTTCAAATCTTCAATTTGGCTTTCGGCAAGCTCGAGCTTGTCTTCCAACATTTTGATCTGCATTTTCATGCGTTCCATTTCAAGCATGGAAGATGCTTTTTCCAGCTCTTGTTCTACTGCCGTTGTTTGGGATCCTGTCTGGATCAGGCCATAAACGCGATCCAATTCGGACACATCAATCACACGGCGCCCATTATTGTCTTTTTCGAAGGAAATTTTGCCATTATTCATTGCGCGTTGAATGGTGGATTTCGATTTACCAGTGAGTTCAGCCGCGCGCTGTGCACCAACTTTAGCCATGTGAAGTGTTTCCTTTCACAAAATGATTATGGCTTGTATCAAGCCCCCAAAAATAAAAATGATGACTGATTTTTTATCACCAGCCATCATTTGAATCAAGCAATTTTCCGTAAATTATCCACTATGCCGTGGAAAGTTACGCTGCCTCTTTTTCGAGGCGGTTATTTAGCAATGTTGTAAGGCGTTGCCACTGTGCGCCAGAGAAAAGATGCGCATAGATAAACGGCAAATAACCTTTTTGACGCCATTCAAGGAATGTCTTGTCATCAAGGCTTGCCAGTTTCTTTTCATCAATGATTTTAAAACCAGAGAAGCTAATGCGGCGGTTTCCGGCAACATTAATCTGTGCTTCGCGGTCAACCAAAATATCAGCATCGGCCAGAGCTTTGCTGAAGTCCATCGTTTGTTGGGCTGCCGAATGATATGACTTGCAGAATTCAAGGGCGTTTTGCGCGAGTTCTGTTGGCTCACCGTCTTTGCTGAAGAATGGCTGGTCTGCATTTTCGTGCACGATTTTATCATCCATATCAACACATAGTGTAAGCTGGTCTGTGTCAGGTAGTTCAGAGAATATGAATGGGTAGCGTCTGATATAGGCCGGGATATAAGATTGCTCTAGCCATGTTCCTTTATTCTCGAGGAATAGATTTTCGCCATCACGAAGCCCCAAGATTGCCACAGGCGTTGCGTTGCCATCCGGTGAAAAAGCAATGGGATAGACATGACAAACTTGCGGCATTTCAATCAAATTGATCGGTACGGCATTCACGCCCTCTGTGAAGCCAAAGCCAAAATTTTTCTTTAGTCCAAATTTTGCATGCACCTTCGAGTCAATCGGAGAAGGTTTTGAATAAAACAGAGGAAGGTTGGTAACCGCTGCACCCTTGTCAGCACCATTTTCCTGATTTTTAGTTTTTGACATAATGATGAACCCCTTCTTTTACGTCAGTTTTATGCCAAAAACATAAACAGATGCGTTGCTCTATGCAAAGGATTTTCTCAATATTTTGCCGAGAAGCTATGAATAAAGCGCGATATGGGCTTGGAATAATTCTTGATCGCGTCAAACGGTAGGATTTTCGGCATTTCTTTCTTTTCATTGAAACTATTTTATCCTAATGTGCGCCTAGGTTTAAATTGATCAAAGAGGTTTGTTTACAATGCGCATAGGAGTTGTCGGTACAGGGTATGTCGGATTGGTATCCGGAACATGTTTTGCAGAATTTGGCATAGAGGTTGTTTGTGTCGATAAGATGGAAGGCAAGATCGAAGGGCTGAAAAAGGGTGTTATTCCCATCTATGAGCCGGGATTGGATGATTTGGTTGAAAAACAGGTCAAAGCCGGACGTCTGTCTTTTACAACAGATCTTAAAGAGGCCATGGAAGGCGCGGACGCAGTTTTTATTGCCGTTGGAACGCCGCCTAAGCCGGATGATGGGCAGGCCGATCTTTCATATGTGTTTCAAGCAGCGCGCGAAATTGCAGCCACGATGGAGGGGTATACCCTGATTGTCACGAAATCCACTGTGCCTGTGGGCACGGCGCGTGAGGTTGAACGTATTGTCAAAGAAGAGCTCGAAAAGCTTGGAAAATCCGATGTTGAATTTGATGTATGCTCCAATCCGGAATTTCTTCGAGAGGGTGCTGCAATCAATGACTTTATTCGTCCTGATCGTGTTGTTATCGGCACGGAAAGTGAGCGTGCGGTCGAGATTATGCGCGCGCTTTACCGCCCGTTATACATTAATGAGACACCGATGGTTGTAACATCGCCGGAAACATCAGAGATCATCAAATATGCCAGCAATGCGTTTTTGGCAACCAAGATCACGTTCATTAATGAAATTGCCAATCTTTGTGAGAAGGCAGGTGCAAATGTTCAGGAAGTTGCGCGCGGTATCGGTCTTGATGGCCGTATCGGATCAAAGTTTTTGCATGCCGGGCCCGGTTTTGGTGGATCGTGTTTCCCCAAAGATACGCTGGCTTTAACGCAGATTGGGCAAAAATATGAAGCCCCGCAGAACATCGTTGAGACCGTTGTTTGGGTCAACGCAGAGCGTCAAAAATCAATGGCTTACCGTATTGTTGATGCCTGTGACGGTGACGTGAATGGCAAGCGCATCGGTGTTTTGGGTGTATCATTCAAGCCGGGAACAGATGATGTGCGCGAGTCACCCAGCCTTGTTATTATTCCGCTTTTGCAAGAGTTGGGTGCAAACGTGGCGGCCTATGATCCGGCGGCGATGGAAGAGGCGGCCAAGCACCTTGAGGGTGTTGAGTGGTGCAATGACGCATATGATGTGGCCAAAGGTGCGGATGTATTGGTTATTGTTACGGAATGGAATGAATTCCGCGCGTTGAATCTGGATCGTATTGAGGAATTGATGAGCCGCAAATGCATGGTTGATATGCGCAATATTTACAAAATTGAAGAGATGAAAGAGCGCGGTTTCCAGTATATTTCTGTTGGCCGAAAAAATGTGACGCTGGGTGATGCTTCGCCTGCACTAAAAAAGGCTGTTTAAGTAACGGTTTTTAGAGGCTGTAACTTTACTTCATTTCCGGACTAATGTGTAATGGTTCGAGGAAATATTGGCGAAAGTGAAGGTCTGTGTATTCTTACCTTGATGAGCTCGAAGCTCAGACAATTTATATTATTCGGGAGGCTTATAACCGTGTTCATCCGCTCGGGATGCTCTGGTCTATCGGAAAAGACTCAACGGCTTTGCTATGGCTGGTGCGAAAGGCGTTCTTTGGCCGGGTACCATTTCCAGTGATTTTGCTGGATACCGGTATGGAGATGGACGAGGTTTATGCGTTTCGTGATGAATTGGTCGCGAAATGGGACCTTCAATGCATTAATCACGTATGCCCTCCCGAAGATGATATGGATCAAACCCTGCCACCTGCGACGCGCGCAGCAATGCGCAAAACGGAGGGGTTGAAAACATTGTTGGCTGAGCACGATTTTAAAGGTATTTTTGCCGGTATTCGCCGAGATGAACAAGCGATGCGCGCAAAAGAGCGTGTTTTTTCTCCCAGATCCGAGGCCGGTGAGTGGGATTTTAAAAGCCAGCCGGCAGAGTTCTGGGATCAGTACAGAACGGATTTTCCCGAAGGATACCACCTGCGTATCCATCCATTGTTACATTGGACGGAGGTCGATATTTGGCGCTACACACAACGTGAGGATATTCCATCTTGCAGCTTGTACTTTGCACGTAAAGATGATGAAAGCGGCAAGATGATGCGTTATCGCTCTCTTGGGGAAAAAAATATTACGACGCCGGTTGAGAGCGCGGCGGCTAATATAGATGACATCATTAAAGAACTGGAAGAGACAGATGTATCTGAAAGGTCTGGCAGGGCGATGGACCGTGAGACTGAAGATAGTTTTGAGATATTGCGCGCGCGCGGTTACATGTAGGAATTTATAATAGCATGACAGAGAATTCCAAATCACAGGATGAAGCAGGAGGCGCAAAGCCCTTGCGCGTTGCTGTTGTGGGGCATGTTGACCATGGCAAGTCGAGCCTTATTGGTCGATTGTTGCATGATACGCAGAGTTTGCCAGAGGGAAAGCTGCTGGAGTTGGAAGAGATATGCAAACGGCGCGGCACGGATGTTTTGGAGTGGTCATTTTTATTGGATGCCTTTCAGGCCGAGCGTGATCAGGCGGTAACGATTGATACAACACAAATTAGATTTTCAACGCAGCAACGTGATTACGTTATCATCGATGCGCCGGGGCACCGTGAGTTTTTAAAAAATATGATTTCTGGCGCCGCGGCCGCCGATGCTGCCATTTTGGTTGTTGATGCCACAGAGGGTGTGCGTGAACAAACCAAACGCCATGCCTACCTGCTCTCACTTCTGGGGCTGCAACAACTTGGCGTTGTTATCAATAAAATGGATGCTGTTGGCTATAAGACAGAAATATTTAGTGCGGTTTCTAAGGAGGTCGTTGATTACTTAACCTCAATTGGGTTGTCAGCAGGCCATATAGTGCCTATCTCGGCGCGGCAAGGCGATATGATTACAGGGCGCAGTGAAGATATGCCTTGGTATGAGGGCAAAAACCTTGTGGAGGTGTTGGATGATTTTGATCTCCCAGGCCGGTTGATTGCCGAGCCGTTGCGGTTCCCGGTGCAAGATGTCTATCGTTTTGGAGAGCAGCGCATTATAGTCGGCCGCGTTGAGACCGGAGAGCTGTGCAAAGGTGATGTGGTATTGTTTTCACCCACTAATGAAACGGCGCACGTGAGCTCAATTGAGGTGTGGCCTGAAAACAAGGATAAGGTCAAAGCGCAGGCCGGGGATGTGATCGGCATAACAATTGATAATAAAATTTTTGTTGAGCGCGGCCACATTGCCAGTCATGAAAAAAATTCCCCCATGCTCTCTAATATTTTTAGGGCCAATATTTTTTGGTTTGCAGACAATCCTTTGAAAGTCGGTAATTCGTATAAAGTACGCTATGGAACCTTTGAGGCTAAGGTAAGCGTGCAATCTGTTGATAAGGTGATTGATACGGATAATCTTAAACAAGATAGTGATGCATTCGAGGTCGGACGGAATGCTGTTGCCGAAGTTATATTGCGTTCACATGATTTGTTGCCGCTTGATCCATATGCAGACAATCCTCGCATGGGGCGTCTGGCTATATATGATGGGTATGCCATCGCCGGTGGCGGCATTATTAAGATGGAGGGCTATGCTGACCAGCGCCGGACAAGCAAGCCTAAATCAAAGAATATTTTCAAAGTGGATCACCTGATGGAGGCCGAAGCGCGGGCGCGCAACAAGGGACATTTGGGCGGGGTTTACTGGTTTACAGGCTTGTCGGGGGCGGGGAAATCAACACTGGCCATGGCCGTGGAAAAGGAGCTGTTTAAGCGCGGTTATCATACTTATGTTCTGGATGGTGATAATGTGCGCCATGGCTTGAACTCTGATCTTGGGTTTTCGCCAGAAGATAGGGCGGAGAACATCAGGCGTATCGGGCATGTTTCTGCTTTGATGGCTGATGCTGGTTTGATCGTCATTAGTGCATTTATCTCGCCGTACAAGGATGATCGCGAGCAGGCACGCGCGTGCTGTCCGGGCGGCTTCCATGAAATATTTGTTGATGCGGATTTGAAAACCTGTGAAAAGCGAGACCCTAAAGGGCTTTACAAGAAAGCGCGGGCAGGGGAGATACATGAATTCACCGGTATTGATTCACCCTATGAGCCGCCAGAGAACCCCGAAGTTGTAGTGGATACGCAACGTAACGATATTGAAACATGTGTGCATCAAATTATGCGCTATATTGAAGGGCAAGTGGCCTTGAAGGACAGAGCCGGAGAAAAATCATTTTCTGGCTGATTAGGAGAGATAAAATTCTATGGAAGAAAAGTTACTAAATAATCTTGGAGCTCTGTGCAATATGGTGCGTCGCATCGCTGTTGAGGCGGGCGAGATTACGCTGCAATATTTTGATGATGCGGGGTATCAGGGGGCAGATGCAAAATCGGATGGTTCTCCCGTGACTTTGGCGGATCAAGAGGCAGAGAAATATATCGAGGCCGAGCTCCTTAAAATTTTGCCCTCTGTTCCAATGATCGGAGAGGAATCAGTATCAGAAGGGCGTAAAACGGATTTATCCGCGCATGAGTATTTCTGGCTGGTTGATCCGTTGGATGGAACAAAGCAGTTTATTTCAGGCAAGGGGGATTACACGGTCAATATTGCCCTTATCAAAGGCAAGGATCCCGTGATGGGCGTTGTCTACGCACCTGTCCCGGGTGAGCTTTATGCTGGGCACGGGCCTGGGTCTGCTATTCGTTGGATGGATGATAGTGAAAAAGAAAGATCAATCTCCGTGCGGCCGTATCCACCCGAGGGGCTAACGGTTGTGGCTAGTGCAAGTCATGGCAATGTAGAGCGTCTGCAGGGGTTTTTGGAGCAGTATAAAGTCAATAAACTTCTGAAGCGCGGTAGCTCGCTCAAAATTTGTCTTATTGCGGCTGGGAAGGCTGATATTTATCCGCGCTTTGGCCCAACCTGTGAGTGGGATACGGCTGCTGCTGATGCCGTCTTGCGTGCAGCCGGCGGCATGGTTTGTTCGCTTGATGGGAAAGCCTTTGAGTATGGCGGTTCTGATCCTCAGTTTTTGAATCCGGAATTTGTAGCGGCCGGCCCGGATGTTTTTCCTTTCCCGGATGAAGAATAGCCCCTCCTAAGGTGCTATAACCATTGGACTTTCCCGATGATGCGTCCAATAACCATGAATTCCGATTCTTTCAATATTTGCGGGTGAAAGTTTTTATTGTTTGCGGAAATTTTTATTTTTGCCGGTTTTGAATTGGCAATATATTCGCATTGGCGAAGCATATAGCCAAATCCATCGGAGACAACAAAAACGCCCGGCGGAGTTGGCTTTTTGTCTGTCAGATCTACGATTGCCACATCGCCATCCTTAAAGTCCGGCTCCATTGTGTTTTCCTCAACCGTAAAGGTTTTAAGATAGCTAGGATGGGCATTGGTTTTATGCTTGATAATATTTTGTGGGATGGTCCATTCTGCGTTGTCTGGGACAGTCTTTTCGTTAAAGCCATTATCTTGTTTAAGCGGTGTGAGAACATATTGGTTCTGGTTCGATGTTGTCTCTTGAAGGTGTTCCGTGCTTAGGCCAAAATATTGGCGCATGGAGAGGTATTCATGGGCCTTGATTTGGCGCGCACCTGCCAAAATTTTACTGATCGCAGGGGCATCCAGACCAATGGCACGCGCCAGGCCGCTTTTGGATTTTTCCGGGTTGAGATCAAATTGCTCTTTTAACCATTCCGCATTCATAAACAAAGTATGTCATGTGAAAACGCTCAAAAAAATTTCTAAATTAGAAATTATTGATAGTTTTTTTCTTTTATAGAAAAAACTAAATCAATTTATAGTTGTTTTATTTGAATGGTTCTTTTTGTTCAAAGACAAGCATATCTGTGCTGGTCGGGTGTTTAAAGCAAATACGCTGGGCATGAAGGCACAGGCGCTCTGATTTGCTTATCACCGCATCGGGTGCGTAAAGCTGATCCCCTAAAATGGGATGTCCTAGAGCAAGCATGTGCACGCGTAATTGGTGAGACCGACCTGTTACAGGCTTCAATTCCATCAAGGTTGTGTTATCGTGACGTCTTTCAATAACCTTCCAATGCGTAAGCGCATTTTTGCCTGCCTCATGACAGACTTTTTGTTTGGGGCGCTTGGGCCAATCACAGATCAAAGGCAGGTCAATAGATCCTGTGTTTTCACTCGGATGCCCTTCAATAAGTGCGCGATAGGTTTTCTCAATCTCGCGTTTCTCGAATTGAAGAGAGAGGTTGCGATGAGCATCAATATTGAGCGCCATCAGCATGAGTCCTGATGTGGCCATATCCAGACGGTGAATAATGGTTGCAGATGGAAATTGGGTTTGCGCTCTGCGCTCAAGACAGTCTTGCTTGTCATCACCCTTGCCTGGAACGCTCAGTAGTCCTGATGGCTTGTTTAGAACCAATACGTCGTTATCTGAATGAAGGACATCAAGCATGAGAGTGGGGGATAAATGGTGCCCAGGGGCAGAATTGAACTGCCGACACGCGGATTTTCAATCCGCTGCTCTACCACTGAGCTACCCGGGCGTAAAACTATACGAATAGCGCTTATAGAATAACCTGCATGCGCTGTCTAGGGGGAAAACAACAAAATAGCAAAAATAGTAAAACCACAAAAAAAATAGTGTTATTGATATAAGTCAATTCAGCCATGTCGATAATCCTTCATAATTATAATATAAGCTGAGGAGGTTATGTTATGTCCGGTAAGGATATACTTGGTGCGAGCGATTTGTTCTTTTTTTATGTAGACGTCTGTAATAAGGCGATTACATCTAATGCACAGCGTTTTCCTTTTCGGGAAATTCTGGGGGCTGTGCAAAAGAATAGCGAGCATAAAAAGATTCGTATTGCGCTTCAGGATACCGCCGGAACCGAGATGGCGGGGCATTTCTTGCTCAGTATGCAAGATGGTGAGTTGAAAGCCAGGGAATGTGATATGCCGGAAAGAGATGAGGACGGGACATGGTCCTTGAATTTGGATTATCTCAAGCATGTCCAAAAACACCCAGAGGAGTACATCTCCAACCCGGCCAAAATCAATTGGGACTGGATGTTTGATACCTTTAGCAAGGCATAGCCTATTTATTCGGCAGAGAAATATCTTTGCAGGGAAATTCAGAGGAGCATGCCGCGCAGGAATAGGCGGATAATTGAGAGAGCGATTCAATTTCTATGGTTGACCCGCTAATGGCTATTCCTGTTTCATCTTTTAGTTTTTTAAGGGCGCGAGAGAATGTTTCCGGTTGCATGCCAAGGCGAGAGGCTACGAGAACCTTGTCGTAGGGTAAATGGATTTTAACAGGGCCTATTTGACGCTGATCCGTTAATTTGAGCAGGAAGCATCCAATGCGTTGGGGTGCGTTTTGAATCGTTCTATGCTCCAGCTCCGCATCTTGTTGGCGTCTGTAACGTGCCATGGATGTGAGCATATTCATCGCAAATTTTGGATTAAGCTCGATCTCCTGTTTAAGCAGTTCTATAGGAAAAGAGACAATACGCGCAGGCTCGGCGGCTTCGGCACTGTATGGATATGTATCATCTTGAAAGATTGCGGTGTCACCAAAAATATGGTTGGTTGTCATGATGTCAACGACGGCCTGATCACCATCAAAGGTTTCCCGGAATAGCTTTATCCAGCCGCGGCCGATAAGGTAAAAGTTTTCAGCGCTTTCTTCATGGATAAAAACAACCTGCCCTTTTTTTAATTCTATAAAACGCGCCTTTTCGGTTAAGGCATCTTTTGTCGCGTCGGTCATGAAGGAAAAGGGCGCAATATTTTTAATGTTATCTATATTCATTCTTTACTTTGGGGTTATTTCGATTTTTTCAACAGATTACATGCATAAATTGATTTCGGTCAATTTGTATTACCCTATAGATGTAGCATACTTGTCGCGCTGGTGAAACATTTCAAGTAACAAATAGAGGAATAATACGAGGTTATGATGAAACAAAAATTGTTAAAATCTGCATTGGTTTTGGGCGTTGCTAGTGCTGCGCTTATGGGGGCGCCTGCAATGGCAAAGCATGGGCAAAGCGTAGAAGGCTCTTCTGTGTTTGCCAAGGAACGCTTTCAGGTGCGTGTCAGAGCTATCGGTGTTTTGCCGGATGATGGCGGCCATACAACGATTGGCGGAACCCCTGAGGCTGATAATGCGTTTGTTCCAGAGGTTGACTTAACATATTTTATTTCAGATCATTTTGCTCTGGAACTAATCGCAGCAACAGCCGAGCATGATTTGGCTTTGAAGGGCTCTACTCTAGGTGATCTCGATCTTGGTGATGGAACATTGCTTCCTCCCACACTGACATTGCAATACCATCCTATGCCAATGAATGCATTTAGCCCATATATCGGTGCCGGTATCAATTACACATTCGTGTATGGTGAAGATCCCGGGGTAAGCACAACATCATTGGACGCAGAAGATGATTTTGGCTTTGCGCTTCAGGTTGGTGCAGATTACTGGATCAACGAAAGTTGGGGCCTTAACGTTGATGTGAAGAAGCTATGGCTTGATGTTGATGCGAACGTCAATTTTGGTACAATCACAGGCGAGGTTGAGCTCGATCCTTGGATTGTCGGGGTCGGGGTTTCTTACCGCTTCTAATGCCTATACGGCTCTAGAAAAATCTAGAATTTGGGAATGGCGCTCTTGCGCCATTCTTTCTTTTAGGCTGGCTTTGCCGCGTTTTAAAAGTGACCGGATACTCTGGTCTGTTTTGTTCAAGCGATCTGATATTTCTTCAACACTCAGCTCTTCATAGTAGTAAAGCCTCAGTGTCAGGTTTTGCATGGCAGGCAGTGTTTCCAACAAGGCTGCCAATTGATCGGAGAGCTGGTTCTTGAGCGTTTGCTGATAGGCTGATTTATCCTCGGCCTGAAGCTCCAGATTATCGGTTGATGTTGTCGGCTTGTGTTTTCGTTTGAGATCAATGCATTTATTGCTGGCTACACGATAGAGCCAGGTAGAAAATTTTGCCGAGCCTTCAATATCCCAATCATGTAGTTTTTGCCACAGACTAAAGACAATGTCCTGTGTAGCATCCTCGGCTTCTTGTTCGCTTTTGAGGATGGATAGGGCAAGCCTCTTAATCTTGGGCGTGTAGCGCTTTACAAGGGCGCTATAGGCGTTTTCATTGCCGGTACGCATCAAGATAA
>CAZTBB010000011.1:0-42502 GCA_964611755.1 uncultured Pseudobdellovibrionaceae bacterium
TGGTGGCGGTGTTATATTTGTGCCCGGGCTTTATTATATCCTGCGCGCTTATGACTATCATGAACATGCGATGCATATCGCGGTGGGCACATCTTTGATGACCATCATATTTACGGGCCTGTCCTCGGCCTATGCGCATTACAAAAAAGGCGCCGTGGATATCCCGCTCATGAAAGGGTTTTTGCCCGGGGTTTTAATTGGCGTCGGTATCGGGGCGTTGCTGGCGGATCAATTCTCATCGCCTGTATTGAAAGGGGTGTTTGCCGGATCGCAGATATTTTTTGGGAGTTATCTTCTTTTGCGTAAGAATGATCTCGCACTATTTTCAGGCATGCCGAAGCAGCCGTTATTTTCCATGGTCTCGGCCGCGAATTCTTGCCTGTCTGCTTTGATGGGCGTGGGCGGCGGTGTGCAAAATGTTTTGTTCATGACACTGTGTAATGTGCCGCTACACCGCGCGATCGCTACCGCGGCCTCTATTGGTCCTTTTATTGCCTTGGTGGGTGCCGCCGGCTATTTGTTTATCGGCTTTGATCAGCAGGGGCTGCCACCTTATAATATTGGCTATATTAATGTCATCGCCTTTTTAACCTTTATTTCTACCAGTATGCTGGCGGCGCCCTTGGGGGCGAAATGTGCGCATAGTCTGCCGGTTAAAAGGCTAAAGAAATATTTCTCCATCTTCATGCTGTGCGTCGCGCTCAAGATGCTGTCCGAGATATATTTTGAATATAACCCGCAATAGGCATAAGCTGGTTAGCGAAATAAATGGGGGAGCTGAGCCATGATTATCATCTATATGACCTGTCCGGAAGAGAGCGCAAAAGATATCGCAAGACAGCTCTTGGAAAAGAAATTAGTGGCCTGCGCCAATATCATGCAGCCGCATCAAGCGCTCTATTATTGGGATGGAGCGATGCAGGAAGAGGCAGAATGCGTGGTTATTCTAAAAACGGCAGATGCGCTTTTTGATAAGGTCAAAGAATGCGTGGATGATATTCACCCCCATGACGTGCCGTGCTTACTCAAGCTCGAGGTGAAAGATGCACATCAAGATTTTATCAATTGGGTCAATAACCAGTTCCCTGATTTGAAGACCTAATGTCTAGGCCATAGCCCCCGGCTCGGCAACAGCCAGCTCGGGTCTTTGTGGGGTATCATCATTGGCCGGCTTTGATGTTGGTTTGGGTGATGTAACAATTTTTGTGGCCGTCATCATTTTTTGTATTTTACCCGTGTTTGCAATTGTCAGGCGTTTGATTTTATCCAATGCCTGGCTACGAATTTTATAGGCCTCACTTTGGAAGAAGAGGAAGTCATCGGTAAAGCCTGCGGCTTGTTTTTCCATGAGGCGGTATTTTTGCAAGAAGATAAGATCTTCTGTGCTCTGACGGCGCAGGCGCTGCATGAATATAATGGCGCTTTGAACCAATGTTTTCTCAAAGCCTTCTTTTTTTGCCGTATCATTCGCAAAGATTCTTTCCGAGCGCTCCATCCATTGGTTCTGGAACAACCTTATCGTTTGTCTAAGGGCTTTTTCTCTGCCCATATATTGACCATCACTGATAATGTCATGCGCGTTTACATCCAGGCCCGTTAGCTTATTGAGCTTATCTATGAGGGCTGCACATTCAAAGTCTTGCAGCGCGCGGCCTTTTTGTGGGGCATGCTTGTCAAACAAAGCCACGATCTCATTGTCCAGATAAGCCAGGAGTACATCTTGGAAATCAAAACGTTTATCGCGGGCCGCGCGGCGGCTCTCTGATTTATCCTGAAAGAGAACGCTGTAATCACCGCTGCGCAGACTCTCAATAATAGCCAATAAATAAAGATTTTGATCCTCAATTACATCGCCATATTTGATCATGTTCTTTCTGATCTCATAGCTGTGCTCGGCCATTTTCTTTTGTGCATTCTGGATGGCGCGATTGACAATGTCTGATTGAATATACAATGAGTCCGTTTTTTGCACAGCAAACATGCGTTTGAGGCCATTGCGCACCTGTTCTTGTGTGCCCATATTGATGATCAGTTGATCATCGGGAGAGCGAATAGCCAATGTCTTGCCGGGTTCGCCCTGACGGCCACAACGCCCTCTTAGCTGACGTTCTGCACGGGGGTCGAATGTACCGAAAATATATGTGCTCAGGCCGCCGGCTTGTGTGACTTGATCTTGCTGTGAGCGATCCGCCCCGCCCAATTTGATATCAGTCCCACGTCCCGCCATTGGAGTGGATATCGTTATTGCGCCTGATTTTCCTGCCTTCGATACAATCTCTTCTTCTTGGCCAACGGTATCACTGCATAATATTTGTGGCTGCAGGTATCCCTTTTCCTTGAGCTTTGCAAGGATGTCCTTGTCCTCAGAGATGAAGGCAAAAATCCGTTTGGCGCGCTCATCATGTTCCGTGCCGACAAGAACGGGCCGGCCGGCCTCCAAATCTTTTAAGATTTCGGCCTTGAGCACTTTTACCTGTGCGTCGTGATCGAGGCAAACTCTGTCTGCCTCTTCGATGACGGCAACGGGTTTATTGCGTGGGACAATCTGCGTCGGGATGTTATAGGTTTCCGCAAGTTCACTGGCCGCTTCTGCGACACTTCCGCTCATGCCTGAAAGTGTGTCATAAGAGCGGCAATATTTCTGGATTGTAATCTGGTCCAGTGTTTCATTCTCCGGGCTAAGCTCGATGTTATCGCTGGCACGATGTTTAGCTTCAATCGCCTGATGCAGTCCTTCGCTGAGTTGGCGCCCCGGGGTTGTGCGGCCGGTTTGTTGATCGATCAAAACAACTTTGCCGTCTTTGCAGACATAGTGCTTGTCTTTGTCATAGAGGATATTGGCAGACATGGCATTGCGGCCATACAAATAGAAAAAGATGTTTTCATCATCCTGTGAGACATCCGTGTTTTGGGATTTGCTGCGATATAGGTCATCAAAGAGGTCATGCCCTTTATCTGTGATGTATGCGGTTCTTTGCTTAAGGTCAATTGTAAAGTAGTCCTCCATACGGCCTTCGCGTTTGGCGCGGGCGATTATGTCTGTAATGATTTCATTGGCCAGCAAATAAGGGCGCCAGCTCTCTTCTTTGTCCTTGATATTGCTAGGCCCACTCATAATCAAAGGCGTTCCCGCCTCATCAATAAGAATTTGATCAATTTCATCGGCGATCAGAAAATGGCGGCCGCGCGCCTGAATATCAGGCGATTGATCTGTTTTGATACGATCTTTCAAATAATCAAAACCGAATTGGGTAATTGTCCCATAAGTCACATCGCTATCATAAGCTATGCGGCGTTGGTTTTTATCCATATCGGATTGAATATAACCAACGCTCATGCCAAAGCCCTCGAATATAGGGGCCATTTCTTCGGCATCACGTTTGACCAGATAATCATTCACAGTAGCCACATGCACACCTTGTCCAGAAGCGCCATTAAGGACAGCCGCAAGAGCAGCTACGATAGTTTTCCCTTCTCCTGTGCCTTGGTCGCAGAAAGTTCCATCTGAAATGGTAAGAGCGGCCATGATTTGCACATCATAAGGATCTTTTCCTAAGCTGCGGCGTGACATTTCACAGGCAAAAGCCAGAATGTCCTTTTTATAACGCCTAATCTTGTTTGGATTTTTGCTGATTTCTTTGCGCCATTTGCGCATCTGCTTTTGAGCTTCTGCATAGAATTTATCAGATGATTGAAAACGCTTTTGTAGCCTGTCTTGCTTTGCACGGATTTGCTTTATAGTGCCGCCTAGTCTGCTAATCAGATGTTTTTCGGTTTGGCGCACGCCGGCCATTCTCTGGAAGTTTTCCGAGAGGCTGGCTTTTTGTTCCTTGCTTATATGTGCTTGAACTGTATGACCCATTAATTTTTATACCGCTATATTTAAAAGTGGGGGCAATTTAACATAATATGCTTATTTTTTGCAAGGTTTTATTCATTTGGTGATAAAAATAAACCGGGCGTCTAGATTAGGGTAATATAATACCTTAATTTTAATTCACTGTTTTATCACCATTTTTTCTTGACAGTGACGTATAAATCTTTCATAACTCGCTCTCAAGTTTTTAAATTGAAGGAAAAAGCGATGAAAACATATTCAGCGAAACCCTCGGAAATCGAGAAAAAATGGCTTATCGTTGATGCTGAGGACGTAGTTCTTGGTCGTCTAGCTAGCCAGATTGCTTTACGTTTGCGCGGCAAGCACAAGCCATCATTCACACCGCACATGGATTGTGGTGATAACGTGATCGTGATTAATGCACAAAAAGTGAAGCTTACAGGAAACAAGCGTGATCAGGATATTTTCTACTGGCACACAGGTTTCCCAGGTGGAATTAAGCAACGCACAAAAGGTGAAATCCTTGATGGTAAGTTCCCTGAGCGCGTTGTGGAAAAAGCTGTTGAGCGTATGCTGCCAAAAGGTCCTTTGGGCCGTAAGGTTCTTGGCAATTTACGTGTATACCCAGGCGCAGAGCACCCACATGAGGCGCAAAACCCTGAGGTGTTTGATGTTGCAGCGATGAATGAAAAGAATAAACGCTAAGAGGATAGTGAAGCATGTCAGAAGAGAAAAAAGTTACAGATCTTAAAGATATTGGTGAAGCGGTAGCAACAGATGCGCCGGCAACACCAGTCGCTGATGCGGCGTCCTCTGAGAATACTCAGGATGCTCCTATCAAGCGTGAAAAGGAAATTGATGAATATGGTCGTTCATACGCAACAGGGCGTCGTAAAGATGCTGTTGCGCGTGTATGGGTGAAGCCAGGGACTGGTCAAGTAACAGTCAATGGTAAAGACCAAGTGGATTACTTTGCTCGTCAAACACACCGTTTGATCTTGAACCAACCGTTCTTGATCGTAAATGGTGTGAACAAGTTTGATGTGATCTGCACAGTGAAGGGCGGCGGTTTGTCTGGTCAGGCCGGTGCGGTTCGTCACGGTATTTCACGTGCGCTTGAGAAGCAAGATCCGGAAATGCGCCCAGCCTTGAAGAAGGCCGGTATGATGACACGTGATGCACGTATCGTTGAGCGTAAGAAAGTCGGTAAGCACAAGGCACGTCGTACAAAGCAGTGGGCGAAACGTTAAGCGCAGAGTTTTCAATTTATATTATTTCAAGAACGCCTCGTTTTTTTACGGGGCGTTTTTTTATAGGATATTTTTTTAAGATGGGGCGAAAAGGTCATCCATCGTCAGAGCATCGGCCCCTTCGATAACGGGGGCGCCCTGAGTGGTATATCCTGTGGCAGATTCCGTGATTCCCAGTCCGTTTGATATGGCTTCCGTGGCCGGCAGGAATATTGCAGAAAGACCATCATAGAACCAGCCAAAAAGGTTGAGTGATATATTGGCCAAACTCAAGCCTAGCTCGGAATAGTGATAAAACGGGAAGGTAAAGAACTCCGTTGCAAAACCGGTTGCTAACCCTACAGCCGCGGCTGTAAAAATAACGCCTATCCCGCCAGCCTTTTTTTCTGTATCTGCCATATATTTACTCTTGATCGACTTACATAATAGTGATAATCATTTTCAACAAACATACACAAGTGAGAATGATTATCAATCCCAAATAATCATTTTTCTAAAAAAAATAAGGAACGCTATTAAATGTCTATATTTAAGTCACTAACAGCAATTGCCGGAGCCGCAATGGCGGCTACCACACTATCTTCTGCGGCACAGGCGCAAAGCCCGGCAGAAATTATTGAACGTAACGCAGCGCCGGAAATTATTTCCATGGATGCGCCGGGCGATGCGGATTTTGTTATGAAGTTTCAAAATATGGCACGTGGTGATTTCACAACTCCGGAGGGGCGCGCTATTGATTGTGATGTTTTTGCTGTGCGCGGCGATGATTATGTGCTGAGTGTCGAGGCTTTGGCAGCAAATTTTGATGTCCGTGATGGCTCACGCTATGACAGCCTGGGTAGCCGCGGTACGGTGACAGTAGACCCAAGCTTGGTTAGACAATTTGCCACGCACACTATTGATGCACATGGCCGTACTCCGGCAGACTTCAGAATGGTTGGTGAAACCTGTGCGACGAATTTCCCACCCCATAGAGCGCCTTAAAGCCAGTCATTTTGATCGTGTAAGAAGATTATGGCTGATGGGGCATTCGTAAAAGAACAACAGATAGGTGAGAAGGATAAAAAAACCTCCTCACCGCTTTTGCGTCTGGGCCTGAGCGGAAACTTTAAACTCTCTAAAAATCTGATTGATATTGCCCGTCTTTATAATGTGGGTATTAAGCGCATTGGCGCGGATGAATACCAAGTCATTTATGATGAAGCCCACCCTTTGGCAGATATGCTGCCGCAGAATGAATCCGGTGAGACAATCCTTGATTTTAAATCTCTGAAGAATGTGCTGGAGCGGTTGCAAAACCCTGTTCAATACATTGCCCAGAGTATTGGGAAACAAAAGCTCAGCCTTGATCAAGACAAGTTGAGAGAGATCGATCAGCGCGCCGATACAGAAGGCTTGTCCAAAGAAGCATTGCGCGATCAACTCAACGATATTTTAGATGCATCCCGTCATCAAGAGGGGGCCAAAGTCCATGCGGATATATCAGATATACTGCGCTTTAGCGTGCAGGGCTATATGCATGAGGAAAAGCAGGACCACCACCATCATCACCATGGTGACGATGACGAGCATTTATGCTGTGATGACCATGAGGCCGTGGATAGCATGTTGGAGCACAGCACAGTCGGGCAAGCCAATGGAGAAGCCAATGGAGGCTTAACAAGCGGGTTTGTCTATGATCACAAACAAGGTGGCTATCGTCTCTCGCTTCATAAAAATATTGTAGCAAGCCATTTTAAAGATACGCAAAGCAAACAATTGGCCGATATTGTTATGCTGTCTTTGCATGAGGCGACCGGGCAGAAATACATTGAAACAGAGCCATTAAAAGAAATCGTTCTTAGCCCTTCGGAGTTAGAGGCGTTTTCTCGTCTGATGAGTAATCACCTAGAGGTGGCACCAACGCTGATTAAGGATGTTTATGCGCATGAGACTTTGAGTAAACATAGGGACAATATTCGTCATATAGCCCATGATTTTGAAGGGGATGAAAATTTCAAAGGGATAGCAGCGCTCAAGGCTGATCAGACATCCAAAGAAGCAACGATAGAGAGACTTCAAACGCTCAAGGCGGCTACAGCTGCCTTCAAGGATTTGATTTCCAATAGTGATATTCAATCTATCTGGCAAAAACATAACATTACCAAGAAATTCGAAGGCTCATCGGTTCATTTATTTATGGAGCGTTTGGACATTATGGCGCAGGTCATGGATGCCATCGAAGAGGGGGATATTTATCAGCTTGAAGCCCTAAGCGCCGAGTTCCGTGATCTTCTGGCCGGCTCTCGTTTGTTTATAGAGAGCGTCAAGCGTGACCTGTCCTTTCTGGATCAGGATATGCCTCTCATTCAAACACTGGGCGCGCTTGATGATGCCTTTAATAATGCCAGTATAAGCGGCATACATATCGCCGAGCATAAGATAAAAAATAAAAGCGGTGACATGGCCTATTTCCTCAGGCGTGAAACCGGCGCCGAAGGCGTAAGTCTTAAAAGACTGTATCAGGATTTTATTGAAGGCTTTGGTGGGGAAATCTTTGATTTTGTTAAAAGGCACCCTCTGTTAACGGCTGGTATGGCGGTCAGTGTTCATTTCCTGATGAATGCAGGGAATGCGGCGCCGAGTGCGGAAGCATTGGACGCCAGTGATAGCCTTTTTGGTGATGCAAACGCATCGGCCGATGCATCCTCTTCCGGGCAGGGGGTCTTGGTCTTTGGGCCTGATGGTTCTCTGGTATTTGAAGAGGTCTCACAAGATGAGATTGTCAGCGCCTACGGGGAGCAAGAAAATAAAATTTGCCACCTGCATGTTCCTAGTTTTATTGCCGATGCATTTCCTGATGATATTCGTGAGCAGTACCGTCTTGATCACTGTTTCTTCTCTGATCAGACGGCTGTATATCTGCGTGATACGGGTGAGCTTGCCTATGGTGCGTTAAAGGCGCCCATGAATGCAGTGCTGGATAGCCCGGGTATATTGGTGGATGGTGTTGAAGGCAGCGAGTTTGCAGGTGGGTTTGATAACTCACTCAGTACAACAGGTGACGCGCTATTTGCGGCCAATATGTATCAAAATTTTGTGTTGCATGCGAGCTTGTTCGGCTCAATGAGCGCCATGGCATGGAAGGATGGTGTGATCAAGACAGCGAAGAAAGCATCGGGGTTGATTACACCTGTGATTGATATGGGGTATTCAGCCGCAAGAGCCATGCCGGCTACAATGGGCGGCGCAGCGGCTGGCGCTGTTTACGGGTTTACGCAGCAAGGCATTAGCGGGGCCGTGGCCGGCGCGGTTTTAGGCGGCGTTGCCGGAGCAACGATAGGGACAACAGCCAAGCTGGCGCATAAAAGCCTCGATCATCTGGATATAGAGGCTCTGAACGGGATTAAACCCTCTAAGCTTAAGGCTGATAAAACGCTCAAAATTCTTGAGAATAAACAAGCCGGACAAAGCGATGAAGACGGTCAGCCTACCCAGTCTTTCATCGAGTTCTCTTCGCCGGATAGTGATAAGGGTTTAAACAATACCCTATTGCCGGAAGGGTATGCATCCCGCATTCAAATGCGATTTGGCAAAGCGGATATTCCTTATCTTGAAATGCCTCTCTTCCAAGGGCGTCAGGCTGAGTTTGTTATGAACGAACAAACATTTCAAAAGGCATTAGGGGATACGCGTGAAATTATCTTTATGTTGGATCATTTAAGTGATCAGATTGGCTTGAATGGCAAGGATGGCCCCTATAAAGAACATGTTCGCGCCAAAGCAGAAAAATTATTACAAACACTAGAAAGCTTTAAAGATGATCCGGCGCAATCATCATCTGCGCTTCAAGCTGCTTTGCGCGAAAGCTTACCCACTTTGATTGGTTTTCAGCGTGCACATCTTGGTCACTCAAAATTAGTTGAAGCCTTTGAGGGGGATGATCAAATCTTGCGCTCATTTGATATTAAGAACGCTCAGAAAAAGCGCTCTCTCAAGCGTGCCTTTGAGCGGGCAAAAGATGGAAATTCCTTGCGTGATATTTTCAAAAATACAGTTCAGAGCTTTAAACACATCAAAAAACATCCTGTTTCTATTCCTTTGTCTGTTCCGTTCCGTTTTCTTGATAGTTTGAAAGTAGGTGCTCAATTCACACTGGGTGAAATGTGGCATCAAACCGTTCAGGGCTTTTCACATGCCAATCATGCGCAAAATCGATTTAATCCAAAGCTAAAGCGCCGATTGATTGCGGCCGGAGCGGCTGCCACAGCCTTTGCCGTGGCTTTGGATATATCACCGGCGGTACAAAATGCCGTTCAGATGTTGCCATTTGGTGCTGAACAGGTTACTGGCGCCTCTGATGCTGTTGCAGGTGCTGCTGGCGTTGCAGGTGGAGCCTCAACGGCAACGGGCTTGTTTACAATCTATAATGTGCTAGAAGATCACCTGCTTGTGCATTTGGGCATGGGCTATGCATTTATCATTGGGACTGGCGTTGCAAAGCTGGTTTACACACCGGTTAAAAAGAGTGTTGGCCTGGGCACAACGCTTACACTTGATGGGCTCTCGGATTTATCAAAGAAGGATATTCGTAAGGCAGGCAGCCCATTTTCAAAAATGTCCAAAGGCATTGGGAAGGCTGTTCACAAAATATCACATATTGATGATTATCTCGCGCCTCAGCATTAAAAACGCAGGTTAATTGACATAAGTATATATTTTTTGTAAGTTGCCTGCGTAATTAAAGGCCTGACCCATGCAATATATTAAATATGATGAATACCGTGTCAAAAAGCTCGTCATTGGCGAGCTCCGACGTGTTTTTCAAAGACAGGTTGAGGATGTTGGTGATCGTTCCATGCGTAATTTGGGCGGAATGGTTCAAGTCAATGTATTTGACGGCGGCGAAGGCGCCAATGCGGCGGCCGATTTTATAACAGAGCATTATCAAAATGTCTTGCGGCAAGAAGAATTGGGAATGGTCATGAGCTTGCTGGAAAAACTGGATGACAATCATATTGGCGATATCTGGAAGAGCAATGCCAAAATTTTCTTTGAAATCTCAGACAAGGAAGCCGAAAAAATAATTCCGGAGTTCTTTAGTCTTTACCGCAAAGACGTCCTGAGTAAAACGCCTGTTGGGGAGGCACGTATGAAGCTTGAAATCCTAAAGGAAATTCGCATGTTTTTTGAAGGGTTTAAAGGGCTCTATTTAGGTGGAATGGAAGGTATTTCTTCGAACCGGTTTGACTCTGTCATGAACAGTATTGATGTGCATATCAGAGAATTAGAGAGACAATTCCCCGATTTGCAAAAAGTTCCGATACAGCACGGCCCCCATTTTGAAGTCATATAAATCCTTACTGGCCATTATATATGAACTATCATAGACTGTGTGCATGAGCCTGATATTACCTTACAAAACGATTATTCCCACAATTCATGAAACAGCCTTTGTAGCCAATGGAGTTGTCATTACGGGCGATGTGGAAATCGGCGAGGAAAGCTCGCTTTGGTATGGCTGTGTGGTGCGTGGTGATGTGAATGTTGTGCGCATTGGCAAGCGTACAAATATCCAGGATGGAACCGTAATCCATGTGACGCGCGGTGAGGGGCAGGGCAATATCGGCGCCGACAAAGGGCAGGGCACATATATCGGGGATGATGTCACCATTGGCCATATGGCGCTTTTGCATGATTGCACCATAGAGGATTTTGGCTTTGTTGGCATGAAGGCCTGCGTGATGGATAAGGCAAAGATTGAAAGCGAAGGCATGCTGGCGGCCGGAGCCGTATTAACCCCCGGAAAAACTGTGCCCTCCGGCCAATTATGGGGCGGCAGTCCGGCGCGTTATATGCGTGATTTAAAGCCGGAAGAGCGCAAATTCTTTAAGATATCATCGGATAATTATGTGCGCCTGAGCCGTGAATATCTCGAACAAGACGGTGCTTAGGCCTCGGACTTTTTTTATTAAAGCGCTCTCATCTTAACATAGCTGCCGGGGGCTGGCTCAATCGCGTTTTTGATCTTGCGCGCGGGCACTTTGTTACCGGCATGTTTTTTGATCCATTTTTGCCAATGTGGCCACCATGATCCTTCGTGTTCTTTTGCGCCCTCCATCCAGTCATCTTGATGTTCAGGCAGTTTAGAGGATGTCCAATAACAATATTTATTTTTGGACGGCGGGTTAACCACACCCGCGATATGCCCCGAAGCCGCAAGAGTAAAACTTACATCACCGCTCAGGAAATGAGGACCGGCATAGGTTGCACGCCACGGCGCGATATGATCCTCGCGTGTTGATAGGAAATAAGCGGGCACTTTGATTTTAGAAATATCAATATCCGTGCCATCCATAGAAATCCCGCCGGGTTCCTTGAGAACATTATCGCGGTACATTTTGCGCAAATAAAAGCTATGCATGGCCGCCGGCATATTCGTGGAGTCATCATTCCAGTAAAGCAAATCAAAGGGGAATGGTTCTTTGCCCATCAGGTAGTTGTTTACAACGAATGACCAGATCATGTCATTGGCACGCAGCATGCTGAAGGTGCGCTGGAGTTGTTTGGCTTGCAGAACACCTTTTTCGGCCATGTCACGATCCATGAGCGCGAGCTGTTCATCATCCATGAATAATTTCATGTCACCGGCATGTTCAAAATCAATCAGTGTCGTCAGGAAAGTGGCGCTGGCTATACGGTCCTTGCGTTTTTGTTTCTCCAGCCATGCAAGAGTAATCGTCAACAGAGTCCCTCCAAGACAATACCCTATGGCATTAACCTGTTTTTCGCCCGTTGCTTTTTCAATATGATCGAGCGAGGCAATAATGCCTTCTTGCATGTAATCTTCAAAACGTTTTTGCGCGAGCTCTTCATCGGGGTTGACCCATGAGATCGTGAAAACCGTGTGGCCTTGCTGGACAAGCCACTCTATGAGTGAATTGCCGGGGCGCAGATCAAGAATGTAATATTTGTTAATCCAGGGCGGAATAATTAAAAGCGGGGTTTTAAACACCGTATCGGTTTGGGGCTTATATTGAATAAGCTGGATCAAGTCATTCTCATAAACAACAGAGCCTTCCGTGACGGCGATATTCTTACCAATCTCAAAAGCGTTATAATCGGTTGTGCTAATGGCGAGCTCCCCATGGCCGCGTTTTAAATCTTCGACAAGGTTTTCAAATCCGCGCACGAGGTTTTCGCCGCCTGTTTTGAGCGTTTCTTGCAAGACTTCCGGATTGGTGAGAACAAAATTGGATGGAGAGAGGGCGTCAGCAAAGAATTTTGTATAAAAATCCAGCTTTTTCTTATCTGTTTCTTTCAGGCCGCGTGTCTCGCTGACGGCACGCTGCATTGTATCGCAGGTCAAAAGATAGGATTGTTTAATAAAATCAAACAAAGCGCTTTCTTGCCATTCCTTGGCTTTCCATCGACGATCGCCTCTATCGGCTTCTATAACAGGCTTGCTTTCCTCGCCCATAAATTTAAGCCAGCTTTCTTGCCATAGATGCATGTATTTCTGGGCATATTCCGCCTGCAGCTCGACAACGGATTGAGGATCAGAAAGAAAGTTGTTCCAGAACTCCACATAAGCCGCACGAATGTTAAAGGGGTCAAGCGGCATATCTTCAATATCTTTTGAAAAATTTTCGAAATATTCTTCCAAGACGGGCTGCGCCTTTTCATAGGCTCGGTTCATGGCGTGGGCAAAAGCCACGGGATCAGGAAGTTTGACATGGCCTTCCTCTATGTTGTCCTGTGCGGGGGAATTCTTTTCTGTCTTATTCTGGGACATGTGTTTTGATCAAAATAAAATTGTTGAAAGAAATATTTAATCGAGTAGATAGCCTTGTATCACACAAATTCGTGGTCGTACACTATGTTTACTGATTCACATTGTTGTTTGATGCTTGTTTGTTCCGGCATCTCTGACTCAAATTTTTCGGGGCGTTTAACATGAGATTTATGCATGTTTTTGCATTATTAGGTGTATTTATTTTGGCGGCATGTTCGTCATCCCAAGAGGAGGTTATCGTTGTGGATGCACCTCCGCCTGTCGTAGAGATGGAACGGATTGATCTGACGACCCGCAACATTGAAGACACGCCGATGGTTGAGCCAAAAGCCATTCAATTATCATCTTATAAAACACGTTCAGAAAAATTAATGGATTTTAGAAAGGCAACATTAGATGCCACCGATGGCCGCGTAGAAATTTACCCAATCGATGGAAATTTTGTGCCTGAAGATTTCAAAGCGCATGAAACGCCCGAGATTGGGGCTCCGGTTCGCCGTGATATCTCATCCGCAGGCGTTGATGTCTATGAGGTGGGCCAGCTGGATCAATCCGGCCCATCATATCAATTTGATGATATGGCGCCTATTTCACCAGCACAAATTCCGGTCAGGCGCGAAGCCGTTCAGCCACGCCCGCAAAATGTGCCAACGGTTTTCTTTGGACATAATGCAACGGGGCTTGGCGCTGATGATCTTGAAGTGATCAAGGCGGCGGCGCAGTTTTACCGGAGTAATCCAAGCGCACGCTTTAGTCTTGAAGGCTATGCCTCTATGCGTTCCGCTATTCAGGATATGAATAAACGTAAGTTGGATAACTTTGATCTGGCCTCTCGTCGTATCGTTGAAACGGCCAAAGCGCTTGTTGCTCATGGTGTCTCGCCGGATGCTATTAAAGGCGTGATTTGGGGTGAGGATAATGCACCCGCCATGCAAGCGGGCGGAAAATCCGCAGAAGAAATGGCAAGACGGGTTGAAATTATCGCTGTTTCAGTCCAGTAATAAGCCTGTAAAAGACGAAGCGTCTCTTTCATACATACATTAAAAAGGATTTTAATTATGGCGCAGCCATTACGCATTGCGATTGCCGGTCTTGGAACTGTCGGAGCGGGTGTTGTTAAAATTGTTCAAGAGAATGGCGATTTGTTATCTGCGCGCTCAGGAAAAGATATTATGATCACGGCCGTCTCCGCGCGTTCAAGAAATCAGGATCGTGGTGTTGATATCTCCTCCTATGATTGGGTGGATAATGCTGCGGATCTGGCAAATCGTGATGACGTGGATCTGGTTGTTGAACTGATTGGGGGCTCGGATGGGCCAGCCTATGATTTGGTTAAATCTGCTTTGGGGGCTGGCAAGCATGTGGTGACGGCCAACAAGGCCTTGATCGCGCATCATGGATATGAATTGGCCAAAATTGCCGAGACCAATAATGTCAGCCTCAATTATGAAGCTGCTGTGGCGGGCGGTATTCCAATTATCAAGGCCATGCGAGAGGGATTGTCTGCCAATAGGTTTCGAGCTGTTTACGGCATCTTGAATGGAACATGTAACTACATCCTAACAGAAATGCGTGAAACAGGTCGTGATTTTGGAGATGTTCTGAAGGAAGCACAAGAAAAGGGCTATGCCGAGGCAGACCCCAGTTTTGATATTGATGGCATTGATGCGGGCCATAAATTGGCCATTCTAACCTCGCTGGCTTTTGGCGTGCGCCCGGATTTTGGCACGCTGAGCATGACCGGAATAACACAGATGACCTCGACAGATATTGAGTGCGCTTCGGAATTTGGCTACCGCATTAAGTTGCTTGGTATTGCTAAATCCTATGATGGAAAAATTGCGCAATCGGTTGAGCCGTGCCTTGTTCCGCTGGGTAGCCCTCTGGCCGCTATTGAAGATGTATATAATGCGGTTTATGCGGAAGGCGATTTTGTAGAAACACCTCTTTTAACAGGGCTGGGCGCGGGGCAGGGGGCAACGGCCTCGGCTGTGGTGGCCGATATCATTGATATTGCCAGAGAGCTTGTTGTTCCTACATTTTCTGTGCCGGTAGATAAGCTTCAAGAGGCGGATTGGATGGATGTCGGTGAGACATCATCACGCTATTACTTACGCTTAACAGCATTGGACAAGCCAGGGGTTGTAGCCGATATATCGGCGATTTTGCGTGATTTGAACATTTCCATTGAGAGCTTCCTTCAACGCGGGCGTGACCCTAATCAGCCTGTGCGTTTGGTTATGATTACACATGAATCAAAACATAGCGATATTCTTGCTGCCAGCTATGCGATAAAGGATCTGGAGAGCATTGTTGATGATCCGTGTTTGATCCGTATTGAAGAAGAGCTTTAAAATCGAGCAAAAGGGCTATATGATGCCCAGAATTTTAGAAGATATGAGGATATAAGGAGTTATGAGTATGGCCTCCGATCGAAAGATTACATCAGATTTAGACCCGTTTATGGACCGCAACTTGGCCCTTGAGGTGGTAAGGGTAACGGAAGCAGCTGCTTTGGCAGCATCCAAGCAAGTTGGCCGCGGTGACAAAGAGGCCGCAGATCAGGTTGCTGTGGATGCGATGCGTGATGCATTAAACTCTTTGCATATCAAGGGGCGCATCGTGATTGGTGAGGGCGAACGTGATGAGGCGCCAATGCTTTATATCGGCGAAGAAGTCGGTGATGGTAAGGGGCCAAGCATTGATATTGCTCTGGATCCTCTGGAGGGCACAGACATCACAGCGCGCGGCGGAACAAATGCGCTGGCCGTTGTGGCAATGACGGATGAGGGCGGGTTCTTGAATGCCCCGGATGTGTATATGGACAAGATTGCTGTTGGCCCGGGTGTTGATCCATCTATTCTGGATCTGGATGCGCCAATGGCCGATGTTTTGCAAAAGCTCGCGAAAGAAAAGGGCGGCAGTGTCGAAGATTTGACGGTGTGCATTTTGGATCGTCCGCGCCATGATGGCATTATCAAAGGCGTGCGCGAGGCAGGTGCCCGCATTAACCTCATTGGTGATGGCGATGTGAGTGCAGTGATTGCGACGGCCGAACCGGATACAGGGATTGATCTTTATGTGGGAACGGGCGGTGCGCCGGAAGGTGTTCTGGCTGCGGCGGCGCTTCAATGTATTGGCGGTGCCATGCTTGGGCGCCTCGTGTTCCGTAATGATGATGAGCGTGGACGCGCTGAGCGTTGGGGGATTACAGATCTTGATAAAATCTACACAACGGATGATTTAGCCAAGGGAGATAATGTCATGTTTGCCGCAACAGGCGTGACAGATGGATCCATGCTTCGCGGTGTTCGCCGTTACGCGCACGGGGCTAAAACATCATCGATTGTGATGCGTTCTAAATCGGGCACTGTTCGCAAAATTGAGGCCACGCATAACTTTAAGCGTAAAGATTGGATGAAATAGGCTTTCTCTCTTTCATCCCTCTTATGGCCGGTGCTAGACTGTTTTTATGACTTCCATATGTCTTGGCATTGAAAAATCTCTCTCGAAGGGGCGTTGGGTATCACCCGATATTGATTTGGGTGATATCGAAAAGCTCGCCCGTGCTTTTGATATCCCGGAAGTCATCGCAAGGCTCTTATTATCCAGAGATATTGCCAAAGATGATATTCCGGGCTTCCTCAATCCCACACTCAAAGAGCATTTTCCTGATCCCTTCTCATTGATAGGCATGGAAGCTATGGCAGAAGATCTGGCGAGTGCCATTCAGGCACAAAAACAGATCGCAATTTTTGGTGATTTTGATGTGGATGGGGCTACCTCATCGGCCATTCTGTTTCGCTTCCTAAGACAATGCGGCATTGAAGCGCAGATTTATATTCCCGACCGCCTCTCTGAAGGCTATGGGCCGAATTTGGAGGCGTTAAGAGCGCTCAAGGATAACGGCGCCGAGATTGTCATGATGCTGGATTGTGGTACAACGGCCTTCGAAATTGTGAAGCAAGGTACGGCTCTTGGCCTAGAGATTACCATTCTTGATCACCATGAAGCAGAAGAGGCGTTGCCGGATGCCAAGCATGTGATCAATCCAAAACGCAAAGATGACCATTCCGGGCTTGATATGTTGGCGGCCTGCGGTGTTACGTTTTTGGCCTGCGTGGCGATCAATGCAAAATTGCGCAGCGCCGGGTTTTACAAGGACAAGAACTTTGATGAGCCAAACCTTAAATCACTGATTGATGTTCTGGCCCTTGGGACTGTATGCGATATGGTGCCCTTGCTAGGGGCGAACAGGCTTTTTGTGCGCCATGGCTTTGAGGCGATGAACCATACACAAAATGAGGGGCTGAACGCTTTGATCAATGTCTGTAAAATCAAACCACCTATGACCCCTTATCATGCGGGGTTCGTCTTCGGGCCTCGGATTAATGCCGGCTCACGTGTGCACAAGGCTGATCTCGGGGCGCGTTTGCTCTCAACCCGTGATCAGGAAGAGGCCCTGAACATTGCCTGGACGTTGAATGATTGCAATGACAAACGCAAAGCTATCCAGCTACAGATGGAGCGCGAAGCCAAACAGATGGTTGACGATAAAGGGCTCGACCAGCATGCCGTGATTATGGTCGGGCATGAAGATTGGCATCCGGGCCTGAGCGGTCTTGTGGCTGGTGCCTTGAAAGAGCTGTATAAGAAGCCGGCTTGCGTCATTACCTATGCGCAGGATCTGGATGGAAATCGCGAAGGGCGCGGATCGGGACGCTCTGTCCCCGGGATTCATATTGCGCAAGCCTTCATCGATGCACGGAATGACGGGCTGATTACCAAGGGCGGCGGACATGCGATGGCCGGCGGTTTTACGGTTCTGCCGGATCAGCTTGAAGCCTTCACAGCTTTTATGCAGGACCATATAGCAAAACAGGCAGCCAATAGTGAGGCCAATATCGAAACGGAAGTCGATGCTGTGCTGAGTGTATCTGGGGCGAACCCAAAGCTGGTCAAGCTGGTACAAAGTCAAATTGGCCCCTTTGGACAAGGCTTTGAGGAACCGCTTTTTGCCCTCAGTAACGTGCGCTTGCATATGGTGGATGTTGTCGGTGAAAGCCATATTCGCATGATGGTCAGTGATTGGGAGGGAGGCGCACGTATGAAAGCAATGGCTTTTCGCGCGGTTGGTACAGAGCTTGGCGATGCGTTGCTCAAACATAAGAATAAAGCTTTCCATCTTGTCGGATCGCTCAAGATTGATAATTGGAGCGGGCATGAAAAGGTTGAAATGCATGTCAAAGATGCCGCCTTTGTTTTAAGTGATGCTCAATTTGATGTGGAGCAAGAAAGGGCGCATGCGTAATTTTCTTGCATCATAGGCATATCTACCCATATAAAATGAGCCGATGGAAAAAATGCGCAAGAAAATCGGATGGACAATATTGGCGGTGGAAGCCTCCCATGTCTTTTGTTGTGTGTTGCCAACACTTGTTTCACTTTTATCGTTGTTAACCAGCTTGGGATTGGTGTCATCCGTGCCTAAAGGCCTGACCTTTATGCATGATCTGATGCATAACTGGGAAATCCCAATCATTATAGGTTCCGGTTTGCTTTTGTTGCTGGGGTGGTGGTTGCACCGTTTTAGTAAAACAATTGATTGTCATGATAATGGATGTGAACATGAGCCATGCGGCCCTAAAAAAGATCGGACATCTTTGATTTTAAAGATTGCCACTGTGATATTTGCCTTTAATGTTCTCGTTTTTGTAATTTTTCACAGAGGGTTAGAGCATTTTGTTGATCTTGAATCATATCGCACTGAGGCACATGGATCCGCGCATGATCATGACGGGCATGGCCATTAATCCTCAAATCTGAGACTTATCTCTGCAATGTTTTGATCCTTTCCTATAGGCACAGATCGATAGAAGCAGCTTTTCCGTCCTGTATGGCATGCAATGGCCGGGGCACTTTGCACGTCAACCTCAATCAGCATGCAGTCCTGATCACAATCGGTACGCATAGAGACAATCTTTTGGAGTTGACCGCTGGTTTCGCCTTTTTTCCAAAGGCTTTGGCGGGAGCGTGACCAGTAATGGGCAATGCCGGTAGAGATAGATGTCTGAAGAGCCTCTTCATTCATGAAGGCAAACATCAGCGTTTCTTTCGTGTTATATTCAATGGCAATACACGGGATAAGGCCCTTTTCATCAAAAATGGGACGAAATTCCGACGTTTCGTCACGGTTGTTTTTGTCTGCCATAGTTTGAAATCCTTGCTATTTCGCCAATAAAGGTTGCTTTTTCTTGCAGAGTATAATAGCAATTGCGCTATCGACCTTAAAACAAAAAGATTTTAAAAGCATATCTTCTCTATGACATTTTCCGATTTAGGACTTGGCGAAAAATTATTACAAGCAATTGAAGAGTGTGGCTACACAGAGCCGACACCCATTCAGGCGCAGGCCATCCCACAAATATTAATGACGCGTGACCTTGTTGGTCTGGCGCAAACCGGTACGGGCAAGACAGCCAGCTTTACTCTTCCTATGATTGAGATATTGGCCGGTGGCCGTGCAAAGGCGCGTATGCCGCGTTCTTTGATCTTGGCGCCAACCCGCGAGCTTGCAGCTCAGGTGGCTAAAAACTTCGATATTTACGGCAAGTATACCAAGCTCTCCAAGGCGCTTTTGGTGGGGGGTGAATCTATGGACGAGCAAAAGAAACTGCTCGACCGCGGCGTGGATGTGTTGATTGCAACGCCGGGGCGCTTGCTTGATTTGTTTGATCGCGGCTCAATCTTGCTCTCGGATATCAAGATATTGGTGATCGATGAAGCAGATCGCATGCTGGATATGGGCTTTATTCCTGATATTGAGAAAATTGTTTCTTTGTTATCGCCCATGCGCCAAACATTATTGTTTTCCGCGACCATGCCGGATGAAATTAAAGGGCTGACAAAAAAGTTTTTATCCAACCCCAAGGAAGTCTCTGTGGCGCCGCCAGCCTCACCGGCCAAGACGGTTGAGCAGTTCTTGGTATGGGTAAAGCCGCGCGAAAAATATGACGCGCTTGATGCAATTATCCAGCAAGAAGATGTCAGCAATGCATTTATCTTCTGTAACCGTAAGACCGAAGCCGATAAATTGGCGCGTTGGCTGGAGAAGCATAATTATGCGGCCAAAGCTTTGCACGGTGATATGCCGCAGCGACTTCGGACCGAGACATTGGAAAGATTTAAGGAGGGCGATATTGCTCTTCTCGTCTGTTCTGATGTTGCTGCGCGCGGTATTGATGTGGCGGGGCTTTCACATGTCTTTAATTTTGATATCCCGTATAACGCGGATGATTATGTTCACCGTATCGGGCGTACGGGCCGTGCGGGCCAAAAAGGGCGCGCATGGTCATTGGCCGTCTCTGATGATGATAAATATATTGATGCCATTGAAAAGATTATCGAGAAGAAAATCCCTGTCGAGGATATAGAAGGGTTTTCTGTTGCACAGTCATCATCGCGATCCTCTTCCGGCGAAAAGGCACAGAAGAAGGGCGGGCGCTCTCAGAAATCACGCTCTCAGGAGCGCAATTCACAGGAGCGCAAAAGCCGCGATGAGGATTCAAAGCCCAAAACGCGCAATAACAAGCGCTCTAACAGATCAAGCCAGCATCATGAGCAGGAAAATACCCCGAGTGGGTTTGGTGAAGAAATGCCTGCATTTTTTGGTAAAACAAAGCCTTAGAAGGCTAAAAGCTTGACCTGAAAGGGAAAAAGGCTCAGAATTTTACCCAGGTTATAACCCGCAATTCAAACTTAAGTTCCATGTTTCCTTCATATTACAGATTTGTTTGTGGCATAGCGCTGGGCTGTTTTATTGCTCTGGCTTGCTCTCCATCGCTTAAAGCGCAAGTCTTTATTGATCAGGAAGTGCTGGCAAACCCTTACCCGGAGCAATCCGTGGATATTCCTCAGGCACCTGGGGATGAGACAAAACAGCCTGTTGATTTGCAAGCGGATAGCCTGTCTCATGATGAGCAAAATGGCATTGTAACCGCAGCAGGGGAGGTGCAGCTGGTGCAGGCGGGGCGCATTTTACGTGCCGATGAAATTTCCTATGATTTACAAAAAGATGAAATTGTCGCCAGTGGAAATGTTGCTCTGAACGAAGCCAATGGTGATGTGCATTTTGCAGATCGCGTTGTATTGCAAGATGAGCTTAAAAACGGATTTATTGAGGGGCTACGCAGCTATTTGGTTGATGGGTCACGTTTTAAGGCATCCCAAGGGGAGCGGTCTGATGGCTTGAAGACGGTTATGCGTGATGCAACATATACACCGTGTAAGCCATGTGAGAAAAATCCGGACGGAGACCCTTTGTGGCAAATTCGGGCATCGCGCGTCATTCATGATGAAGAAGAAAAAGAGATATCCTATCGCCATGCCCGTTTTGAGGTCTATGGCGTTCCTGTTGCTTATACCCCTTATTTTTCTCACCCTGACCCTACAGTTGAGCGCAGAAGCGGGCTCTTGCCGCCATCGATTGGCTATAAAAGCCAGCTCGGCACAATGGTTGGAACAAGCTATTATTGGGATATTGCGCCTGATCAAGATGCAACAATTGGCATATTGGCCATGACAAAGGAAAATCCGCTTCTATTTGGGGAGTGGCGAAAAGGCTGGTCGGATGCCCGTTTTGAGATAGATGGCAGCATCACCTATTCGGAGCGGGAGGATAGTACGGCCAATGCACAGCGCATCACCCAAGATGCGGAAACGCGCGGCCATGTCTTTGCACAAGGCATCTGGAATATGAGTGAGAAGTGGCGCAGCGGCGTAAATATAAATTATGCCTCGGATGATCAATATTTGCGCCAATATGATTTTAGCTCGGAAGACGTGCTGGAGAGTGAAATTTATGCAGAGCGTTTTGACGGGCGCCATTATGGTGTAATTCGCGCTTTGGCATTCCAGGATGTTCGCGTAGACGATTTTGCCGATCAACCCGACGTTCTTCCCGAGGCCTATGCCAGTTTTATTGGTGATCCGGGCAGTATGCCGCTTATCGGAGGGCGTTGGGATGTGGAAGTTTCTGCATTGGGGCTGAGGCGCGCGGGCGAGAAACAGGACGTAAACCGCCTGAGCATGAATACAGGATGGGAGCGCCGTTTTGTATCAGACGCAGGGCTGGTTTTGAATATGGATGCAGATCTGCGCGGTGATTATTACAATACGCGTGACCGTGATGAGGCATCTTTTGGCTCGGGTATCAGTACACAATCCAACGAGACGCGTTTCTTTGCCTCACTCCATAATGAGGCAAGCTTCCCGGTTGCGCGCTCATTTAAAAAGTTTCAAGCGGTTATCGAGCCGCAAGTGGCTGTGACGCTGGCCCCTAATATCTCGGTCAATGACGATATACCCAATGAAGACTCGCAAGATGTGCAACTTGATGCCTCTAATTTGTTTGAAGCCGATCGTTTTCCGGGCCTTGACCGCATTGAAGATCAATCACGTATAACTTACGGCATACGAAATGGTATATATGGGTATAACGGCTCGCATGCCGATATTTTCCTTGGCCAGAGTTATCGTTTTGATGAGGATGATAACCCCTTTCCCGAAGGATCAGGCCTGGAGAGGCAGGAATCGGATTTTGTTGGACAATTCTCTCTTGGCTACAAGGATATCTTGGAGATGAATTATCGTTTTCAAATGGATAGTCAGGATTTGGCATCGCGCCGCCATGAGGTGGATACCTATCTTGATGTCGGGCGGTTCTATATGAGCTCTCAATATTTATTTGCCGATGCGCTGGCTGAAACCAATATTGATGAAAGCAGGGAACAAATCAGAGCCGATGCCGGCTATTATCTCAGCGATGATTGGCGTCTGCGCAGTGGCGTTATTCAGGATCTTGGTGAAACACCCGGCCTGCGTGAGGCCTATGGCGGACTTGATTACTTTGGTGATTGTATTTCATGGTCGGTTGATGTTGAACGAAACCTCACGGATGATGAAACAGGGGATAGCTCGACTGAAATTCTCTTTCGCATTGGTCTGAAAAATATTGGTGATTACCAACGCTCAGGCTTGAACGCTGTGCGTTAATAGCCAATACTAAAGCCCATAATGAATCTTAACGTCGATCCAGCTTTTCATATGTGGTTTGTTCTGGGGCTTATGCTCTGGGCGATTTACTCCTTTATTCGTGAAAAATGGTCAATCGAAGTTACAAGCGTTGCATTGCTGACGGCTTTATTGATTTTTGGCCAATTCTTCCCTCTCCAAGATGTGAATGGACACAACCAGCTGGATGCCATGCGCCTTCTCGCCGGGTTTGCAAACCCCTCTCTTGTGGCGGTGCTGGCTTTGCTGGTCATGGGGCAGGCCATGATCCATACGGATGCATTGCGTGCCGTGACCGGGGTGTTTCGTTCATCGAATTCCCATTTTGCGTGGTTTTCAATTCTTGGTTTGTTGATTTTTGTGGCCGTGGCCAGTGCCTTTTTAAACAACACGCCGCTCGTCATTATTGTTATACCGATCATTCAAGTTTTGGCGGCTTCTGCCGGATTATCCGAAAGCCGTTTAATGATCCCCCTCAGCTATGTCGCCATTTTGGGGGGCATGACCACATTGATCGGGTCATCAACAAACCTGCTTGTATCATCATCAATGGTTGAGCTTGGTTATGAACCTTTGGAATTCTTTGACTTCGTTATACCGGGGATGATCCTGGCCGCTATTGGAATGGTTTATGCGATTTTTATTGTGCCATATCTTCTAAAAGATCGGGCCTCTATGGCAAAAGATTTGGCAGGGGATGATAAGGAATTCGTGGCCGAGCTGGATATCACGGATGACAGCAAATTAATCGGTCTTGAATGTGTAGAGGGTAAGTTTGAAGAACTGCAAGACCTGCGCATCAAGATGATCCAGCGCTCCGGTTATCTTATATTGCCGCCTTTTGAAGGGTATAAAATTGAGTCAGGCGATATCATGATCGTATCGGCAACACGAAATACCTTGATGGCACTACTTTCAAAATATCCGGGCTTCCTTTTGTCTGAGGAGGAGGAGAAAGTGTTGAGCGCGAAACCAGCGCCAAAACAAACCCTATCAACCAGCAAAGCGGAGGAGGCGAGTAAGCCGCTTGAGGTTATCAGTGAAGCCGAGGATGAGATTGATGAGCAGGAGGGGGAGGCTGAAGCTGAAGAATTAGACGGCAAGGCTAAGGATGCGCCTGATGAGGCTGAGGAGCAGGCAGATGCGCAGGATGCCATGGTGGCGGAATCACGCCTGCTAGCCGAGATTATGATCACGCCAGCCTCGCGCCTCGTTGATATGTCCCTCGAGCATTCCGGCATCGAGAGGCAATATGGAGTTGTCATACTCGGAATCCAGCGCCGTGCGCGTGTAGTGCGAAGGCGCCTTGGCCGTATCAGGTTGGAGGCAGGGGATGTTCTCTTGATCGCAGGTCAGGCAAGTGCAATCGACTCAATGCGCCATAACTCGGATTTTATTGTTCTGTCCGGTTCTAAGAAAGAATTGCCGTCACCGGCCAAAGCACCGATAGCAGGTGTTATTTTCCTCAGTGTTATTGGGTTGGCGGCATTGGGCATTGTCTCTATTCCTGTTGCCGCCATTGCGGGGGCTGTGCTCATGATCGCCACGGGATGTTTGAATATTCGTCAGGCCACGCGTGCTGTGGATCGTAAAATATTTTTGCTTGTTGGCTCTATGCTGGCTCTTGGTGTGGCTTTGCAAGCATCGGGAGGGGCGCGTTATATCGCAGATTTGCTGACGGAGATCCCCCATGCTGATAATCCGCTCGTTATGGTCTCGTTGTTATTCTTGGTGGTTGCCGCATGCACGAATGTGCTTAGCAATAATGCCTGCGCCATTCTCTTTACACCCATCGCAATGAATTTGGCAGGGAATGTGAATGTGCCAGAGGGCTTTGAATATGATATTGCCTTTGTTTTTGCGATCACGGTTATCTTTGCCGCCAATTGCTCTTTTGCATCCCCTATTGGGTATCAAACCAACTTGCTTGTAATGGGGCCGGGGCATTACCGCTTCAGAGACTTTGTAAAGGCCGGGGTGCCGCTGATGTTTATTATATGGCTCGGCTTTATCGGTGTTGCCCATTTCTATTTCGGGCTATAGAGGCATATTTGTTTATTGCCCCTGATAAAAGCGGTTCATGATTTGGGCCACCATGTCTTTGACATCAAAGGCGCCTTCAAAATCCATGTCACCACTGGCGGAAAAATTATTGGCTGTGCTTTTGATTGTATATTGAATGCGGTTATGATCATGCAACTGCACAATCGTGAGATAAAAGCTTTCCAGCGACTCTGGCACGCCTTTGGCACGATTATCACTCATTAGCTCAACAGATTGCTGTTTCATGTAGTCTTCAAAGTCCTGCATTTGCGGGCTGAAGAACATGTATTTGCTGATGGTTTGATTCTGGCCTTGCTCATAATTATAGCTAAATTCAACGCCAGAGCCGCCGCTGGTTTTGCCGGAAATTATAATGCCTGTGGTTGTCCCGTCATAACGGAAGCTGAGGGCTGCATTCTGCCAGTTCAGGCCTGAAAACACGAGATAGCCGGTCTGGGCATTGGCATCGATTATTGCTGTTTCTTGAATAAGCGCCTCTGCGCTTGCTTTTCCCAAGATGCGTGATGCTTTATGTCCGGCATAATCAAAGGCAGCATTTTGAAAGTCTAAATGGGCTTGCCATAGACCGCCTGGGCTTAAATGCGCATTCAAATCCCCATAAAGCTTAAGTTGTGGCTGTGCCGTTTGTACCTGCCCACGAAAGGTGAAGCTCTCGTCTTTTTCCGGAGTAATTTCTCCATCAATCTTGAGCTGGATACCACCAATATCACCGGCCCATAAATCCAGCACCATATTTTCTATGCTTATCGTCTTTAAGCGTGAGAAAGGCGCGGAGACATCGTCAATCTGATCAAGATTCCAGCCCGAAAGGTGCAGGGTTTCACCCACTTCCCCCGTTAGATTGGCGTTGATAATGCTTATATTTTTGATTTGATTATCATTGAGCAATTTACGAAGATCATAGTTGAATCGCATGGTCTCAATCGTACTAAATCCGTCTGCATCCAGTGTAATATCTTGCATGTCAAAGCTGTGAGAGCCATTTTTGAGTGCCCCCACTTGAAAATGTGCAAAGCCGATATTGTGGGCAAATTCACTCGTTCTGGCTGAGATGATTTGCGGGACGTAGACATGGCTGAGATAGAGGAAGGTGGCGCCTCCCACCAGAAAAATACAAACCAGAATATAGAGAGTTTTTCTTACCATCGCTGTTCGTCTTAAAATGGCTTAAATGTCAATATCATCAACAAATTCGGCATTATCCTGAATGAATTGATAACGCGCATCGGCTTGTTTCCCCATCAAACGCTCAACAAGATCATCAATATCACCAGCGGTATTTTGTGTCTTGCTGGCTTCTTCCAAAATATCTTCGCCAAGATTTTCATTCAATCCCAGAGCCGCCATCGCATCAGGTAATGTCACACGTAATAATATTCGCGTGGATGGATCCATTGTTGTTTCCTTGAGCTGTTTGGCCGGCATTTCACCGAGGCCCTTAAAGCGGCTCATCTCGACTTTATCCTTATTGCGGAATTCTTTTTCTAATAGCTCGTCCTTATGTTCATCATCGCGCGCATAGAATGTTTTTCCTTCGCCGCTGAGGCGGAAGAGGGGGGGCTGGGCAATGTAGAGATGGCCATGTTCAATCAAACCACGCATTTGCGTGTAAAAGAATGTAATCAAGAGTGATGCAATATGCGCCCCATCCACATCCGCATCGGTCATCACGATAATCCGCTCATAACGCAGAGAATCAAGATTAAAATCTTTTCCGGCGCTACAACCAAGTGCCTGGATCAAATCCTGAATCTCTTGGTTAGCGCGAATTTTATCGGCGCTGGCGCTGACAACATTCAAAATTTTACCCCGCAAAGGCAAGATTGCTTGGGTTTCACGGTTGCGCCCCTGTTTGGCCGAGCCGCCCGCACTATCGCCCTCAACAATGAAAAGCTCGGTGCCTACGGAATCATTGCGGCTGCAATCCGCCAGTTTGCCCGGCAGGCGCAATTTCTGCGTGGCTGACTTTCTGGCTGTTACTTTTTCATCGCGGCGGCGTTGGCGTTCTTCTGCCTTGATGATGAGATTTTGAAGCAGTTTTGTAGAGCTGGCCGGATCACTGGAAAGCCAATGATCAAAATGATCTTTGATGGCTGTATCAACCCATCGTGCAACACCGGCCGTTGCCAGTTTCTCTTTTGTTTGCCCCTGGAATTGAGGCTCTTTGATAAACACGGAAATCATCACGGCCGCGCCAGACATAATGTCTTCGGCTGTGATGGAAGAGGTTTTCTTGTTTCCGATCATCTCGCCATAATTTCGAATGCCGCGCGATAGCGTTGTGCGCAGGCCGTTTTCATGTGTGCCGCCCAAGGGCGTCGGGATTGTATTACAATAAGAATAGCTGAAACCCTCGCCGAATTCCGGCCATGTGACTGCAAATTCAACGCGGCCTGCACCATCGGGAAGGTCGGCCTTTCCATGAAAGATGGTATTCGGGATGGTCGTGCGGTCTTGCAGTGATGCGGTTAGGAAATCCAGCAGGCCGCCCGGAAAATGGAATACAGCTTCGGCCGGAACGGCACTGCCCTCCGGGATGATGGATGGATCACATTTCCATCGGATTTCCACGCCCGAGAACAGATAGGCTTTGGAGCGCGCCATTTGATGCAGCCATGCGGGCTTGAAGCGTGCTTTGTCACCAAAAATTTCAGGATCAGGGTGAAAATACACGGCCGTGCCGCGGCGATTGCTAACGCTGCCTAAATCTTCCAGTTTGCCTTTGGGCAGTCCGCGCGAAAATTCCTGACGATATAATTTTTTATCGCGCGCCACTTCCACCCACATGTCATCCGATAACGCGTTTACAACCGAAATACCAACACCATGCAGACCGCCTGATGTTTGATAGGCTTTGTTGGAGAATTTACCACCGGAGTGCAGTGTGGTCAGAATAACTTCGAGGGCAGATTTCCCGGGGTATTTCGGGTGGTCATCAACCGGAATACCGCGCCCATTATCCTTGATGGTAATCGCATTATTGGCATCAAGTGTGATTTCAATCCAATCCGCGTGACCGGCGACGGCCTCATCCATAGAGTTATCTAGAATCTCTCCAACCAGGTGATGCAAGGCGCGTTCATCTGTACCGCCAATATACATACCCGGGCGTTTGCGCACAGGCTCCAGACCTTCCAAAACTTCGATGTCAGACGCGCTATAGCTGTCTTTGGCCGGGGCAGGGGATTTATCAAATAAGTTGCTCATAGAAATTGTCTCACCTTGAGGGTTTGCTGTTTAAAATTGGAGCAAACAAAAGCTTTTCTTCATTTTTATGCTATAATAGGTATTATTATGGACTGATCTGGCGCTGTCCAGAGCGTAATCACTCTCAAACACAAGAAATTCATATGACGCAAGAAAGTTTTGAAAGCCGTTTTCCCGTTCCCGATGAGATTAAGGGGCTTGATCCTGCATTGCGCGTTGTTCCAATGCCCAGTGATACCAATTATTTTGGTGATGTATTCGGGGGGTGGATGCTCTCGCAAATGGATATTGCCTCGGCGGCCACAGCCTATAAATATCTGGGGCAGCGTCTGGTGACTGTTGGTGTTGATGCGATGAACTTCCACAAGCCTGTCCATGTCGGTGATGAGGTAAGCCTGTATTGTGATATTGTTCGCATTGGCAATACATCGATTACCATTCATGTTGATTGCTGGGTGTTTCGCCGCGAGGGTGGCGGCTATGAGCGTGTGACGGAAGGGAAATTTACCTTTGTCCAAATTGATGAGGATGGCAAACCTAAAAAGATTGATATTTAAATGCGTTATCTGATTTTGTTCCTATGTTGCTTTGCTTTTGTTATGCCCAATATGGCGCAGGCGCAAATTGACCCTATGGCCTTTTTGGAAGGATCCAAAAAGATGCCCAATATTGAATTTTTTCCGGCCGATGAATTCACAGCCAAAACGCAGCTGATCGAAGAAACACCGCTGGACAATAAGGCGCTGTCTTTCCGTGTCAGATTACCGAAGGATTGGACAAAAACCCGTGAGGTCAAACGCGAGAGCTTTATTATCCCCCAAGGGTTTTTGGGGGAGCTTGTTCGGTTTAATTCTCCTGCACGTTTAGAGGCGCCGAGCCGCTTCTCTGTTTTCGCAGAAGCCTTGCCCTATGCCACGAATATCAGGCGCTGGTTTGCGGAATACGCTTTGTCCAATGGCCTTACGCTTGAGGGGTACCGCGAAAATGGTGATAGCAGTCTGGAAGCCATCTTTTTAGAGGTCGTGGGAGATACAAGTTATATCGTGCGTCTGAAGGCGCGTATTGCGGATGAAAAAGCCGTGGTGAGCAAGTTTTATGTCCCACAAGAGCTCTGGCAGGAAGAGCGCCGCTTTCAGGCGCAGTCCACAGCGTCTTTTAGTTTGAGCTCGGCGGATGCGGCCATCGTATCGAATTTGGCCTTGCATACTTTCGATGATTTGGCCGGATTTCAATATCCAAAAGATTGGGACCTCAAGGCCGGTATTGTTCGCTCGCTCAATGTTATGAAGGCAAGTGTGCTGAATATCCGCCCTGATAAAGCGCTTTCCGGACGCATTGATCTAAAGCTGGTCTCGGTTTTTGCCAGCGATGTGCTGGAGAATGAGATGGAAAAAGTTTCTCAGGAATTCTCACGCCTGACAGGCCTTAATATCGGCGATAAAATTGAAGAGCGGGAGGATGTTACCTATCATGAGAGTGCTGAATTCGGTCAGGTGGAGGTTTTTCATGTGACGTATTCTGCCGGTTCTGGCCGCTCTGCTATTGATTATGAAATGTGGTATTCCGTGAGCTATGCCGGTGATTATTATTATTTTATCACCATGCTCACGCCCGGCCGAGAAGAGGATTTCTTCACCTGGTCACGGAATACGGAAGCCTTTAAGCAAGTAGTAGGCTCCGCCCAGCCTCTTTATTAAGTCCGCTATTAAACGGAGTAATACATCTTGAATTCAATCGGGTGCGGCATTGTCTCATAGGCATCCAGCTCTTCTTCCTTGAGCGCAATATATCCGGCAATAAGATCTTCTGTGAACACGTCGCCTTTGAGCAAGAAGTCATGATCATCACGCAACGCATCAAGGGCAGCGCGTAATGAGTGACATACCGTTGGAATACTTTCCAGCTCTTCTTCCGGCAGGCTATAAAGATCAGCATCCATGGCTTCGCCCGGGTGGATTTTATTTTCAACACCATCAAGACCGGCCATAAGCATGGCTGCAAAGGCGAGGTAAGGGTTGGCTGTCGGGTCGGGGAAACGCACCTCAACGCGTTTACCGTTCGCACTGGAGGAGACCGGAATGCGGCAAGAAGCGGAGCGGTTACGGGCGGAGTAGGCCAACAGGACAGGAGCCTCGTAACCCGGTACCAAGCGCTTATAACTATTGGTCGATGGGTTCGTGAAGGCGTTCAATGTGCGTGCATGTTTAATGATTCCGCCAATATAATAAAGCGCCGTTTCTGATAGGCCGGCATATTCATTTCCGGCAAAAAGCGGTTTTCCGCCTTTCCAGATCGATTGGTGACAATGCATGCCAGAGCCATTGTCGCCAAAGACAGGCTTGGGCATAAAGGTCGCGCTTTTGCCATAGCTATTGGCCACGTTATGCACGACATATTTATAGAGCTGCATGTTATCTGCACAATCCAGCAAAGTTGAGAACATGATCCCAAGTTCACATTGGCTCGGGGCTACTTCGTGATGATGCTTTTCCACCTTCACACCCATGCTTTGTAGAACGGTCAGCATTTCTCCGCGAATATCGGAGAGGCTATCGATCGGTGCATCCGGAAAATATCCACCTTTGACACCCGGGCGGTGTCCCATATTGCCTTCCGGATAGTTCGTGCCGGAATTATACGGGCCTTCAACACTATCAAACTCATACCCGACATGATTCATATCCATATGGATTTTCACATCATCAAAAATAAAGAACTCGGCCTCAGGGCCAAAATAGGCTGTATCACCAATGCCGCTCTTTTTGACTTGTTCTTCGGCGGCTCTGGCAACGGTGCGCGGGTCACGGTTATAGGCTTTGCCGGTTTCGGGATCAATAACATCACAAAAAATCTTGAGAGTACGCTGGGCGGCAAATGGGTCGAGAGCCGTTTTGCGAATATCGGGGCGCAAGATCATGTCAGATTCATTGATGTCTTTCCATCCGGCAATGGATGAGCCATCAAAATAAATGCCATCTTCAATCATATCCTTATCAAATGTGCCGATATGCTGAGCGGTATGTTGCATCTTTCCCCGCAGGTCCGTGAAGACAAAATCGATAAACTCAACGTCTTCATCTTGAACAAATTTTAGAATCTCATTGGCGGATTTGAATGACAAAATATTGGCGCTCACTGCTCTTATTCCTTTTTAAGAAAAATTAATTGATGGAAAGATTAAATCAAAACTTGACGCTAAGGGCTAGATGCATATACAAATCTTCAACAAATTTTATTCTTTGTGGCGGCCGTAGCTCAGTTGGTAGAGCACCTGGTTGTGGTCCAGGCTGTCGCGGGTTCAAATCCCGTCGGTCGCCCCATTTTCCAAAATTTATTTCTGGTCATTATTCGCCCCTCATCCGGGTGAAGGCCACCCGCGATTTAAAAAAAACATGCGCGGGAGCGCATAGGGTTCAAATCCCGATCTAGCGCCTCATTTTCCAAAATTTATTTCTGGTCATTATTCGCCCCGCATGCCCATAGTATGTCTTCTAAAGAGCGCTCTGAGTTGCTATAATAGAAAGATAAAGGCGCTGTCTTGACTGAGCCTCAAAAAATATCAAATTAGGGTTGTCATGAAATTATTTCACTTTGTCGCGCTTATTGCGGCTCTTTTTATCGGCTGTGCGATGCCGGCCTATTCCGAGATTGATTACGGAACAATTATAAACTTGTCCGGTAAGCAGCGCATGCTCACTCAGAAAATGAGCAAAGAGGCTTTGCAAGTTGGATTAGGCCTTGATAAGGAGCAAAGTATTCAAAGGCTCAAAGAATCACGTGACCTGTTTGATAGAACCCTTAAGGGCCTGCGCCACGGTGATGCGGAGCTTGGTCTGGCTGCAACAACCCAGCCGCATATTCTCAAGGCCTTATCGAAGGTTGATAAGCTGTGGGAAGATTATGACTTTGCCGTCAGTGCGATTGCACAGGTTGGTGAGGTTTACAAACCCCAGGTCAAAATTATCGCAGCTCAAAATATGCCAATTCTAAGGGCGATGGACAGGGTGGTTAGTCTATATGAGGGGAGTGCCTCTCTTGCCGATATGGAGCCGTCTTTGGCAACGGCGATTAATCTGGCAGGACGCCAGCGCATGCTGAGTCAAAAAATGACAAAGGAGTTCTTGCTCATCGCAATCGGCCACAACGCCGATTTGAATAAACGAAGCCTCAAGGAAACGATCAGTCTGTTTGATTTTACGTTGGATGGCTTGATTGCCGGTGATGAAACGCAAGGCCTATCTCCGGCGCCAACCCCAGCTATCCGCGCACAGCTCATCAAGGTGAAAGCCATTTGGGCAGATTTTAGGCTTAAGCTTGTAGAAGAACCTTCTGAGAAATCCATTCGTTACGTGGTTGATAAAAATCTTCTCTTGTTGAATGAGATGAACAGGGCAGTGGAAATGTATGCCCATCATGGTCATGCGCATTAAAACACTGCTTTTGAGGCATAAGAATTTCAATCCAGTTATTGAGCAATAAAAGAAATCATCATTTTTACAACAAAAATGCTTGAATTCTCATGCGCATATCGTTATTCATACGCGGATCAACTGGTTTTAAGCGGGTATGGCGGAACTGGTAGACGCGCTGGATTTAGGTTCCAGTGCCGCAAGGCGTGGGGGTTCGACTCCCTCTACCCGCACCATTTTTAGAACTGAAGAGAGTAAACATGCAGGTTAAAGAGATTAAGCAAGAAGGCCTCAGCCACGAGTTGGAAGTCACGATTACAGCCAAGGATATTGATAAGCGTATCGATATCAAGCTGGCGGATATGTCCAAGACAATCCGTCTTCCGGGTTTCCGTCCAGGCAAAGTGCCAATGCCAATCTTGAAAAAGCGCTACGGCAAAAACCTTATGGGTGAAGTGCTTGAAAGCGCTGTGAATGAAACATCTGCCAAGGTTATGCAAGATAAAGGCCTAACGCCTGCGATGCAGCCAAAAATCGAAGTCAAGGAATTCGATGACGGCAAAGACCTTGTTTACGCGATGACGGTCGAAGTTCTGCCTGAATTCAAAGTGGCGGATTACAAAAAGATGAAGCTGACCAAGCTTGTCTCCGAAGTTGAGGAAAAATCTGTCGATGAAGCGCTTGAGCGTATCGCCGGTAGCCGTAAGCAAAGCCAGCCGATTGAAAAAGCCCGCAAAACGAAAAAGGGCGATATTGTTGACATGGATTTCCATGGCCGCACAGCCGATGACAACGTCGCACATGAAGGTATGCATGCTCACGGGCACCAATTGGAGCTCGGATCCGGTAACTTTATTCCCGGTTTTGAAGACCAGCTTATCGGCAAAGATGCGGGAGAAGAGGTTGAAGTGAAAGTGAGCTTCCCGGAGGAATATCACGCAGCAGATCTTGCAGGCCGCGAAGCAATTTTTGATGTGAAAATCAATGAGATTCGTGAAGTGGTTGAAGCTAAGATTGATGATGAGTTTGCAAAATCTCTTGGTATGGATGATCTTGAGGCTCTCAAGAATGCCGTGCGTGAGCAAGTGGGTAATGAATATGAAAGTCATTCACGCTTGAAGCTGAAGAAAGAGATTCTTGACCAGCTGGACGATGCGCATGATTTTGAAATTCCACCAGGTATGTTGGAGATGGAATATCAGCAAATCGTGCGTCAAATGGAAGCCGAAGCACAAGCTCAAGGCGAAAAAGATGCCGAGCTAAGCGATGAAGAAAAAGCCGATCTGGATAAAATTGCTCAACGCCGTGTGCGTCTGGGCTTGGTTCTCTCCGAGATTGGTAAAGAGAATAACATCACAGTCGCCGATGCAGATTTGCAGCGTGCCGTGATTTCCGAGGCTCAGAAATATCCGGGTCAGGAAAAGCAGGTATTTGATTATTTCTCACAAAACCGCCAGGCATTGGAATCACTGCGTGCACCAATTTTTGAAGACAAGGTTGTTGATTTGATTGTAGAGCATGCCGAGATTACAGAGAAAAAAGTGAGCATCGAAGAGCTGACAGCGCCGATTGAAGCCGAAGAGAGCGAAAAGCCAAAGAAGAAGGCGGCTGCGAAGAAAAAAGCACCGGCTAAAAAGGCCGCAGACAAAAAGGCTGATGATAAGCCGGCCGCAAAGGAAAAAGCACCGGCTAAAAAGAAAACTGCCGCGAAGAAGTAACGCCTATTGGCAATAGATAAGAATTAAGCCCTGTCTCGTTTCTGAGCAGGGCTTTTTTATATCTATGGTTTTTTGCTTGTAAAAACGTAATGTCGGGGAAACTTATCAAGAAAAATGAAATGCCCTCTTGCGATGCAGCCAGCAGAGCACTACTCTCTATAGTATTGTAATAAACAAAGAGGACAGCGATGAGCGATTTTAACCCAATGGAAACTTATATGAACCACCTTATTCCTACGGTGATTGAACAAACAAACCGTGGTGAGCGGGCGTTTGACATTTATTCGCGCCTTTTGAAAGAGCGTATTATCTTCCTGACCGGGGAGGTGAATGACCATGTTTCATCCCTGATCTGTGCGCAGCTTTTGTTTTTGGAATCAGAAAACCCGACAAAGGATATTTCTTTTTATATCAATTCACCGGGTGGTGTGGTGACGTCGGGCTTGGCGATGTATGACACCATGCAATATATCAAACCCGATGTATCGACTGTGTGTATCGGTCAGGCGGCCTCTATGGGTTCTTTGCTTCTAACGGCCGGCGCTCCGGGGAAACGCTATGCGCTTCCGAATGCGCGTATCATGATCCACCAGCCCCATGGCGGTGCGCGTGGTCAGGCATCAGACATTGAAATTCAGGCGCGTGAAATCCTACGATTGCGTGAGCGTTTGAACCAGATTTACGTCGAGACAACAGGCAAAAAGCTGGCTGAAATTGAGAAGGCGATGGATCGCGATAATTTCATGAGCGCGGAAGAAGCCCATAAATTCGGCCTTGTTGATGAGGTTGTTGCGCATCATGTTCCTGAAAAAGATGACGGCGCTAAGAAAAAATAAAGATTCGATCGATAGATTTAAAAATGATGGGAGGCTTGATTAAATCACATCAGCCTCCCACATTAATATGTATGTGATATAAGATATACGTGGCTTGATTATTTGTTTTTCAAACATAGATAAGATCGATCACATTTAAACTTGCTGTTTAGCATGACTGTATGAGGTATTTATTTCGATGCTAGGTTCCAAACCCACCACCCCTGTTTATCCTGTTTTGCCATTGCGTGACATTGTTGTGTTCCCGCATATGATTGTTCCGCTCTTTGTCGGGCGTGAAAAATCTGTGCAGGCGCTCGAACATGTGATGCATGATGACAAGCAGATTTTATTGGTGACACAGAAATCGCCGTCTGAAGATGATCCGACGGCAGAGGATCTCTATGAATACGGAACAATTGGCACAATTCTTCAGCTTTTGAAACTTCCGGATGGAACGGTGAAGGTTCTCGTGGAAGGTGGCCAGCGAGTGCGCATCACAGAATATATTCAAGATAAGCAATATATTGAGGCGAAGACGGAAGATATTCTGGATACAACGCCAATATCCGAAGAGCTTGAGGCTCTCGCGCGCGCAGTGATGACCCAGTTCGAGCAATATGTGAAGTTGAATAAGAAAATCCCGCCCGAGGTGATTGTGTCTGTCAATCAAATTGAAGAGCCACACAAGATGGCCGATACGATTGCATCGCATCTGGTTTTGAAAATCTCCGAGAAGCAGGAATTGTTAGAAGTCCCGACTGTGGCCGAACGTCTGGAACGTATTTATGGCTTCATGGAAGGGGAGATTGGCGTGCTTCAAGTCGAGAAGCGCATTCGCAACCGTGTAAAGCGCCAGATGGAGAAGACCCAGCGCGAATATTATTTGAACGAGCAAATGAAGGCCATTCAAAAAGAGCTTGGTGAAAATGGCGAGGGCTTGGATGAGCTTGGCGAGCTGGAGCAACAAATTGAAGAGGCTAAACTTCCAAAAGAAGCCAAAGAGCGCGCCGATAAAGAATTGAAGAAGTTACGCCAGATGAGCCCAATGTCTGCGGAAGCTACTGTCTTGCGTAACTACCTTGATTGGATTCTGAGTGTCCCGTGGTCTAAGCGAAGCCGCGTCAAAAAAGATATCAAGATAGCCAAAAAGACACTGGATAAAGACCATTATGGTTTGGAAAAGGTCAAAGAGCGTATTTTGGAATATTTGGCCGTGCAACAGCGGAGTAAGAAAGTAAAGGGGCCAATCCTTTGTTTGGCCGGGCCCCCTGGCGTTGGTAAAACATCGCTTGGTAAATCCATCAGCAAAGCAACCAACCGTAATTTCGTGCGTATGTCTCTTGGCGGCGTACGTGATGAAAGTGAAATTCGAGGCCACAGGCGCACTTACATAGGGGCGTTGCCGGGTAAAGTTATTCAAGGCATGAAAAAGGCCAAATCGGTAAACCCGCTGTTTTTGCTCGATGAGATTGACAAGCTCGGCTCGGATTGGCGCGGTGACCCTAGTTCGGCGTTGCTTGAGGTTTTGGATCCGGAGCAGAATAACACATTTCAGGATCACTATCTTGAGCTAGATTACGATCTCTCGGATGTGATGTTTGTCTGCACGGCCAATAATTTGGCATCTATTCCGCGACCGTTGATGGATCGTATGGAGATCATTCATATCTCCGGTTATACCGAAGATGAGAAGGTGCAGATTGCGCGTCGTCATTTGCTGAAGAAGCAAGAGGATGCGGCCGGTCTACGCAAGGGTGAGTTTAGTATCAGTGATAGCGCGCTGCGTGATTTGATCCGTTATTATACCCGCGAAGCCGGTGTGCGCAGCCTTGAGCGTGAACTGGCCAATCTGACCCGTAAAGCCATCAAAGAGATTTTGATGAAGGGCAAAAAGAAAGTATCTGTGACCCCTAAGAGTCTTGGGAAATATGCAGGCGTTCGCAAATTCAAAAACCGTGAGATTGATGAAGAGAATAATGTCGGTGTTGTGAGCGGCCTGTCTTATTCAGAAGTTGGCGGTAGCATTCTCTCCATCGAGGCTGTCGTGATGAGCGGCAAAGAGGGGAAGGTCTCCATGACTGGTAACCTCAAGGATGTGATGAAGGAATCGATTACTGTGGCCGAGATGCTGATTAAATCGCGTGCCCCGCAATATGGTATTGATTATGAGAAGCTCAAAGAGCAACAGATTCACGTCCATGTTCCGGAAGGCGCTGTACCAAAAGATGGTCCATCTGCCGGTGCAGCGATGGTGACGGCGATTATATCTGCTCTAAGCGGTATTCCTGTTCATAATGATATTGCCATGACAGGCGAAGTGAATTTGCGCGGTAAGGTGACTGAAATTGGTGGATTGAAGGAAAAACTTTTAGGGGCTGTTCGCGGCGGTACAAAGAAAGTCTTAATCCCGGAAGACAATGTGAAAGACCTTGAAGAAATACCTGCCAACGTCAAGCGTGACCTTGAAATTGTGCCGGTAAAAACTATAGATGAAGTGCTTTCGCATGCCCTGGAGGAGATTCCTCAACCGATAGTAGGTGATAATCAGACAGATTTGGGTGAAATTGCCTCAAAAAGTGCAGAAAATAAGGGCGAAGACGTAATTCACCATTGAGTTTTCTTTTAAAGCTGCTAATAATGATTCCTGACGAACGGGAGAAAGCTTAGGGCTTGGGGCATTTTGTTCTTTAATCCTTACGTTTTTCTTATTCGTTGTAACGTAACTTTTAACTTAAAAGAGGATATCTCATGAACAAGCAAGAACTCGTTGCAAAAGTCGCTGAAGGCGCAGACATCTCAAAAGCAAAAGCAGCACAAGCTGTTGACGCTGTAATTGAAGCTGTGAAAACAAGCTTGAAAAAAGGTGATGATGTTCGCCTCGTTGGCTTTGGTACATTCACAGTAGCCAAGCGCGCTGCAACAACTGGCCGTAACCCACGTACTGGTGAGCCAATTAAGATTCCTGCTTCTAAGCAGCCTAAATTCAAAGCTGGTAAAGAGCTAAAAGAAGCTGTTAACAAGTAAGTTTACACTTCATAGAATTTGTAAAAAGCCTCGCAGATCTGCGGGGCTTTTTCTTTTGGGTTAAAAATGATGTCAAAAGGGCTTGCATTTTTTCGCCTCAATGTATAGAAAAGCACATTCATGTCTGTCGGCATGTCCTCGTGGGTGGTTAGCTCAGTTGGGAGAGCATCTCGTTTACACCGAGAGGGTCAGCGGTTCGAGCCCGTTACCACCCACCATTTTCCTCCGGTTGTTTATTGGTAAGATGTCCCGTAAGGGCAATGAAGTGAACCGCGTCATTTTATAAATGCGAACAACGCAGCAGCGTTGCTTCGCGGGTTCGAGCCCGTTACCACCCACCATTTTCCTCCGGTTGTTTATTGGTAAGATGTCCCGTAAGGGCAATGAAGTGAACCGCGTCATTTTATAGGAGCCTGCTGCGTTGATTTTACCCAATAATCTTTGACCTTTAAGGGTTTTGGCATTAAATAAGTGCCATGGTTCAATTAACGCCGATCAAACGTCATATCACTCAGCAGGTCAAAGTCCGCAATGTTATTGTGGGTGGCGGGGCACCTGTGGTTGTGCAATCCATGACCAATACAGATACAGCCGATGTTGAAAAAACCTTCGAGCAGGTCAAAGAGCTGTTTTTGGGCGGCTCGGAAGTTGTTCGTGTGACTGTAAATACAGAAGAGGCGGGGCGCGGTGTTGTCGCGTTACGTGAGAAGCTGGATGCTGCCGGGCTGGATGTACCGCTTTGCGGGTGTTTTCATTATAATGGCCATAAACTCTTGAACGACATTCCTGAGCTTTGTGATGCGCTTGATAAATATCGCATTAATCCAGGCAATGTCGGCTTTGGCCAAAAGCGTGATACGCAATATGAAATGATGGTTGAGAAAGCCATTGAGTATAACAAACCCATTCGCATTGGCGTGAATTGGGGGTCACTTGATATGGATTTGGCCACAAAGCTCATGGATGAAAATGCATCGCGCTCTGAGCCTTGGGAATCCGATGCGGTGATGCGTGAGACATTGGTTCAATCGGCGATTATTAGCGCTGAGAAGGCCATGAATATCGGCTTGCGTAAAGATCAGATTGTTCTCTCGGCCAAGGTCAGCCGTGTGCCGGATTTAATTGCTGTTTATCGCGAACTTGCGAAACGCTCTGATTATGCGCTCCATGTAGGTCTGACAGAGGCAGGGATGGGATCAAAAGGCATTGTTGCGACAGCCCTTGGAGAAGGTATCCTTCTTTATGAGGGCATTGGTGATACAATCCGAGCCTCATTGACTCCTGATCCGGGTGGATCGCGTCTGCAAGAAGTCAAAGTATGCCAAGAAATTCTACAATCTCTTGGTTTACGTTCCTTTGCCCCTGAAGTCTCTGCTTGCCCGGGTTGTGGCCGCACGACATCAACTTTTTTCCAAGAGCTTGCTCAGCAAATCCAACGTTATCTCGATGTGAAAATGCCTGTTTGGAAAACGCAGTATGCAGGCGTAGAGGAGATGAAAGTGGCCGTGATGGGTTGTATTGTAAATGGCCCGGGTGAGAGCAAGCATGCCGATATTGGCATTAGCCTTCCCGGTACGGGCGAGAGCCCTGTAGCACCTGTCTTTATAGACGGGGAGAAAGCGCACACGCTGCGCGGTGATAAGATTGCCGAGGAATTTCAAGATATTGTCGAAAAATATGTCGAAAATCGATATGGTGGCTCGCAAAAGGCGGCCTAAAAATTAAAGAAGGAGATACGCATGTCCCTATCATCACATTTAATTCGAAGCGAGGCTTATATTAATGGAGAGTGGGTCACTGGATTAAAGCAATTTGATGTGCGTAATCCGGCCACAGGTGATGTGATTGGCCAGATGGCAGACCTTGGTGCGGATGAAACGCGTAACGCGATTGAGGCGGCTGAAAAAGCGATGAAGCCATGGGCGGCTCTCACAGGTAAAGAGCGCGGCCAAGCACTGATGCGCTGGTTTGATCTAATTGTCAAAAATGCGGATGAACTTGCCACTATTATGGTTGCCGAGCAGGGCAAGCCCTTCGCCGAGGCACGCGGGGAAGTTTTGTACGGCGCAAGCTTTGTGCAATGGTTTGCCGAAGAAGCCAAGCGCACCTATGGTGATATCATTCCTAATACTGTTCCGGGGACGCGTATTGCCGTGATTAAACAGCCCATCGGGGTATGCGCCGCGATTACGCCGTGGAATTTCCCCTCGGCCATGATCACGCGCAAGGTGGCACCACCTCTGGCTGCGGGATGCAGTGTGATTGTCAAGCCGCCGGAGGAAACGCCTTTCTCTGCAATTGCTTTGGCTGTGCTGGCTGAAAAGGCTGGGCTGCCTGCTGGCTTGTTTAATGTGATTACAACCTCGACATCACGTGTTGTCGGGCAAGAGCTGTGTGATAACCCCAAGGTTAGAAAACTATCTTTTACTGGCTCAACAGAAGTTGGAAAAGTACTGATGGCTCAATGTGCCGGGACATTAAAAAAACTCTCTTTAGAGCTGGGTGGTAATGCCCCCTTTATCGTATTTGAGGATGCGGACATTGAGGCCGCCGTTGAAGGGGCGTTGATCTGTAAATACCGCAATGCAGGGCAGACATGCGTGTGCGCAAACCGCATTTACGTGCATGAAAGCATTTATGATGACTTTGCTGAACGTTTTTCTGCCCGCGTGTCTACTTTGAAAGTTGGCAAGGGTGATGAGGAGGGCACAGATGTCGGCCCTCTGATTAATCAGGAAGGGATTGATAAGGTTGTTGAGCATCTTGAGGATGCAAAGGAGAAAGGCGGAGATATTATCGCCGGCGGGAATCCGCACGCGGCTGGTGATTTATTCTTCGAGCCAACCGTAATTAAGAATGCGACAGGGGATATGAAATTTGCCCGCGAAGAGACTTTTGGTCCATTGGCACCTCTCTTTAAATTCAAAGATGAAGATGAAGTTATAAGCCTTGCTAATGATACCAATTATGGTCTGGCGGCGTATTTTTATGCCCGTGACATGGGGCGCGTTTGGCGCGTGGCCGAGGCGCTGGAATATGGCATGGTTGGCGTGAATTCACCTATTCTATCTACGGAAGTAGCCCCCTTTGGCGGCATTAAGGAATCCGGCGTGGGGCGCGAAGGGTCACGCTATGGCATGGATGATTTCATGGAGATGAAATACATATTGATGGGCGGCGTATAACCGCATTTGTATTTGCTTATTGCATTGCACGTATTGTGATGCTTTTCATTCTTTGAAAAATACTCTATAACAAGCGCGCACATAAGATTTAAGGCATATAGTGAAGGAGTTTTCGTATGTTAATTGGTGTCCCAAAAGAGATTAAGACTTTAGAACATCGTGTAGGGTTGGTTCCCTCATCGGTTAAGGAGTTTGTGTCTCAAGGCCATGAGGTTTTGATTGAAACGGGGGCCGGTGCCGCTATTAATTTTACGGATGCCCATTACGAAGAGGCTGGCGCGAAAATTGCGGCAAATGCTGCGGAAGTGTTTGAAAAAGCCGAGATGATTATCAAGGTCAAAGAGCCCCAGCCGCAAGAATGCAAAATGTTGCGTGAGGATCAAATTCTCTTTACGTATTTGCACCTCGCCGCAGATCCGGGGCAAGCAAAGGGCTTGATGGATTCTGGTGCCATTGCGATTGCCTATGAAACAGTCACAGGCCAAGATGGGCGTTCACTGCCTTTGCTTCAGCCAATGAGCGAAATCGCTGGGCGTTTGTCGGTTCAGGTGGGCTCATATCATCTTCAAAAGCACCAAGGGGGGACAGGGCGTCTTATGGGCGGTGTTCCCGGGGTTAAGCCTGCTGAAGTATTGATTATTGGCGGGGGCGTGTCGGGATTCCATGCCGCACAAATGGCCACAGGTCTTGGCGCGAACGTTACTATTCTCGAACGTTCGAATGATCGTATGCGCTATTTGGATGATTATTTCCATGGTCGCGCCAATATTGTGTATTCGAATGCCGATACGGTTGAGCGCGCTGTAACGGCGGCCGATCTTGTGATTGGCGCTGTTCTTATTCCTGGTGCATCTGCGCCACGTTTGATATCAAAAGATATGCTCTCCACCATGATCCCCGGCACTGTGGTTGTGGATATTGCTATTGATCAGGGCGGTTGCATGGAGACAAGTAAGGCAACCACGCACGCAGAACCTACTTATGTGGTTGATAATGTTGTGCATTATTGTGTTGCGAATATGCCGGGCGCTGTGCCTTTAACATCGGCTCTGGCACTGAATCATTCTGTGTTGCCATACGCTCTTGAATTGGCAAATAAGGGGTGGAAGGCAGCATTGAACGATAATCCGAATTTCCGCAATGG
>CAZTBB010000012.1:0-10501 GCA_964611755.1 uncultured Pseudobdellovibrionaceae bacterium
GCTTGATGGGTCACTCAATATAACAATAAGAAATTCGCTGGTCAGTTTGGCATAGTCTGAGACAAGAATACGGCGTTCCGGATCATCAAAATCTTGCTGTATTTGTTTGGATGTTTCATACAATTTATAGCCGGATATGTGCTCAAAGGTATTAACAAAATAATCCCATAACTCTTTCCAGCTCTTATTTTGATACAGCGTGGCAAGCTTTTGAGGGTCAAAATTATAGATCGTGGTCATGGGTTAAAGCCTTAGCAGGGGCGCAGATATAAATAGGCCTTAAATAAAAGGCTGTATTGGTTTATATTATGGGGATGAAAAATACCCGTCAAGCGAAGCTTTCCCCGCTATATGTTTGTAAACCTGCCTTGCCGGAGCGGGGTGTTTTTGATGGGTATGTTTCCGATATTTTTTCAAGCGCGCAGCTCACCAATAATGGGCCTCTGGCACATCAATTGGAAGATGAATTAATAAAATATCTGGGTGTTTCAAATTGTTCTCTCGTCAATAATGGTACGTTTGCCCTACAGGCCGCAATGGCCATTTTCGATTTAAAGGGAGAAGTTATTACATCACCTTTTAGCTTTGTGGCAACCGCGCATGCCATTCACGGCGCGGGCTTAACGCCGCGCTTTGTTGATGTTGACCCTGAGACCTTATGTATTGATCCCGCATGTCTTGAAGAACATATTAACGATAAGACATGCGCCATTCTAGGGGTTCATGTATATGGGCGCGCTTGTGATACAGATGCGCTTGCACATATCGCTTCTCAAAATAACTTAAAGCTTATTTATGATGCTGCCCATTGCTTTGGTATAGAGCATAAAGGGCGGTCTTTATTGTCTTATGGTGATGCGAGTGCCATAAGCTTTCACGCAACTAAATCGTTTCACACAATTGAGGGCGGCGCTGTTATTTGCGGCGATGACCATGATGGCGAAAAGATCAAGCGTTACAGAAATTTTGGTTTAGATGATCATAACATCCAAGCAGAGCAAGACGGGTTAAATGGCAAGATGAATGAGTTTCAGGCGGCTATGGGGCTTGCGAATTTAGAATGTTATGAGGCGATGCACCAAAAGCGCCGAGATTTGTTTAACAGATACAAGCAGGCGCTATCCGGGATTGAAGGCTTGGATTTTGTCGAGCCGGAATCTGAGGCGCCCGGAAATTATGGGTATTGCCCTGTGTTGATCGGGGATGCATATCCACTGGCACGCGATGAATTGATGGATAAAATGCAGGAGTTTGGGATTTATCCGCGGCGTTATTTTTATCCTTTGATTACCGATATGCTTGCGTTTAAACCCTATAAGGGAGAGTTTCCACATGCAGAAAAAGCCGCAAAGCAGGTTTTATGCCTGCCTTTATATCCGGATTTAGCTGAAGCCGATCAAGATAGGGTTATTGATATAATGTCCACTATGGCAAGGGGTGGGTGATGTCACATAAGATTTTCATCACAGGGGCTGCAGGCTTTATTGGTTCTAATCTTGTGCAAGAAATTTTAAAAACATATTCTGATGCACATATATTGTCTTATGACCTGCTCACCTATGCGGGGCATTTAGAAAACCTATCCAGTGTGATGGATAATCCACGGCATCGATTTATAAAAGGCGATATCAGTGACTATCATCTGGCCAGGAAGACGCTGATATCATTTAAGCCAGATATCATCTTTCATTTGGCAGCAGAGAGCCATGTTGATCGTTCTATAAATGCAAGCGCGCCTTTTATACAAACCAATATTGTCGGGCATGTAAAATTTTTAGAGGCTGTAAATCATTATTATCAAGATTTGAGTGATAAAGAGCGTGATTCATTTCGTTTCATTCATCTATCAACAGATGAGGTGTTTGGAGCATTGGGGCCTGAGGATGAAGCGTTTAATGAGCATAGCTCTTATGACCCGCGCAGCCCTTATTCCGCCAGTAAAGCAGCCGGTGACCATATGGTGAGAGCATGGGAGCATACACATCATTTGCCCTCGATTATTGTGAATTGTAGCAATAATTATGGCCCCTATCAGTTTCCGGAAAAGCTTATACCGTTAATGATTAGCCGTGCTTTATCAATGGATAAGCTTCCTGTCTACGGTGAGGGTGAACAAATACGCGATTGGATTTATGTGGCTGACCATTGCAAGGCGCTTATGGCGGTCATGGAAAAGGGACAGCCCGGACAATCATATTGTATTGGCGGGAGCACACAAATCCGGAATATCGATTTGGTACAAGAATTATGCCGCTTGCTTGATCATCACAAACCCAGGGGGGATGGAAAAAAATATGAGCAACAAATTGCCTTTGTTGAAGATAGGCCGGGGCATGATTTCCGCTATGCGATGAATACCAAGAGAGCAAATGAATCTCTTGGCTGGGCAGCAGAGACAAGTTTTTTGGATGGTTTAGAAAAAACAGTTCTATGGTATCTTAATAATCAAGAATGGCTGAAAACAGTTCAAGATGCGGAAGGTGAAACGCTATGATTCAAAAAGGTATCATTCTGGCCGGCGGGTCCGGTACGCGTCTAACACCCATGACTATATCCGTGAGTAAACAGCTTTTGCCTGTTTATGATAAGCCGATGATTTATTATCCGCTCAGTGTTCTCATGTTGGCCGGTATTCGCGATATTCTGATTATTACAACACCGGAAGATCATCTTAATTTTAAAAACCTCTTTGATAATGGCGAGCGCTGGGGTTTGAATATTGAGTTCGCCATCCAACATAAACCCGACGGCTTGCCGCAGGCCTATTTGATCGGTGAGGAGTTCCTTAATGGTCAGGGATCAGCGATGGTTCTTGGTGATAATATTATTTACGGTGCCAATCTTGGATCCTCTCTCAAACAGGCGTGCAGAGAAGAGACGGGCGCAACAATCTATACTTATGAAACACCCGATCCTGAGCGTTTTGGTGTTATTAATTTTGATAAAAAAGGACATCCGGCAAGCATTGAAGAAAAGCCGAAAAAGCCAAAAAGCCATAGCGCGGTGACCGGTATTTATTTCTTTGATGAGCGTGCCCCTGCAATAGCCCGCGATTTAAAGCCGAGTAAGCGCGGCGAGACAGAGATAACGGATATGATTAAATTTTATCTGAAAGAAAAATCGCTGCGTGTGGAACAGCTAGGGCGCGGGCATTTCTGGCTTGATGCCGGTACTCATGACTCTATGTTGGAGGCAAGCCAGTTTGTCGCCATGATTGAACGTCATCAAAGATATAAGGTCGGATGCATTGAAGAGATTGCTTGGCGGCAAGGTTGGATTGATGATCAGCATCTATTAAAAATGGCGCGCGGACCTCTGGCAAAAAGTGGATATGGCCAATATCTGGAAGGGTTGATTAAGCCATGAGTGCCGATATCAAAAATGCTTCCGGTGCTTGGTCTGCTTATTACAAAGATAACAGCCATAAGAATAATATTTTCCCGGAAAGCTTTATTGCCCGTATTTTTTTATCGACATCACCCGTCTCTTATTTGGAACAAAATTTTTCAGGCAAAAAAATACTGGATTTGGGCTGCGGGCACGGGCGGCATATTCCGTTTTTATCCGGTCTGGGTTTGCACGTTGATGGGATGGAGGTATCCGAAGAGCAGGTTAACTCTCTCAGAGGGTTGTATCCGTCGCAAAATTTTTATTGCGGCAAGAGCGCATCTATCCCATCAGAAGATCGATCTTATGATTATGTTATGGCCTGTAATTCAATATATTATATAGATGATCTCTCGATTGGGTTTAGTAAGCATTTAGAAGAAGTTTATCGCGTTCTGAAAGATGATGGCATTTTCATTTTTTCTATGGTGGGGGCGCAACATTCCATTCTTCAGAGGTGTGATCGTGTAGGTGAATACGCACATTTAAACTATGATTTTCTGGGGTTCCGTGAGGGGACAGTTATACGCCCCTTGTGGAACAAATCGGAGGCGCAAGATATTTTATCTCCCTATTTCCATCTTCATAAGAGCGGCGAGATTCTAGAAACAAGTGAAGAGTTTGTGCGGCATATTCATTATATGGTTGCACATAAGAAAGCCTGATGCGCATTGCAATAAACCAGCCTTATTTTTCACCTTATGCGGGTTATTATGCCCTGATCCATTCTGTTGATATTTTTGTGATTTTTGATTGCGTACAGTTCCCAAGACGAGGCCGCGTTCATCGATCACAAATACATGATGATCAAAATTTTTCTGCGGGATGGCTAACACTTCCGATTAAAAAGCATTCGCAAAATACAATCATTAACAATATAGAAATGCTCAGATGGAGTGATGATTTTTATTGTGATCGTAACGCACTTTTATTGGATGTATTAGAGCAGGACATGTCTTGTAAATTCTACAAGCAGCAATCCAAACCGCTTGTGGAATTTTTGTGGGATCATCATATGTGTGCGCTTAAGCGATGCGGAATTGATACAAAAATTATGCGCAGCTCGGAGATGGGGATTGCCGATCATTTAAAAGGGCAAGATCGTATCTTGGATATTTGCGAAAGATTAAAGGCAGATGCCTATATAAATTTACCGGGCGGTAAAGATTTATATCATTGCGATGCTTTTAAGGAGAAAGAAATTGATCTGCAGTTTATCAACACGGATAAAGTAAGTCGATCAGGGTATTTGCAGGCCATTGCCTCAGGATGCTTTGAGCGTTTCTTGGATGAATGCCATATTGCTGCGCTCGATCTTTAGAACCTCTTCCGGCCAATTGATTGCACTACGATCAAACTCTCTTGGCTTTGCATTGCTTATGGCTTCGATGAGCGCGTGGCGATAACGTGCGAGATAAAATCTTTTCTCGTCATTCTTTTCAATATTCCCGAAGGAGCGGTGAAGCTCTAGCCAATCAAGTAAATTTTTTTGGTGCGGCTGATTTTTATTGTAAGCGATGGCGGCATCAATATAGCTGTCGCTCAAGCCTTCATTCATTCTATCTGTTTTGGGAAGATGGATGCCGCGATCTGCAAAAAAATGATCTAATTGCTCTATTTTATTGAGATCAAAAAAATGAACTTTTTTATCCGCACAAATTGATTGAAGGCGCTTATAAAGGCGGCTTAAATCCAAATCACCCAAATACCCTAAATCGCCGCATAGGCGGTGCTCTTCCAAAAAATCATCAATGGATCCGGTGTAACCAATGATTAAATAATTTTTGTAAATAGAGAGCAGAAAATCTTTTACCGGGCGGTATATAACAAGCAATTCAGAGTTTTGCGGGATGATTTGTTCAAGCCTTTTGAGTTTGATATCGGTTGGGATATCAAGAACAGTGGATCGAAAGGCAATGTTCTCATAAGAAAGAACAACGCGTCCATTATGATCTTTATCGGATTGAGTAAGGAATTGTTTTATGTTGAGTGCTTTTTGCTCGAAAATATCATCGGGCCCAAAGCGAAATTCATTTTCAAAAAAATGTCCAATGTCAGGGTGATAATATTCTGTTGGTTTTGCTTTTGGATGGCAGCCAAGAAACAGCGTGTCTTGAGCGTCTTCCAAGCCGATCTGCAGTGAGGTCGAAGCGCATTTAGGATATCCGATATGTATAAGCATGGCTCAGGGAAACCGTCCTTCCAATGATATGACTTTGTCATTTACAGTATAAGCGGAGCGGAACAACTCTTCATCTAAAATAATTTTTATTGTTAAAAAGCCTTGGTTTATTCCACCAAAGGACAATTTAAAGTCATGGAGGCCATCGCCATCACGAATGCCTCCGCCAAGATTAAGGTAGCGCCCGCCTAAGTCTTTTGCAGCAATAATACTGTGCCATAAAACGGCGCGCCCGGAATTTTCTATCCCGGCGTTATAGGCGCTTAGGATGTAGTCATATTCATGATTGTTGACCATGCCGATAATTGACCCACCCGCATATTGGCCTGAACCATCAAAGACGGATACCGCTTTAACTTCATTGACTGTTAGCATGTTTTCTATATCTGGGCGGGCGTAGCAATATGCTTGCGAGAATTTGTTTTGTTTTGCGATGGAATCATATAACTCAAAAAACCGGCTGTGATAATCAGGCTTGAAATAAAAGCCCGCTTTTTGTGTTTGTTTGATACGGGCTCTGGTGTCACGGCGGCAATGTGAGAGTATATGCTCTAAATCATCGTTCAGGGTTACATTCACCCGCTTGCGTTTTTCTATCCTGTAATGTGATTGTGCAAATGTTTCAGCAATACTCTTTTCTATCGGATCCGTATCTGGCCCACGATATTGTATGAACGCGCTGGCAATTTTTTCGTCTTTATGTGTTTTTTGGAGATGCGTTATAAGATTGGTAAATTGATCATGATTTTGTGCGCTTAAAAACCCGGGAGGAGATGCCGCATGGAAAGCGTTTTCGCTTTTTGTTATATCCAAAATCAATAAGGGAGTGTCTGGATATGTGATATCAACCTTATGGAGGGGCGCAATGTTTTTCGCGATCGGGCTAAGGAAGTTTTGATCTATCCAATAGGGATATGACATGGCGCAATAATATCCTTAGCCTTGGTCGGGTTTATAAAAACGTTTTTCACGGGGTTTGTAAAACTCGGATAGAGTTGTCGGCGTCAGGGCATTATAGCCTAGAATTTGTTTGAGTTGATCGGGGATGCGCTCCGCAAAATCATAACCAAAGGCGCGCGGATAATCCAAGCTCTGTTTCATGAGGGGGCGAGAAAAGAAAGGTGTGATGATCCGGCGCGGTTTATCTGTTTTGTTCTGCCCAGCCGCATGCCAGATATTACTCTCGAACACCAACACATCACCGGCTTTTCCGGTGGCCTGGATTGCATGCTTATAAAAATAATCATCATCGGGCTTGTCATCCTGGTTTTGGCTGCCCTCCAACATCCATGTAGCGCCATTATCCTCTGTGCAATCATCCAGCATGATCAGCATATTGACGGTCAATTTTGCTTTGCCGGAAAATGAGCGGATATCGCGATGAATGTTCTGCGTGTATATGCCGGCTTGCGGCTCCACATAGCTTGTCCCCATTGTGTTGAGGATGTAGCGCCCGCCAAAATACTGCTCCAGGAAATCATGAAACGGGTTGGGGTTAATAAGCTCCAACTGGGCGGGGCTTAAAACAATAGTGTGGTGATAGGCATTGCGTGTTTCTTCGTAAACGCCTTGTTCTTTATGAATGCGGTCATAGATGGGACGTATACCGTCCAACTCATCGCAAACACGCTGAATAAGATCCGTTGTGTAGACGCCGCGAAAAGCAGTCCAGCCACGGTTCAGAATTTCGCTCTCATGCTTTTTTATATCGAATGTGCTCATTTTTTTACCTTTGCTAATTTATAATATAGCAAAAACTATTCCACTTAATCTTCCTTGAAGAAATAACCGCTTGGTGTGACCGTGAAGGGGTGTTTTTGAATGACGGGGCTAATCCCGCGCTCTTTGAAAAATTCGTCTGCAGCCTTTGTCTCACCTTCCCAGGGAATAAGGCCGTATTCATCAAATACAATTAAACCGCCTGTGACAACACGGTCATAGAGATGTTCCAATGCAAATTTCGTTACATTATATAAATCAACATCAAGATGCAGAAGCGAGATTTTCAATCCCGGATGGTCTTCAATGAATTGGGGCAATGTATCAAAAATATCGCCTTCGATGATTTCTGTGCGGGTAATATTGGGGACAAGAAGATCTTCATTGGATAATTCTGTAAGGGTCGTTGCCAGTTCTCTTGGGGCTATCCACCCTCCTTCTTTTTTACCGGCACGATCCTCCAAAACCATTTTACCGTCATCCTCGGTGAAGTCTTGCAGGCCTTCGAAATGATCAAAGCCAAATACTTTACGGGTGCGGTCGCCCGGGCTAAACGTTTCCATCATATTGGCCCATGTCATTAAGCTCACGCCCTTGGAAACCCCTAGCTCAACAACAACCCCCGGCAAATCAATAATCTCTTTGAAAAGTTCATAATGCGAGAGGAGGCGCACCATATCACGGCGGCGTATAAAGGCCGGAAAATTATGCAGAATATCCTCAAGTGATAAGTCCAGATCCTTGACGAGTTTTTCCAGTTGTTCCCATCGTCTTTTATCACGGTCCGCATAGTTAAATTCTTGTTTTTCAATCATAATTTTAAGCCTGTTTATAGTTTTGGTTAAAATATCACTGTAAAGCCTACTCTGTTGAGTATCTAAGTCAACCAAAAGGCATGATTGTTGCAATATACATTTAGAGATAATAGCGATAGTATTTCTTTCATGTTTGATGGACTTAAAAACAGATATCAAAAACAGAAGGTTGAGGTGGCTCTGCAAGCCCTTCAAGAGGTTTTTCCGCATCATTTTGCGGGCGACAATATGTTTATTTCCGGCCGCACTCTTAGTTTTTTGGATGACCCGGAGTTTCAGAAATGCATGGAAAATCATGTTTTTGGTGCGCCGTATACCGGCATGCTGTGGCGGATGCATATATTGGTTTGGGCAATCGAACAAACCATAGGTTTGCAAGGAGATATAGCCGAGTTTGGAACCTTTAGAGGGTTTAAATTCAAGTTTTTGCTGGATTATTTTTCTGATCGTCTGTCTGAAAAAAACATATATCTCTTCGATACATTAGTAGGTTTTGACCCGAATCAATGTGATGGGTCGCCCAATGTTGCGTCCGAGCTTCATAAGGTTGGGTTATATGATTTTGTAAATCAACAGTTTTCTTCACATAATAATGTTCATATTGTTAAGGGTGTAGCGCCGCAATCACTGGACCATGTAGATATTGCAACCTTTTCTATGATCCATGTTGATATGAATAGCTGGCAGGCTGAGATAGGAACTCTGGAGCGTATTTGGGATAAAATCACGCCGGGCGGTATTATTGTTCTGGATGATTATGGTTTTTCACAGCACAAAGCACAGCTTGATAAGGAAAAGCCCTGGTTTGCCGATAAAGGGTGCCCGGTTTTAGAATTGCCGACAGGGCAAGGTCTCGTTATCAAGGGGAAGGGCGTTTGATATATGTTTGAGCCGCAATTAAAAGAATATAATTCAGAAAATATTCAGGCCATCCGCAAAGATATATATCATGGGCCGGGCTTTTATATTATTCCAAATTTCATTGAAAAGAGCCTCGCAAAAGCAATGGCTGCGCGTTGGTTCTCTGGTCGCTATAATTTTTATTTTTCGGATTATATTGCTAATAAAGATATTCGCCCGGATAGCCCGAATTATTTGATCGAGCGCCCAACACCGGATGATTGGGGCTTTGTTAATCACATCTGGAATAGGCCTGTTGACGACATAACCTATGATGCCGTCGCCGAGGCCCATCGCTTGCGTAATTTAGTCGAAGGCAATGCATTGCAATATGGCTTGGCATCCTATGATGACCATATTTTACAATACCGCATTTGCCGGACAGTGAGTGATGGTCAGGCCGTTAAACCGCATGCGGATTTTATGGAAGAATATCGTCATGACCCTTTGGGTGATCATGGCTTTGCACCGCATCGCTGCCAGCTAACATTATTCTTGTCGGATTACGGCAGCGATTATCAGGATGGGGGGTTTAAATTTATTACAAATGATGATCAAAAAATCTTATTTGGGCGTGATGAAGCGGTGAATTCAGGCGATTTAATTATCTGGAAATATTCAAATGTGCATGAAGTTTCATCTGTGAGGTGCATAAACCCTGATTTGGGATTTGCTCGGATCATATTCCCATCAATTGATCGAGAGGTCCTGTATGCAGATCCCTGATAATTATCCCTCGGAATTACGCGACATTATTATGGCACACACAAAGCATGGAATTATTCCGTCTTGGTTTATTGTGCATTATTTGGATATTGCTGAGGATTTTAATACTTTTATTGAAGGCCTGACGCACAAGCCCGAGAGCATATTGGACATTGGCGGTTTGTCTTTGCCTATTTTGCATGAGCAAACTTTTGAAAAAGTTACATTATTAGAGCCTAGAGCTCATTACAAAGATGTTGCAAAAGACCTTTATGATAGCGCCGATATTGACATCATAGAGACCATTGGCGAGAGGCTCTCTTATGATTTGGTTCTCATTAATATGGATTTAGGGGGCTTGGAGATTAATACCGTTAAATCGCAATTAAACACAAAATTTCTGAAAGATCTGCCTGTGTATGGATATCGCTATCATAACCGCCATCGCCCTGATTATGGGCAGGGTTTCATGGATGATGGGTATGTCTATGATGCAGATCTGCAAGCATCATGGCAAAAAGAGATCACAAACCACATGCATTTGGGCATAAAAAAGCATGCCTTCAATAAAATGACTTTATTGGATCTGACCCGCTTTTATTGATTGCTTTGGAATGATTATTTGAATGTTCCGCGAATAGGGTAATTATTCTCCGGATTGCGAATCCATTCGAGACCGGAGGCAAGTGCCTCAAGCTCTGGGCGTACAAAGGGGTTATTGGATAAATCCACTACATGCAGCTTGCCTTCCTCATTGACCACAAATAATCCCGGCTCGGCAAAATTATGATCC
>CAZTBB010000012.1:10511-41176 GCA_964611755.1 uncultured Pseudobdellovibrionaceae bacterium
CCGTTTCTTGCTCGGAGCGCGGAACAGAAATATAGAGCCCTAATGTTTGCATTTGCTCTTGGCTGAGACCGTAATATAGCGGAAAGCTTACATCCAGTTTTTCAAGCTGGTCTTCGAGCTGTTCTTTGCTGTCCGCAGAGACGGCGACAAGATCAACTTTGTTATCGAATAGCCTTTGTTTATAGCCCTCGAGTTGGTTGAGATATTTTGTGCATAATGGGCAATGGCGGCCGCGATAGACGACAATCATTTGCCAATCTGTGCCTTCGGCTGGCTGCCCAAGAGTGACGTTCTCCCCCTCGAGTGATTGAATGGTAATTGAAGGAAAGCTATCGCCAGCATGTAGTTTTGATGTTGTCATGATAATGATATCCTCTCTTTGATAACTGTGTGTTTATAGATTATATGCATCTTCATAAATAGTATTTCTTGTGTTTATTTAAATAGTAAAAATCAATAAAACCCATCTTTTTATCGTGGCTATTATTCTTGGAACGCGAATATGCGGGTTTGTAGTGATTAAAAACCATATTAAAATCATGCCATAAGCCATCAAGGCCTGCAGAAAGTAAGGATTTCTTTTGTTCGAATTTTTCGAATAGAAATGTTCTAATAAACTCTATTATCATCTTATTTGATCGAAACTATCTTGAAATAAGACCACATCTCTATACAAATAATAGCAGATTGTTTGAATACGGACTTATTGCAAGGAGAGAAACTATGAGTGCAGCAACCGAAAAACTACTAACCCCCAATAATTGTGCGTTTATCTTTATTGACCATCAGCCACAAATGTCATTTGGCGTTAACAACATTGATCGCCAACTTTTGAAGAATAATACCGTGGCCATGGCCAAGACGGCCAAACATTTTAATATCCCAACTATTTTGACCGCCGTGGAAACGGAGAGCTTCTCCGGTTACATCTGGCCAGAGCTGATGGATGTTGTGCAGCAAGACCCTATTGAGCGTACATCGATGAACTCATGGGAAGACAAGGCGTTTGTTGAGGCCGTTGAGGCAACAGGCAAAAAGAAACTGGTTATAGCAGCGCTCTGGACGGAAGCATGTCTGATTTTTCCAACTATTTGTGCGCTGGATGAGGGCTATGAGGTTGTTATCGTAACGGATGCATCTGGCGGCACTTCTGAAGAAGCACATAATGCTGCGGTTCGCCGTATGGAGCAGCACGGCGCCCAGAGCATTACATCTTGTCAGCTTCTTCTTGAGATGCAGCGCGATTGGAGCCGCAAAGAAACATATGATGGAACATTGGATATCGTTAAAGAGCACTTCGGTGCTTACGGGATGGGTGTTGATTACGCTTACACATCTGTGCACAAGCAGCCACAGCGTGCAGAGTTCCCGCATAAGGTGAACCCGCCCTCAGGTCCGCGTGAAGAAGCAGCTTAGATAATTTCAAAAGCGGGGCTTTCTATAGCTCCGCTTTTTTTAAGAACAGAATAGCGAGGCAATCATGGTTGATAAGACAAGACGTATATTAATGCAGGCAAGCGCGCTTGGCGCGGCAGGCATAGCGATGAATAAATTTTTCCCATTTTTAGGAGGTTCAGCAATGGCACAGGATATTACACCCGATCTTATATTAAGGAACGGCAAAGTTACGACCCTTGATAAAAATAAAAAAGAGGTGAGTGCGGTTGCGATTGCTGATGGAAAGATTTTGGCAACAGGCGATGATGCAGAAATTATGAAGCTGGCTAAAGAGAATACCAAAGTTGTCGATTTAAATAAGCGCCGCGTTATTCCGGGGTTAAATGACTCACATACGCACCTAATTCGCGGCGGGCTGAATTACAATATGGAGCTGCGTTGGGAGGGTGTGCCATCAATTGCTCTGGCTCTGGATATGCTTAAGAAGCAAGCAGAACGGACACCCGCCCCTCAATGGGTTCGTGTCGTTGGTGGTTGGTCTGAGTTTCAGTTTGAAGAGCGCCGCATGCCCACCCTGGAAGAGATTAACAAGGCTGCCCCTGATACGCCTGTCTTTATTCTGCACCTGTATGGTCAAGCTTTCTTAAATCAAGCGGCGGTGCGCGCTTTGGGGATAAATAAGGACACACCTAACCCACCGGGCGGTGTGATCGAGCGCGATTCAAACGGCGAGGCAACGGGCCTTTTGGTCGCGAAACCATCGGCGCTTATTTTATATTCCACACTGGCACGCGGGCCAACATTGCCAGAAGAGTATCAGTATAATTCATCACGCCATTATATGCGTGAAATGAATCGCCTTGGTATTACATCTGTGATTGATGCAGGGGGCGGTGGCCAAAATTATCCGGATGATTACAAGATCATTCAAAAGCTCCATGATAATGGCGATATGACTGTGCGTGTTGCGTATAACCTTTTTGCACAAGAAAAAGGAAAAGAGCTTCAGAATTATAAAGATTGGACGGGCATGGTCTCGCCGGGTCATGGGTCTGATAAACTGCGCATGAACGGTGCGGGTGAGAATTTGACATGGTCTGCGGCTGACTTTGAAAACTTCCTTGAGCCTCGTCCAACGCCCGAACCTGTCATGGAAGAAGAGCTCGAGGCAATCGTCCGTGTCTTGGTTGAGAATCGTTGGCCATTCCGTATTCATGGAACCTATGATGAAACAATTGAGCGTTTTCTCAATGTCTTTGAGCGCGTAAACCAGGATATTCCATTTAATGGTCTGCGCTTTATTATCGATCATGCGGAGACAATTTCTGATCGGAATATCGAACGTGTGAAAGCGCTTGGCGGTGGGATCGCTGTTCAACACCGTATGGCTTTCCAAGGCGAATATTTCGTGGATCGTTATGGCGCGGATGCAGCGAAGCAAACGCCGCCTATTAAGAAAATGTTGGAGATGGGCGTGCCTGTCGGCGGTGGTACAGATGCAACACGCGTAGCATCCTATAACCCGTTTGTGTCTCTGTATTGGATGATCACGGGCAAGACGCTCGGCGGTTTGGATCTGTATGATGGATCCAATCAGCTGGATCGTGAGACAGCTCTTTATCTATGGACCAAAGGATCAAGCTGGTTCTCTGGCGAGGATCAGGCTAAAGGGGCTTTGATCCCCGGCGAATACGCTGACTTGGCTGTTTTGTCATCTGATTTGATGAGTATCGATGAAGAAGAGATTAAGAGCCTTACATCTGTCATGACCGTGATGGGCGGCGATATTGTTTATGCCGATGCAGAGTTTTCATCGCATAACCCGCCTTTGCCTCCTGCTATGCCGGATTGGTCGCCTGTGAATGAATTTGGCGGGCATTATCAAATGTCAGAAGCCGGCATTGGTGGCGCCGAAATGAGCCTGGCCAATGTGGCGGCAGAAAGCTGCGCATGTTCCACGTCATGTGGTGTGCATGGTCATAACCATGGTATCGCATGGTCAACACCATTACCGATTGCGGATAATGCGAAGAAAATGTTCTGGGGTGCTATTGGTTGCTCTTGCTTTGCAGCAGCATAATCATAGTTCTTTAGAAAAAGGAGTTTTAAGATGCATAAAACAAAAAATGATCTCTGTGATAACACGCGCAAAGCAGCAATCGGCCTTTTACAGGCACGGTTATCTGATGCCATTGATGTTATGATGCAAGCCAAGCAAGCGCATTGGAATGTTAAGGGGCCAAACTTTATCGCTTTGCATGAATTGTTTGACAAAATTTATGAAGAGTTTGATGGCCATGTTGACGAAATCGCCGAGCGCTTGGTTGCATTGGGCGGTCAGGCTTACGGCACGGTGCGTGCCGTGTCTAATGATAGCTCGATTGCGGAATACCCGCTGGATATATCAAGCGGCGATGATCATGTGGAAGCTTTTTCAAACACGCTGGCAAGTTTCGGCAAGAACGTGCGCGCCGCGATAGATGAGGCCGGTGAAATCGGCGACGAAGATACGGTTGATTTATTTACCGGTATTTCAAGAGATGTCGACAAAGCGCTTTGGTTTGTGGAAGCGCATGCCCATAAAGCAGCGTAAGATCAACAATGAGCAGCGCCTTAGAGCCATTAAAACATAAAACATTTGCAGCTCTATGGCTGGCGGCTTTGGTCTCCAATATCGGGACATGGATGCATGAGGTTGGTGCCGGTTGGCTGATGACTGAGCTGACTGTTAACCCTCTCATGGTGTCTTTGGTGGCCGCATCTACATCTCTGCCTGTATTTTTATTTGTGCTTATCGCAGGTGCTCTGGCCGATATTCTGGATCGCCGCAAATATCTTCTTGTCACGCAAGGATGCATGTTGTTTTTCGCGGCCGGTTTAACTGTGCTTACATGGGCCGGCCTGATGACGCCGTGGTTATTGTTGTGCTTCACCTTTGCGATTGGAACGGGCGCAGCGTTTATGATGCCGGCTTGGGATGCCATTATCCCGGAGATTGTACCCAAGAAAGATTTGCCACAATCCATCGCTTTGGGCTCTATTGGCATAAACGCAGCCCGCGCGGTGGGGCCGGCATTGGCAGGGTTTATTATTGCCGCAAGTGGCACGTATGCCGTATTTGCATTGAACACAGTTTCTTTTATCGGTGTTATTCTGGCCTTATATGGATGGAAGCGAAAAGTGCCGGAGCGCGGTATGGCACCGGAAAGATTTATAGGTGCATTAAAGGCTGGGTTGCGTTTTACGCGCCATACAAAATCATTGCAAATAGTCTTGGCGCGCTCAGCTTTATTCTTTTTACCTGCTATCGGATTATTGGCATTGCTGCCACTTTATGTCAGAGAAATCCTTCAAGGTGATGCTCAAATTTTAGGGTATTTACAGGGCAGTATGGGCATCGGTGCCATTCTTACCGCTTTTGTTATGCCCTCATTGAAGAAGCTGTTTTCCATTGATGCGCTGATGTTTATGTCATCCCTCATTCTGGGCGCATCCCTCTTAACGCTTTCTCTGTTTTCTAATGTTTATCTTGCCTGTATGTCTCTTTTCTTGGGTGGCATGGCTTGGATTATGGCGTTTTCATTGCTGCGGGTTAAAGCACAGCAATCAGTGCCTGATTGGGTAAGGGCGCGCGCTATGGCTGTTATGATGATGGTAAGTTTTGGATCCATGACGATAGGGAGCGCACTTTGGGGGCAGGGGGCCTCGATGTTTGATTTGCCGACGACATATTTGGCAATGGCCTGCGCCACTATTTTAAGTGGACTTATTGGACTGCCGTTATCCATCAATGCCCTGCGTAACCAAAATCATGACAAAGCCGATAGATTTGATCATCATGAAAATTTTGCTGTAAAGCCCGATGCAAAAGAGGGGCCTGTGCAGGTGATTATTGAATATTCCCTCAGCGCAAGGCAGGAAAAGAATTTCTTAAAGGCTATTGCCGAGCTTGGTGTTATTCGGCGCCGCAATGGGTCATATCGCTGGCATTTGTTCAAAGATTTAGAGCGCAAGCATGTTTATTTAGAACAATTTTTAATTGAAAGCTGGGAAGAGCATGAGCGGCAACACGCGCGCACTGGCGCAGATGAAAAGGCCGTTCATGATAAGGTTTTTACGTGTTTGAAAAAGGGACAAAAGCCGATTGTGAAACATTATATGCACCACAATATGAAGGAAAAGAAATGATGATGAAAACTTTTCTAGGGCTGTTTCTTGGTTTCTCAATTGGCCTTTCTTGCGCGCTACTTAATATTCCCGTGCCTGCTCCGCCGATGCTAATTGGAGCCATGCTGGTTTTAGCTATGACTAGTGGGTTTTTGATTAGTGATAAATATATATGTCCTTTGCGACAAAAAAAACATAACTAGCTTTTTTTAAGGAAGAAGAATGGATATTAATACGATCATAGGATTGGTTCTTGGTTTGTTTATAGGTTTTATCTGTCGTTATTTTGATCTTCCTCTGCCAGCTCCCCCTAAAATTATTGGTGCATTACTTGTGGTTGCTATGACTTTAGGATTCATGACGGGCCAATATTTAATGGCCAATATTTAATCAAGATAGTCCAGCCCAGGCGGTGATTTGAGCCATTTCGGACCATCTTTGGCAAGGCCATATCCATAATCAAAAAGTGCGCTCATATAGGCTGGATCAAATTCCTCTTTTGATTCCATTTGAAACGCATCGGTAATGTAGAGCAAATTGTAATCAAGCTTATCGCGTTTACTGATGAGATAAAGTTTATGAAGGTCCCCTTGGCCATGATTTTTAATCAGAGTGCTGATTGATCGGCCGGTAATATCAAAAAAGCGTGCCGATGTTTCCTGATATTCAGGGGCAATTTTCCCATTGCGGATAATATATAGGTGGCGATCGATGTTATAAGACATGAATACCGGTACAACATCTGCAGGGAATTGCGCCGGATAAATAAAAACCTGTGAAGTGACAGCGCCATCAACATGCAATTCCTGATAGGATTTGCCATCAATGACAACATCAATGAGTATGGGTTCAAAGACACCGGGAATTGCAGATGAGGCGAGTAATATCTGGTGGAATAGATCAAGCGCGGCTTTATTGCCACTTGTGGCTAATGCACCAATATTCCAGATCACCCCGCGTTGAGCTTCAAGATTGGTGGTTCCTATAAATAGACGCCGACCTTTTAAGTGCTCTTCTCCTATTTTTTTGAATATATCTGCTGTTATCTCTTTTTTGATAACATCTTTTAGAGGTGAGGTATCAGAAATGGATGTTCCCCCCAAAAGCCCATAGAAAATATTGAAAATATCGCGCGTGAAAATGTCATCGGATGTGATGGTTGTAAAAATGCGTTTAATGTCATCGTCATAGTCCGAGCCTAAAAATGCAAAAGGGGCGAGAAGCGCGCCTGTTGAAATGCCGGACACAATTGCAAAATCAGGCCGCGATCCATGGGCTGACCAGCCGTTAATCAATCCTGCTGCATAGGCGCCATCATTGGCCCCTCCTGATAATGCAAGATAGTGCATCGCCGGAAGGTCATCACGATTTTGATGTGCTTTTTTATATTGGGCGGCACGTTCTTTGATTATTTCTGCCAAATTATCGGGTGCGACATCAGACCAAAACCGTATGGATGAGTCATACCCTTTGAGGTAAGCATCTTCGTATTTATCACTTGGGGGTGAGTTATGATATTTCGTGATCGAGCATCCTGCTAATATTATGCAGAAGACAAGAGCCAAGGCTGTGTTTGATAATCTTAATATCATGTCCTCAAACTATCAGATTACCCCTGGCAGTGCCAGCGCGAAGCAATGCGCAGATGCTCTTTAAAAATAGGCATCTTTCATCTATATAATGTATCTAATATGTATGGTTATGAATGATGTCGCCCTACCAAGATAAAAAAATTTTATATGTGACAAAACACGCAAAATACAAACAGGCCGCCCGCTTGTTCAAAGCAGGGCTTGGTGCTGAGATTGTGCCATCCCGCGATATTGATACAGATATTCTAGGCACGTTTAGCGGTGAAGTGGAGCGGTCAGGTAATGCTTTGGTGACTGCAGCAAGGAAATGTGCGTTAGGGCTGGAGCAGATGGGTATGAAAATTGGTATCGCGAGTGAAGGCAGTTTTGGCCCGCATCCCGTATTAGGTTTTGTGCCCGCCGGACGAGAGATACTTTATTTTATCGATCAGCACAGAGATTTTGAAACACATGAATATGAATTGTTTGGCCAGACCAATTATGAAGGCGCAGCCATTGAAAGTCTTGATGATCTAGAGCGGTTTATGAAGCGAACACGCTTTCCATCGCATGCATGTATTCTTCGCCCGAATATTTGGAATGATAAATCACAGATTATAAAAGCAATACAGGATTATGATCAGGCTTGCTCCACCTTTGATCATTTCAAAGCAATATCATCAGACAATAAGGTCTGGGCCGAGACCGATATGCGTGCGCATTTAAACCCGACACGCCGACGAACACTTATTAAGTTGTCCAAGAAACTGGTGCGAAGGTTGGCCAGGTTATGTCCGTCCTGTCAGATGCCGGGATGGGGAATAATTGATTATGAGGCAGGCTTGCCCTGTGAGTTGTGCACTTTGCCAACAGATAGTATCAAAGCGGATATATGGGGCTGTGTAAAATGTGATTATAAAGAGACAGATTTGCGCGCGGAAAAATCAGTGAGCTCCCGCTATTGCGGCATATGCAATCCATAAAAACTTATCGCTTAAAATTGAATAAAATGCATCTTTAACTTTGGGCAAATCATATCAAAAATCAGCAACTCCTTTACTATTATTATGTCAAAATATAGGTTAGGGTAACGAAATATAAGCTAGGTGGGTATCTTGCTGAGAACAAAAAAACTGTATTTAGGTGCTGCGGCACTGTGCTTGGGATTTGCGTGCTTGGCGCATGCGGATGATGTGAAAATAGTGAGCGGTGGGGCTATGTCCAGTGAGATTCATCACAAAGCCCCTGCAATTCATTTAACACCGGATAAATCCGAATTGCTTCAACTTGATGTTGATGCTGCCAGTGTAATGGTGGGGAATCCCAACCATTTAAATGTTGTTGCAGAGAGTGCTAAGACGCTCGTGCTTATTCCAAAGGCGCCGGGGGCATCGCATTTCACGGTATTGGATCAAAAAGGCCACGTCATTTTGCAGCGCCATGTTATCGTGGCCAGCCCCAAGGAAAATTATTTGCGTATTCGCCGTACATGCAATGGTGGTGATGAAGCATGTCAAACCACCAGTATGTATTATTGTCCTGGCATGTGTTTTGAAATTGCTATGAGTAATCCGGGGCAGGAGACTCCCAAGAAAAATGAAGAACCTCGTCCATCCAGCAATGCAGGTTATGATTTAAAACCGCCACAAGCGGATAGTGAAGAATAAGAAGGAGTCTTATTTAATGATAAAAACATCCCGTCATTTTTTATTGTGTTTTAGCGCTTTGGGTCTATTAACAGCATGCTCAGGCGGCGGCCAACATCATGCATTACATACAGATAAAAGCCGTGTATCTGCGGCTCTGGAGCGAGCATCTATTCAAGCATCCGGAGATGAAAATCTTACGTATTTATCATCGGTTTACCAGCGTAATTCACGTGATGTGCAAACGGCCGCATCTTATGCCAAGGCTTTGCGTCAAAATAACTATTTAGATAAGGCGCTTGAGGTGTTAACGCCGTTTACCAAGCATAAGAAGCCATCATCCTTAATCATGAGTGAATATGCCGCTTTGCAAATATTAAACGGTAATTATGCTGCGGCTGAAAAATATGCAGCACTCTCTGTCGAGGGTGAGCCAGAAAATTATGAAGCTGTTCACTATCTTGCCATTGCCCAAGACCTTCAGGGCAAACATAGCAGTGCATATGAGCATTTTAATGTTGCTCTTGATAATTGGACTATGGGTAAGGCAACGCCGGTTCTCAATAATCTTGCGCTTAATTTAGCACTTCAGGGGCGTGTTGAGGAAGCCGTGGAAATGATTTCAAATGCTGCGGCAATAGATCCTCATCGTTTGGATGTAGAGAATAATTTTCGTGTGATTCATGGGCTTAAGAATGCCAAGCGTAATCTTGCCTATTATGAGAAGCAGGAAAAACAGCATGCAGCAAATCAACTGCCACCTGTGCCGCCTCGTAAGCCAGCATAGTCAAAAGAAATATCTTATCTTTATCTTGTCTTAGAATTTTTATAAGAGAAGCGTTTATGTATTAACCGCCCACGCCCTGTGATGCGGCCTGAATGCCTGCTGGGCCTAATATGATTACGAATAAGGCCGGCAAGAAGAATAAAATCATTGGCACTGTTAATTTTGGCGGCAGGGATGCTGCTTTTTGCTCTGCATTGGCCATGCGCATATCACGCATTTCATCTGATAAAACGCGCATGGCTTGCGATACGGATGTCCCATATTGTTCAGCCTGTATAAGGGCCGAGGAGAAGCTTTTTGCGGAGCCGCCGCCGACGCGCCTGGAGAAGTCCTGTAGAGCTGCGGAGCGCTCACTCAGCATTGCCATTTCAGCACTTAAAATGCCAAGCTCCTCGGCAAGAATAGGGGAGTGCTCGGAGATTTCATCGGCGACACGGTCAATTGTTTGCTCCAGGCCAATTCCGCCTTGAACGCAAACCAGCATAATATCCAGAGCATCAGGGAAAGATAGATTGATTTCTTGTTGACGTTTTTGGATCTGGTTTTCAATCAATAAATCCGGCAATTTAAATCCGGCCAGAACAGAGCCAAATAAAATCATCAATGTAACGCTTTCTGATATTTCTTTTGTACTGGCATTAATGAAAACCATTGCCAAGATACAGAAAAAGACAGGCAAAAGAAGTTTGCTGAGCATAAATTTCATTGGCGCCGAGAGAGATCTTATGCCTGCTTGAAGCATTTTATCACGCGCGCGCTCTCCCATCTCTCCTGCGACTTGTTGCAGTTTATAAAAACTAGCAAGTGAGTCTTTAGCTGATACTGTTTTTTGTGATTTCCGTGCAGATTTTTCGGCGTTAACCTGTATAAAAAGGTCACGTTTTTTTTGTTCAATCAAGTCACGATATCTCTCTTTGCGCTCTGTTTTATTAAGATAGGGATATGCAAATGCGACAAAGGATGCCGCAGCAATAAGAGCGCTAAAAACTGTAATAATTAGATCATTGTTCATATTTTTTGGGACCCTTCTATACCTTAAAATTAATCATGATTTTCATCGTCATAATGCCGATGCACATCCAGACAACTGCGCCGATTAAAAGCACATTGCCAAATGAATCTTCAAACAGAATGTTGATATATTCCCGGTTCGTGAAATACATGCCTGTGGCAACCAAAACAGGCAGGGCACCAATAATACCGGCAGAGGCGATGGCTTCGGATGATAGAGCTTTTACTTTTCTTTTTAGACGAAAACGCGCGCGTATCATACCGGATAAATTCATGAGAACATCAGAGAGGCTTGATCCCGTTTGTGCTTGAATAGCCAGGCTGGTGGCAAACATATTCATTTCGGTGAGCGGCATACGATGACAGGCTTCGCGTGCGGCTTCGTGTAAGGGGATGCCGATTTTTTGCTGGTCATACATGATGGCCATTTCTTCACCGGCTGGCCCGTTAAATTCTTTTGCGCTCATGGCGACGGCCTCACTGACGGGCATGCCTGCTTTGAGGAGGCGAACAACAGCTTCGAGTAAATCAGGAAAATCCTCTAAAAATTTGCTTTGCCGAGACGACGCCAGTTTTCCCAGAACTAGTTTTGGTACGCCAAATAATCCGGTTACAAAACCACAAATAACAAGGATGACAGGCTGTCCAATAAGATATAATAACCCGGCACATACAATGCCGGCTAAAAATGAAAACAACCAGTATTGCTTGATAGAGATATGCAAGCCCGCCTGAGCAAGTTGATCCCCGATTGTTGTTTTTTTCTTTTCACCCTCTTGTTGGTGTTTTTATTTGCGAAGCTTGTCTGATATTGCGAGGCGTCGATGGTTTTGATTGTTTTCGGCATTTGCAGGGCTATGTAGGTTGCCCTGCACCAGAGCGATTTTTTTCTGTCGCTCCATATTTTGATGGACAGCATAGGCAATGGCCAAGCCTATAGCCATGGTCACTATTCCAGAAAATATCATAATACTGAGAAGGGACATTATCCGAAAGCTCCTTCCATAGCCTCCAGTACCAATTCCTCAATACCGTATTGACGCGCACGATCATAAAATTTCGGACGCAGGCCTGTTGGTTTTTGTGTCGTTATTAATTTACCATTTTCGTCTTCACCCTCTATTTCAAGAACAACCAGATCCTGCATGGTGACAACATCACCTTCCATGCCAGTTATCTCGGTGACATGGGTCACTTTTCTGCTTCCATCACGCAGGCGCTGGACTTGGATGATAACATTCACGGCTGATGCAATTTGTTCGCGCACCGCAGCAGAGGGCAGGTTAAGTCCGCCCATGGCAATCATATTTTCCATCCTTGAGACGGCCTCACGGGGATTGTTTGCGTGGACAGTGCCCATAGAACCATCATGACCTGTGTTCATGGCCTGTAATAAATCAAAAGCTTCGGGTCCCCGCACCTCACCCACAATGATGCGCTCCGGCCGCATACGCAGACAGTTTTTGACAAGGTCACGCATGGTGATTTCACCAACACCCTCGAGGTTGGGCGGTCGCGTTTCTAATCTGACAACATGTGGTTGCTGGAGTTGTAATTCACAGGCATCCTCACAGGTGACAATACGCTCGCCGGGTTCAATATAGCGGGTTAAACAGTTGAGCATAGTGGTTTTACCCGAGCCTGTTCCTCCGGAAACGAGGACATTCACCCGGCAGCGCCCAATGGCTTGGATTAGTTTAGCACAAGATGGTGTAACAGATCCAAAATCCATAAGTTTTTCAAGTGTGAGTTTGTCTTTTTTAAATTTACGAATGGTCATGCACGCCCCGTCAACCGCAAGAGGAGGGATGATTACATTTACGCGGCTTCCATCTTCCAGGCGTGCATCACATAAAGGTGACGATTCATCCACGCGCCGGCCTATCGCCCCGACAATACGCTGGCATATTGTGGTGAGATGTTGATTATCACGGAATTGAATATTAGCTTCTTCAATACGCCCATTTACTTCTATATATGTCAGATCGGGGCCATTAATCATGATATCGGCAATATCATCACGATCCAGAAGCTCTTCTAATGGGCCAAAGCCAAGCATGTCATTGGCGTATTCTTTGGACAATGTTTGTAATTCGGATGTGCTGATATCCAGCTTTCTAAACGCAGCAATTTCTTCAACAGCCGAGAGAATTTCTTTGCGCGCTTTTTCATTATCCATTGTCGCCAATTCTTTTAAATCGATGGCATCAAGAAGATCATCCCAGATGCGCTGTCGTACGGCCTCAATGCGCGGATTTAATTTTTTTTCTTTATCTTTGTGCTCGGGTGGTTCTTCGATTGTGATATCCTGCTTAGGCGGTGAAACATTCTTTTCTTTTTCCTCAGCGTATTCCTTTTTGTCTTCCTTCTCTTTTTTATTCTCAGAAGGAGTTGTAGGTTTTTCCGCAACAAGTGTTGCATGGCCGACTTTCTTTTTTCCAAACATAGTTCTTATCCTGCTTTGATTGATTGTATAAGTGAGTTAAAGAAGCCGCTTTCCTCGGCTGCTTCTATTTCATCTTTTGTAACAAGAGGGAGCAATTGATCACGAATTATGGCAGCACCGTCGACATCATCAATGAGGTTCTTGCCTTCACTTTCTGATCCGATAAACAATTTGGGCAAGAAACGAATACAAGCAGAAACATCTTGTCCAACGGCCTCTTCAATATCTTTGGTCGAGATTTCATTGCCTCCGCTCATGCCTTGCATGTTGATAATAAGATCGATGCCGTCTTTGTTTCCGCCTCTCAGTTCTACAATATCTGTGAGCAGAGTTCTCGCTTGCCGCAAGGCCGGAATTGTTGGAATGGAAACAACACCGATTTGGTGTGATTTATTGAGAATAACTTTTCGAATTCCGGCGGATGAATCAGACAAATCTGTAATCACATATGGATAACGTGCCATCAACATGTCATGCAGCATTTCAAGCTGGTCAGGTGTTACTGGCCGGTCAAAGGCGTTTGATGTTTCGCAGGCCAACACATCCAATGTTGGGCTGACACTCTGCAACATGCGCGTAAGGCTATCTTCATCTCCTGCTGCGGCCGCCTCTGCTGCTTCCAGAAGCGATGCGCTCGGCTCAATGCCCATGCTGACATTAAAGGGTGACCATCCACCCGATCCATCAAGCAGTACTGTTTTTTGACCGACATATTTTGAAATTCCAAGCGCCATTGCGGCGCACAGAGATGTTGTTCCAACGCCGCCTTTTGTGCCTATAAAGCTCATTAAGTGGCTATCCTTGGTGCCAAGCTCCTGAATAAGCGCTTTTGCAATTACATCGCCAACGATCTCTGTTTTTAATGGGTGGACAAGATAATCACTAATTCCCATTTCTACAAGACGCCGATAGAGATCAACATCATTATCCGGGCCCACAATGATAGCACCAGTGCCTTCTGCGCAATGCTGAGCCAGCTCCTCCAAAGCGAGCGCAAAACTCTCATTAATTTTTGCGCTTTGTATAATAAGCAATGTAGCCACTTGCCCGTTCTTACAATCTTCAATGGCATCAGATACATTGCCGTTTTTGGATTGAATCGCTACACGTGCAAAGCGCCAATCATCGGAGAGGTTCTCCACGGCTTTGCAGTTTTGCTTTTTGTCGCTGTAGATAACAACTTTTGCCTGCGGCAGTAAAATATTATAGTGACTATCCCCGTTTGACATTCCTGTATTCCTTATTCGCTAGACGCTTGATAACCACCAAGCGGTTGATTTTGTTCGCCTGTACTATAGGCATTGATAATATTGACAGAGCTGCGCGCATGATGGGTCTCATCCATGTCATCCTTGCCAAGCAGATCGCGCGGGTTGGATACCTGACGGGCTATTAAGGCTTCAACTGTGCAACCAATATTGTAATCGGCATTATTACCAATGTCGGTATGGCTATAGCCCGCCATTGTTGTGCAATCTTTTGGCCCTGTCGCTTCAATAGTCTGGTAGCTTACGGATAATGAATTCTGACCCTGTAATGGCAGAAGCTCTGATTCAACATCTAGCCCCTGGCTTTGAAGGTAATGTCTTAACTGTGACAGTGAATTTTTCACGAGAGCCTGGCTTGAATTTGTATGGTCATGAAAGCCAACCAATTGCACACTACCTTCGCCATATTCCATGTAATGATTTTGGATGTCTGTATAATTCAAGTTATTTGATCGCAAGAGATCATATTTTTTATGATAGTGACCTTCAACAATTTGTGCACGGTGCGGCGTTAATGTTCCGGCTTTATACATATCAGGTGAGCATGCCTGAAGAGCAAAAAAGCATATAAGCATATAAAAGTGTTTCATCTTCACGTACTCCCTTAGTTTAATATGTAGCCAGCATTGCCAATGGTGCTGAGCTTCTTTTTATCAAGGCCGCTATAAGCATTTTTTATATTTGCCTTGAATGTTCTTGATGGAAGAGATTCATGTGTTTCTGCGGCAACCATCTCTGCCTTATTTTCATCTGCGTAAGGCGAAACAAGATAGCCTGTTACAATAACCACTAGCTCTGTCTCATCGCGTTGAAAACTATCTGATTTTACAAGGTCACCAAGTACGGGCGTCTTGCTTATTCCCGGTAATCCTGCCATGCCTTCAATGGCTTGCGATTGAAGCAAGCCTGCAATCATGATGGATCCGCCGCTCGGTATTTCAACTGTGGTATCGGCTCTTCGGATATCAAGACCCGGCACAGTGAGATCAGAGAGGACAATCGCATTGTCAAAATCCAGAGATGAGACTTCGGTATTGAGTTGAAGGCTAATGCGTTTATCAGACATAACAACAGGTTTGAAATTCAGCGAGACACCAAATTCACGAAACTCAATTACAATATTGCCGATTTGATCGCGTCCAACGGGAACCGGAAATTCACCGCCGGCAAGAAACCCGGCTTGCTGGCCTGATACAGCGGTTAGATTTGGTTCTGCTAGAATATTAACAAGATTTTCTTCTTCAAGCGCATTCAAAACAAGGCCAACATTTCCAAGCGCATCAATGCCTGTATCAAAAAGGACGCTGGCTATGCCGGTAGGGTCGCCGCCTAATGCAATGCCTGCACCTGTTTGGAAGGCCGTGGAAAACGATCCGGTTGATCCGGGGCCGGTTGAGGTTTCAGCCCCAAGCTCTTTCATAACGCTGCGTGTGGTTTCAATGATTTTGACCTGCAGCATGACTTGCTGTTCACCGCGCACTTGCAGCATATTTGAGATGAGCTGGTCCGGTGTTCCTTGCACATCTTGGATGCTGGATACATAAGATGCGACAACATCAGAAGAACGTGCAGCGACTTCAGGTGTTGACGCCTTTCCTGTTAGAACAATTTTGTCATGAATAGATGAGACTTTAATATCCTCATCAGGGAAAATATCGCGCACAAGTTTACGAATGGCGTAGAGATCATAAGATACATGAACATCTAGTTTTTTGATGACATTTCCCTCGGCATCCAAAGCCACAAGGTTCGTGTCACCGATTTGTAACCCTACGATATAAAGTTGATTGCTCTGTACGGCTTGTACATCAATCACATTTGGATCGGCCACCATGACATCCACAACACCTTCTTGTAGTTTTACAAGCTTGGCTTTGCCGAGTGTCACGCTCATGGCGAATGCCGGTGATGATATTGCAAACGCAATGAATGCAACAAGTATGAGTTTTGGTGTCTTTTTCATGATCTATCCCTTTCGGTAAAATTATCGAACCGATATAGCGTGCATCTGTGCACCGTTATATATTTTGAGTGTATTTTTTGTGCCCATGCCTTCGCTTTGTATGATGTCTTTTGATTTTTCAAAAAGCTCGTCACCAATACTGGTTAAACGTGCATCTGTGATTGTTGGAAGATTGGCATCGGCTTTTTTGTCATCACCAATGCCGCGTAATGAAAGTGTGAGGTCGCCCAGTTGGCCGGCTAGAGCAAGTTTTTCGGCTTCACGTGCTTTTACCGCAAGCGTGACAGTTTTTCCGACTTTAATCTTGCCCTCATCGGGGCGCTGCGCTTTCTGATCAATTGCCAGCACGCGCACATTTTCAAGAATTGTTTCTGCAGCAAACTTGTCCAGATTAAGCTCGATAAGTTTTTTGATGCGAGGATCTTCATCTGTTTCGGTACGAATGGTTTCTTTGTAAGTCAGAATAACGTCGACATTGTCACCGGGCTCAAGGAAACCTCCAACCATGCTTTCTGCAGAGACGCGAATGGCAACTGCGCGCATGCCCGGCATGAGAGATGCAGCAACAAAATTGCCTTTGGATTCGCCTACCAAAGATGTTTTTAGAACAGGCTCTCCTTCTGCAATATCACGGCGTATACGGCCTGACAAAACATCAAGAGGTTTTTCTTTATCTTGGCGAATAACAGCCCCATTAAAAACCGTGGCCTTTGGCCAGCTTTGCCAGCGCAAGGAGCTCTCAACAAGTTCTTGTCCAATTTCCAGATCTTTTGCTGCAACCAAGACGTCAACACGCGCTTCACGTTCTACTTTGACGGGTTCTTTTTGGGTGCTACCCAATGAGAGTTGGACAGCAAATGCAGCAACAAAGGCAACAAAAACCGCACCACCAAATACTATAAAGATACTTTTTTTCATGCCTTATTCCTTTTTAAGTTAGAAGAACACCAAGGTGTTTTAAGTTAAAAAATCCGAGTTGGTAGAAGGACACAAATGTTCCTCCTGCAATTGCAACAGCATAGGGGACCGTCTTCTCGCCCGCTTGTGTGCGTGCGATCCAGCTTTGTTGGCCAATATTTGTAAGAACGGGAAAGCGCTTCAGTAAAAGCGCGGCAATACCCAATGCGCCGCCTATTAAACTGGCGCTTACTAGAAATGCCGGGAGTCCGCTAAAGCCAATCCAAAAAGAGATGGCTGTGATTAATTTTGAGTCGGCGCCGCCCAGGATCCCAAATGAAAAGAGCGCGAAGGTTACAAAGAACATGATAACGCCGCTCGTGATATGCACCCAGAATGGTGCAAAAATATCTGCTTTGCCAAAGATGTATGCTGCGGCATATGTCGTGAAGAATAATGCTGCGATAATAATGCTATAGCTGTTATCAATAAGCATTTTTTCAAGATCAGAATATGCTGCAAGTAGAACAAGAGCTGACGTCATTGCAATAGCAGTCAAAAAAACAATAAGCAAAACCATATCTATCCCTTGGATTTTGTCTTTTGATCATTAAGCTCCCCGCCCGCATCGCAATGATGCGAGCGGAGATTTTTACGTTTAACTTAAGAAAATTAAACGAGGGATAGCCCTATTAATTGCCTGTAGAAATTTCGGCGTTGGCATTTGTCATGGAGGTTGTCATTGTCGTAAATGTTGTCTCCAATTGATCACCAAAGGTAAATACAACGGCTACGATAGCCAGTGAAATACCAGCGGCAATAAGACCGTACTCAATGGCTGTGGCGCCACGAATATCATTAATATATGCTTGTGTCATTGCTAATAGTTTTAACATAGTTTCTTCTCCAATTAAGTTGTAAATCAATGGGTTACCCCACCCTTATTTATTATTTTAGCAATTAATAATTAAAACATAGTATAAAAAGAAAATAATTATTATATATATGTAAATAAATATATTATTATTTAAAGTAAAATTTTATTTATTACTTAAATTTATATAATTATTACATATTCATTTTTCTATTTGCTGATGTGGATGTTGCTGAGTTCGCGGCCGATTGTTTCAAAGACTTGAATAAGATCGGCCTGGTCGGGCGCATCAAAATATTGATCTGGGCTTGATGCGCATTGCTTATAAAACTCTTTTGTGGTGGCGTTAACGCCGGATGCGAAGGTGATGGTGTAAACAGTGATGTTGTGATCATTTTTCATTTTTTCACAGACGTTCAGAAATTTATCATCCAAGTCCGATGCGGACAGATTATTCTGGTTGGAAGGGCCATAGGCCGAATAATAGCTATTAATAAAATTCTGGCCATCAGTCATCATAACGGCGGCTCGTCTTATTGCCCGGGCTCCCCATGGTGAGGCTTCCTCAAATGGAGCTTCGGGGGAGAGCACACGATATCCCCAAACCATACCTAAATTGCCTAGGGTTGATCCCTCGGCGCGAAAGTCGCTTATGTGATCTAAAAGGAGATTGCGATCGCTGCTAAGCGGAATAATATGCGCCTTGTTACACCATGTATTCGGATTTTTGTTCCAATAATTATCGTAGTAATAAGTACATGGCCAAGCCCCAGCACAATTGAAGCGATACATATCCCATGGGCCTTCATGATCCTGTGTATCCATTGGTGATGTTGATGCCTCAACGCATCCATGCCATTGGTTTTTTCGTGACGGATCATAGGTTAGATTATTCGGATTATTCACAAAAGCTGTCCCGTAGTTTGAGCCATCCAGGTCATAGCCGAGTCCATAGGGGCCGACATTGACTGCTGTTGAATAGGGAACCAAGCCGACTTTGATCAGTTCGGGTGCGGCAGCACGGTCAAATAATATATTTACAAAATTCGTAGCAGCGGTTCTTAAAGCGCCGATATTATTATTCGAGGCCATCGATCCTGTGACATCCAGAACAAGAGCCACTTCAATACCTTGAATTTCTCTTCGCACTTGTGTGATGGCTTCGACTTCGACTTCCAAAATTCCAATGACATTTAAAAAAGAGGTTTGATATTTTGCCGTGCCGGTGACTTCTACATCGTCACCTATAATCGTGACTTTAGGCTCGAAGGTCACACCAAGTTTTTCAAATGGGTAATTTGCTTCGAAGAATTTTTTGACATTATATTCGATCTCAGTTTTATCGCTTGAGGCGGCTACGGCGGCCAATGCGGCGGCATCAATGGCATGCGATAATCGTTGTTGGACAAGATAGGCGCGCGCATAATCTATGCCCATGCCGGCCGCGCCGACAATAACCGGTGCCATAATCGCAAACGCAACAGCAAGGGCTCCTGTTTTATTGGATATAAATCTATCAATAATAGGTTTCAGACATGAGGAGTATTTTAGTTTGTCTAGCATAGAGGTGCTCCTTGTCTGCAAACAACAGGGCTTAGCCTGCCTCGTGCGAAAGCGACTTCTTGCATATCAACTTCATTGATTATGAAGCCGGCAAAAACGGGTGTAAAATTATAATGTGAAGTGACAACAACGACGCCTTCGCCGGCGACGGCCAAGCCATCCAAAGTATCAAGCACATTATCAACCGGGCTCATGCCTTTTGTTTCGCGCCACACAATTTCCGGTATAGCGCTATCATCAAAACGAACGCTAACGATGTCGACGCCATAGCCTCTTGTGTCGAGTGGCGATAGAGCAAGGCGGCCGGCATTAACGGCTTCTCTGACATCCTGGTTATGCACTTCACGCATGCGCGCGACCAAATCGGCCGTGACTTGAGAGGCGCGGATTGTTTTTTGGTTTGCCAGAATGGCATTTCCCACATCAAAAACACCAAGCAGCAATGTCATAAGCACAGGAAAAATAAGAGCGGCTTCCATGCCTGCGTGTCCGTCTTGGTTTTTGATCCAGCAAGATGTCATGACTATAGCGCTCCTGCAAATTCATATGGCTCGGTTTGCAAGACGATGCTGCTTATGAATGTTCTGGAGCCTCTTCCCCCCGTCAGTAAAGGCCCCACAAGGGGAGTAAGCATATCAAATGTGTAAACTGTTCGTATAAGAACACGATCATTAACACCGCCCGCATTAAAGCCGGATGATACAAAGCTGCCATTTTCATCAAATCTCGGGTTGAGATTATCGGCATCTGAAAAACTGTTTAATGTGATGACCTCTGTTTGAACATTTTCACAATTGATAAGTGCTTGCGCATATCCGCACAACGCATTCTGAAACATATCTTGAGGCTCTATACTTGTTGATTGTTGCACTTGACCGGTTCTGATAAGGCGCGCAGCAGAGCCCGTGGCCCCTTCTAACATAGAAGCGGCCGCATACATAATCGAGAGCTCTATAATGCCAACTGTAAGAAATACATATGGAATAGACAGCAATGAAAATTCAATTGCTGTGCTCGCTCTTCTTTCAAAACACCACTTACGCAGGAGTGATATCATGTTCCCAACCCTTAAACGAGGCACAGCAAAGCGTTATGACGCGCAGCCGTGCGACATTAAAAACAATGCTAAAAACATCATCAGGTATCCCTAAACCTTTGATTGCGGAATCATCACAGCTAGTTGTGCGATGTCATCCTTTTTAGCTATGAACCCAAAATAGTCATGTGCGATTCATAGAAAAACCCACATATAATTTACATATTATATGTCTTGGGTGAATAGGTGTTTAATTTTACAAAGCAATTCATTTGAATTTTAGAGACATTTATTTCAAAGAAAATTAGACGTGCTGGCCTGCAACATATCCCGAAGACCAAGCCCATTGAAAGTTAAAGCCCCCAAGATGGCCTGTGACATCGATTACTTCGCCAATAAAATACAAGCCTGGGCAATTGCGCGCTTCCATTGTTTGTGACGATAGCTCTTTAGTATCAACCCCGCCAAGCGTAACTTCCGCTGTGCGGTATCCTTCCGTTCCTGATGGTCTTATCCGCCAATGATTAACAGCTTCAGCCAGCATACCAAGCTTCTTGTCATTTAAATCAGCCAACCGCCCTCCTATTTCATGCACCTCACAGATACTGGATGCCAAGCGGCTCGGAAGATGCAAAGAGAGCGCAGTTTGAATATCTTGTTTGCCATGAGATGTTTTGCGTGCTTTTAAAAAATCTAGCATATCAATCTGCGGGGCAAGATTGATCACGATGTCTTGACCTTCCTGCCAGTAAGATGAAATCTGCAAGATTGAGGGGCCACTCAAGCCTCTATGTGTAAATAGAAGACCCTCAGAAAAGCTTGTTTTACCGCAGGTAACGGTTGCATCGAGTGATATGCCGCTAAGAGATTTGCACTGCTCTAAAAGAGAAGCCTGGAAGGTAAGTGGAACCAATGCTGCACGCGTGGAAATAACATGAAGGCCAAATTGACGCGCAACGTCATAACCAAATTTGCTGGCACCAATTTTGGGAATAGAAAGCCCGCCTGTTGCTATAACAAGCGAGGAGCATTCATATTTCTCACCGGATATTGTCAGGATGTAATGATCCTGCTCTTTGTTGGCTTCTATGCTGTCTACAATTATTTCTTTATCAAGTTGAACAGCTGCATCGGAACATTCTTTGAGAAGCATATCTATGATTTGTTGGGCTGATTTATCGCAAAAGAGCTGGCCAAGTGTTTTCTCGTGATAGGCGATGCCATGTTTTTTGATAAGAGCAATAAAATCCTCTTGCGTGAATTGTCTGAGGGCGGATTTGCAAAAATGTGCGTTCTGAGAGAGAAAATTTTCCGGTTGTGTGTGCATATTCGTAAAGTTGCATCGCCCGCCGCCTGAAATACGAATTTTTTCACCAATTTTTTTTGCATGATCAATCAGCCATACGCTGCGCCCTCTTTTTCCGGCTTGGGCGGCACACATCATGCCGGCTGCACCTGCTCCTATAATAATGACATCAAAGCTTTTCTTCATTAATCGCTCTTGCTTTGCTCGTTAGGTTTTTTCCAGTGACGACATGATATGTTTGGCTAGAACGCTTCCTGCCTCTGGCAAGTTTTCACTGCTCATGAGGGCGACTTCTGAGTCTGGAAGTTTAGGCAGTTTTGATTTTCCTTTAAGAGGGACAATGCCATCAGGGATCATATTGGCGGGTAGAACGGTCACGCCAAGACCGCCTTTCACAGCGGCGATAGTCCCGGCAAGGCTGGGGCTGGAATAGGCGATTTGCCATGGTTTACGCACACGATCAAGCGCAGCTATAGCACGGCTGCGATATATACAGGGCTGCGGCGACAAGATCAGGGGAATGGGATCTTTGGGCAGGTAATGTTTAGAGGCCGCCCAAACAAGGGGCTCCCGCCAAACTTTAGTTCCGCCTTTTACACGCGCGGGGTCACGTTTAAGCAATGCAATATCAAGCTTCCCCTTTTCAAAGTCACGTAAAAGATTGAGGGTCAGATCACAAACAACATGAAGTTGAACATGCGGGTGATGTTGCGTAAAGCTCGCCAATATGTCAGGTAGATAATGCGTTGCAAAATCTTCCGGCACACCAAATGTTATTTCACCGCGCACCTCGGGCTCGTTAATACGGCTATAAGCCTCCCATTGTAATTGGATCATACGGTGGGCATAACCAAGAAAAATTTCACCTTCTTCGGTTAAATTTACATCGCGACTTGTTCGTGAAAATAGCGGGGCTTCCAGGCTGTCTTCCAGTTTCTTGATCTGAAGGCTCACGGCTGATTGGCTTCGCCCGACAATTTCACCAGCACGGCTAAAGCTTTGGGTCTCGGCTACGGCAATAAATGTTTTGAGTGTCAGTGTGTCGACATAAAAAGGCATGTAAGCTCCTATATGGCTATCTTATAAAAAATAAAGTATTGATGATTTTTTTCAATATATTATTTTTGCCAAAAGGAGCTTGAATTCCTGTTTATGATGGTTCATGCCATTTCAGGTCGCGCCCTAGAACCAGTTTCTTCTGTGTTTCTGGATCAATACAAGCAAGTGTCACCCAGCCATTCCCAAAAAGCTTTTGTAAGATATCCTGCTCGGCGATAATGCGATCAATCATATATGGCGGTGCGTATACAATCGTCATAAGGCGCAAGGGCTTGTGATAAGATTCATCATCGCTGCTGTTGACTGATTGCATCGAAAGGCCGTGCATCAAATCGCTCGCGTTACCTTGAATAACGCCGATTTTCCCTGTGATATTTTGTGAAATTTTACTACCGCTTCCATAGGCCACGTTATCAAAAGTGGAGAAGAAATATTGCGTATTAATCCACTGAGCGACAACCATTGGTGCAGTCAATATGACGGTGAGAGCACTTCCGTCTTCATCAGCTGTGTAATCGTATGAGTGCAGGAAGCTGCGGCCCTCAAGGTTAATATTTTTTGTAATGCTGCGCGGTGCAACGATGAAGGCCGCATTTTTTGCCAAGCCCCATTCAGGCCTGACTTGTGCCCAATCTTGTGCACGCGTGCGAGTATGATCGGCGGCTTTGCTGCGGATGTTTTCACCCATTTCGGCTGCGCGCCACATGCTATTCATTTCCTGGGCTTGCGTGAGGTCATCCTCAAGAGATTGAATCTGCTCAGCATGGGGTTGTGAATCGGCGGTTTTGTATAAGGTTATTTTATCCGTTGTTGTATTATGCTGACCGGCCATGAAATATGTTTCATCTGGAATGATAATCCCCTTTTGGGCGATCGCCTCACGGTTTTCCGGGCTATTTAATATAGCCGCAAGAATTTTTGCATTTGGTGATCCTTCGTGGCCGCCGCATGCACCGCAATCAAGGGCTGTTGCGTAGGCATTGTTCTGTGTTTCGCTGCCATGGCCGCAAAAAACAACCAAGGGTGCAAAGTTATCAGTTAAACCCATCATGCGCAGTGCGCCGAAAGCGAAATTAACCTGATCTTCAGCCGGTATAGCAGAGATGTCTGGTTGTGTATCAAATGCCTGTTGTGGCTTGGTTGCATTGGGAAAGAAACTGCGTAGTCCCATGAATGCGCCACTAAATGGTCCGAGTGCCTCAACCAGAGTGAAGGGAGTTGTGAAGTTATATTTCAATGATTGGTAAAGGCTCTTTATACCGGTGCGTTTGTTATGTGAGGCTTGGCACGCTATTAGATCACCTGTTGGCTTTTCTGTTATGGCATAAGCAGGTTTCAACAAGACAGGGCAGGAGGCATGGTTTTCACCTGTTATCGCATTTTCAATGCTGACAGGGACGCCAAAAAATCCGGCAAATCCATAAGTTTCATACTGGCCCTGTGCCTCCAGAGCACGGCGGAATGGCTCAGATCTGACATCAATACAGAATACAAGCTGCGCATCCGGAGTGGCTGCCTCCGCCGTCGTATCAGAGGTAATTAAATTTAGAAGATCATTTCGGTAAACATGTTCGGTTTTGTAAATATCATTTAACTCGGCACCTAAATCGGCTTCATTCATGGCTGTTTCGTGCCAGTCGAGCAATGCCTTGGCTTCGGGCCAGATAAGGCAGGTTAAAACAAGGCGCAGTGCTAGAAAATCAGCTTGTGTTGCAGAGTGTGGATGTGCTTCATCGGCGGCATCCGCCCATTCTGTGCGGTATTTAATATAAGCAGACCAGCCCGGCATTGTGGTCAGCATGAGTGTTGCGAATTGTGATTGCTGATCGCCATATACACCCAGAAATAAGAGGCACTCCTCAATCACTTTTGTTGTGTCAGAGGGCAGGTTATCAATAAAGATTTTTGTTTTCTTATTTTGGGGTGCGGCCATTTTGTCATAGGCTAACAAAGACATAACACTATTATACAGGCCCTGATCTCTCAGAGGCATTTGAAGTGTTGATTGACCATCATCAAAGAAAGCCTGAAGCCATTTGATCGTCTGGCGATTTACCGCTTGCATTTTTTCCGGCACATCCTCTGTTTGGAAATAAGCCTGTCCTTGATGGAGGGCATCTTCAAAACTAAGGTCTTCAAACCCTGCCAAAGGGTTTACCGCAATTAGGTTTTTGAGCGGCCATGTTGGAGAGATTTTACTCCAGCTTTCTTGAATAAGTGTTTCTACCTTTGTTTGGTCACTGGCTTTAGCGCGTGTTACATCATTTTGGGGATGCTGGTTTTCGGACCCTTGTGAAATTTTGGCTGCTGCTTTCATTGTTTTGCCCTTCTCTTGTTTGTCTTAATAACTGTAATGGTTGCGGTGTGCTGTAATGGTTTTTGGATGCGGCTGGCTGGCATTTAGCATGCTGACATAAACCTTCTGCATCCAGCTTGGTATTTTTTTGTCATGGTCTTTATTGCGTCCAAATAAGATGCCTAGCCATGCCGCAAAAAGGGCAGCAAATCCTGCGATATGAACGGCATTCAATTCTTGCGGCTGCATGATATTCATGGGCAGCAAAAGATTTTCAAAGGCCTGGATGCTGAGCCCGTATAGCCCACCGGCGACAATTGTTGCGATGCCGGCCAGAGGCAGGGCTTTGAATGTTGCGGTTTTAAGCATTGGTAATGCGATCTGAACGCCTGCTATGAAGGCCATGCCAATCAGGAATAATGTTGTATCACCCGCCATAATGCTCTTTCCGCTTGCCCAGATGAAAGCCACAGTCCCGACAGCGCCGCATATAAGCGATAAGGTGAAGACTTTTATGGAAGGCGGATATCCAAGGTCAAGGCGCTTTTCTTGCGCCGCGCTGCCTGAGGATAGGAAGAGATAAGCTTTAAACATGCCGTGCCAGCATAAATGCGCGATTGCTGCGGGGAATAAACCCAGGCCAGATTGCACAATCATGAAGCCCATTTGTCCCATGGTGGAGCATGCCAGCATGCGCTTGATATCATTTTGCATGAGCTTCCACAATGTGCCGACAAGCGCGGTAATCATTCCTGCAATGAAAAGTATCGTCAGAAGATCAGGCAGCTGCGCATATAGTGGCGAGAAGCGTGCAATCAGAAAGCCGCCACCATTGACGAGGCCGGCATGCATGATGGCTGATGTTGGTGTCGGTGAATTCAAAGAGCTTATTAACCACCCATGGAAAGGCCATAGACCGCATTGTACCATGGCGCCAACCGTAATAGATGCCAAGGCGATCATGAGGATGGCCGGATCATACGTACTGTTAACAATGGCTTGAAGCGATGTTTCGCCTGTTTGTGCATAAAGCAGCGCAAATCCACCAGCCATGGCCGCAAAGCCAAGCGCAAAATGTTTTAAAGCCAGCTTGCCGGACTCTTTCGCGGCGCGCCAACCATCTTTATGCACCATTAATCTAACAAGAAGCAGGTTCGCGGCGGCCCATGCCCCCATGAATAACGCCAGATGGTCTGCCGATACAAGTATCATGAGTGATGAGATCATTAACCCAAGAGTTAAAAAGAAGCGCTTGTAATAATTATCGCCTTTTAAGTATCTGGTTGCATAGGCGGCTACACAAAGGCCAATAAAGCCGATCAGCCCACTCATGATCAGAGACAAGGCATCAACATGGAAAACACTTAAATTCATACTCTTTATCCTTCTAGCTTTGTAATTTATCGCTATGTATTAAGGATAATGAATGTTAATTGATAAGTGAAACGATTAGTTTTAATAATATCTATGAGTTTTTTAAATGTATAATTTATTTTTTCGTACGTTTTTCAATCTGCTTTTCGATATGTTCTATCATCATGCTCGCAATATCCTTGCCCGTTGTTCCCTCAACGCCCTCGAGGCCCGGGGTTGAGTTAACCTCAAGAACTTTTGGGCCATCATTTGAACGTATCATATCAACGCCGCTTACGCGCAAACCAACAACTTTGGCAGCAGCTACGGCAATTTTACGTTCTTGCGGTGTGATTTTAACTTTGTGCCCCGTGCCGCCCAAATGAATATTGGCACGAAACTCTCCTTTTGCTGCATGACGTTCCATCGAAGCGACGACTTTGTCACCAACCACAAAACATCGCAAATCCACACCAGCAGATTCTTTGATGAATTCTTGAACCAAAATATTAGCCTTAAGACTTTTAAAGGCGTTGATAACAGATTCGGCAGCTTTATTTGTTTCGGCTAGAACAACACCTTTTCCTTGAGTGCCTTCCAGCAGCTTAATGACAACCGGGGCACCGCCAACGATTTTAATCAAGTCCTGGGTATCTAGAGGTGAATTGGCAAAGCCTGTCCGCGGAATATCAACAGTTTTATCATTGCACAGCAATTGCATTGTGCGTAGCTTATCCTGGGCTCTTGCAATGGAGACTGGTCCATTCAGGCAATAGGCTCCTTGCATTTCAAACTGTCTGAGAACAGCTGTTCCGTAGAATGTTAGCGATGGGCGGATGCGCGGAATAACAGCATCAAATTTGCCGAGTGTCTCACCGCCCCGGTAATGAATTTCAGGCTTTCGCGCAGTAATATCCATATAACAGTTTTTAATAGCAATGAAACGCATATCATGGCCACGGGCAGCGCCGGCTTCCATAAGTCTTTTGTTAGAGTAAAGTGCAGGGTTTGATGCTAAAACAGCTATTTTCATAGGGTTCTCTTTCTTTTATGCGTAGGGATTATTGTATAAATCATCGACATTTATAGGTTTGCCCAGCAAAAATGATTTTGCCGGATCCACAGCAAATTTTGCTTTGCGTAAAGCTTCACGTCCCAAGAGCATTCGAAATGCCATATTATGGCGTGATGTTAGGGTTAATTCCGCATCAACACTTAATTCCGGGAATTGCAGAGCTGTTTTTATTACATAGCGTTTTTCACGCTCACCATTCGAGCTTGTAACATTACGGCGATCGATAAGCGGGGCAATGCAGCTGCGCTCGAGTTTGCTATTTTTTTGTAAGGGATGAATTTTGAAGCGCACATATTCCATGCCATTATCTTTGAAATGTTCAATGTCATAGGCATGAAGGGCTGAAGTTTTTGCCCCTGTGTCTACCTTAACTTTAATTGCTGGAAGGCCAAGTTCTGGCAGCGCACACCATTCTTCCCAGCCTATAATAGTTTTAAGACGCCGTGCCATTTTTAGATCCCCCTGAATCAATGCCAAGTATAGTAAGTCTATTTTTTATCAAAATATCATGCAGAAAAAGAAAATAGTTCTCTATGGCTGTTTCCGTCGTTGTCTCATTACTGGTGTGATACATTAGTGTTGGAATTTGCACAGTAGCACCATTCCATTGCCCCTTTGTTCCCTGAACAAGACGACCAAGCTCGGTTGATCCGATTTGTTGGGTTGTTTTTCCAGAGGCCAGCATGACCTCGTCTTTAACCTGATATAGCAAGCCAAGATCATGCGCGCGTTGTATTAAGGCTGAGACTAGATCGGTATTAAAAACTTCACTCATATCTCTGTTACGAAAGATGATGCGTCCTTTTTCTATAGGCTCCTCATCGGAGTAAGGGCTTGTGTCCAATACGATAAGATTTTTTGTCTTGATTTTTTCCTGTTGTAGATAAGATTGGATATGAATCCAGCTTTTGCCGATTTCTTCTTCTGTGGCTAAAATAGCAGTCCCCTTAAAGCCGTGATGAAATAATTCATGGATCACACCAAGTGAAATGGCATTATCAATCTGGCCCTTTAGGTGACGATCTTCGTGCCTTGCTGTACGAGCATATGCAAGAGGTATCCCGTCTTTGATTGTATTCATTTGTTGAACAAAGAACAAAGCATCCCCGTTAAGCATGCAGGGATTGCAGGTTTCAATTATGCCTTCGCCGAGTTTGTCTCCTGTTGTCGGGTCATAGGCATAAATTTTTTCCCCATCAAAGCGTTTTGCGATGCTCTGAATTTGTTCACGGGCAAGGCGGTTATTCTCGCCGTATTTTATTTCTTTTATGAATTGCGCGGCATAGACATATTCATCATTACCCAGGCTGATAAGACCATGTCGGTCAATATGAGCACATATGATGGCGGTGTGGGGCTCTGATCCTGATATGGCAATAAATCGCTCATGCCTATCAATATTGAGTGACATTTTTTTATAATCATTTTCCAAAAAATCCATAAAAAGTTGTTCGTGCCCGACAACAGCGGGCACGCTTAAATATTCCATGGTTTTGTCAATGATAGATTGGATCATGTGGCTACCTTAATGGCTGAAGGGAGAAGGCTTCCTGCGGGGAAGGAATTGGTAGCAAGATCGCGGCCTGATGGCCCCGTAGCGATGCAACATTACGTTTCATAACGCAAACCCTTTCAAATCTCGGCGGTTGGGGATCATAAGAACCCGACCCGGTCCAAAAACGTTTACGCCGTTGCATAACCACTAATCTGAAATATCTCAGGGGCCAGAGACACGTGCGTGAGCAGGGTTATAACCTCTTTTGTTGAAAAATGAAACTAAAAAACATCGTGATCCGCCTTTTTAAAAAGTTAATAAAAGGGCTCTTGGTTTTTCAAAATTTGCCTGACGTGATAGTGTATATGCTAATTTTTATAAACTAACATGATTGTATATGTTCTCTGAATTTGAATCCTTGCTTGATAAATATTCTAGTAATCCTGATGCCGTTACTGTGCCCGATGTTATTCCTTTGGTGCACTATATAAGAAGCAAACAGGTGGGAATTCCTGCTGATTATATGGATGAGGTTTTTGAGGATCATAAGCCACAGTTTACGCAGAATATTCAAGCTGTGCTCGCGTTAAGCGCAGAACATCAAGTAAGCACAACATCAATTATTACGATTGGTATCCATGGCAATGAAATTCTGTGCGGTGCGCTCTGTGTTTTAGAGATCCTTTTGCAGTGGAGAAGGGGGCAGCTGAAAGGCAATGTGATTATCCAGCTCGGAAATGTAAAGGCAATCGATGGTTTTCTTGGGGCATATAATCCCGAGATTTATTTTTTAGAGCGCAATGGATGGCGTGAAACCAATGGGGTTGAGCGTGAGGTGCTGAGTGTTCAGGTGGATGACAATAAATCTATTGATATCATGAGTGACCTGAACAGAACGCCAAGTATGGCGATGCATATGCCGCGCGGGCTCCATTATGTTGTTGATCGTACGCAAGAGTTGGTCTGGCTTTATAAGGCCTTTCTTAAAGGGTTTGTTATTGATGAAGAAGGAGTTTTAACGCCATCCAGCCAGCCATACGACGTAAAGCTTTTGCTTTATCCGCATACATCAAGGATGATTGGCGGTATACACAATTTAACGATGCCAAAAGCGACATCAATAGCGTTCAGGGAAGGAGTTTATGATTCCATACTGTTAAATGTGCCAAAGCCTTTGCAGAATATTTTATGGTGGACAGGAAATGGTTTAGGCGGTGTTGAAAATGTAATTTTCGATCAGTTGATTGAGGATGAGCATTTAAAGCATAATCCTGATCACACGCAATTGCCGCTGATATTAACAGTGGAGTTCGGTAATCATGAAGATATCCGTCCTCCTTCTTTCCCGAGTTTGGGCGAGTTGTGTGGGCCATTAACAAAATCTCTGCTGGAAAATTCAGATATGATTTTGAATAAATCGCCGGTTCAAGAACAGCCCGATTTTAAAATCATTT
>CAZTBB010000013.1:0-3086 GCA_964611755.1 uncultured Pseudobdellovibrionaceae bacterium
ATGAGCTCACAGCGCTCAAAGAAACTCTCAAAACCCTGTCATGCCATTCCATGCACGTCAAAGACTGGAAAGGTGAGATCATCTTCATGCATAAGGTGATCGGCGGCGCGGCTGATCGTTCTTATGGCATTCATGTTGCCAAACTGGCCGGCATGCCCACACAGGCCATCAAGCGCGCCCAGCAGGTTCTAAAGACTTTGGAAAAAGGCGGCCATTCCGGAAATGCGCCTTCTTTATCCAATGACCTTCCGCTATTCACATCCTCCGGCACAGCAGAGGATGAGACAACAGCCACAGATCCGCTTGTGAATGCTCTTGAGGCGATCAACCCCGATGATTTATCACCGCGCGAAGCTCTCGACCAACTCTACGCACTCAAAAAAATTATAACCCCTTAAAAGTTTTTGCTTTTAAAATAGTTATTTAATAGACTGTGTCAGTAAGTTGCCAAGCTCGTCGGCACCCGAACTTTGAACCTCTAGCCATAACCGTAGCCATGCCAAAAAAAATTCTGATTATTGATGATGACAAAATTGTCCGTAAACTTGTAGCTCAAACACTTGAAGACAATGGGTATCAGCATATAGCTGCTATCAATGGAGCCCAAGGCCTTGAAATTGCCCATGATCAAAAGCCAGATGGCATTATCCTTGACCGCATTATGCCCGGCATTGATGGTAATCAGGTTTTGATCGAGCTAAAAGAAAACGAAGACACCAAACATATTCCCGTTATTATGCTAACAAGCCGCGATAACATTGAAGACATCTCCGCCAGCCTCGAATTAGGTGCTATGGATTACATCGTCAAGCCGTTTGATGAAGACAATTTGATCATTCGCCTCGAGAATATGTTCCGCCGCACCAAATAAGGCTTTCTAAAAAACCTAAATCCCATTTGAAATTCTTGCCAAAATGCTCTATCAAGCATGACTGATATATGTTTGATAGAAATGGGTATGAGAATTATGAGTTCCGAAACGATCAAAACAGATGCATTAATTATTGGCGCGGGCCCCGTCGGCCTCTTTGCCGTGTTCGAGCTTGGCTTGCTTGATATTAAGTGCCATTTGATTGATATTCTGGATCGCCCGGGTGGCCAGTGCGCAGAGCTTTACCCTGAAAAACCGATCTATGACATTCCTGCATGGCCGGTTATCTCAGGGCAGGATTTGACCGATCGCCTGATGGAGCAGATTGCCCCCTTTGATCCAACCTTCCATTTCCAACAAATGGCCGAGGCGGTTGAAAAAACCGATAATGGCTGGCGCGTGACCACAGATATTGGCACGGTCTTTGAGACAAAAGTCATTATCATTGCGGCGGGCGGCGGCTCATTCATGCCGAAAAAGCCCCCTATTCCGGGCATTGATGAGTATGAAGGCACATCTGTATTTTATGCTGTGCGCCAGATGGAACAGTTCCGCGGTAAGGATCTTGTGATTGTTGGCGGCGGTGACTCCGCGCTTGATTGGACGATTAACCTCCAGCCACTCGCAAAATCAGTGACCCTTATCCATCGCCGTGATGAATTCCGTGCAGCCCCTGATAGCGTTGGCAAAATGCGCGCTCTTGTCGCCGAGGGCAAGATGAATTTTGAGATTGGACAGGTCAAAGAATTGCATGGCGAGAATGGCCAGATCAATGCCATTACTATCCAAGATGCTGATAAAAATATGAAGCAGATTGAGTGTGAATGCCTGCTGCCTTTCTTCGGCCTCACAATGAAGCTTGGGCCGATTGCCAATTTTGGCTTAAACCTCGAACAGAACCTCATCCCTGTCGATACAGAGAAGTTTGAAACATCCACCGAAGGCATTTTTGCCATTGGTGATATCAACACCTATCCGGGCAAGCTCAAGCTGATCCTCTCCGGTTTCCATGAAGCCGCATTAATGTCACGCCAGGCCTTTAAATATATCTATCCGGATAAACGCTTGCGCTTCGAATATACAACCTCTAGCTCATCCCTGCAGGAAAAGCTCGGCGTGGATGATGACCCACAAGCAAAAAAGAGCGCTTAATGCAAAGCGCTCTTCGTTCTTATTCAGGCGTAATTGAAGACGCTTAGTCGCCAAGGCCATCAAACAGCGCCGTTGAGATGTAACGCTCGGCAAATGATGCTAAAATCACGACAATTGTTTTGCCTTTATTTTCCGGCATGCGCGCCACCTCGATAGCGGCGGCCATAGCCGCACCGGAGGAAATCCCGCCCGGTATCCCTTCGAGTTGGGCGAGCTCACGCGCCATTTCAAAGGCTTGCTCATTGGTAATCTGCACAGCGCCATCAACAAGGCTCTTATCCAGATTGCTTGGAATAAAGCCCGCGCCAATTCCTTGAATTTTGTGGGGTCCGGGCTCACCACCTGAAATTACCGGACTATCTTTTGGTTCAACCGCATAGGTGCGGAAGCCCTCTTTCTTCTGCTTTAATACGCGGGAAATACCTGTGAGTGTCCCCCCTGTCCCCACACCGGAGACAAGAATATCCGCAGCGCCGGCCGTATCCGTCCAGATTTCATGCGCCGTTGTTTCGCTATGAATTTGTGGGTTAGCAGGATTATCAAATTGCGCCGGCATAAATGAATCCGGCGTTTCAGCTAACAACTCATTGGCTTTCTCAATCGCGCCCTTCATCCCTTTTTCAGCTGGTGTCAAAACAAGCTCAGCCCCATAAAAACGCAACATCTTACGGCGCTCTATCGACATGCTTTCCGGCATTGCCAAAATCAACTTATAGCCTTTTGAGGCGGCTACAAACGCAAGACCAATACCTGTATTTCCAGATGTTGGCTCAATCAATGTTGTTTTCCCCGGCGTAATTTGACCAGTGCGCTCGGCGGCTTCAATCATTCCAAAGGCAATACGGTCTTTAACCGAAGCCACAGGGTTAAAAAACTCCAGCTTGGCCAGAATATCGGCCTCCAGCCCGTGTTTTTCCATGAATTTGGATACACGCACGACCGGTGTGTTGCCTATTGTCTCCAGGATATTGCCATAGACATGCCCACGGCTTTCCGGATTGGGTCTAAGCGCTTGTGGAGTTTGTGTTTGTGTTTGTGTTTGTGTCTGTGTCTGTGGCTGCTG
>CAZTBB010000013.1:3096-37907 GCA_964611755.1 uncultured Pseudobdellovibrionaceae bacterium
CTTTATAGATCTGAATGTATGCGCATTCGCCTTAATCGCCTTCGCCAGGCTCCGGGCTGAAATGCTCTTTATATTTGTTTTCTTTGTCCTTCATCTCCTCTGCTTCAGGCAATGGCGGACGTGTTGTTGTTATATTCGGCCATTTTTCGGAATAGTCACGGTTAAGCTCTAACCATTTCTCTGCTTTTTCATCCGTGTCCGGCAAAATCGCCTCGATCGGACATTCCGGTTCACACACGCCGCAATCAATACACTCATCGGGATTAATCACCAACATGTTCTCGCCCTCATAGAAACAGTCCACCGGACAGACTTCAACGCAGTCAGTGTACTTACAGCGGATACAAACATCTGTCACAACAAATGTCATAGCGTTTCGAGCTCCTTTAATTCGTCTTTTTTCTACACGCATTTATGCGCAAAAAAGAACAATAGTGCCGCCCCTCTCCCAAGGCAAGGCCAATCGGATGAAAAAGAAAAATGTTCTTGTTTTGTTCTAAAAATAGATCTATAATCAAATCTTATACAGCACATATCAAAAAAGCCCTTCAACCATGGAAAAAAGCCCCGATTTTAAATGGATGTTTTTGGACCTCAACAGCTATTTCGCCAGCGTTGAGCAGCAAGAAAACCCGCAACTGCGCGGCAAACCTGTGGCTGTTGTGCCCATGGATACACCGCACACATGTGCCATTGCCGCCTCCTATGAGGCCAAAGCTTACGGCGTTAAAACGGGCACGATCATCCGTGATGCCAAGCGCATGTGTCCGAACCTGACCTGTGTGTTGGCACGCCATAATGTCTATGTCGATTACCATCACCGCATCTTGGAGGAAATCATCAAACACGCTCCGATCCATACGGTTTGCTCAATTGATGAGCTATCCTCACGCCTCTCCCCCAGCAAGCGCAATAAAGAGCACGCACACCAACTGGCTGCCAAAATCAAAAATGGCCTACGCCAGAATGTGGGTGAAGCCATTCGTTGCTCGATTGGGTTTGCCCCCAACAGCCTCCTCGCAAAAATGGCCACCGATATGCAAAAACCTGACGGGCTGGTTTTTATTGAGCAAGACACACTCAAAGATCAGCTCTGCTCTCTTAAGCTCACAGACATCCCCGGTATTGGCATCAATATGGAACGCCGCCTGCACCGCGCCGGTATTTTTACCCTCGAGCAATTCTGGAGCACCTCCCCCAAACATGCACGCAAAATCTGGGGCAGCGTTGAGGGGGAGCGCTTTTGGTACTGGTTGCATGGCTATGATTTTGAACGCCAGAGCACCAACAGCTCCATGATTGGCCATAGCCGGATCCTAGACCCCAATCTGCGCAGCCCCGATATGGCACGCCTGATGGCCAGACGCCTGCTTAGCAAAGCGACCTTTCGCCTGCGCCAAAAAAACCTGTATGCAGGTCGTCTTGCCTTGAGCATCCGCGCCGTAGATGGGCCAAAATGGAGCCGTGATATGAAGATATCACCTGCGGATGATCCTTTCACATTCCTTGCCCATCTCGATCAATTATGGGATCAGGCCATGCATGATTTCCAATCCATTCCGCTGAAGCCCCTGCGCTTTAAAAAAGTATCAACACTGCTGATGGGGCTGAATAAGCATGGTGAAATCACGAATGACCTCTTCGATCAGTCCTCCGCGGATCAAACCATACGCAGTGCCAAAAATGATGCACTGACTCAGGCCTTGGATAAGCTTCAACATAAATATAAGAAAGAGATGGTGACGCTCGGCACGCCGCCCAAAACACTCGCCGGGCATGTCGGCACAAAGATCGCCTTTAGCCGCGTCCCCGATAAAAAAGAATTCTGGAGTTAGGCTATTAACGCCCTTGGATAACGCGATCATTCAAGGGTTGAATGGGTCGCGCATTCACCGGAAACATCTCTTGAAATGCGGTTAATTGATCGGCTGAAATCTCGACAGGCGCGGTCAGAACATGCCACTTCACACCTTCTGAACATGGCGGCGTCGTCAGGGAACCGTCATAGCGAAAATAATTGCGCGTATTCGGCAACAAATCCGTTACATCCATGATCATATTTTCATCCGTGACGGTCTCACCTTTCTTGGATGGTGCATTGGTCCAGATCATATCAACGGTGCGGTTGTAATCACCAACCTTAATCAACACGCCAAGAACAGCCAAACCGCCATTAGCATCTTTATGCACGAAATGGGCTTCCATCGGGTATGGCGCACCATCAATATAATGTTCGCTCGGTGTATGAAAATGTAACTGCAATAAATCATAGCTCGCATCACCAACCATCATTTTGCTGCCTTCGGTAAAATTGGCCTGAATCGTATGCCCATTATTCACCACAGACAAAGGCGTTGGCTGGTACTCAAGGCGCATCCCCTCAAGATCCGTGCCTGCATAACGGTCAATATTAATCGGTGATTGCTCTTTCCCTGTTTTACACAGCGCATAATCCTCACTGATATCGCCCCAATATTGCGCGGCGTGTTTTCCGTGATAGCCCCAATGTTTCTTATCCTTGGCAGCCAGCACATCTGCAGAACCAACAGACAAGGCAGCAATCGCACAGGCCGTAACCGCTAACAATTTAGTGAATGTCATATCTTCTCTCCTCAAAAACGTTATTCTACCGATAAGAATAAGCGGAATCATCAACAGAGTCACCCCCTTCAGGATTATTTTGCACTTTGGGCTGAACGGTGCTAAAACTCTGCGCCATGAGCAATAAAACCTTACATATTATCGGGGCTGGCCTCGCCGGAAGCGAAGCCGCATGGCAAGCGGCCAATATGGGCGTGCAGGTGATTTTGCATGAAATGCGCCCGGTCAAACAAACCCACGCCCACCAAACCGATGGCTGTGCCGAACTGGTTTGCTCGAATTCATTCCGCTCCGATGACCATGAACATAATGCCGTTGGCCTGCTGCACGAAGAAATGCGCCTCTGTAACTCCCTGATCATGCGTGAGGGCGGCTTGGCGGCCGTGCCTGCTGGCGGCGCGCTCGCGGTTGATCGCGATATATTCTCGGCCGGTGTGACCAAGGCTCTCGAGGACCATCCCAATATTACGATTGAGCGCGGCGAGATTGATGGCCTGCCGCCGGAGGACTGGGATCATGTGATTATTGCCACAGGCCCCCTCACCTCCGATCCATTGGCGCGGGCCATTCAAGAGCTCAGCGGCGAAGGTGAGCTGGCCTTCTTTGATGCGATTGCCCCGATTGTCCACCGCGAGAGCATCAATATGGATGTGGCGTGGTTCCAATCCCGCTATGATAAAGTTGGCCCGGCCGGAGATGGTAAAGACTATATCAATTGCCCCATGACCAAGGATCAGTATGAAGCCTTTATTGCCGCGCTGACTTCTGCCGAATATGGCCTGTTCAAAGAATGGGAGCTGCCCTCGGGGAGCAAAACTCTGGCCGAACAAGAAGAAGACACCCCGTATTTTGAGGGCTGTATGCCGATCGAGATTATGGCCGCGCGTGGCATCGAAACCTTACGCTTTGGACCTATGAAGCCCGTAGGCCTGACCAATCCGCACACCGGGCAAGAACCGCATGCGGTTGTGCAATTACGCCAGGATAATGCCCTTGGCACGCTCTATAATATGGTTGGCTTTCAAACCAAAATGAAATGGGGCGAACAAACCCGCGTTTTCAAAACCATTCCTGGATTGGAAAATGCCGAATTTGCAAGACTTGGCGGGCTGCACCGCAACACCTTCATTAATTCACCCAAATTATTGGATGAAACGCTGCGCCTCAAAGCACAGCCACGTTTAAGATTTGCCGGACAAATCACAGGCTGTGAGGGATATGTCGAAAGCGCCTCGGTTGGCCTGATGACGGGCCGTTTTGCCGCGAGCGATATACTTGGCCTTCCCTATAGTGCCCCACCACAAGAAACTGCGATGGGCGCGCTGATTGGTCATATCACAGGCGGTGCGCAAGCTGACAGCTTCCAGCCCATGAACATTAATTTCGGGCTATTTCCGCCCTTAACCAAAGAACAAGCAACGCAGGAATACGTGAACAAGGCCGGCAAAACCAAGCTAGCCAAGCTCAAGGGAAAAGATCGCAAGAAGGCTTATTCCGTTCGTGCGCTTGATGCCCTTAGCGTATGGCTTGATGAAAACACTCAAAAAGCGGCCTAACCCCCTCATAGAAAAGATAAAACTTTATGGAATATTGAGAAATTCTCAATAGGCATATGCTATTCTAAAGACTATAATAGCAATAATTGTAATTTCTTTTATGGGATAGAGATAATGAGACAATTTTTCGGGCTATGCCTGCTCACCTGTTTTATAGGCATGATGGTAATCGCCTCAACGGCTCTCGCGCAAAGTGTCAAAAGTCACTACCCGATCGGCAAAGTCGCGGCCATAGAAGGCGAGGCTTTCATCGTCTCCCTCAACGGCAATAAACGCGCCCTCAAGGCCGATGAGCCCATCTTCTTTAACGCAGCGATTGAAACCGGCGCAGGTTCCCGCCTGATGGTTCTTTTTATTGACGATACAACGGTCACACTGGGGGAGAGAGCCGAGCTGGTGATCGATGAATTTGTCTTTGACCCCTATGAATCCCAAGAAAACAAAGGGCGCTTTTCTGTTGCGAAAGGGGCGTTTTATTGGGTTAGCGGCATGATCGGTAAACGCGAAGAGCCCGATGTGCTGATCACCACGGGGATTGGAACCGTTGGTATTCGTGGCACTCAATTTTGGGGCGGCATGCTCGACCAAAGTTATGGTCTGTTGGTTACGGATGGCAAGGTGAATTTTCGCGGTAACTTTGGATCGCTGGACGTTCCGGCCGGAAAAGGTGTTTTTATCGGCCCCGAGAACGATGATAGCGACACACTCTCCAAAGCCGGAGATATCGCCGAATGGCGCCCTGAAACAGTGGGTCGCGCCATAGAAACCATCAGCTTCAGTACAATGGCCAAGGAAGCCCTTGATGCCAAACTCAAAACCATGAAAAAAGAAAATATCCGCACGCGCCATGATTATCGCGGCCAGATGTTCCCCTACAAGGAAAACCCGTTTGCCCCGCGCCTCAAGCAAGAAGAGGACGAGTTCTTCTCGGATGAATTCATGGAAATGAAGAATAAGAAAAACCAGTAAAGCTTCGGGTAAACATCGATCAATCCGTGTTGATGATCAGAGCCATTTAAAGGTTCTGAACAGGATAATTTGCAGCACCACTATGACAGAAAGAATGCCGCAGAATATCATAAAGGCATCGCCATTATCCGCCCCGGGAATGCCGCCCACATTAATACCCAGCAAGCCTGTCAAAAACCCGAGCGGCAAGAATATCGCTGCGATTACCGATAGAACATACATGTTTTTGTTCATTTTATCGGCAATAACCGTTGCCAATTCATCCTTGATAATCTGCCCGCGCTCGCGGATAGCATCCAAATCCTCAACATAGCGCACCACACGGTCATATGTTTCCTGCAAGTGCCGCCTGTTATGTTTATCCAACCAGCTTACCTCGCTCGAGCGCAGGTAACTCAGGACATCTTTTTGTGGAGCGATATAACGCCTAAAGATAATGGCCTGTTTACGAATTTCTGTAACGATCTGACGATCGCGAGCCCGTGGCTCATCCAGAATTTTTTCTTCTATATCATCCAGCTTCTCATCCAATTCAGAGAACACGCTCTCCATGCGCTCGAATAAACGGCCGGTAAGCGCGGCTAAAAACTCCCCCGCATTTTTGGGCCCCGTGCCGGATAACAGCCGTTCCTGAATATCCTTTACAGCCTTTAACGGCCTCAGACGTACGCTGATGATGCGGCTTTTATCGACCCATAAACGAATAGAGATCATATCCTCGGGCTGGGCATTTTCATTCAAATTTACGCCGCGCAAAATCATAAGGACACCGTCCTCATATTCCGTGATACGCGGGCGCGTCTCCTGCGCGAATAGCGCATCCAAAATCAGATGGTCAAGATAATCAACCTCTTGTTGAAGCCATGCACGGCTGGCCGGATTTGTTCCATCCAAATGCACCCATGCCAGCGCTTTATCTTTAATCAAACGGGAAATATCATCGCCCGATAGCTCCTCCCCCGATCCGTCACCAACAATGCTTAATGCGTGAATTATGCCTGTATCCGTTGTCATGTGATTATCTTACAATATAAACACTGTCAGACTAAGGAAAAATATACAGGCATCATCCAAAATGAGACGCCCACAACAAGCGCAGCTCTTTAAAAGCCGGCGGCAATGTAACGGCCGGATCAAACACATCGTAATTCAGGGCTTTTAGCCGGGTATGATATTGACGGGATAGCCCTTGGCATAACCGAAGGATGCGCGCCTTAGGCGTCAGATACTTTTGATACAGGGCTGCCGATGCTTCTATGACATGCGCCAAACCCTCTTGAGCTTTCAGCTCATAGAGCTTATCCGCGCGCACATCATAACGGCGCATCAGATCGTCCGGCAGGTAATGCCTGCGCTGCCTTGCGTGAAACACCACAGAGCGTAAAAGCCCGATCACACCAAAATTGATCGCCACCTGCTTGATCATGGCATCATCATCCAGCCTCTCTTGCCCTGATATCCTCAGGCAGAGCCGCAGCAAAGGCGTTTGCGTAAACTCAGCATATTTCTTGAGGCCATCCAAAGAACTTGGCGCGACGTCTTCCAAATCAAATTCGCGCGCGTAAATTAAATCCAGAAAATCCTTCTGTGGCAAATCATAACGCTGGATGACATCGGCCAGAGGCTGGATGACCTCATGCTCTAAAATGTCCGGTTCATCCTTATAAAGCCCATCCAGCGCATCACGCCACCATTGCAGGCGAATATGCCCGAGCATTGTCTCGGTGACGACCTCGCGCGTTTTTGCGATCTCGTGATGAAAGGCAAAGAGCACACGCAGATCGGCACTCACCTGCTCGCTAAAATATAGCGAGATCAAAAAGCGATCAGGGTCATGATCCCTGACTAAATCGGTACAATAATCCATGACGGATACGTGGCTCCAAAATTAAACGCTTGAGAATTCATAAAATATCCCTAAGTTTATAATACAAATTTCACAGGACTGTAGATTTTTTACGCCCAAAAATAAAGGAGAGACCAATATGCCTTACGAATTACCTGAATTGCCTTATGCTTATGATGCGCTGGACCCATACATGTCGGCCGAGACATTGGAATTTCATCATGACAAGCATCACCTGGCTTATATCACCAAGGGCAATGAGATGATCGTGGGCACAGGTCAGGAAGACGCATCTTTGGAACAGGCGATGATTTGGGCCTTTCAGAACAATCCGGGGCTGTTTAACCAACTTGGCCAACATTATAACCACATTCATTTCTGGAACTGGATGGCACCGAACGGTGGTGGATCATCTCTACCGGGTTCCCTGCAAAGCGCTATTGATGAAAGCTTCGGGTCCTTTGATGCCTTCCGCGGCAAGTTTATCGAAGCCGGCATTACGCAATTTGGTTCCGGCTGGTGCTGGTTGGTGCTGGATGATAATGGCAAGCTTGAGGTGATGAAAACACCGAATGGTGAAAACCCTCTTGTCTTTGGTAAAACACCTCTTCTTGGGTGCGATGTTTGGGAACATAGCTACTATATTGATTACCGCAATGCGCGCCCGAAATATCTCGAGGCCTTCGTCGACAGTCTTGTGAACTGGGAGTATGTGGCGGAGCTCTATGAGAATGGCCCCCTTAAGATTGCAGCCTGATTTAGAGTAAAAACGAATCAGTATTTTTACAGCCTACAAAGCTGAGCAGCTTCTATCCGTTGCTCAGCTTTATTTTTAAAATTAAATTCGCATTATTATTTTTCCTCTGCTAGCGTCACTTTACAAGAGAACATTTGAGTGAGTGTCTGGGAGGACATATGCCACGGGATACGGGGGGGAACACCCCACGGCCACCACGAGACGAAGACCCGCTTTTTCGTGCCTATATCATTACCGATATCCATTTAGGGCCGGATATCACCAGCAATGGGCAGCTCGAAAAACAGGGAAGCGCAGCAGAGCCATTGCTGCGAGAACTTTTTAACATTGTTGCCAATGACACGAACCGTATTGATGCCCTGATCTCGAATGGTGATGAATACACGGCTCAAAAAATTGTTTCACAAAAAGACTTTGATCAGGCCGGCCATGATGCGCAAGCCAAATGGAGCACATCCCCCAAAGAAGCACATGACATTGACCGCGAAAGATTTTCTAAGGTAAATGCCCTGCTTACACCATTTCAAAAGCATGCGGGCGTTATTTTACGATCTGTCGGCAACCATGAAAGCCGCAATAAAGTCTCACAAGCGCAGCGCGCCTCACGCGTGTTTGATACGGATAATCTCCGTGTTGTTGTATTCAACCCAAATGCCGATACCGCGGCTACAAAACAGGCCATCAAGCTCATGGGTAAAATCAATGACAAACGCGCCATCCTTGATAGCCCTGATGATTACAAAGCCAAGAAACTGGACAAAGCCAGACGCTCTCTTGCCGTATTAGAGCGCCGATTAAGTCGCCTTAAAAAGAAAATCAGCGTCCCCGATCGTGTCTGCAGTACAGATAAAAAAGATTATTTATGGCTTACGCCGCATGATGTTAGCTTCCTTGCCGAGGCCATAGAAAGCGCGGGATCAAAACCGGTTATTGTGATCTCGCATATTCCTATGAATGAATATGCCAATGGGGATATCGCCACAAATATTCTGGACCGTGATGACCGTGATGTTCTCTGCGCTGTGCATGGTCACCGCGAAGTTGATGAAATCACACCCAATGGCGATGGTCTGAAACCGGCTATACACGTCAAACATTTTACTCGCCCCGCACCGTATGAGGGTCAATCCTATGGCGCGCATACTATCCTCGAAGTTTATGGTGACAGGGTTGAGTTCCACACGCGCCATATTGGCCGCAATGATCTGGATGGTGTTTATACTATTGAGCGCAGCAGAGCTATGCAGCCACAGCAAGACGCGTTCGTATAAAACAACTCTATTTTGATGTTGGTAATGTTGGCAATAAGGCGGCGACCACGCGACGCCCTTCTGCCATAAGAACGTTATAAGTGCGGCATGCCGCGCCCGTATCCATCACCTCTACACTGAGGCCTTGTTCTTTTAATGCTGCCTTGAGAGCCGTGGGCAAAAAGCGGATTTTATCGCCGCACCCTAGAAGCACGACATCAATATTGTCTTTATTTTCTAACAAGCTAGAGAAGCTTTCAAATGTCAGACCGTCAAAAGAATTCACACCCCAAACCACCGACGATGACACAGATACAATAACGGGCGTATCGTATTGTTTGCCGCTGATACGGAAGCCACCATTATCATAATTTTGGATAATTTGCGCATCAGCCTTAATCAGAGGAGTTACATCCATGACGTGCCCATCGTGTTAAATTAAGCGCTCTGCTCTGCCACCTCTTCGGCAACATCTTTACGCGTGATCTTCATAAAGGTCAAAAGCGGCGCTGCTACAAAGATAGAGGAATAGGTTCCGATCACAATCCCAAAGATCAGCGCATACACAAAGCCGCGGATCACCTCACCGCCCCAAACCCAGAGTGCAATCAAGGCCAAAAGTGTTGTCACAGAGGTCATAATGGTTCGAGCCAATGTTTTGTTTACGGCCAAATTCAACAGCTCATTGAGAGGCATTTTCTTATATTTACGCAGCTTCTCGCGCACACGGTCAAATACAACCACCGTGTCATTAATCGAGTATCCGGCAATCATCAAAATGGCCGCCACAGTCGAGAGGTTGAACTCCATTTGCGTCAAGGCAAACAGGCCAATGGTCGCGATCGCATCATGCGCCAATGCAATAACAGCCGCTATCCCGAACTGCCATTCAAAGCGGAACCAGATATAGGCCAGAATACCAATCAATGAGAACAGAACCGCATACAGGCCCTGGCGTTTTAATTCTTCACCCACCTGCGGCCCAACAAACTCCACGCGGCGATACTCCACCGCATCATTACCGAATTTTTCATCGAGCAGTGCACGCACCGCCTCAATGGCCGCCTTCTCGGCCTCCGGGCCGCCCTCTTGTTGTGGCAAGCGGATCAATAAATCATCGGGCTGGCCAAATTCCTGAATAGAGATGGAGCCGAGATCAAGCCCACCAAGAGCTTGGCGCATCTCTGTAAGATCAGGTACAACAGGTGTGCGCACTTCGATCAATGTCCCACCTGTGAAATCAATTCCAAAATTCAGGCCATCCTTAACCGTTAAGGAAATGGACCCCAGAATAATGATCATAGAGATCACAAACGCGACGCGGCGCAGCCCCAAGAAATTGAGGTTGATGTCATCTGGAATAATTTGCAGTCCTTTAATCATCATCACATCCTATATTGGCAAAGCCTTTGGCTTGGCTTTATGCAGCCATGTCAGAACCAACAAACGGGTCACCATAATCGCCGAGAAGAAGGATGTTAAAATCCCGACCCCCAGCGTAACGGCGAAACCTTTAATGGGCCCTGTCCCAAATGAAAACAGGATAATGGCCGCAATCAATGTTGTCAGGTTTGAATCAATAATGGTCGCCATAGCGCGGCTGTAGCCAGCATCAATCGCAGAGATTGGCGAGCGCCCGGCGCGATATTCCTCACGAATGCGCTCAAAGATCAGCACATTCGCATCCACCGCCATACCGATTGTAAGAACAATACCGGCAATCCCCGGCAAGGTCAGCGTGGCTTGCAGGCCGGAAAGAATGGCAAAGATCAGTGCCACATTCACAACCAAGGCGACATTCGCCATCATGCCAAACATACCGTAAATCAGCGCCATAAAAACAAGCACGAGCGCCAGCGCGATGATGCTCGCATTCTTGCCCGCCTCGACCGAGTCAGCCCCCAAAGACGGCCCCACACTGCGCTCTTCCATCACCGTTAAAGGCGCAGGAAGCGCACCCGCACGAAGCAAGACAGCCAGATCATTGGCCGATTGCACGGTAAAGCCGCCGGAGATTTGCCCCTGCCCGCCACAAATCGGCTCGCGGATATTCGGTGCGCTGATCACTTCATCATCCAGAACAATCGCAAATGGCTTGTTTACATTATTGCGCGTGACATCACAAAAACGACGCGCGCCAACATTATTCATACGAAAACTTACAACCGCCTGTGAGTTTTGATCAAAAGATGGCGCGGCATGATCCAGCATATCCCCCGTAATCATAGGGCGACGCTGAACAGATAAGCGGCGCCCCGGCTCATCCGCGTAAGGCAGGTTTAATGCGCCAATGGATGATGATCCCCCTGTAATATCACTTACCAGATGGAAGGTCAGTTTCGCGGTTGTCCCGACAAGGCGTTTCAGGTCTTCTGCATTCGCGCCCGGCACTTGCAACAGAATGCGGTCTTCACCCTGGCGTGCAATCGTCGGCTCTGTTGTCCCGACCTCATCCACGCGGCGGCGAACAATCTCAATTGATTGCTCCAAAGTCAGATCCCGGATCTCTTTGATACCAATATCATTAAGCGTGGCTTCAATCGTTTTGCCATCTTCCGACGTTAGAATGTCGATATTCTGGTACGAACGACGCAACATTTTTCGCGCCTCCTCACCATCGGCCGCATCACGCAATACAATGCGCACCCCCACAGGAACAGCGCCAATGCGCGTATAGCCCAGCTTGGCTTCACGAAGCTGCTTGCGCATATCCTGAAGCATAATGTCGGCGCGCTCTGTGAAGACGACATCCATATCCACCTCATAGAGCAAATGCGCCCCGCCGCGCAGATCAAGACCGAGATTAATCGTCTTGGTCGGCGCCCAGCCCGGCAGACTGTCTTTTAACGAGCGCTGAAGGTTGCCCCCTACCAGATTGGGCATCGCATAGAGAAACCCCATCACCGAAATGATGATGATCATTGCTGTTTTCCATGTGGAGATTTGAACCATCTGGTCTAGACCTTCTTATTCGCAAGAACCTTATTCGCAGAAACGCTTACTTTTTTGCTTTTGCCTTATCCTTGGCATCAGCCGCTTTTGAATCATTGGCTGCCGCCTTGATATCATTGGCCTTTGTCTGGATCGTTGAGCGCAGAGCTGTAACCTTTACGCCGCTGCCAAGATCAATCACAATTTCATCATCATCTAAAATCTTATCAATCTTGCCGACCAGACCACCGCCGGTGATCACCTTATCGCCTTTTTCAAGCTTATCAAGCATCGCTTTGTGCTCTTTGAAACGGCGCTGCTGGGGCATAATCAAAAGCACGTAGAACAACACAACCAGAACCAGAACAAGCCCCATATTGTACATAAAGGCTTCGGTTGCACTGGGTGCGTTTGGAATTGGTGCAATCGCCTCTGTACCCACCGATGTATCCAATGTCACTTCTTGTGCATGTGCGGGGTTAATGAACATAGTTAATCCACTCCTTGTAAAAATCTCATATATTTGAATATCGGTTGTGACTATAAAGCGCTTTGTATGAAATACAAGTGGGTGCAGATCATCGATCCGAAAATGCACACAAAAAAACGATTATTCCCTAAGTTCCAATGTATTTATCAGGGTTAATCGCCTGCGTCCCTTTACGCACCTCGAAATGCAGTTGCGGGGTTGATACCGACCCCGTAGACCCGACTGTGCCAATTGTCTGGCCGCGTTTGATCACATCCCCGCGTTTAATCATCATCTTGTCCATATGCGCATAAGCGGTCATCAAGCGCCCCTGATGGCGGATCAACACAAGATTACCCGATCCACGCAATTCATTGCCTGCATAGACAACCACGCCATTCTCAGCCGCACGCACAGGCGTACCTCTGGGCGCTGAAATATTGATCCCATCATTATGCAGCCCGCCTTTCTTTGGCCCGAAACGTGAAATAACCTTTCCTTCCACGGGCTTCTTGAACTGCCCTGCTCTGGCCGGAGTTTGCGCCGTAATTTTCTGTCGTTGGGCAGGCGTAATTTTGCTCGATGGCTTCGGCGGGGCACTCTTCACAGCCGAGCCAGAACCGGCCCGAGCTGTCTGCTCGGGTTGCACATAATCCACAGATGGCATGCGCAAAACCTGCCCTTCATGAATTGTATAAGGCGCTCTTAAGTTATTGAGCCGCGTAATCTCTGACTGGTTGACCGCAAAAAGTCGTGAGACACTGTAGATGCTATCACCTGCGCGCACCTTATATGTTTTTGGCGCAGGCAAATTCAAACGCTGCCCGGACTCCAGACGAAAACTGGCAGGGATACGGTTACGCCTTACAATGTCCTGCATGCCGATCTTGTAACGTTGGGAGATACTCCAGAGCGTATCACCGGCCTCGACGATATGCACACCGGAGCTACCAACCCCTGTGGTTTCGCCATAGGAAATAACCGGAGCCGGGCTTTGTTTTCCCAAACAAGCGCTCAAAAATACTGTTGAAAAGATGATGAAAAGAAAACGGGTCATGCCGCATCCTCGTCCTTGGCGGCAATATCAGGCAATAACGGCACAAAACGAACCGGCATAATATCCTTAACGGCAAATGTATCTGCGCTTTCCTTCTTATAACGCCTGAGTGTTTGCTCGCCTGACCGTCCTACCGGAATAATCATGAGGGCACCAATCTTCATTTGATCCAGCAAGGCCTGAGGCGGCTCTTGCGATGCAGCGGCCGTGACGATGATTTTATCAAAGGGCGCCTGATCAATACCACGAATGGTCGGCCAGCCTTTCATGCCGTCGGCGGCTATGGCCGTGATATTGTGAATGTTCATCTGCGCAAACCGCTTTTCCGCCTGCTCCAAGAGTGGCTTATGGCGCTCAATCGTATAAATACGGCGTGCAAGCTTGGAGAGCACCGTGGCTTGATACCCACAGCCTGTGCCAATTTCCAACACCTTGTCACGATCGCTCAGCTCCAACGCCTCGGTCATTTTGGCAACCACGATCGGCTGGCTAATGGTTTGGCCGCGCCCGATCGGCAATGCGACATCATCCCATGCCTGATCCCGCATCGCGGCCGGCACAAATTCATGACGCGGTACCTTTTCTATGGCGGATAAAACACGCGTATCGGCAACCCCCTGGGATCGGAGATGCATAATCAAACGAATGGCTTTGGAATGGTAATCGATATTCATGACTTAGCAGAATAATCCCTCATTGGTGAAAATCCTATAGGCAATGTTACCTAAACCCCATAATTCAAGCCTTTTTATATTTGACATAATATATTTTGTGGTGTAGTTTGCCGCATGGCAAATTTGCAAGACATACTTCAAAAAGCAGAACAGGATGGCTCTCTTGCCCTCTTGCATATTGATCTGCAAACGTTCTTCTTCAGAGAAGACACGCCTGTTCATGATGCCTATAAAAAGGCTGATGAGCTGGATAAAGCTCTTGCCCCCCTGACAGAAAAAGGCAACCTTCAAAAAATTTGGTGTGCTTCTACCGGTCGTGACGAAACATATAAGCACTATTCTGATTTTGAAATTAATGGAGACGCCTTCAGGCAAATCTGCATTTTACACCCTCATAAAAAAGATATTGTCTTTTGTAAATCCAAACGATCTATCACGGCAAATAACGACTTTATCCCTTATCTGCAGAACAATCATATCAACACATTGATTATCGATGGCGTCTTCGCTGATCTTTGTGTACGCGATAGTCTTATTGAGATCATCAAAGCCTACAAAGAGCTTGGCATGCCATTGAATATTGTCCTGGCGCATGAGGGCATTGATAACACCCCCGATCCGGATCGCTACCTCGAGATTATTTTACGGGATTCAGACCTTAGCAAACATAACCCATCCGGGATCACTGTCTTGGCCGCCAGCAATGATGCCATCACATCTGCACTCGGCCTCACACCGGAGCACGCCCCTTTGCAAGATCTTGAAGCAACGCACTCGGTTATGGCTTAAAGGTTTTTATTTCGTGATCTTATCTATCCCGCCCATATAGGGTTTAAGAACCTCTGGAATCGTGATGCCGCCATCGGCCGGATCATAATAATTCTCGATCACAGCAATCAAAGCGCGGCCAACCGCCACACCCGATCCATTCAATGTATGCACAAAGCGTGTTTGTTTCTCGCCCTTGGGACGGCAACGCGTATTCATGCGGCGCGCCTGAAAATCACCCGTGTTTGAGCAGCTGGAAATCTCGCGGTAGCGCCCCTGCCCCGGCAGCCACACTTCCAGATCATAGGTTTTCTTGGCACCAAAGCCGGTATCGCCGCTGCATAGAATGACCTTGCGATAGGGCAGCTCCAGCTTTTGCAAAATTGTCTCCGCGCATGTTGTCATGCGCTCATGTTCGCTCTGGCTCTCTTCCGGCGCTGTGATCGATACCAGCTCCACCTTATAGAATTGATGCTGACGGATCATACCGCGCGTATCTTTTCCCGCCGAGCCTGCTTCTGAACGGAAGCACGGCGTAAAGGCGGTATAGCGGCGCGGCAAGCTCTCCTCATCGAGAATCTCACCGGCGACAATATTGGTCAGCGGCACTTCCGATGTCGGGATGAGGAAATGATCGGTTTCACGTGTGCTGAACTGATCCTCCGCAAATTTCGGCAACTGCCCTGTCCCAAAAAGCGCATTATCACGCACAAGCAATGGCGGGGATGTCTCCATATACCCATGCTCGCCTGTATGCGTATCCAAAAAGAACTGCGCCAAAGCACGCTCGAGACGCGCCAAAGGCCCGCTCAGGAGCGTAAAGCGCGCACCAGACATCTTCGCGGCGGTCTCGAAGTCCATCATCCCGAGCGCCTCACCTATTTCAAAATGCTCGGGAATGCCCTCCGGATCACGCGGCTCCCCCCATTTTGACACCTCTTCATTGTCATCCTCATCCGCGCCATCCGGCACATCATCGGCCATGACATTGGGCAAACCCGCCAACAGATCTTTGAGAGCCTCGCCCGATTGACGCTCCTGCTCTTCGAGTTCGCCCATACGTTCCTTCAGAGCCGAGACCGCATCCATCACCTCTTGGGCATCGCCGCCCTGAGATTTGATCTGTCCAATCTGCTTGGATTTCTCATTACGCTCGGCCTGCAAATTTTGCAATTCGGTTTGAATGGCGCGGCGCTGTTCATCCATCGAGAGGATCTGCGATGATTGCGCCTCAAGTCCTCTACGGGCCATGGCTGTATCAAATGCCTCGGGATTCTCACGGATTGCTTTTATATCATGCATATCTATCTGCGCCTTTTCTTTTGATCAATCGTCTTACCAAAATGATTTTCATTGCAATAAATCACATTCAAGCACGCAGATCACGGTGTTTTTTTACAAAAACCCCAGACAATCTCTTGCGATAATCTGCATCCCTTTGCCATGAGGGGTTTTTAAGCTTACAATAAAGAGATGGATACGGTCTTTCGCCTACAAAAACAGGCACACCCATCGCCGCTCGTATTTGACTCTCCGCATAGCGGCAATATCTATCCGGCAGATTTTCATCACCGCTGCTCGGAGATTGATCTTCGCCGCGCAGAAGACTGGATGGTGGATGATTTATTCTCCAGCGCGGCGCGCTATGGAGCCTATCTATGCGCGCTTTTTCCGCGCAGCTATATTGATGTGAACCGCGCGATAGATGATATTGACCCGGAATTGCTGGCTGCGCCATGGCCGGAAACTTATGGCGCCATTAACCCGACAGCCAGAAGTCTGGCCGGTATTGGCCTGATCCGCCGCCTGCTTGTGCCCGGCCAACCTCTCTATGATCAACCTCTTCAGATCAGCGATATACAGAACCGCATTCAACGCTATTACATCCCCTACCATAAGGCTCTGGAAGACACATTGAACGAGGCCTATTATAATTTCGGGCAGGTTTGGCATATCAATTGTCATTCAATGCCCTCGGCCAGCGCCACACCGCGCCATGCGCCGCGCCTGATCGGATCACAGGTCAAACAGGCCGATTTTGTATTAGGCGATCGCGATGGCACAACCTCCAGCATTCATTTCATGCAGGCGCTCAAAGATTTTCTGCAGGGGCTTGGCTATTACGTCACAATCAATGACCCGTTCAAGGGGCTAGAACTCATTGAACGCTATGCCAGCCCGCTCCGCAGACGTTTTGGGATACAAATCGAGGTTAATAAGGCGCTCTATATGGACGAAGACAAGCTGATTAAAATCCGCAACTATGATTTCCTCAAACAGGATATTGCCCATATGAATGAATTTATTGCGGATTATGTGCGTGCGCAATGTGTGGATATGGCTGCGGATTAAATATCATCCAGATCAGCGCCCGGCTCAAGCAAATGATCTTCAGAAAAACCGACGCCAAGAAAATCAAAATTTCCATACCCATAATGGATACCCATCGTTTGACTAATGGATTTGTAGAGCTTTTCCAATGCATCCATGGCAAACTCATCTGGCTCTTCGCCCGCCGATGCTTTGGTGAATGCTTCTTTATATTCTGAAAAACGCCCATCAAGACGGGCGCGCGCTCTGAATGTCCTCTCACCTAATGTGCCTTTATTATAAGGAAATCGCATGGAATAAGCTCCAGATTTCCCCTCTTTGCCCTCAAGGGTAACCCTGTATGTGTCTAAAAGCCTGACATTATTTGGGAAAGCACACTCTTTAACCTTAACAACCAAATCAAAAGTAAGCCTTTCTTTTTTGGGACCAAATATTCTAAACATTATATATCTCCTCGCTTAGACCATGTGGTCTCTTGAAAAACCCAGCCTAAGAACTCTCTCACCTTTAGGCAGATGGGCATAAGCCAGATCCAGAACCCCTTGCTTCAGATGCTCGAGGGCATCCCTTGAGTAATCATCTAACTCATTACCATTCGCGGCTGCCTTAAATGACCGCATATATTGAGTAGCATCGCTAACATCGCGCCTTACCCCGAGCGCGGCTTCACCTTGCGTACCTCTGTTTCGAAAACCCAACACGTATCGACCACGATTATTAGCGTCTCTGAAATCTGTAAGTTTTACTGATTAGGTCTTGCTAAAATACCTCTTATCACCCGGACGCTTTTTTGGCCTGCTTTCGACATGTAATTTAAAAGTCTTCTTAAGGGGGTTTTTTGTTTTATCTTTTTTTGACCCAAACCAAAGCATAGTTGACCTCACTTTTATACAGCTTGAGCCACCACCGTATTATGAAAAAATCAAGGGTTATGAAAAAACGCCGGCAAAACTTGCCTGCAAATGCCGATCCACCTCATCCATAGAGGCTTGGATGCCAAGCTTTTCCATAGAGGTCACACCATATTCAGACAGGCCGCAGGGAACGATCCCGCCAAAATGGGACAGCTCCGGGTTCACATTAATCGCAATCCCGTGCAGCGTAACCCATCGCTTGATACGCACGCCGATCGCGGCGATCTTTTCTTCGCCCTGCGGCGTATCAACCCAGATACCAACGCGCCCGCACCGTCGTTCCCCTTTAATACCAAAAGCGGCAAGGCTTTGGATAATCCATTCCTCCAGACTCCAGACATATTTTTTAACATCAGGAGCCTTTTGGCGTTCCCGTAAATTCAGCATGACATAGGCAACGCGCTGACCGGGCCCATGATAGGTATGCTCACCGCCGCGCCCGGAGGTATAAACAGGAAAACGCGGATCAAGCATATCTGCGGCCTTTGCGCTTGTTCCGGCCGTATAAAGCGGCGGGTGTTCAAGCAGCCAGACACATTCCTGCGCCGTACCTTCATGGATTTTGGCCACGCGCTCATCCATGAAATCGAGTGCCTGCTGATAATCCACCAATTCTTTTGAAAATTTCCATTCCATTTTGCTTAAGAACACCGTATAACGCTTTTTGTCAATATGACGCGCTGCAATAGGGTTCCCCCCTTGCGCCGTGAGTCTTTATTTGATACGAAACAGCTTCTCTTTCAAGTGTAGTCTTGGCAGGGAATTTTCTTCGGAATGCGGCCGTGGCGGAATCGGTAGACGCGCAGCGTTGAGGTCGCTGTGGGAGTTAAATCCCGTGGAGGTTCAAGTCCTCTCGGCCGCACCAAAGAAAATAATTGAGTATTTTATAAACGCTTGATGCGCGCATGACGAAGTGCACCTCCACTGTTTTATGAAACATTCGCCTAAGCGAATGGGAGGTTCAAGTCCTCTCGGCCGCACCAAAGAAAATAATTGAGTATTGGGCGTAAATTGCATGCGCTTTGTTAAGACAATAAGCTGATTTCAAATTCAAAATAGAGACGACCATTATGGACCAGAATGAAGACAAAACCGAAACACTGAAACAAAGTGCCCTTCACTATCATAAATTTCCCAAGCCCGGAAAAATTGCCGTAGTCGCCACCAAGCCGATGGCAACGCAGCGTGATTTGGCGCTGGCCTATTCCCCCGGCGTGGCTGTGCCCTGTGAAGAAATTGCCGAAGACCCTCTCAAGGCATTGGATTATACCGCGCGCGGAAACACAGTTGCGGTGATTTCAAACGGAACGGCTGTTCTTGGTCTTGGCTCTATCGGGGCGCTTGCGTCCAAACCTGTGATGGAAGGGAAAGCGGTTCTATTCAAGAAATTTGCCAATATCGATTCTGTTGATGTGGAAATCGATGAAACAGATGTCGATAAACTTGTTGAAATTATCGCCTCTATGGAACCAAGTTGGGGCGGGATTAACCTCGAAGATTTTAAGGCGCCTGAATGTTTTGAAATTGAGCGCCGCTTGAAAGAGCGCATGAATATTCCGGTCTTCCATGATGACCAACATGGAACGGCGATTATCGTAACGGCGGCCTTTACAAACTGGATCAAGCATTCCGGCCGTGACATTTCAAAAATCCGCCTTGTGGCCTCCGGTGCGGGCGCATCTGCGATCGCATGTTTAAACCTGCTTGTTGAGGCTGGTCTTAAAAAAGAAAACATTATTGTCTGTGACCGCGCGGGCGTTGTTTACACTGGCCGTAATGAGGGCATGGATCCGGCAAAAGAGCAATTTGCCGTTGATACGAAACACCGCACTCTCGAAGAGGCCATTGCCGATGCGGATGTATTCTTGGGGTTATCGGCCGCCGGTGCTTTGAAAAAAGAGATGGTTGCTAAAATGGCTGATGCGCCATTGATTATGGCTTTGGCCAATCCAACGCCTGAGATTTGGCCGAAAGAAGCCAAAGAGGTAAAGCCCGATGCGATTGTCTGCACGGGTCGCAGTGACTTCCCCAACCAGGTAAATAATGTTCTATGTTTCCCGTTCATTTTCCGCGGCGCTCTTGATGTCGGTGCGACGGCCATTAATGAGGAAATGAAATTGGCCTGTGTGCAGGCCATTGCCGAGCTCGCGCGTAAGGAGCCCACCGCCGAGGTCAGCGCTGTCTATGATGGCGAAGAGCTTACATTCGGGCCGGACTATCTTATTCCGAAGCCGTTCGATCCGCGCCTGATCGTTGACTTGCCGATTGCTGTGGCAAAGGCGGCTATAAAAACAGGCGTGGCCACACGCCCGATCGAGGATTTTGAAGCCTATGAACACAAGCTCCAGCAATTCTTCATTCGCTCGCAACTAGTTATGCGCCCTCTCTTCCAGCGCGCCAAAGAAGACCCGAAAAGCGTTGTTTACTGTGAAGGTGAGGAAGAGCGCGTGCTGCAAGCCGTACAAGGTGTTCTGGATGAAGGCCTTGCCAAACCGATCCTGATTGGCCGCCGCAAAGTTATCGAGACCCGCATCAAGCGTATGGGTTTGCGTATGGATATCGACAAGGATATGGAGCTGATCGATCCTGAAGATGACCCGCGTTACCGCGACTATTGGGAGAGCTATCACCAAATTATGGAACGCCGTGGTGTTACACCGGCTATGGCCAAAAACACTTTGCGATCCAATACAACCGTTATCGGATCATTAATGGTTCACAAAGGGGATGCCGATGCCGTGATTTGCGGAACAGTTGGACAATATAATTCCCATGTAAAGGATGTGATTGATATAATCGGGCTGAAGCCCGGTATTGAAACACCGGCAGCTATGAATTGCCTGCTGCTTGATAAGGGAACGTATTTCTTCTGTGATACACAGATTAATCCGAACCCGACAATCGCACAAATCTCCGAAATGACTCTATTGGCCGCCGAACAAGTACGCCGCTTTGGTATCACACCAAAAGTTGCCCTTCTCTCGCACTCCAATTTCGGAACCGATGATTATGACTCGGCCTTCAAAATGCGCGCAGCCTATGAAGATATTTCCCGCCGCGATCCGGATTTGGAAGTAGATGGCGAAATGCATGCCGATGCCGCCCTGGTTGAAAAAATCAGAGATGAAATCATGCCGAACTCCAAACTCAACGGCGAAGCCAACCTCTTCATCATGCCCAATGTTGATGCGGCAAATATCGCCTTTAACATGGTCAAGGTTCTCTCCGAGGGGATCAGTATTGGCCCGCTTCTTCTTGGTGCTGCCCGACCAGCGCATATTTTGACACCATCTGCATCCGTACGCAGTATTGTGAACCTCACATCGATTGCATCCGTGTCTGCGCAAATCATGGAATCAGATCTGGAAGACCTGCATACCCATCGTTTGGTGAAATCAGCCTAAAGAAACCAGCTTTTTAACACGCACTCACATTAAACGCTTGATTTTATGCCCTGATATCGGTGATGTTAGGGCATATTAGTTTCATGACCTCCCATCAAAAAAGAGGCCGTCCATGTCAGAAACATTAGCAGACAACTATAATACAGATGCCGAAGAGCAAAGCTTTCGCCTTACCGACGATGAGATCAAAAACACCGTCGAGGCATTGCAGGAGCAGGATTCGGACACTGTGCATGCGGTTCTGGATGAACTGACCCCGGCCGATAGCGCCGAGCTACTCTCGAAAATCAATGATGATGAACGTGATGAGCTCCTCAGTATGTATGCCGAGGCCATTGATGCCGAAACATTCACCGAAATGGATCCGGAACTTGCCCGTAAAATTCTGGGAAACATGCCTGCCGAAGATGTGGCATCCATTATCTCCGATCTGGAAAGTGATGATGCGCTTGAACTTGTCGGGCATTTGGAAGAACCCTTCCAACACGAGGTTATTCATAAATTATCGGCCAAAACACGTCTGGCGCTGGAAGAAGGCCTTAGCTTCCCCGAGGATAGTGCCGGACGTTTGATGCAACGGGAAACCGTGGCAGTCCCGGAATTCTGGACCGTAGGAAAAACGATAGATTACTTGCGGACTGCCGCTGAAGACTTGCCCGAAGACTTCTTTGATGTGTTTATCATCAGCCCGACCTATCACATCATTGGGGAAATTCCTCTCAACCGTCTTGTCCGTGCAAAACGATCCGAAAAACTAACCAATCTTGTTCTGGATGAAAGCCATACCATTCCGGCCGAAATGGACCAGGAAGAAGTTGCCGATATTTTCCGGCGTGACAATATTATCTCTGCCCCTGTGGTTGATAATGACGGCCGTTTGATTGGTGTGATTACCATTGATGATATTGTCGATGTTATCGATGAAGAGGTCGGCGAAGATATTTTCCGCATGGCCGGTGTGGACCAGAGTGACCTTTACCGCGCCGTACTATCAACCACCGGCACACGCTTTCGCTGGCTGTTCATTAATTTACTCACTGCGATTATCGCATCCATTGTGATTTCATTATTTGATGCCACAATTGAACAAATCGTGGCCCTTGCCGTTCTTATGCCCATCGTGGCATCCATGGGCGGAAATGCGGGAACACAGGCTTTGACCGTTGCCGTGCGGGCGCTGGCAACAAAGGAATTGTCTGAAACAAATAGTTGGCGTGTGATCTGGAAAGAGGTTTTGGTCGGCGCATTAAACGGGATAGCTTTTGCCATCATAACCGGTGTCGTAACGGCGCTGTGGTTTGATACCCCTCTTATAGGCGCCGTCATTGCAGCAGCCATGCTTATCAACCTTATTGTTGCCGGATTATTCGGTGCCGGTATTCCGATCTTTCTATCACGCATCGGCAGTGACCCTGCCATTTCATCGACCGTTTTGCTTACAACGGTGACCGATGTGATTGGCTTCTTTGCATTTTTGGGCTTAGCTGCTATAGTTCTACTCTGATTTATGCACGGTTATCAGGGGAATGCGCATAAGATCATTGATTCACTGGACGCTTTATATTAGAAGAACCGAGTAAGATAATAAAAACACTCAACCGCTAAACGAAGCAGTATCATTTTATCCATTACGTTATCACGAAATAATCATGTCAGCCTCAAAACTTGTTAAACCCAGTGTGGAATATAAATCCAGTTACTTGAACGCCTTGAAGGAGTTTCAAGAAGAGGGACGATATGCTTTTCTTGATTTCAAGGATGTGAATGAAAATTTCGAAGACTTCATTAAAAAATTGAATGAGGGTAAAAAACATCTGCATAAGCCTTATGATGATTGGGTTGAACCTGTGCCGGAAACAGTTCTCTGGCTGGTGAAAGATGATGAATTCATTGGCACGTTGAATGTGCGTCACCGTTTGAACTGGCATTTGGAAAAATGGGGCGGCCATATTAACTTTGTGATACGCCCCTCAATGCGCGGTAAGGGATTTGGCCGCAAAATTTTGCAAAAAGGCGTGCCCTATGTGTGTTATCTGGGTGTTGATCGGGCCTTGGTAACGGTTGATCCCAAAAACGAGCCCGCTATCAAAATTGTTGAGCATTGCGGTGGCACATTCGAAGATGAAACCACAGCCACGGACAAATTTCCCGCGCGCAAAAGATATTGGTTGGACTGCACATAAACAAAGCCAACCCTTACCTGAACGGCATTAAAAAGCCTTATAATCATCATTGCAACAACACGAACCCGTATCATATTGCTTGTCCTGTTCACATGGATCGGGCATTTTAAACCTCATGGCAAAAGCAAAACCCAAGAAAACCACCAAGCGTAAAAACGCGAAGGCCAAGAAAAAACAGGCACAGAAACCCTCTATAATGGGGTTTTTGCTCAAATGGGCCTTTGTCCTCGGCGTATGGGCGGCTCTGTTTCTGGGGGCGCTCTTTGCATGGTATGGTGGTGGACTTCCCGATATTACCGATGAATTCACCTTCGAGCGTAAAAGCTCTATCACAATCAAGGCGGCCGATGGCTCCACACTGATACGCTATGGCGAGACAAAGGGTGAATCTATCACTGTTGCCGACCTCCCCAGCCATTTGATCTACGCGGTTCTGGCCACGGAAGACCGGCGTTTTTATTCGCATTTTGGTATTGATCCGATTGGCATTGCCCGCGCCATGGTCACCAATATTCAATCGGGGCGGCTCGTCCAGGGTGGCTCCACCATCACTCAGCAATTGGCCAAGAACCTATTCCTCAGCCATGAGCGCACGCTTGCCCGTAAAATTCAGGAAGCCATGCTTGCCCTATGGCTGGAACAACAACTGACCAAGGATGAAATCCTCAGCGCTTATTTGAACCGTGTTTATTTGGGGTCCGGCGCCTATGGTGTGGATGCCGCATCACGTCTGTATTTTGGCAAAACCGCAATGCAGGTCAATTTACGTGAAGCCGCTATTCTTGCGGGGCTGCTCAAGGCGCCCTCACGCTACTCACCTTTGCGCAATCCCGGCCTTGCCGCCGAGCGCTCCGATGTCGTGTTACGCGCTATGGTTGATGCCGGTTATCTCGATAGCGCCTCGGCTACGACCATGACGGCCCTGCCCCCCAAGCCGACGGCCAAGCCCAATACGGTGCGCTCCGCCCGCTATTTTACGGATTGGGTTTTGGATGGGTTGGATGAATTGATTGGAACGCCGCAAACCGACCTGATTGTTGAAACCACACTGGTGCCAGCCATCCAAAAGGCCGGAGAAGAATCACTACATAGTGTTTTAATACAAAACGGAGCAGATCGAAATATAGAGCAAGGCGCGATTATCACGATGCGCGATGATGGGGCTATCCTCGCGATGATCGGCGGCAAGGACTACAAACAAAGCCAGTTTAACCGCGCCACCCAAGCCATCAGACAGCCCGGCTCGGCCTTCAAGCCCATCCTGTACCTCACAGCGCTTGATTTTGGCTGGGGCAAAGATGATACGCTTTTGGATGCACCGCTGGAGATTGATGACTACGCACCGAAAAACTTTAATGAAGAATATTACGGCGAGATCACCCTCGAAGAATCCCTTGCCCGCTCTGCCAATACGGCCAGTGTGCGCCTGCTTCAGGAGGTCGGCCTCACCCCCGTCAAACGCATGGCCAAAAAACTGGGCATTATCTCACCGCTTTCCCATGACCTCAGCCTGGCCTTAGGCAGCTCCGGCCTATCCCCGCTCGAGCTCACTCTAGCCTATGCAGCCTTCGCCAATGGCGGCCATAGTGTTTTTCCCTTTGCCATTACACGCATCACCGATGCAAATGGCGTTGTTTTTTACGAACGTGAGGATCATGACCCCAGCACGCGCGCAGCCGATAAAAAAGCCATTAATGGTCTGGATGGTATGCTCAAAACCGTTGTGCAATCGGGCACAGGCCGCGCCGCCCAAATTTCGGGCCATGCCGTTGCCGGAAAAACCGGCACCAGCCAAAACAGCCGCGATGCATGGTTTGCCGGCTATGCAAAGGATATCGTAACTGTCACATGGTTGGGGAATGATGATAACGCCCCCATGAATGGCGTGACCGGCGGGAGCTTTCCGGCCCTGATCTGGTCGTCCGTCATGAAAACGGCCCTCAATGAGGACCGCTCCAATTTTTATCAAGGCCAAAGCCGTAACGCATTTGATCGCTTGCTAAGCTCTCTCGGGCTCGGCGGCTCCGGGTCTAGCGCCGAGCGCTCTAACTCTGGCGGGGCGAGACAAAGCGGCAGCGAAGCCGAGCAAAACAACAGCTTTAATGATTAGAATGAATTCGATCATCAACAAGGCTATATCTCCTTTTTAAGACTGCAAATTTATCTTCACCAATACGATCCCAATGATCTTGTAAATCCTTTAAGGCTGTATTAGGTGAGCCGACTTCCCAGCCTGATCGCAACAACGCTTGATCAGCGAACTCTAAAAAATCAGCCGGAAAGGCCACACGAGGCGCCCGAAGGCCAAGATCAACCAGCAACTTCGCCACACTGGCATCATTCAAATCCAGCATATCGGCCGTAAATTGAATGGCGGATAAAATCTTTATCTCAGGACGCGAGCTTGGGACATGGCGGAGATGACGCATGAAACGTGCGTAAACTTCCATATCCTCACGCCCTTCACGTCCATGATCCATGTGATCACTCGGTGGTAGAGGATAGCTGATTTTACCGTTCTCAGTTTTAGTTTGGTTTTTGGTTTCACTTGTTTTCATCGTATGGACCCTTTCCGGTGTAAAGTTCAGTGAGGTCGCTCGAGACTATGATTTAAGGGTCGCCTGAAATCTTTAACGGAATCTTAAAGCCGCCGGATTTGGCCTGATTTACGCACAGTGATTTGTGGATAGAATCTCTAACCCCTTGGAATCGCAGCAACGGCCAATTGATCGGCACGTTCATTCTCCGGATGACCTGCATGGCCCTTCACCCAGATAAATTCGACTTTATGGGTCTGAACAAGCGAATCGATTCGCTTCCAAAGGTCCTGATTCTTGATTTTGGCCGGCCATCCCTTGGCCTTCCAACCGGCCATCCATTCGCTCACACCTTTTTGAACATAGGTGCTATCGGTATAGAGCTTGACCTCGGATGGTTTTTTAAGCGCCTCCAGCGCCTGGATCACGGCCATCATTTCCATCCGGTTATTGGTGGTCTCCGCATCCCCGCCGCTAAGCTCTTTTTCATGCTCCCCATAACGCAGTATTGCGCCCCAGCCCCCCGGGCCCGGATTTCCGGAACACGCACCATCGGTATATATTTCGATAAAATCAGGCATTCCTTAGAATGTCCAAGAAGGCCTCTTCGGAGTCAACCTCTTTGAAATCCGTGGATGAGACCGTCACACCATATTGATCGGCGATAGCATCATAAATCGGAATACGGTGATCCAGTAATTTTCGAAAGTTGGAACGCGAGAAATCGTCGGGCTCAATATCGTCTGGACTACTCAAGCCGCGTTCCTTGAGATAGGCCTCAAGCCAATCATCAAATTTCTTGGCCGGATATAAAAGCGGTTTGGGGTATTCTTCGGCGCGCCGGATCACGGCTTGCAACTCTTCATCACTGGCCTTGATATAGACAATCAATGAATTCTCGGCAACGGAGCGTATTAAATCCGGGTCATCCATTTCGCACATACTGCCAGTTGAGTCGTTTACAAATTTATGATGCCCCTGCTGGAGTGCTTCAGAAATTTTTTCAGACAATTGCGCCAAAGATTGATGCTCGGCCTCACAATAGAGTTTTTGACGGCGCTTGAACTCATCCAGCGCAATCCCACCATGCCCCTCCTTACCAATACGCCCCTGAGACGGGTTTCCTAACTTCCCGATAAAGGCAGATAATGTGCGCAAATTATCAACGGTGATGTTGTTATTAATGGAAATAGCGCCGGTCTCGAAAAACAAACGCAGCCCCGGATGCGCGAGTATATCATTGCGGATCGTCTCGACAATATCATCCCCTAGGAGATTTACCCCGATCTCCAAATCACAGGAATAATGATACCACCCCCAGCTTGCTAGCTTTTCGGATAAGTATGTCTTGCCGACCCCGGACATCCCCATCAGCGTGATGGCTTTATTTTCGCCATCTATAAATTTTGAGAGTTCTGCTTTCATAGCTATATTTTAAGCAGCGTTTAGAATTTTAGGAAGCTTGAAATGCACATCTTCCTTGGTAATTGAAATCTCGCGAATAGTCACATTGAAATGCTCCTTGGCGGCATCAATCACCTCATCAACAAGCATTTCAGGAGCCGAGGCCCCGGCCGTAATCCCAAGTGCCTTCACACCATCTAGCCAGGCCCAATCAATATCACTGGCGCGCTGGACCAATAATGATTTCTCACAGCCGTGATTGGCGGCCACCTCGACAAGGCGGTTTGAATTGGAGGAATTCGGTGCACCGATAACAAGCACAGCATCACTATCCGGGGCAATGGCTTTGACGGCCGCCTGACGGTTTGTGGTTGCATAACAAATATCTTCTTTATGCGGGCCTTTAATCTGTGGGAAACGAGCCTCGAGAGCACTAACGATCTCGGCTGTATCATCGACCGACAGAGTTGTCTGCGTGCAATAGGCAATCTTGGCTTCATCGTCGATCTGGACGCTGGCCACATCATCAAGGGTTTCCACCAACAAAACGGCACCGGAGGGGAGCTGCCCCATTGTCCCGATCACTTCGGGGTGGCCTTGATGGCCGATCAGAATAATTTGGTCGCCGTTTTTATGGTGGCGCTCGGCCTCACGGTGAACCTTGCTCACAAGGGGGCATGTTGCATCGATGTAGAACATCTGCCGCGTTTCCGCATCCTCAGGAACAGATTTGGGCACGCCGTGGGCTGAGAAGATAACGGGCCTGTCTTTATGTTCCGACGGAATTTCATCTAACTCTTCTACAAACACGGCGCCCTGTTCACGCAACCGATCAACAACGAATTTGTTATGCACGATTTCATGGCGCACATAGACCGGCGCTCCATATTGTTCGAGAGATTTTTCGACAATTTGAATCGCACGATCAACGCCTGCGCAAAAACCGCGCGGTGCGGCCAGTAATATCTCAAGGGACGGTTTCTCACTCATCTGGGTTTTATAATAAAATAAAATCCTAAAATCCATTAAAATCGGGCGCTAGGCGTTCAAAAACCTGCCCCCATATTCTTTTTTTATTGCGACGCTATGCTCTTGCTTTGCTGGCTAAGCTTGCGTAAGCTCGATAAAAATAATCCGATAGGTTTAATCAACATGAAAATTTTGCGTTCTCTTCTTATTGTCATGGCTACTGTCTCACTCTCGGCGTGTGACACGGTGAATAACTTTACCGATCAAATATCTATTTTTGATGAGCCTGAAATCGTCAGTAACGAAGAACGCCGTACCGCCGAGATGGTGACACCCTGCCCTAAAGTTGAAATCGTGGATGAGCTCAGCGCTCTGACAGAGTTTTCGGATGCATCCAATCCGGTTGATTATAATGTCATCTCCCGCGTTCACCTCACACAAGTCGAGAGCAGCTGCCGCTACAATGAGCGCAATGTCATGATCGACCTCAAGCTCGCCTTTGAAGGGGAGCTCGGGCAGAAAGGGCGCGTGCGCTCCAACGATAAGCCGTTCTTCTCCTATCCGTTTTTTGTCGCCGTCGTCGCGCCTGATAACAACATTATGGCGAAGGAAGTCTTCGCTGCGCCGATCACCTATAACCGTGACGAATCAAAACACACCTATTATGAAAGCCTGCGCCAGATTATCCCGATTGAGCGCAAGGTTTTGGGACAAAAATACAAACTCATGATCGGCTTCCAACTCTCGCCGGATCAATTGGCCTATAACCGCGCCAATATGGTGCCGGTTGAGGAGATCATTCAGGGTGCACCGGATGAGCCCTTTGCCCAAACCAAGACCGGCATGGAAACCATGATGGACGGCGCGCAAGGAGCCGCCGAACCGGACCAGGGACCCATGTCTCTTACGACAGGGGCGCAATAACGCTTCCGGGTAAGCATTCTGTTGAAAAGGATCTAGCTTCATGACAGTGTTTGACCTCTCCACATATTGGGACGCAGAACGCGCCGAGCACGCCGCCGTTCTGGAGAGCACCTTCGAAGCCCTTCAACATCCGTTTCAAGATATGCTTAAGGCTTGTGTGCAAGCGGTACAATCAGGGCATAAAATCATGTTTTTCGGCAATGGCGGCAGCGCCGCCGATGCCCAGCACCTCGCCACGGAGCTCTCCGTCCGCTATGTCAATGATCGCAAACCAATTGCCGGTCTGGCCCTGACAACGGACAGCTCAGCCCTGACGGCTGGTGGAAATGATTATGGGTTTGAGCATATTTTCTCGCGCCAGATCGAGGCTATCGGGAATGATGGCGATATCGCCATCGGCATCAGCACATCGGGCCATAGCCCCAATATTCTCAACGGCCTCAAAAAAGCCAAAGAAAATGGCATTGTCACGATTGGCCTCACGGGCCGTGATGGCGGGCAAATGCCGGATCTCTGCGATGTGTGTTTGGTCGTGCCCTCACAAAGCACAGCGCGCATTCAGGAAATGCATATCATTTTAGGGCATATGCTGTGCGGCGCCCTTGAACAAGAGCTAGGGCTTGTTTAGGTCTCGCCTAAGGCGTCTTATCTCCCACGCTTAAAAACCGCACATCCGCCTCTTCTAAAACAGCACAACTCAGCACCCCGCTCTCATAAGCGCCCGTATCAACGCCAATGCGATGCGGCAGATTTTCCGGCGCTTCCGATGGTGTGTGCCCATGCACGATTTTATGGGAGAGCGGCTTGAAGGCCGGATCTCTATCCCAGCTCAAAAACGGTTCCCGGATAAAAGTGAGCTCGCTCTTGGTTTGATCATCAATTGATTTCATTGGATTTATACCGGCATGCGCAAAAAGATAATCCCCCAAAACAAGAGAAAATTCACAGCCCATCATAAATTCGAGATGCTCCGCTGGAATCTGCCGACGCATTTTCTCCGCTGCCAGAACATATTCGCTGGGCAAAATCGTATCATTCTCGAATGTAATGCCATAACTGGCCAGAGTTTGCACCCCACCGTAATTCAGCCAATTATGCCCCTCCGGGTCGTGCATAAACTCAAATAAAGCCATTTCATGGTTGCCCATGATAAATGTTTTGGGCACACCATCCCCGCGGTCACGGCGTTCAATCAAACGATCAATGACCGCAGCACTGTCCGGCCCCCGATCAATGTAATCCCCCAGATAAACGACATGAACATGTTCCGGAGCCCCGTCAACAAGGTCAAACATGATGGCCTCATGCATCCGGTCAAGCAAATCCACATAGCCATGAATATCACCAATGGCATAAATGCGCATATTTTCAGGGGTCTGATATGTTTTTTGCATGATGAAATCCGAACCTTACCGACTCAAAACACTTGAGATCAAGAAGCTAGTATCATACACTTTCGAGGCTAAAAACAACAAGAGCACGAAACGTGCAGCACGAATGAAGAGTTACAATTGATTATGGGTGAAGCGGCGAAAGTAGAAGAGCTCAGCTTTGAAGCAGCACTAGCAGAACTGGAAACGATTATCCGTGACATGGAAAGCGGGAAATCCCCCCTTGAAGAATCAATCACTGCCTATGAGCGCGGCATTGCCTTGAAAAAACATTGCGATGCGAAGCTCAAAGAAGCACAAGCCAAAATTGATAAAATCACCATTGATCAAAACGGAACTGTTGGCACAGAACCGTTAGACCCGGACGAATAACTCATATAAACTATTGTTTTTAAGATTTAAGGAAGAGACATGCCATCCCCTAGAGAAGCCAACCCCAAATTACAAAATTCCATGGACGACGTGTCCGAGGCGGTTAACAGAACAATTGAGCGCCTGTTGCCGGAAACTGATCTCACCGAGGCACCTCTCTACGAAGCCATGCGCCATGGAACACTCGGCGGTGGTAAGCGCTTGCGCCCATTCTTATGCATGCAAGCGGCCAATTTGTTTAATGTGCCGACATCTCGTTCCCGCCGCGTGGCCGCTGCCATTGAATTTGTGCATTGCTATTCCCTGATCCATGATGACCTTCCTGCAATGGATGATGCTGCCCTACGTCGCGGGCAACCGACCGTGCATAAGCAATATGATGAAGCCACAGCCATTTTGGCCGGCGATGCACTTTTAACCCTAGCCTTTGAGGTTTTGGCCGATTCCGAAACACATCCTGACCCACATGTGACATCCGAACTTGTCCGTACATTGGCCATCGCGGCCGGAGGACACGGCATGTGCGGCGGGCAAATGCTGGATTTAATCGCAGAGAGCGATGACGTTGATTTTGATGTGGGTGAAATCTCCCGCCTGCAACGCATGAAAACTGGAAAACTGATGGCATTTGCCTGTGAGGCCGGTGCCATTCTTGGAAAGGCCAGCGAGCCGCAACGCAAAGCCCTGTGTAACTATGCCCATGACCTTGGCCTCGCCTTCCAGGTTACAGATGACATTTTGGATGTTGAGGCTGATCCACAAGACACGGGCAAAGATACACGCAAAGATGCCGATGCAGGGAAAGCCACATTCGTATCGACGCTGGGAAAAGATGCGGCACGCACACGCGCGGAAATGATTATCGGCCAAGCCAAGCGCCACCTTAAAATATTTGAAGGGCGCGCAGAAATGCTGGCTGAACTTGCTGATTACGTGCTTGAAAGACGCGCCTAAAAGAGCCTAGTAACGTCTATGGCTCGTTCGCTGCTGTTACGATTACGGGTGCTCTAATGATACTTGGAATAGTACTATCTTCGAATCGTTGCGCGGCAGGCTCATCCTGCTTGTTCTCGAGATAGGCTTCACAAGCAGCTTTCATCTGTAGCGCACGCACCTCAAGCTCACCGGATTGCAAAACATCGGAGAATTTTTGGCGCTCTGCCATATCAGGAAAATGTAAAACAATCGGTACACGCGGATCTTCATGCGCTTCTATGGATAATAATTCAAAAGAACGGCCATCAAGTTGCTTGAGCGCTTGCAGCCAACTTCTGCGGTATACATGATCTTCATTACGGTTTTGCGGCACAACCATCTTTACGGTTTCCCCCGCCGCCGCCGTGCGGAACTGGTCTCCGCTTTCCTTGGCAATCTGCCTCAATCTTTCCTGAAGATCGTCATATGCGCTCATAAATACACCCCTCAAACTAAAGAATACATATTTATATCAAAACGGAGCACTTTATCGCAAGAAAGTTTTGAGAAAAATCCAGATAAAGATGCTTAATTACAAGATAGCTATGTTTTAGCGGCGTTCTTGGGCGCGCTGAGGTGATATATCATATCCAAAATCAGGAGCCTCATCAGACCGCAACGGCTCTATCACATGCGGGATATGCATGGGCATTAAACGTTGGGCGGCGATCAGATATTCATACGCATATCGCTTGCCGATCAGGTTCTCGTCAAACGCGCCATCTCTATACAACGTTATCATATTCTCATAGATAAGCGCGGGCGGCGCCCCATACATGACATCATAAGGATCGATCGTGTTGATTGATTGCACGGGTGCTCTTAAGCGAAACGAGTTGGCCAGTACATTGCGCGCATGTTCAAGCCCCTCAATATATTCTTGCGGGCTGAAGGTCGGGGCGGGTGTCTCTCCGTCAATCATCAACGGCGCGCTGACGGCATGGGCCCATGGATAAATGGCTCTGAAGCTTCCCAATGCGCGCAAATCATGCAGATCGCGCATCATTTCAGCCCGCTCGGCCAGAGATAAATTCATACCGGTCAGGCGGTTAAAATCCGGGCTAATGGCAAAATTAAACTTTTCAAAATCTGCTTCTATTTCCCGCAACAGGAAATCGGGATTACGATGTTCGAATTCAATATTCTGCCCGGTATGGCGCAGCTCATGAATAATCGCCAGCGCGGTATCGGCCAGAACGGGGATATTGATGGTGGAATTGCCGTTGCCATCCTCAAAATCTGCGTAATTATGGCCGCGTGACGGGGTAAAGGCCGCCTGCGGGGTTAAGTCCTCATAGGGTAAAATCAATACGGCCGCGTTATAATCGAACATCCATGAATTGTGGTAGGGCATCACAGAGAGATGGCCTTTTGCAATATTCAGAAATAATCGGTCAATAAACATATCATTGACCGTTTGGGCGAGCCCCGGATGCGCGTCTTGCAAATATAAGCCAAACAGGCGTATCAAAACGAAATCATCTTGGTAGAAATAATCATCGGAACGTTCGCTGGCGTAATTTTGCAAATACCTCATCTCTGCGGCTTTGCCTTGGGAAAAGCTGCGCTGGGCGGCGGCGGAAATGATGCGCCTTTTATCCTCCAGACTTAAAGACCGGCTGTTCTCCCCGCCCCATAGGTTTTCAAACCGGGAGACCGTCTCCTCATTCACCAAATGGGATACACTGTCCATGCGAGTGAGGCTTTCAATATCGGCGGGGCTGAACACAAATAGTTGTGCAGGGGCATCCATAATGCGCTCGTGCAACAAGCCGCCCTCAAGTAAATGCGCGGCTATCGGATGATTGGCTAGCGTAACATCAGAGACAATCACATCCGTATCAGACCCGTCCCTGCTATCGGGGGCGGTGGGTCCAGCCTGAGCGGAGACACTATGGGCTACGCCTAAAAAGGCCAGTCCGATCAGACCGGATTTTATTCGTGGATGTTTTATCCCCATATGCATTATCAAGAGCCCGTGAAGGCTCGTCACCCTTATTGTCGATCCACTAGCTTTAAAGAAATTATTTTCATAAATCAAATTTATGCATCGATAGAGCAGATTTTGTTCGATTTTCTTTGCCTTTCCCCCCTATTTTTTTGTAGAAAGACAGGATTATGGCCGATGCACAAACAAAACAGGATTTCACCACCGAGCAGGAGCGCGAGCAAAGCTCACTTTTAGAGAGCATCAACAGCCCTGCCGATTTCAGGGATCTGAGCGATGAGCAACTCTCGAAGCTTGCTGATGAGGTGCGCCAATACACAATTGAGAGCGTTGCCAAAACAGGCGGCCATTTAGGCGCTGGCCTCGGCGTTGTTGAGCTTAGTGTTGCCATACACGCCACTTTTAATACGCCGGATGACCGTCTGATATGGGATGTCGGCCATCAATGCTACCCGCATAAAATCCTGACAGGCCGCAAAGAGCGCATGCATACGCTGCGCCAGAAAGATGGCCTCTCCGGTTTCACCAAACGCTCCGAGAGCGCCTATGACCCCTTCGGCGCGGCGCATAGCTCCACCTCC
>CAZTBB010000014.1:0-9090 GCA_964611755.1 uncultured Pseudobdellovibrionaceae bacterium
ATGCCCAATGCATCAAACACCTCAAAAAGCTGCTCTGGGCTGGTCGGTAATGGATTGTTTTCACTCATAAAATAAGAATAAGACAGGGTTTTGTCCAAAAAGCAAGAATAGATAAAATTTTAGGGAAAACTCAGCCTTCCTTAAGCTTGGTTTTGTATACTTATAGCAACAATAGAAATAATAACCGTAATGGTGGGGATAGACATGTCTGGGAATTTTACGCTCGATCAAGTGGGCGATGGGAATCATCCAATCTTAAAACAAATGATCAATGGTGATCCGGCGGCACAAATTGGTCCTGCTGTGCAGGTTTCAAGCCCTAATGCACCGAGCACAGCGCCCAGTCCGGAGCCTTTCGTATGAATGTAGAGCTTATGGCGTTTGAAAATGGGAATGTGGTTCTGGCCTGTCAGGACCCGTTGCCCAATGTCGTGCAACGCGTTGAATATTATCGCGATCAAAAGCTTTTGATGCTTGTATATGGCGATCAGGATGATCAACTCATGGAATATGAGCTGAACGATGATATGAATGCCCATATGGCGCGCACGCCAAATATCTTTGTTTTCAGTGCCTTTGATGCGCATGACCCCACCGGCTATAAGGTTCCGCTCGTCCAAATCAACGAAGATTGATTTTTAGGCTTGCATCTTTCAGCAAAATCATTATATTCCGAGAAATCCACCCTATCGATGCGAGTGTAGCTCAGGGGTAGAGCACAACCTTGCCAAGGTTGGGGCCGTGGGTTCGAATCCCATCACTCGCTCCATTTTACCAATCATAACTGCCATTCTATTTCATGGGTTTCGAACCCACACTATATAACAATGCAAACAACGCACATGCGTTGCTTTGCGGTTCGAATCCCATCACTCGCTCCATTTTACCAATCATGATTTTTATATTTGTGTGACTTTGCGGCTTTATCTCAGCAGCACAGGGGCATGATCCCCATCTAAATACCCATCAGGCACCCAGGTTAAAAACCACTTTTGATTACTATCTGGGCCATAGGCCGCAATTTGAAGGGCTTTAAGCCGGTCTTTCAGCTTATTATACGCTTCCGGCATGATGATAAAATTGGATGGCGTATTCGTACCACCGATATCGCGGTCAATAATGTGCTCAACTGTATAGTCAGTACATGATTTTGGAAATTTTCCGGTTTCACGCATATAAGCGATATCGTCATCAGAAAAACCAACCGTCTTCAGCTCCGCGGCATACTTTTCTGCGGTTGATTTAATAAATTTAATCTTAGGCCCTTCATCGCCGCATGGCATTTCCCTTGCTTTAAAAATACTTTTTCTTAGTTTACGAACAAATTCATGTTCTTGTGCTGAAAAAACACTATGTTCAGCCATGCCCGCAGGCATTTGTGCTCGAATTGAGTCAAATTCTTCAATCAAACGCTTCGCCTTTCCAGCGCTACAGTTTTTTCGAGCGGCTACTTTAAAGTGTTCAACTAAGTCTATGGGTTCAATTTTTTCATAACTTCTAATCATAGCCTTAGTTGTACTTAATTCTTCCGCATGAGCAATGGCCCGACTCTCAGTACTCAGGCTTGGAATAAAAGTCTCGGTTTTATGATCAATATTGAATTCATAAAGATCAAGCATAGTGGAATAAATTTTATTCAAACGGGACGGTGAGAATTTTTCTTGGTTATGTTCCACATAATAGCGCACCATGCCAAGCAATCTATTCACTGGAAAAACAACGCCCTGGTCATTTAATTTCATCTGAGTAGCTGTACAGCCTTCTGTTTGCTGATCTAGAATTTTGTTAAAAGGTGTGTCTTCAAACGCCAAAAAAAGTAGGCCGAATAATTCAACCAAGTTATTATTGTGTATCTGGAATGAATCTAGTTCGGGGTCTTTTTGAATGTGTAAATCTATATTGTGAAAGTCAATAAATGTGTTAATGCAAAACAACATTTCATAAGCATTCACTGGTCCCTCAGTTGGATTCATAATATCAGAATTGTAATCCATGAAATCAGGTTGCTGAATTAATGTCATATGATAGTTCAAAATTTGATTTGGCACGACTATCACATCAAATAAATGAGAGATCGGATTAACGCCCATAAACGTTTTTTCGACAAGAGCATACCAATCCTCTAGAGTTTTTCTGTAATTAAACTCCTTGTGTTTTGACAGTCTCTTGGCTCTACTTTTAAAGTTAGCTAGGCTTTTTTTGTTTTTTTTGCTAAGCCTGTATGCCTCCGGCGCTAGTGGTTTAGTTAACAAGCCATAACGTTCGTCTCTATCATAAAAGAATAATGATCTGTATATGTGGTCAATTACCCCTTTTAGGTTTTCTTTATGTTCATCTGAGAGATTCTGAGCTTTTATATGCTTTTCCAGCAGATAAAATTGTGCAGCCAAATGCACAGGCGGAAGGTCTCGATCACCACCACCACGCAACCATAAAATAAGCTTATTCGAAATAGGCTCCATCTCAGTCCTCGAAAGAAAGAGATAAGTTTTAACATAATATATTTTTTATTGTCAAAATAATAAATGTTGTGAGGGGTGCCGATTAGACAGAAATAAATCTAGCTGGCCAGAACACGGTCCACCTGAGAGATAAGTTCATCGCGCTGGAATGGTTTGCGGATAACCTCATCGGCAAAAGAGGCAGCGATTTCCAGAGCATTATCGGCCGTCACCTTATTGCCTCCGCCGGAGATAGCAATCACTTTGGGCTTGTTTTGAAATTCATTAAGCTTGGTCATTAATTCCACACCATCGGCCTCGGGCATGAGAATATCGGTGATAATAAGATCAATATCATCTTGCTCTTCCAACTTATCCAGAGCCTTGAGACCGTTCTCTGCCTCAACAATATCATGGCCGCAACCTGATAAAATTACAGATAGCGAGCGCCGTATACCAGTCATGTCATCAACAACGAGAATCTTTGCCATTGCCCTATCACCCTTTTTTATAACTCTTTCCTAATACTTTAGAATATCACTTGTGAAGCGGGAAAAACAATGAAAATATTGTGCCTTTACCTTCTTCGGATTCAACTTCAATGCATCCGCCCCATTCTTTGACCAATCCATAAACAACCGACAAACCAAGCCCAGAGCCCTCCGAAGCTTCTTTCGTGGTGAAGAACGGATCAAAAATCATCGATAATTTATCCTTCGGAATCCCGCAGCCATGATCCTTGATCAATATATTCACGTATTCACCCGCCTTAAGCCCCTCTTGCGCTTTTTTAAAAACTTTTTTCTGCAAGGTCAATTCAACCTCGCCCTCTCCGTTCATGGCTTGAGATGCGTTCTTAATCAAATTGCTCATCACCTGCATAAAGCCTGTCTTATTCACACTAATCGAGGCGGATTTCATTTTATCATCAATCTTTAATGTGAGCTCCGTATCACCTTGCAAGACATCTTGGCTAAATTTCACGCTTTGCTTAAACAAAGTGCCCGCATCATATTTTTCCCTGCTACGATCGGCTTGGCGGGAATATAAAAGAACATCTTCCACGATTGAGCGTGCATGCAGGGCATAATCGACAATTGTTTGCAAATCCTGCTGTGTTTCATCGCCGCTTTCCTTATGACGCTCTTGATATTCCTCCGAGAGCAAAATAATCGGCAACAACGCATTGTTAATCTCATGGGCGATACCACCGGCCATCGTCCCCAGAGATTGCAATTTATGACGCTCCTGCTCAAACTTGGCGCGCTCGCGCTCTTTGGTCAGATCGACCCCTGCCCCGATAATCTGGACAATATTGCCCTCCTCATCATACTGATTAAAGGATGACCAGGAAATCAGATGTTCTTCGCCGTCACGGTCTATAATCGTCATTTCAAAATCATCAACGCGCTTATCACGCCCGAATTGACTCAGAAATTTTTTCACCTGCGGATCTTTGGGCGGATAGAATGTTTCCCACCAACTTTTCCCCAATAGCTCTTCCTCCTCGTACTTGACCATAGCCAGTGCGGATTTATTGGCAAAGTTAATATGGCCGGCCGGATCAAGACCGACAATCAAACTCGGGGAAAAATCAACAATGTGACGCGAAAAGTCACGCTCTTGTAAAATTTGTTTTTGTGCATTTTTCAATGATGTAATATCGATTTGCGTTCCAACAAAAGATTTCAGCTCGCCTTCCTCGTTATACACGGGGGCAATTTGAATATTGTTCCAGAATATCTCGCCATCTTTGCGGTAATTCAATAATTCTGTATTCACCAGGGTTTTATTGTTAATGCCATCACGGATCAGATCCACATGTTTGGCGTCTGTTTGATCGCCTTGCAAAAAGCGACAATTTTTACCAATCATCTCCTCTCTGGAATAACCCGATATGTCTTCAAAGGCCTTATTCACAAATGTCAGCGGCATATCTTCCTTAGACGGGTCAGCCAGCGTAACCCCAATCTGGCATGCTTCAATGGCCTGCACGAGAATTTCGGTTTGCTCCTTATAGCGTTGAAGATCGATCTCTTTCTCTTTCCGCTCTGTAATATCATGCACGACGGCCAGGACACCTGTTACATTGCCCAAGCTGTCTACCTGAGGAGAATATGTTGCGTAAAAATGATGAAACCCCTGAGGGAGATTGAGAGTCTTTTCATAGGAGACTGTTTCACCCTGCACGGCTCTCTCTAAATAAGGTTTTATTGTTTTAAAACCATTTTCACCTAAAAGCTCAAGTGCGCTTTTGCCAACAATATCTTCACGTTTCTTTTCCCAGAATTTCTCATAGGTTTTATTAACGAATGTGTAGCAAAAATTCTTATCTAAAAAAGAGACCAATGCTGGCATAGCATTTATCGCATCGTCCCAAATTCTGTTCTGATTTTTATAATCCGTTAAATCCCTGACCAAGCCGGTAAAATAACGTTTATCGCCATCATAAAATTCCGCCAAAGAGATTTCGACCAACGCCCTCTCGCCGTTTTTCTTGACCACCTCGAATTCTCGCGGCTGGCCAATCAATTTCGGGGACCCGCCTTGCAGGTAATTTTTAATATATGTGTCATGGTTCTTCTTATGTGCCCCTACCATCAACACATTCAGATTCTGGCCGATAATTTCCTCTTTTTTCCATCCGAATATTTTCTCACAGGCCAGATTAAATTCTTCGATCACGCCATCCTCATTTGCCGTGATCATACCCTCATACGTATTATCAAGAATGGCTTGCAAACGTCGTTCCGCAAGACTTTGCAATTCAACGTGATGCGCCAGAAGGTTCAAAATACGATAAATTAGAAACCCGACAATAACCATCAACGGCAATAAGATCAGCGTCGTAATATTCAAACGGCTGATGAAATCTTGCAATGTGCGGGATTCACTAAAGAGGCGCATTTCCGCATCAATCAATTGATTTTTCAGCGCGGCCAAAGCCTCCAAGGCGAATGTATCATCCACCTTGACCATCTTATCCACCTCTTCTGATGATTTGCCTTCCGAGAACGCCTGATCGACAATCCGGATCTTGCTTCGATATTCAAGAATAGTGGCTAGAATGGCATCGAGAGCGGCAATTTCTGCATCACTCAAATTATATTCACCGCGTTTTTGATAGATCAGTGTCTCGATATAATTGGAATGGCGTAAAAATCTCTCCCGGTATCTGGTATCTTTTCGTAACACATAATTTTTGAAATTATGAATGATACCGCCATAGCCAAGCTCTTGATATATCTCTCTGGAAAAATGCTCTTTATCCTGAAGGTGATAATGATATTCCTCCCAGCTATACTGCACTTCTTTGAGGCTGTAATGTGTGAAATAGACGGCCGAGGCAATAAAAACAATCACGCCAAAAATCAACATCACCCCGAGAAGTAAAATTCTTTTTGGATTATCGACTTTTTGGGTCTTATTCAATCTATTCTTGTTTGCCACAATGAACCTTCACAAACAATTGAGGGTGTGCGTCTCGAAACAGACACGTGCGAAAAATCTTAAGCCGTGCTTTCAAAGACTAGATTAACACTATCAAGAAAATCTTGCTTGGTGAATGGCTTATATAAAGTAAAACACTCAATTGCGGCCCTGTCTTGTATTAATTGCGGCACATCCAGCGAATTCTCGCCGGTAATCACCATGATACGTTGGGATTCGCCCTGCTGTTGTGATCGTTTATTGATGAAATCCAATAAATCATAACCATCCCCATTCGGCATGATCAAATCGGTTATGACCAAATCATAAGCATGATCACTCAGGCGATCTTCTGCCTCCTTGCCATTTTGACACACATCAACTTTGTATAAATTGTTGCGCAATAAATTGGCAAGGATCTCCTGAATTGCGATCTGATCATCAACCAGTAAAACTGTTTTCAAATCATCCATAACTTTGATTTGGACCCCTTAAAATTTTTACTCCAATCAATAGCGGTTAAGCTGCCCTGACTTTCTCAAGGAATTTGCTTACCTCACTCTTCAGAGTCTCCGATTGCTTGGACAGGTCATTTGATGCTTCCAATACCTCATTGGATGCATGGCCTGTTTCCTGCGCCGCCGTCGAGACAGAAGACATATTCCCGGACACTTCCTGCGTTCCGGTTGCCGCTTCTTCTACGTTACGGGCAATTTCCTCTGTCGCGGAAATCTGCTCTTCAATCGCTGCCGATATCGATGCCGCTGCCTCGCTGACGCCGCGAATACCTTGTGCGATAAACTGGATGGAATCTGATGCCGATTTTGTCTCGCTTTGAAGATTGGATACATTCTCTGCAATCTCCTCCGTAGCCTTTTGTGTCTGGCTGGCGAGATCCTTAACTTCGGAAGCCACAACCGCAAAGCCCTTACCGGCATCACCGGCGCGCGCCGCCTCGATTGTTGCATTCAAGGCAAGCAAGTTTGTTTTCTCGGCAATATCCTGAATAAGGTTGAGAACTTCGCTAATTTGCTCGGCCGCAGATCGCAGACCATTCACGCGCTGCGAGGCTTGCTCTGCATCATCCACGGATTTCTGCGCAAGCTCGGTCGCTTTAGAGACTTGTTGCGCAATCTCGCGTCCCGATGCCGTCAATTCCTCTGTTGCCGTTGCAACGGTCTGCACATTGGCGGACATTTGCTCGGCCGCTGCCGCCACGCTTGCGGCAATGGAATTTGTCTCTTCAACCGATGAACCCATGGATTGAGACGTATTCGATAGCTCGGTACTCGCGGAAACAACCGTATTGATAACGCCGCCGACACTGGCCTCAAAGCTATCGGCCATCTCCAGCATGGCCTGCTTACGCTCTTCTTCTGCGCGTTTCTCGGCTTCTTTTTGTTCCTGCTCGAGACGCTCAACCTCAAGTGCGTTTTCACGGAAGACCTGAAGCGCCTTGGCCATCATACCAATCTCATCGGCACGGGCTGCGCCTTCAATTTCAAAGGTCTTATCGCCCTTGGACAGACGCTCCATCTGGCCAATAATCATGGCAAAATTCTTGGACAAGAATTTAGACATCAAGAAGGCTAGGATAACAGATAAAAGGGCAACAGACACACCGGCCGTAATCGCCATATTTCTAATTTGTGCCATATCAGCCAAGGCCTGCGGTCCGATCACATCTTGCTGATCACGAATTTCGGTAAACACCTTATCATAGCCGGCAAGCATTTCCGGCCCGACACGGTCAAGCCCGTTGTTATAAAGCTCATTACGCGCCAGAAGTGCTTCATGTGTTGCCGTTAATTTTTGCTGCAATTGTTCAATATTGCCGCGCGCTTGACGCACTGCCGCCCTGCTACGCGGATCTGTTGTTTCACGGGCAAGCTTGGCCTGATTTTCCAATGCCTCGTTCAACTCGCTCATCGCGATCTCATATTGCTCCGGCTTATTCTCATAGAAATATGCCTTCGTATAATAGCCAGAGAGCAATAAATCCTTTTGGATCAATCCGGTGTAATATGCCGTCGAAACTGCATTTGATTGATAGGCAGCCTCACCGGCCTTCTCCAGCAACTCACGGGTTTGCGTTGTTAAGGCATAAATCTCATCCATTGATGCCTGAATATATTTCTGCTTCTCGGAGACTTGATCGAAAATTTTGTGATACTCAACCGCCTTATCCTCCAGCGCCAGCAATTCCTCGAGGCGCTCGGGGTTGTGAACTATTTTTTGAATATCTTCTCTGGAATGCTCGATGGCTTCGATATTACTCACTACATCATCATAACTTTTCTCAGACCCATCAATGCGATATGCAAGACTTCCCTTACGCGCATCACTCAATTTCTCGCTGAGATGGCCAAGCAGCAAGCTTTGCTTGGACGTATCCCTGTATTCCATGAAAATTTCTTTTAAGTGTGATGTCTTCCCAACACTATAGACCACAAGGCCACAGACCATAAAAACCAGTAAACCAAAAGCCATATTCAGCTTGGCGGTTATTTTTATATCATTCAGCTTATTCAATAAGTTCTGCATTGGGTGTCTCCTCAAAAGGTTAATTACTGATAATGTGTTCGAGTAAATATTCCAGATTGGCCAGTTGATGATCATAGACCATCAAACGGCGTTCTTGCTCGGCGATTATGCCAAGCTTCCTTTTTGAGCGTTCAGACTTAAAACTTATAACATTTTTATGGTCATGCGTCATGCGATATATTAATGCGCAATCAGAAACCATAAAATCCGCAAGCTCCCCTCGCTTACGATTGTTATTTTTACCATGACTTTTCTTCATATCATTATCTCCCTTAACAAACCCTTAAGACAAAAGTCTGTCGACTTCGGTTTTAAGCTCTTCGGTCGTAAAAGGTTTTCTTAAAAACCCGTCGGTAAAGATTGTTCCCGGTATGTTATCCTGCATTTCTATGGCTGGACCATCGCCGGTAATGGTCAATATTTTCATTTGTTTTTTCACATCCGGCCTATTCAAATCCAAAATCAAATCCAGACCTGATTTTTCCGGCATATATAAATCCGTAATAATCAAATCGTAATGATAGTGAGACATCTTTTTCTGCGCATTATTCACGCTATCGCATGTATCTACATCATAGCCAAAACGTCTTAAGCTACTCGAAATGGCATGGCCGATAGCCGGCTCATCATCTACGATTAATATTCTGCGGCCAATATTCTGACTCATTATTATTCA
>CAZTBB010000014.1:9100-35920 GCA_964611755.1 uncultured Pseudobdellovibrionaceae bacterium
ACCTCGCCCATCTATCTATGGTAATATCTGTATTAGATACAGATACAAGGAAATAAGTGAATTTTGTCTATTTACACCATTGGAGAGCTATCAAAAGAGACCGGATGCCATATTGAATCAATCCGCCAATATGAGCGAAAAGGCCTGATTAAACAGCCTTTCAGAACAGAAAGCGGTCATAGGCGCTATAATGAACAACATGCAAGTGTACTCAAGCTGATTATGCAATTCCGGCGCGCGGATTTCTCTCTGCAGGATATTAAATCGATTCTGGACGACCTGAATCAGGATTATGCGCCCTGTGGCAAAATTGAAAACCATGGGCTGAAATACGCCTATCTTATTGAAAAGAAAAAGAAAGCTCTGCATGCCTGCGAAGAAATGCTGGCTGAAATCGGTAAAACCTGTATCAGTTGTCACAAGGCGCACAAGAACACAATCATTAATGACTGCCCCCTTGTCTCCGGCCTGATCCGAGAGTTTGAGCCCAAGAAGCTGCTATAGCACCCCCTTGGCTAAGATAGTTGCTCCGATAAAATTCTTTGCTTCAACGACGATAAAGCCACGCTATTGCCCTCGGCTACCGCTTGCTCAAGCTGTTCCAAAAGCTTTTTATTGGCCTCAATACGCATATCAAAACCAAGCGTATCAAACCAATCCAGACCTAAATCTTCACTGATACCATCCAGACGATCCGCGAGTGACTCCATTTCGCTATGAAACAGGTGCCAAAGCTTGCGTTGCTCCTGAAGATTTTTTCGAAGAACCCTAACTCTTTCCAGAATTCGTGTCGCTCTCTTCTTTTTCTCAAGCGAAGAGAAGCTCGTTATAATCGGCATATTACTCAATGTATTTTCCCCCTACTATCATATTACCATAAAAGCTAGGGTGAATAACACTTTTTTTATGATTTTCTGATAACCAAAACCTTTATTTTGTTGTGGTTTTTCTAAGTCTTAGCATTAGAGCGCATAAAAACAGGCCCGCCTGCAGAACAACAATTGTCGGCGCGGTTGCTGTATCATAATGGTAACTCAGAATGGTTCCCATCACAGACGATATCAAGGAGGATGCGAGTGCAATCATCATCATGCGATCAAAAGATTTCGCCATTAAAAACCCAATGGCACCCGGCGCAATTAACATCGCAATCACAAGAATAATCCCAGCCGCCTTCAAAGCCGATACAATCGTCAGAGCCAATAAAATCAACAGGGCGTAATGCAATATTTTTGATGGCAACCCTGAGGCTCTGGCATAGGCCGGATCAAAGCAATAGAGCATGAAATCTTTGCGTTTTATAAACAAAATCAATGAACCTAGTAGTGCAATGACCGCTGTTTCCATGACATCATAATCACGCATACCCAAAACATTCCCGAACAGGATGTGAAACAGATCAATATCACTGTGAATATGGCTTAATATCACAAGCCCAAGCGCAAACATCCCGGAAAAGACAATCCCCATAACCGCATCCTCTTTTATACGGCTATGGTTTTTTATATAACCAATCGAGATGACAGAGAAAAATCCGGCCACAAAGGCCCCGAGCGCAAGCGGGGCACCAATGATATAGGCAATGCCTAACCCCGGCAAAACCGCATGCGCAACGGCATCACCCATAAGGGACCAGCCTTTTAATACCAGAAAACAGGAAAAAAGCGCACATACAAGCCCAATCAGGCAGGATACAATCATGGCGCGCTGCATAAAGCCATGGCTCAGCGGTTCCATGATAAAATCAATAAACAGACCACTATCCATGCGCATCCCCCTTATTGTGGGAGAAAAGGCCGTATTTGGGACTAAACACGAAAATGATCAGGAATAAAAGCGTTTGCAGACAGACAATAACCCCGCCCGGATTGGAATTGATAAAAAAGCTCAGATACGCGCCCAGAGCGCTTGTAAGCCCGCCAACACATATGGCAATCCATATCAAACGCTCAAACTTATCGGTTAACAGATAGGCACAAGCACCCGGCGTAATCACCATGGCAATGACAAGACATGCCCCCACACTCTGCAAAGCCGCAACGCAGGCTGCACTCAAAAGAGTAAAAAACAGAATTTTGAGCCACATGACCGGCAATCCTATGCTTCTCGCATGGGCCTCATCAAAAAAGACACTGAGAAAGTCTTTCCACTTCAGCGCCAAAACAAAAAGCGTAATCGCCGCGATAATGACAATCTGTATGACATCCGCATCGGCAATAGCCAATATATTGCCAAGAATAATACCTTGCAGGCTGACGCTCATCGGATTAATCGAGGCCAAAAGCAAACCGGCAGCAAAAAAACTGGTAAAAACAATACCGATGACGGCATCCTCGCGCAAATGCGTACGTTGTTTCACAATTGCCATGCTTAAGGCCGCCAAAAGCCCGGTAAAAAAAGCCCCAACGGCGTAAGGCAGCGCGAGCAGATACGCCAGAGCAACCCCCGGCACAATCGAGTGCGCCAAGGCATCCCCCATAAGAGCCCAGCCCTTCAACATCAAATAACAAGACAAAAACGCACATGTTAGGCCAATCAAGGCACTGACCCATATCGCACGGATCATGTAATCATAGTGAAACGGCTCTGCTAAAAACTCGATCACGCCTAACCCTCCGGCGTTATCTTTTTGGGTCTCTTGGCACGGGTAATGCGCTCATCACCCTCCGCGCCATACAGAACGAGAGGACGCTCATCATCGGTTAGAACCGTAATGCTTCTGGTATCTTCATCATCATGGATATCGGATCCCATCAGCTTATGATCGCGCAACATGGAACCGAAGGCCTTGGCCAAATTATCCTTATTAAACGTGCTCTCAACCGATCCATAAGCCAGCATTTCCTGATTGATCAACATGACATTGTCACAGAGATAAGGAACGCTTCCGAGATTATGCGTTGAAACCAAAATCAAGCGCCCTTCTTGCGCCAAAGAACGAAAAAGCTGTATCAGTGAGTCTTCGGTTTTGATATCAATGCCAGTAAACGGTTCATCCAATAAAATCACCTGCCCGCCCTGAGCCAGTGCCCTGGCGACAAATACGCGTTTCTTCTGACCACCGCTAAGCTCTCCAATTTGCGTGCCCCGGAACTCTTCCATGGCGACGCGCTTCAAAGCCTCATCAACGGCCAGATAATCCGCCTTTTTGGGACGGCGAAAAAAACCCATCTGCCCATATCGGCCCATCATCACAACATCTTCAACCAAGACAGGAAAATTCCAATCAACATTTTCCGTCTGCGGAACATAGGCAACCAGATTTTGCCGCAGAGCCTCCCTGACAGGGAGGCCGCATATTTGTACCTCACCGCGCGAAGGCCTTAAAAAACCCATCATTGTTTTGAACAAAGTTGATTTACCGGCGCCATTTACACCGACAAGGCCGCATACTTTGCCGCCCTCAAAAAACACATTTATGTTCTTAACCCCGCATGTCCCATTCGGGTAGATAACCTCAATATTATCCAATCGAACATCAACCGCCATACTGCTGTGCTTTCAACCCTTCACGAAATCCATTTGCTATTGTCTGGCTTGTGACGCGCAACAAATCCAAATATGTCGGAACCGGCCCGTCTGCCTCACTCAAGGAATCAACATAGAGCACACCACCATAAAGCGCCCCCGTCTCGGACGCGACCTGTTTGGCCGGCTTATCGGAGACCGTGCTCTCGGAAAAAACAACAGGGATATTGTTCTTACGCACCTTATCAATAACATTCTTTACCTGCCGGGGTGAGCCCTGCTGATCGGAATTCATTGGCCAGATATATATATCGGTCATGTTTAAATCTTTTGCCAAGTAACTGAACGCACCCTCACTGGTGACCAGATAGCGCTTATCTTTTGGAATCTTGGACAGAATATCCTCTAACTCTGAACGCATATTGGCGATTTTAGATTTATAAATCTTTGCATTTCTGGCGTAATTCTCTGCATTTTCGGGATCAACCTTGCTCAAGGCTTTGCGGATATTTTGTATGTAAACAATGGCATTCTCACTCGACATCCATGCATGCGGATTTGGTTTTCCGACATATTCGCCTCTCGTTATAGAGATCGGCATAATGCCTGTTGAAATAACAAAGGATTGCGCCCCATCAACATCCTCTAAAAACCTTCTGAACCATAATTCCAAATTAAGACCATTCCATAGAATGATATCGGCATCTTGCGCTTTAACCAAATCTTGCGGCGTCGGCTGGTAATCATGAATTTCCGCGCCCGGTTTTGCTACGGATACGACATCGGCATGCTCGCCCGCGACATTACGCGCCATATCGGCCAGAACAGTGAAGCTGGTCACCACTTTGATCCGCTTTTTTGCATGGGCTTCAGAGCCAAAATTAAAGAATAAAATCAGGGATAGGCACAAAAATTGTATGGTTTTTAAAAACATCACTCTCTCATTTGTACTATTTTTATTTTCCCCCACAGCATAGATGTAGCATTTGCTGGCATTTTAGCAAAGACTAAAGTTCATTTTATAATGATCCATCCCTTTGAAAAACTTGCATCCTTCATCGCTTCCTGATACAAAAACCGCACCTCATGAACGGGCTTTATAAAAGTTCGGATGGGCGGCCGGTCGCAGACCCTACCCGGCAATAGCGAAAACAAGGATACGAACATGAAGACCCTGATTATATTCTCGGGCGGATTGGATTCCGCCACTCTGGCTTATAAAATCGCCAAAGAACAAACTCTGAGCTTACTTGTCTCCTTTGATTACGGGCAACGCCACAAAAAAGAACTGGATTTTGCCGCCGCCTTTGCCAAAGAGATGGGCGTCGAGCATCAAATCGTCGATATCAGCGCGGCAGGCGCATTGCTGAGCGGGTCGGCGCTGACCGATAATATTGATGTCCCTGAAGGCCATTATGCCGAAGAGACCATGAAGGCCACCGTTGTGCCCAACCGCAATGCGATTATGCTGGCTATTGCTTACGGGATTGCCTCGGCGCGCAACTTGGATGCCGTCGCCACAGCCGTACATGGCGGGGATCATTTTATTTATCCCGATTGCCGCCCGGGCTTTATTCATGCCTTCGAAACCATGCAAAACCATGCCCTGGAAGGGATGAATGCAATCACACTCATCACGCCGTTCCTGAATCAGGATAAAACCCTCATCGCCGCCGAAGCCGGCCGGCTTGGTCTACCAATTGAAAAAACATGGTCATGCTATAAAGGCGGGGACATTCATTGCGGGAAATGCGGCACATGTGTTGAACGCCGCGAAGCGTTGGAGCTAGCCGGCGTGGAAGATCCAACGCCTTACGAAGATCGTGATTATTGGATTACAGCCACGCAAGATCATGCAAAAGAAACAGCAAGAGGTTAACCATGTTCACCATTTCCAAAGAATATCATTTTTCTGCCTCTCATATTTTGCATGGCCTGGCCGAAGATCATCCTTGTAGCCGTTTGCACGGACATAATTATGTCGTTGAGGTTGAGCTACGCTCTGAAACTCTCAATCAAGTCGGTTTCGTGCGCGATTACCGCGAGCTTGATGCGCTTAAACGTTACATAGATGAAGACATAGATCACCGCCATCTCAATGATGTTTTGGGCGAGAACAATACAACAGCCGAGCTTATCGCCAAGCATTTCTATGAATGGTGCCATGCCAAATGGCCCGAAGTAAGCGCCGTTCGAGTCAAAGAAACACCAAAGACAACGGCAGAATACAGGCCAGCATCATGAGTGAGAGCACCATTCGCATTTCCGAAATTTTTGGCCCCACCATTCAAGGTGAAGGCGCGCTGATCGGCCAGCCAACCGTGTTTGTGCGCACAGGCGGATGCGATTACCGCTGTAGCTGGTGCGATACGCTTTATGCCGTCGAGAGCAAATACCGCCATGACTGGACCCCGATGAGTGCGCAGCAAATTATGGATGAGGTGGAAACACTCTCAAACCAAAAACCGCTGATGATTTCCCTCTCAGGCGGGAATCCGGCCACGCAGGATTGCTCCGACCTTATCGCACTTGGCCAATCCATGGGCTATCGCTTTGCCCTCGAAACCCAGGGCTCCGTTGCACAAGATTGGTTCAAAGATCTGGATGTGCTCACCCTGAGCCCCAAACCACCATCCAGTGAGATGAAAACCAATTGGGATAAGCTTGATGAATGCATCAAAGCCGCTGGCGACACCCCGGAGATTGCTCTTAAAATTGTGATCTTCGATGACCATGATTATGCCTACGCACAGGATGTCGCAGCGCGCTATCCTGATTTTGATCTCTATCTGCAAGCCGGCAATGATCAAGTTGGTGCTGATGTCATAGATATGGAAGCACTTTATGAGCGCATGCGCTGGCTTAGTGATAAGGCCGCGAGCGATCAATGGTTTAATATTCGTATTCTCCCCCAGCTCCATGTCATGCTGTGGGGCAATCTCAGAGGAGTATAAATCAGGAGTTTAATAATGAGCGATAAAACAATTTATGATGATCTCACCCAGCTTGGCGGCAATAGCGCCATTCCGGAAAGCCCGGATAAGGCTGTGCTGGAGCGCGTGCCAAACCCGCATACCGGAACCGATTATGCTGTGCGTTTTGTGGCGCCGGAATTCACCTCTATCTGCCCGCTGACCGGTCAACCTGATTTTGCGCATTTGGTGCTCGATTATGTACCGGGTGATTGGCTCGTGGAAAGCAAATCGCTTAAGCTGTTTTTGACATCATTTCGCAATCATGGTGACTTCCACGAAGCCTGCACAGTCTCCATCGCCAAACGCATCGAAGAGGTAACCGAGGCCAAGTGGCTGCGCCTTGGCGGCTATTGGTACCCAAGAGGCGGCATTCCAATCGATATTTTCTATCAAAATGGTGACCTACCACAAGGCGTGTGGGTTCCGGATCAGAATGTCCCCAATTACCGCGGCCGTGGGTAAAACGGACTTACATACCTAGTGCAAGCAAGGTTGAACTTGTCCAATCTGGCATGTGGCGCTGGAACTGAATACTTGGCCGTGCGTGATGGAGAACTTCGTCGCCGACCTCTCTGAGTTTTGGTGCATCGAAATGGATAAGAGAGCGCCCGACCTTGTACAAACACCTTCCTTGCATAGTTTCCAGCTCTGGTGCGATAAAGCTGCGCAATGATGTTGCATTCTGCAAACACTGAAAGTCCATGATATTTAAGCGGTCTGCCTGAAAATACTCCAATTTATAAGCATTGTTAAAACAACGGCCATTCATACTCTCGAGGGAGGGGGCTTCGAAAGATTTCAAAACTTTTGCATTGTAAAAACAATCATTACCCATAAGCTTAAGTGATGGGACATGGGTATCTGTTAAACTGGCCGTGTTTTCCAGACATAGATCATCCATACTTTCCAACACGGGAGCACGAAAAGTTTTAAGGCCTCTAGCGTGGCGCAGAGAGAAAGCATCCATTGTTTTCAGTTTTGGCGCTTCAAAATGCTCTAAAGCATCGCACTGCTCTAGGGCAAAAGGGCCCAGCTTAGTAAGCTCTGGTAAATATAAGGTTTTGATACGGGAATTTTCTGCGCCAATTAAAAGCTCATCATGCAACAGCAGTTTGCCATCCTTATCAACATGTAACCCTTTGTTGCCGCCATAGGCCGCATTAAAATCATCAACGAAACGATCATGGCTATTTATATTGATTCTACTGAGGCTCTTTGTCCTATTATCAAAATAATATTCATCGAAAACAGCATCTCCTGCGCCGCGATCAGCTGTATGAATTTGCCCGTCTTTTGCCCAGGCCTGATCCCCAAAATAGATATTGTCACGCTCGGTATGGTGACGGAATATCTGATCCCCCATCAGCACAAATCCGTTGGGCAATAAAGATGAGTTCGCCGAAAAATCAACATTGAAATGATCTTTCAGGGCGCCTGTCAGGCCAGGTATTATATTATCGGGGTTGCTGCCAAAGGTATGGTCACACGCCTCAACCGTGTGATTGTAACGGTTCTTGATGGAAATAAACCCGCCCTCTTTTGCAATCTGGATGGATATGACCGATGTGCCATACGCATCATCACGCTCTTCCTTGCCTACGAAATCACTACGTTTGATCGTATCGACATCTTTTCGCACCGCTTGGACAATATGATATTTTTTATAACGCGCTTTATCATTAAACGTGCAAAGCAATTCCCCCGGAGCATAATATTTCTTAATGCTGTTTTGTTTTTCAAGATCATCCGCATAAAAAGCGTCATAGCCTGCACGGTCCAAAAGCTCGAGAGGATCAGCCGGTGCGGAAGCAACCTCGGGCGTATCATCATTGGCCGGCATCAAACTCATCAGATAGGGAAGCAAAGGCTCCGCATCGCGGCCTGCATGCTTCACAATTTCTGGAAAATTTGGAATTTCGAGCAGGCCGTTATGATAGTTACGCAGAACCCTCGCAAACCGCTCACCATTTTGTTTCTTTAATCTCTTGTAGACCGCGTCGCTCATCAGGATTTCTCATGCTTTCAATGTCGATCGTACACTAACACCCAAATATAAATTATGTCAAATAATGACGGGGTGTTTTGTGTTCTTCTAGGCGTAAATCTAATGGCCTTGCTCTTTATCCGGCGGAGGAGCTGCGTCCTCATCATTCAAGATACGGTTGGCGGCACCGTCCAAATCGTCATATTGCCCCGATTTGAGTGCCCAGATAAACGCCCCCAGCCCGATAGAACCAAGCAGGAGAGCAACAGGGATCATATACAGTAAAACACTCATAGATGTGATCGTAACCTAAAAGAGTTCGCAATCACAATCAAAGATGAGCCTGACATCGCAATCGCGGCAACGAAAGGCGTTACCAGCCCGGCAAGAGCGATGGGCACGGCCAGAATGTTATAGATCACCGCCAATCCGAAATTCTGGAAGATTAATTGCTGCACCTTGCGGGCAACATGCCAGACCTTGGCGACAGGCTCCAAACTATGGCCTGAAAACAAGATATCGGCTTCATTCTGCGCCATGTCAATGGCAGAGCCCGGAGCCACAGACACAAAAGCCTCGCGCATGACGGCCGTGTCATTCATGCCGTCCCCGACCATCAAAACATGTGATCCTGCCTGCTGTTTTTTGTGCAAAAATTCAAATTTTTCTTTTGGGCTTTGTGCAGCATAAAAATCATCAATCTTGAGTTTTTGTGCTGCCTTCTTGACTGCAAACTCTTGATCTCCGGATAAAATAGTGCTCTTGATTCCAGCCATACTAAAAACATCAATCACTTGTTCAGCTTGATCTCTGAGTGAATCTTTAAAAATAAATTGTATTGGCTTCTCTCCGTCCATCTCAAACCAAAGCTCCGGACTTTGTGATGGTTGCGCAGACCTATTACCGCACCATGATCGTGCCCCTAAACGGATTTTTTTGCCCTCAAATTTTGCTGCGATTCCTTTCGCGGGATATTCTTTGACATGTGTCAGCTCAAGAAGATCAACATCGGAGGAAGCAGCCAGATTTTTAGCCAGAACATGTGAGCTATGATGCGCCAGCGAGATAATAATCTGCTGCGTTTTCTTTGGAATTCCCTCTAGACTTTCTGGCATTAGCAGGCCTTTGGTCAGTGTGCCTGTTTTATCCCATATCACCTGATCAATAACAGCTAGCCTCTCTAACGCATCGCCTGATTTCACGAGCACACCGCGCTTCATTAAACCGCCAGTGGCCAAAACCTGCACCACAGGCACGGCCAAGCCCAGCGCGCACGGACATGTAATAATCAGAACAGTCACAGAAATCATCAAGGCCTCTTGCCATGCCATTCCGCCAACAAACACCCATCCAAGAAAAGCCAGCAGCGATATAACATGCACAAATGGCGTATAAAGCTGCGCGGCTCGATCGGCAAGGCGCACATAACGCGCATTGCTTTGCCCTGCATTATCCATCAGCTCCGCCACTTCGAAGAGCAACGATTCCTGCGCAGCCTTGCTCACCTCCATTTTGATTGGTGCAGCAATATTGAGTGTCCCGGCCAAGAGCCGCGATCCTTTTTTTACCGGCCGGGGCAGGGTTTCCCCGCTCATAATTGCGCTATCTATCTCTGAGATACCATCAATGACAATCCCGTCCGCCGGAATTTTTTCACCGGCTTTCACCAGAGCAATCATCCCTTGCTTGATTTCATGCACAGCCACGCGCGATTGGTTTTTGCCCTCCAAAATTGTTGCAAACGATGACAGTGCAGCCCGCAGATCCAATGCAGCTGCGCCTGCGTTCTTGCGTGCCCGAAATTCCAGATAACGACCAATTAATAAAAAGAAGATCAACATCAAAACGGAATCGAAATAGACATGCTCCCCGCCATGCGCAAGCTCATACAGGCTCATGCTAGTTGCCAAAAGTAAAGCCACGCTGATCGGGACATCCATATTGGTATGCCCGCCTGCCAAGGCCCGCAGGGCTGATCTGAAAAAAGGCCGCCCAGAAAACAGCAATACAGGACATGCTATCAATGCAGAGAGAAGATGCATAAATTCACGGGTTGCATATCCCATTGTCTCGGCATCGGATGACCAAACGCCGACGGAGAGCAACATGACATTGCCCATCGCAAAACCGGCCACGCCAAGACACAAAAGTAAAAACCGGTCCTCGCGCTTGACGGCTTCGTCTTGTAAATCAGGATCATAAGGCAAGACATCATATCCTTGCCCCTCTATATAGGCGACCATCGCATTGGCAAGATCCGGACGCCCGTCCCATTCAATGCGCATTGCGCCCGTCGTAAAATTAAACCGCGCTTCTTTTACATTGGAAAAATGCTGCGCCACGGATTCAATTTTTTGAATGCACGCCGCGCAATAAGCCCCCTGCACAAACACAGAGAGTTTTTGCCATCCCTCCTCCGTTTGCTTCACAAGAGATTCATATCCGGTTTCTATTGATGGATGAGGCGTGGCTTCATTCATTGATAATCACATTATGCAATGCGTGAAATTCCTGACCATCCCAGCTTGCAATCAATTTGACGCGCCATCTACCGGCAAATGGTAAGTCAATATCGGCCGCATAATGTCCTGCGCGGTCCGTTGGATTTAATGTTACATCAAAGTCATAACCCTTTTTCACCGGCCATATAAAATAGGCCTGCACATCCGCATCAACGATTGCTGAATCTTTTTCATCCGTGATCGACCATACAATGCGGCTTTTGCCAAGCTCCAGTTTTTGTGTCACCTCGGGCTGGTTTTTTGATCGCTCTAAAAGATCATTATAAGCAATACCCTTTCGATAAGCATCTTCCGTGACCACGCCCGAATGGGTTTTCAGTGCCGCTGAAATAAAAACAAAATTCACACCAAAAACCACGAGAAAAAAGATAACAAAAATAAATAATACATTCTTGCCAGTTAGTTTCTTTGCTGTGCTCTTATCCAACTTTTTACCAACATTGTTCATGATGATTTCCTCTTACTTGCGCCGTGTGACAAACACGCTTTCATAATCATCATGACGATCAGAGTCTTTATCTTCAACCCTGAAATAAACGGGCCTTGGTTCGGCCGGCGTCACATCGGCGCTCACAAAAACATGAAATGTCCCGACACTATCGGCATGTACAAACAAATGATCGGGGGAGACATCACCGGCGGCCTTCACCTGAAGCTGTGCATTATCCAAACCATCAAAGAATAGCTCATAGGTGCGGTCTTCATGTGTTTTGTTCAAAACCTTGATCGTATATCCATTGCGAATTTCACCGCTGGAGAGCTGCACGAAAACCGGGTTGCGATCACGCAGGACATTCAGCTCCACCAATGGACGGAAAATAATCGAATAAAGCATAACCCCACCCACGATGGTCATAATGCATCCATAATAAAATGTGCGCATACGGAAAAACTTAAACTGCTCATCCCCGCCTTTGACGCTAGCCTCCATGTGATTGGTGGTGTCATAGCGAATGAGACCGCGTGGCAAATCAACCTTGTCCATAATATCATTGCATGCATCAACACACAGGCCGCAGGCAATACATTCCATCTGCAATCCGTTGCGGATATCAATCCCCGTCGGGCACACTTGCACACAGGCGGTGCAATCAATGCAATGGCCGCGCCCCTCCCAACTCTCGCCTTTTTTATGCTTGCCGCGTTTCTCGCCGCGCTGCTCATCATAGCCGATAATCAGTGTATCTTTATCAAACATTGCTGATTGGAAACGGGCATACGGGCACATATAAGTGCAGACCTGCTCGCGCGCAAAACCGGCCATTAAATAGGTGCTAAAGGTCAAACCGCCAATAAACATGAGAACAGTTGGCGAGACATCAAATTCAAAAAAGCTGCGCACCAATGTCGGCGCATCATTGAAATACAAAACAAAAGATCCGGCCGTACACCATGCAACAACAAGCCAAAGGAAATGTGTTACAGCCAATTTACGAATTTTCTCAAACGTCCATGGCCCTTGCTGTAATTTCTTGCGGGCATTACGATCACCCTGCACAATGCGTTCAATCCAGACATAAAGATCCGTCCAGACCGTTTGCGGACAAAAATAGCCACACCACACACGGCCAAGCATGCTGGTAATAAAGAAAAGCATGATCGCGGCTAGAATCAAAATGCCGGTCAAAACAAAGACTTCTTGTGGCCAAATCTCAATCCAGAACCAATAAGCGCGCGGCGCATTCAAATCAATCAACACAGCCTGATCCGGTGCATTGGGGCCGCGGTCCCAGCGAATAAACGGCACGAGATAATAAATCCCAAGCGTGATAATCATCGCCAGCCATTTAAGGTTACGATATTTTCCTGCAACGCGTTTTGGGAATATTTTTTCTTGCTTGGCAAAATATTGCAGCATTCCTTACCGCCTCTCTATCCAGCCTCAACCAATAAAATTGATATCGTGCCTATTCACCACCACCAAGTTCATGCAAATAAATCGCAAGTTGTTTGATTGTGTTCTCATCCAAACGATTTTTCCATGCCGGCATCACACCCGCATGCGCATAATAGATGGAGTTATAAACCGATTTGCGATCACCGCCGAAGAGCCAGATTTTATCCGCCAAATTCGGGGCACCAAACTCTTTCAAGCCCTTTGCATCCGTTCCATGACATGAGGCACATTGCTGTTGGAAAATATCACGGCCTTTCGTGTGATGCGGACTCTCCTCACCAGATGAAAGGCTCAGCACATAATCAGTGACCTTACTAATCTCACCAGAGCTTAAAATCCTGTCTTTACCAAAGGCCGGCATCTGGGATTGGTGCGCATCAATATCACCGGAGCGAATACCATGCAAAATTGTTTGGTGAATTTCTTCAACTTTTCCGCCCCATAACCAATCATCATCATTGAGGTTTGGATAACCTTCGGCTCCCGCGCCCCCTGTGCCGTGACAAGTTGCACAATTATCCTTAAAGGCAGAGGCGCCGCCAGCCATAGCAAAGGCATATAGCTGTTCATCAGCCATAATTTCAGCAAAGCTAGCATCACCAAAACGCTCTGCATACGCGCTTTGTACTTCAATGATTTCATTCTGGGATTCTACCAATTCCTTGAATTGTGTATAGCCAGACGTGCCTTGCGTGGCACCGCTTAGAGTTGGCCAAGCCGGATAGACAACAAAATACCAAATTGACCACACAACAGTGACCAGAAAAATCCAGACCCACCAGCGCGGCAGCGGATTGTTTAATTCTTTCAATCCATCCCATTCATGGCCTGTTGTTTCCACACCGCTGAGATCATCAATCTCTTTGTCATGTTTTTTTTGCTTGTCATCACTCATTATCTGTCTCCTTGAGTGGTATATTTCCATGTTCCTTATACGTCTTCTTTGCACCCGGGCGGAACGTCCACAGCACCACTATGCAAAAGAAAGAAAAGAAGAATAAAAGTCCGATCAGCCCGACATCTGGATTAGAAAAAAGCTCTTTCATTACTGAGGGCCTCCTTCCATATTCTTGGCCGATTCAAAATCAACCATCGTCCCCAGCACTTGTAGATAGGCAACCAGCGCATCCATTTCCGAGATCATTTCTGGATGGCCATCAAAGTCACGCGCATTCACAGACTCGCCATAGCGCTCAAACAAACCGGATACATCAGTACGCGATTCACCAATCGCTTGCTTAGAGGCATCATTGCGTGCTTGCTCGATCATCTCATCCGTATAGGGCACGCCCACCGCACGTAAAGCTTTCATGTGATATTTGATATCATGCAGCTTGGCTGGCGTATGCAGCAAAAATTCATAAGACGGCATAATCGATTCAGGAACCAAATCACGTGGCTCGACCATATGCGCCACATGCCATTCATCCGAATATTTTCCGCCAACACGTGCAAGGTCAGGGCCAGTTCGTTTTGATCCCCACTGGAACGGGTGGTCATACATGCTCTCGGCCGCCAGAGAATAATGCCCATAACGCACAACTTCATCACGCAAAGGGCGAATGTGCTGTGAGTGACAGTTATAGCACCCCTCGCGGATATAAATATTATACCCGGCCAACTCTAATGGCGTATATGGACGCACACCCTCGACTGGTTCAATGACCGTCTCTTTTCTGAACAATGGTACAATCTCCACAATTCCGCCAATCAGAACAGTGACAATAATGAACCCCAATAAAAGCAGAGAGTTTCTCTCAAGTTTGTCGTGACTCATCCAGCTCATGCTTTTGCTCCTTCAAGATTAATATTGGCATCTGTAATCGGCTCGTCTTGTTTGACGTCGCCGCGAATGGTGCGCCAGAAGTTATAGACCATGATCAAAGCGCCACCGAGATAGAACAAGCCGCCCAGCACACGGATCGAATAGAATGGCTTCATCGCCATCACGCTCTCCACGAATGAGTATTGCAAAAAGCCCATATCATCATAAGAACGCCACATCAGACCTTGCATAATGCCCGAGACCCACATAGCAGCGATGTAAAGAACAATGCCTGTTGTTGCGACCCAAAGATGCAAGCTAACGAGCTTGATGGAATAAAGACGCTCGCGCCCCCATAGGCGAGGCACAAGATAATAAAGTGCACCAAAGGAGATAAAACCAACCCAGCCAAGCGCACCGGAATGCACGTGACCAATCGTCCAATCCGTATAATGCGAGAGTGCGTTCACAGCGCGGATCGACATCAAAGGCCCTTCAAATGTGCTCATGCCATAGAAGGCCAATGAGACAATCATAAACTGCAAGACCGGGTCTTCACGTAGCTTGTGCCAGGCACCGGAGAGTGTCATCACGCCATTAATCATACCGCCCCAACTTGGCATCCATAGCATAATAGAAAACGTCATCCCGAGTGTCTGCGCCCAATCCGGCAGTGCCGTATAGTGCAAATGGTGAGGACCGGCCCAGATATAAATAAAGATCAATGACCAGAAATGAACAATCGATAGGCGGTACGAATACACCGGACGGTTCGCCTGTTTCGGAACAAAGTAGTACATCATACCCAAAAAGCCGGCTGTCAAGAAAAAGCCCACCGCGTTATGCGCATACCACCATTGGATCATGGCGCTTTGCACACCGGAAAAGGCGGAATAGCTTTTAGCACCCAATAATTCTACCGGGATAGAAACATTATTCCCTAAATGCAGCACAGCCACCGTCACAATAAAGGCCAGGAAGAACCAATTCGCCACATAGAGATGCGATACCTTGCGGTTAATCACTGTCATCAAGAAAACCAAAAGATACGCGACCCAGACAATGGTCAGCCACAAATCCGCATACCATTCCGGTTCGGCATATTCTTTTCCTTGCGTTGCACCCAGCACATAGCCGAGCGCCGCGATCACAATAAAGAAGTTATAGCCCCAGAAGGTGAAATCAGCGAGCTTGTCATTCCAGAGCCTGACTCCGCATGTCCGCTGGACGATGTAATAACTTGTCGCAAAAAGAGCGTTTCCGCCGAAAGCAAAAATCACCGCCGATGTATGAACGGGACGCAAGCGACCAAAATTCAAATAAGGTTCGATGTTGAGATCGGGAAAAACCATTTGCAGGGCAATAAACACGCCGGCCGCAAAACCGACAATGCCCCAAAAGATTGTCGCCAAGGTGAATTTCTTGACGACGTCGTAATTATAATCCGGTGCTGATGTGAGAGCGTTCATTTTCTTTCATCTTCCTCTTTATAAAACCAATTCATATTTCTAGATAACCATGACCCCCGCGAGTGCGAACAACCAGAGTGCACTCACGGCCATGGCACCTTGCTTGATATAGACTGACAAATTCGGATAAGCCGTCCCCAGAGCTCTTCCCCCAAGAGCCACCAAAAACAGTGAAGGCAATGTGCCTGCGGCAAAAGCCACCATTGCCAAGGCCGCTTCTCCGACTGATGCCGCGGTCGATGCCGCCAATAAGGCCGAGACCAGTAAACCACAGGGCATCATCCCCAAAATAGCCCCGAGCATGTAACGTTTGATAAATGTATCACCCGCCACAAAGGGTAAAATAATCTTATTCAGAAATTGTGCCGGCAATTGCCAGAAAGAACGGCCCACCCATGGAAAGATTTTGCGGAAAACAGGAAAAGCACTGACAATAAAAAGCGTGCCCGCCAGCATCAATAACGGCGCTGCTATCATTGCTTTGGCATCCGAAAAAATAAAGGCCACATTGATTACGCTATGCGCCAGAACCGCCAAAACAATATATGTTGTTATACGGCCCAAATGATACGGCACAAGAGCCGCGCCCATTAATTTTTTCAAAAACGGCTTTTTCGCATCATCCTTGCCATCGCCCATTTGTGCCAGCACAAACGGCGCGCACATCGTGGTGCAATGACTGAGGCCGCCAACCAAACCGGCCAGCAACAGGCTCATGATCAAGCCATGAGACATTGTGAAATCCTGAAGACATTGCGCAAGCGCCATTGGGAGAACCCTTTCATACTACCTCTCTCTAGTATCAATAAAAAGGGGTATGGGTTCATTGACCAATGTCAATTTGCCAATATAGTTTTATAAAAAAAGCCCCATGCTTAAAAATGGCACAGGGCTTCCTTGTCAGAATAGATTAAAAATTCGATTTATTCTTGGCCGTATTCCACTTCAATCAGAAGTTCGACCTCATCACCGATATTCGGCACATAGGTATCAAACCCCCACTCAGAGCGCTTTAATGTGCCATGCGCCGAGAAACCCAAGGCTGGCTTTTGTGAAAACGGTTGCACCGCATAGGCGCCGTTAAAGGTCACATCCAAGGTTAACGGCTTGGTCATGCCCAGGAAGCTCAAATCACCTGTCATCTTACCGGTATTCTCGCCTGTCTTCTCGATGGATGTGGATGTAAATGTGATCTCGGGAAACGCCCCTGCATTGAACCAGTCCTCACCTTCAATCAGCTTCTTATCAAAATCCTTTTTCTCAGGATATGGGTAATCCGTCTTAATCGATGTTGGATCAATCGTAACTGTTACGGAACTTGCTTCAGGATTAGCGGGATCAAATGTTAATTCAGAATCAAATTTTGTAAAACGCGCCGTGTAATCGGATAGTCCAATATGCGACACTTTCCATGTCAGGCTGGCATGGGTTTTATCCAGCGTGTAAACCCCGGCCGGCATTTCATTATACGGTGTTAAATCGGCAGAGGCAGGGCCTGCAAACCCGATTGTGGCGATCGCCGCCGTGCTTAGGGCTAATGTCTTCAATGATTGCATCATAATAATAGTCTCCTTCATAATAATGGTGGCAATGCTCGCCATCTTGCGTGATTCTTTACAAACCCACAAATAATTCATTGATATGGTGCATTGCGTATAAAAAGAAAGGGCTGGTGAAAAAATATATGCACCCAGCCATATTTATTGATATAACTGCCCTAATGAATATCCATTCACAATAAGAAATAATCTCAAGGTCAAATCACATGGAAGTCTCCCAAATTGATGCTCTCATCCTCGCCGCAGGCGGCCTTTTGGCCGGTTTATACTTATTGATAAAATCCGGTAACTGGATTGTCGAATCGGCGGTCTATATCGCGCATAAATTCCATGTCGCGCCGATTATTATCGGTTTTACGATTGTGGCATTCGGTACATCGCTGCCGGAGCTGGTTGTCTCCATTCTGGCTAATTTACAGGGCACGGTTGGTATCGCGCTCGGCAATGTCATGGGCTCCAACATTGCCAATATCGGCCTTGTGCTTGGCTTTACGGCTATTCTTTACACACTCAAAACCACCGTGAAATCCGTTGCCCGCGATTTGGGCTTAATGATGGTCGCCACAGTTTTACTAACCGTCCTGATGCAATATGGTGAAATATCGCGCCTCGCCGGATTTGGCATGCTGATCTTGCTGATCACCTATGTGTTCTATGGCTATATGCGTGCCTCTGATGATGACGTCCCCGAAGAGGCAAAACCGGAAAAGGAATATAACCATCCTTTGGCCCCCTACGGATATCTTCTGGCGGGGATGGTTTTAATTTATTTCGGAGCCGAATTGCTGGTACGCTGCGCCAAAATCAGTGCGGCGATTATCGGCGTTCCTGATGCGGTTATTGGCCTGAGTGTCATTGCACTCGGCACATCCTTGCCGGAGCTCTCCACATGTCTTATAGCCGCAAGAAAAGGCCATCACGGCATTGTTATCGGTAATATCATCGGGTCCAATGTCTTTAACATCCTGATGATTATCGGTGTGGCCTCCTTGGTGAAGCCAATCATGGCCGGCGATTTTGATGCCTATCTGGCCAATATCGATATATGGATTGTTCTGGGCATTAGCTCTGTTCTGGCCGCTGTCCTTTTGCTTTATCGCAAAATTACGCCATTTTTGGGCATGCTCTTCCTGGCCTTTTACGCCTTTTATAACGTCTATATTTATTACCGTTACCTCAGTGAGCTCTAGGCATAGCGATCTCTAGGCATAAAAAAAAGCCGCAACATCTATTTGCGGCTTTGATTATTGTCTCGCTAAATAGCGCGAGATTTTATTTCTGGCGACGCTCTTTTTCATCAATGCGCTGGCGTGCAGGGCGACTATTATTCATCGCCACCATCACAGCCGTTGCACCGAACATCGCCAAGGCCATAAAGACCATCCATAGCTCCATGGATGCCTTCGGTGTTTCCGCCACAGCCGACTTATTGAGCAAAGCCACCTGTGCTTTTAGCTCTTCAATATCAGACTTCATCTGGGCATGATCCGCATGCAATGTCTCATGCTCGGCCTTCAACGCTTTGATGGATTCAACCATCGGCGCAATCAAGCCCATATAATTCACAGACATTGATCCCATCTCATCATCGGCTGTTTCCACCAACTCGGGGAAGAGCTCTTTGATTTCCTGCGCCATCACACCGAATTCCAGCTTTTTGAGTTCATCATCCTTCATCGTAAAGCTATAGGTGTTGATCTGTGTGACGCGATCCAGAATATCCGCATACTCAGACAGCGGCTTGATATTATCCTTCAAACGACGGTCCGATGTATCACGGATTGTGCCTGTAAAGGTGATCGATCCGTTTACATGGAAATTACCGTTCAGTGTGCTCGCACCTGTTACCCCATTCCATGTTTGAACAAAACCGCCACCATTGCTGCTCCATAGTTTCAAAGCAGTAGTTCCGTCATTATCCATTTGCAAAATCCAGTCATTTGATCCCGCTGTTTCAAAATGAATACCCGCTTCAACATTTGGAGCAGAACGATTAATCACAAAAGCATCCGGGTTGAAATTCGCTGTATTTGATGTACTGATTGCAACACGTCCCAAATTGATGGCATCCAATCCACCGGCGTTGTTACCGTTGCTCAGCACGTCATTCAGATCAAGACCGGAACCATCCGTATCATCCGGGTCCGCACCCGCATCTGTCGCACATTCCCAGCTATCGCCATCCCACATATATTTCTGTGAGGCATTACACAACGTATCGGACGGTGTCAGGTCTTTTGTCCCGTAGGAGAAAATCTCGCTGCTACCGCGGATATTACCGCCATTCACATGCAACATTGCCGTTGGATTATCCGTACCGATACCAACTTCGCCATTGGCACCTGCCCAGAGAACATCTGTCGCACCGCCATTGGCTCGCAAGCGCATCACTGCACGATCGGCTGCCGTATCCGCATCGGTGATATCAATCATATGCTGGGCATTTGTAGCCGAAGATGTTCCGATAAACCCGTGCTCATGGATTTCCCATGTTCCGGATGTTGACTGGAACTGTGCGATTGCGGCCGCTGATGTTAGAACATGCAAGCGTCTGGCCGGCGCCACAGTCCCGATACCGACATTCCCGTTGGCTTCGATTGTAAATTCATCTGTTGTATCGGAAACACCTGACCCGCTCCAGATCGCAAAACGATCCGCATCACTGTCATCAATACCCATATTCCAATATGTACCTCCACCTCCGGCGGCATCCATACGGATATACATGTCACTATTTGATGCGATAATCTGTAGCGTATCGCCTGCGGCGCCGACATCACGCTCAAAGGATGCCAAGGCATTACCGCCTTGCCCGCCCAAAACGCGGAGCGCCGTTGAGTTCGCATCATGATTAACAAGAATGCTGGCAGCTGTTCCTGCTGCATTTGTGTGATTCACACGCAAGGCCTCTTCACCCGCTTCGCTCTGGTTGATCAAAACACCGGAATTGGTGAAATGTGCATCCCCGACAACATCCAATGGCACATCAGGGCCATTATCGTTGATACCGACATTCCCGTTATTGCGCACATTAAAGATCGATGTCCCAGAGTTATTGGTTACATTCAGCGCAAAATCAGCCGATGTATCACTCTGACCCGCGACAAGAAGCTTGTTCGTGGCCACCGGGCTTGCACCAATACCAACATTACCTGTCGCGCCAGCCATTTCGAAATTCGTGCCGCCAACGGAATTAATAATGCCGAATGTATCACTTAAATTGCGTAAGGAAAATTCAGTGCTTCCTGATTGCTGGAATGCAATCTCATTACGATCCGTATTCAAAAACGCCATCGCATGATCCGCATCGCTAAACCAAACTTGTAGATCTGTTGGTTGATAAACATGCAAACGCGCACCTGGATTATTCGTTCCAATACCGACAAAATCCGCATCATAGAAAATCTCGTTATTTTCTGCGCCGCGCTGCCAGAGATCAATTCCCAATGTTGACCATGTACCCGCCTCACAGAATTGCACCAATCCTGTGGCCGAATTATAACGGATCATTCCTGCTTCCGCGGCATTATCACAATCTGTATCAGGGGAGTTGGTGTTATTTGGCAACATAAATCCACTTTCAACATCAACATAGCCTACAGTATTTGTAGATAAAACATCCGTTTGTACCGATGTAAATGTTGCAGAACCAGTCTGGCTAATTTGCGCAGCTACAAGACCGCCAGCCGTTTTAATCTCAACATTTTTCTGGATTTCCGCCGTTGATGCATCAAGCGGCTTAATGTTCCACAAACCACCCGATGAAGACACCGCATCACCATAGGTCAGAGAATAAACAATGTCATCACCGCCTTTGGTGATGTATGTGCTATGCGCCGCACATGTTGATTGGAACACACGGTCAGGACCAGCAGAAATAAGTCCGATCGCAATACCGCTATCATCCGTATTGTTGTTAATACCCGCGATCAATCCTGCGACCGGGCCTACATTCACCCCATGGTCCCATCCACAATAGGCATATTGCGTACCCCAGGGGTCTGCTTTTTCTGTACCGATCGTGGCCGGAATACAACCGGCATTTGTAATTGTAACTTGCGCACAGGCCGTTGGCGCTAATGGTTCTGTAACACCGTCTGCATCCGGGTCACCATTATCAGCCTGCGTTGTTGTTTCTAATAGAATAAGGCGGCTTGCAACCACCATCTTGGCTTTGGCTTCTTCCTTGCGGTTAACTTCCACCATTGTACTGAGCGGCCCGCGCATCGTGCTCATGATCCCGGCTCCGAGAACACCAACCACCGCGACAGCGCCGAAGAGGGTAAAGAACACATTCCCGCGTTCAAATATCCGTTTTTGTTGTTGCTGGTCTTTACTCATCTCGTTAGCCCCGCTGCTCTGAATTCAAATCGAAAACGTCTCTGTGTTGTGCTGAAACAAAAGGATTACATGCTGAAAAAGTCGTGAAATAACCCGGTTTTCTCCCCCTGCTGTCCCTGTCCTTATCTGTCCCAAATCGCTTTGTGCGCATTGATATAGGCCCCCTAGCACCTAACACATAGTTCTCCCTCATACTATTATGCATAAAATTTATTTATAAATTGTTATCAATTGCATGATTTTTGTAAGACACGAGAGAGACTGTGGATGAGTGCCCCCCAAAAGACACCATACAGTCATATTCTATCAGATTTTGCCTCTAAAGAGGATGAGAAATTTATGCGGAGCGCCTAGAGCAGGTCAAAATCTTTAAGGGCTTGATTTTGCTTTGCTTTTAGGGATTTTTTATCAAAATCAGCGATCAATTCATTGAACACGCGGTACCAATTTACCTCGGCCTTGAGGTGTAAAAACACCGATCCAAGGCCCAGCGCCGCGCGATCCATAAAGACAAATTCGCGCGGAATAGACACGCCGCCCGCCTCTTTACTAAGCTCACGGAGCTTTTTATGCACTTTTTCGGCTGTTTCACGGCCATAAATACCGTTTGTGACCTCTCCAATCGGGCGAATTTTATCTTCCATGAGCGGGGAATAGAGGAATTTTGCCCAGATATTGAGCGTTTCAATCTGGTCTTTGTTTAACCCCTTGAACCCCCATGTTTCATAGGCATGGACGGCCAAATCCAGATCGTCATTCATCAAGGCGTTATAAAGGTCAATAACTCCGCCAACAAATTCGGCCCCAAAGACGCGGATACACCCGAAATCGAGCAAATTAATGCTGAGGTCCTTGCGCACCGTGTAATTGCCCAAATGCGGGTCGCCATGAATAATGCCGTAATAATACAGCGGCACATACCAGGCGCGGAACATATTCATCGCCAATGTGTTGCGCGTATCCGCATCCGCATCGACATAATTCATGATTTTATCGCCCTCAAGCCAGCTTGATGTGAGCAAGCGATCAGTTGAGAGCTCATCCACAATATCCGGCACATGGACATTGGGCTCATCGCGCAACATATGCGCATAAAGTTTGGTATGTTTGGCTTCGCGTTCATAATCCAATTCCTCATACAGACGCTCGGAGAGCTCCTGATGGATCTGGCTGGTTTGAATGGATTGGTCATAGCGCTCATAGATACCAAAAATGATTTTTAGCTGGTTGAGATCAGCCTCAATCGCGCTTTGCATATCCGGATATTGCAATTTACAGGCTAATTTTTGTCCATCATGGCTCTCGGCGATATGCACCTGCCCGAGCGATGCCGCTGCGGCTGCCTCTTGCGAAAAGCTTTTAAATTGATCTTGCCAGCCCTTGCCAAGCTCTGTTTTCATGCGCCGGCGCACAAAGCTCCAGCCCATCGGCGGGGCATTGGATTGCAATTGCTGGAATGTTTGCGCATATTCGGCCGGCAGAGCTTCGGGGATCGTTGCCAGTATCTGGCCGACCTTCATCAACGGGCCTTTTAGGTTACCCAAAGCCATAACCAATTGCTGCGCATGCTCTTCGCGCTCAATTTTAACACCGAAATATTTCTCACCGATCAGCTTACTGGCCAACCCCGCCATAGCGCCCGAGACACGGCCATAGCGCATGAGGCGCCCGCCAATGGTATTTCTCTCTTCAATGTCTTTGTCTGATGCGTGATCCATGGCATTAATGTGGCTATTCATGCGCAAAAGTCTAGAAAAAAAGCTGAAAATCACCCATATTACTCTCAAACACACATTATATAAGGTGCGTATGCAAAAATTTACCGATCAGCATTTTCACATTATCGAGGCCGCGCTCGAACACGTGGCGTTCGATGGATGGCGCTGGGATGTCATAGAACGCGCCGCCGAAGAGGTTTTTGATGACCGCTTTATGGCCGCCGCCCTCTTCCCGGGCAGGCTGGATGATGCCATTGATGGCTTTGCCGCTTATCTCGATCACCAAATGATGCAGGCGCTTGAGAATACAAATCCCGATGATCTGCGCATACGGGATCGCATCCAAACGGCCGTGATGAAACGTATCCAAGCCATTCAACCGCATATCGAGGCCGAGCGCGGAGCGATAGCCCATTGGATGTTTCCTTTGCGTAAATTGCGCGGCGCTAAAATTCTGTGGCGCAGCGCCGATTTAATATGGGATTGGGCGGGTGATACCGCCACCGATTATAACCGCTACACTAAGCGCACATTGCTGAGCGGTGTGATCGCAACGACCACGCTGGCCTTTTTGAATAATCATCAAGATCTGGAGGCCACCGAGCGGTTTTTGGAGCGACGCATCGAAAATGTGATGCAACTTGGGAAAATCACGGCACCAATCCTTGGCCGTTTCAAAAAATCAGCGTAGAATCAAAAACGCTATGAAAGCTGAAACCAAACGCAATATCATTATGTATGCCTCCATCGTGTTTTTCGGATGGATGGCCTGGATTAATTTTAACCCGCTCCTGATGACGTTCAGCGATGTTTTTATTGGCGAACAAGAAGAAGAAATGCCGGATCCAGGCGAAACATTCCAAGCCCCATTCGCCTATGATCCCAACCGCTCTGTTAATGCGAGCGAGGGTTTGCCGGAGAATAATCTAGGGTTAGACAAGCCCCACCGCACCGATGCCGAAATTATCAATTGGCTGATGATGAAAATCCCCGAAAGCCTCTCTTTATCGCCCGATGAAACCATTGAAGAGCAGAATGTCCGCCGGGCCTATTTCTCGACCAGAGGCTGGCAACAACTCAATAGCTTTTTGCAAAAAGAAGGGCTGAACCGCTATCTGGATACCCAGAAATATTACATACGCGGCTTCATGGACTCCGTGCCGATCCTGATCAATGAAGGCCCGCTGAGTGGCCAATATCGCTGGTTATTTGAAGCGCCTGTCATGATATCGGCGATTGATCGTGATTTACGCGATTATCAGGACGAAGAAGCCAACCAGAAACATTTTGTTATCAAAATACAGGTCGGTCGCACAGCCAATAAAGGCGCTGATAACGGCATTGTCATTGAACGCTGGACACTGCGCTAAATTGGCGATCCTTTGAATCTTCCTTGGGACAGAATCTTTTTACCCCTCGACTCTGATTGCTCCTATTTCCTAAGCTGAGCCCATCATTCAAAAAATTTGTAGGAGTAAATTTATGTCGGAAAACGTCGCCGCATTCCCGCCAGGGGCAGAAAATGAAAATGCAACAGAAAGCCAATCATCTGCGGGTGATCCAACCGATGTTGGCGGCGTGGCTGGGCAACGCCTCAAAAGCTTCATTGACCGCATTGAGCGATTGGAAGAAGAAAAAGCCGCCATCATGGAAGATATCAAAGAAGTCTACGCCGAAGCCAAAGGCACAGGCTTTGATGCCAAAACCATGCGTAAAATCGTGACATTGCGCAAAATGGATACCGAAAAACGCCGCGAATCCGAAGAGCTCCTTGATCTCTATAAAGCCGCAATCGGCATGGTGTAACACACGCCATAAATTTTGACATACCACATAAAAACCGGGCTTCCACGTCCGGTTTTTTCATACCCCCCTTTAACCCTTTGTTTAACATAAAAATGTATAATCGGTGCAGAATAGGGACTAAAGGGGCATATCCATGAGCAACCCAACAAATGGCATAGACATTCGCGGCAGTACAAGCGCTTATGGCGGGAGCAGTGATGACAGGCAAGCCATTGAGCGTGCGTTTTTTAATGCAGACTCCATCTCTGGCGGTTTCAACGAGAATGCAGCCAACACTCAATTTGATGCTTTTCTCATTTATAATGATGGACAAGAACAAGTGCTCCCGATCAGAGGAACAATAGAGAATATTCTTGATCGCTCTCGGCACCATCTTTTTAACAACCTTGATATGCCGGATAATTTCAGATTGATTATCTTTTCGGAGGATATGAGAAATCCGGATTACGTTCTTGATGTGACACCTGAAAATGTTCACATGCAAAACGGTCAGGCTTTCTATGATGTCGATGTCAAAGACGCTCAGCAAGACGTGGTTATTTCCAACGTCAATCTTTACGCGCCTGATATGTAAGCTCACAGGACAAAGCAATGAGCCAAGATGATCCCAGAGAACAATTCAACATCAACGCCGATCCAACAGATGGGTCTGATATCAGGGGATCCGCAACAGATGCGGGCATTGTGAATGGCGTCAAATATACCGGCAATAGCCACGGCCTTCTCACACAGGAATTTGGCATTCGCGCTGCCAACATAGAACTGGGCGCTCTCATTTATGCCGATAATGGAGATGAACTCCGCTGGACAGGTACACTGGAAGAAATTCTTGATCGCGTGCGCACACATTATCTGGATACTGAAAACCCGCCCACCGAGATTATTATAGACATATATGACATTAACCGACCAAATCGGCCATGGATGTTCGAAATGTATGGGAGTTTACATTACGGATCATTAGAAAATTTTGTTCTGGAAGGCCCTTCCGATGACAACATTGCCAACGTGCCCTATTACGATGTCGATGTCTTTCACAAAAGTCCAGATGAAAATGGCCATAATTATGTCACGAATTTGAACCTGATCAAGGTTATGCGATTATCATAAACCCTCATAAACCGGGATATACAGACAATTATCACCTGTTTTTTGCTGCCCAAACATAAAGCTTAAAAACTCTCCTAATATTAACCAATTATTTAACATAGTTCTGTAGATTAAGTACCAACGAATAAGAATATTAAAAAACATGAAGAGGGTATAAATTATGTCACATCCAATTATTGACGGTGATACATCAATTGATGACAACC
>CAZTBB010000015.1:0-26889 GCA_964611755.1 uncultured Pseudobdellovibrionaceae bacterium
TATAGATGCAGGCATCACGGCGGAGATATTAAGGCCGTTCGAGATGATTATGCAGGTGATTTCCGCCGTCATGCCAAGGCTTGATTTGATGGGGCAGACGGCTTGGCTTATTTATGGAGCCCCTGATAATTTGTTTTTTGGCTTCTTTGTTCTTCAAGGCATTATTTTTATCGGGCTTGTATTATCAGCGGCCTGCTTGGATTTAATCCGAAGGCAGTTTTGATCGATGCTTAGAATAATCGGCCTTTATTTCACTCTTTTTGCTTTTATTGCCGGAAATGTTTTTCTCTGGATGAGTGTGCGCGATATTCGAGAGGAATGGCCGAACGTGCCTCCGGCTATGAGTGAGCATGGTGCTCAATCATATGCGTTGGGCGATCAACAGCTGGCCTACCGTATGAGTGCGACCCTGCTTCAGAATCTGGGGGAGAATGATGGCGATGTCCGGCCCTTGCTGGATTATAACTATCAATTTTTGAATGATTGGTTTGTGATGGCGCATAAATTAGACCCGCAATCATCCATTGTTCCTATTCTGGCGGGGTATGTGTATTCATCAGTCGATGATCCGGAAAAATTGGGACAAATTATCGGTTTTTTGGTGGATGTTGGCCGCGAAGAGACGGGGCGTTTTTGGCGCTGGCTTGTGCGGGCAATGTTTTTGGCGCGCTATAAGTTGGATGATCTTGATTTGACTATTCAAATTGCGGAGATGCTGGAAAATCACCCATCATCCATATTGCCGGCATGGACCCGTAATTTAAGGGCTTATATTTTATCTGACGTTGGCGAAAAACAGGCTGCTAAGGAAATTATGCTGGAGACGATTAAAAGCCAGCACAGCACGCTTGATCCCTCTGAAATCAACAATATGATCTTTATTTTGTGCACCGAGCTATTAAGTGAGCAGGAAAAAGCGCAGAGCGGGCTATGCGAGGGCTGAAAACCGTAAGAGGATGTTAATATTTAACATTTATTATAAATTGTTATCGTTGTATAATGCCATCTGGGATTCGTTTTATATTTCAATTTCTAAGGAGAGAAATTATGTGTGTGGAAGAAAAAGCTGTCGTGAAAACACGGTCTGGTGAGGCTGGTTTTACATTGGTTGAGCTTGCGATTGTGATGATCATTATTGGTCTTCTTATTGGCGGTGTTCTCAAGGGACAGCAGCTGATTGAAACAGCGCGTTTGACATCAACAATGCAACAGATTACGGCGATTGACTCGGCTCTATCAACATTCAGAGACGTCTACCGTTTTTATCCTGGTGATATTCTGACCCCCGGCACGCGCTTGCCTGGATGTGGCGCGGCACCATGTAACGTGGCTGGCGATGGTGATAACCTGATTGAGCTTGCCAATACAAACACAGCCCTTGGTGCTGCGATGGTATTGGCCACGGAAGGGGTGCGCTCCTTTGCGCATCTTTACGCGGCCGGTTTGATTTCCGGTGTTGGTGATTTCACCGTGGCTTTGGCGCAGGCTTTTGGTAACCATGTGCCAGCGGCCGAGATTGGTGGTGGGTTCAATATCGGATTTTATGATGCGACAGCGCAACCTTCGGGGAATGCGGGTGCTCTCACACTGCGTTCTGGTCACTATATCTACTTGTTAGGCCAACCGGGGAGTGATGTTGATGCTGCCGGTATCAATCAGCCTTTAACAGCAACTGGTGCAGAAAGAATTGACCGTAAGTTTGACGACGGTAATCCTCTGCTTGGAACTGTTCAGGCCGGTGGGTTGGCTGCCTGTATCGTTGCAGGTCCTCCTGCACTCTATAATGGTGCGAATGCCGGTAATAACTGTTCAGTATTTGTAAGGCTTCAAGGTTAATACGAAGGCTGCAATGTATAAAGATTTCAAAAGCCCTGCTTGTTTTTGCAGGGCTTTTTTTTAATCTTTTTTTTAGATAGCTTGTTTTAGCGGTTGGTTTTTGATCTGTGCCTTAAAGGCTTCAATCAGGGCGTCACCCATTTCGCTTGTTGAGCCCTCTTTGGATTTAGCATCCATAATATCTGGCGTGCGGACGCCGTTTTCCAGAACGGCTTGAGCGGCTTGGTCAATTGCATCTGCAATATCACCTGCATTCAATGAGTAGCGCAGAGCCATTGAGAAACTCAAAATAGTGGCGAGCGGGTTGGCTTTGCCCTGGCCTGCAATATCGGGGGCCGATCCATGAACGGGTTCATAAAGCCCCGGCGTACCATCCTGGCCTAAGGAGGCTGATGGCAACATACCAAGTGATCCTGTCAGCATCGCTGCCTCATCGGAGAGGATATCCCCAAAGAGGTTATCTGTCACAATCACGTCAAATTGTGATGGGTTACGCAAAAGCTGCATAGCTGCATTATCTGCATACATGTGCTCGAGTGATATGGATGGAAATTCATCGGCATGGAGCTTTGTGATTTCTTCTTTCCACAAGATGCCGGATTCCATGACATTCGATTTTTCGCATGATGTCACGCGTCCGGAGCGCTTTTGTGCAAGATCAAAAGCAACGCGCCCAATGCGCTGTATTTCCGATGTGGTGTAGGTTTGCGTGTTAAATCCGCGGCGCTGTCCATCTGGCAGGTCTTCAATACCGCGCGGCTCTCCGAAATAGACACCGCCGGTTAATTCACGCACAATGAGAATATCAAGGCCTTTGACAATTTCCGGTTTGAGGCTTGATGCATCAATCAGTGCATCAAAGACAAGCGCAGGACGAAGATTGGCGAATAGGTCTAATTCCTTGCGCAGCCTGAGCAGGCCTGCCTCGGGTCTTAATGCATAGTCAACACCATCCCATTGGGGGCCGCCCACAGAAACCATTAAAAGCGCATCGCACGCTTTGCACGCATTCAGTGTGTCATCGGTTAACGGTTCACCATGCTCATCGTAAGATGCGCCGCCAATAAGGCCTTCCGTGATATTAAAGCGATGCGTTGTATGCGCCTCAATAGCATGGATCAGTTTTTTAACCTCTGCCATGACTTCGTTGCTAATGCCATCACTGTTTAGAAGCATTAAATTATGGGTTGCGCTCATAATATATTTCTCCACATTTGAATCGTCATTCTTAGATCCAGGGCTTGTCCTGAGACCGCCTCTTTTCATAAGTTCCAATCATGGTTTCTTTTTCCATGGTGAGGCCAATATCATCCAAGCCATTGAGCAGGCAATGCTTTCGGAATGGATCAATTTCAAAGGTAAAGCTGAATTTATTGCCGCGGCTCACTGTTTGCTTCTCAAGATCAATATCAATCAATCCATCGGGGTTATCTTTGGCCTCTTGCATCAATTGATCAATTTGCTCTTGGGGGAGAGCAATGGGCAAAATACCGTTTTTGAAACTATTGTTGTAGAAAATATCAGCAAAGGAGGGCGCCAGAATACAGCGAATACCAAAGTCAAGCAGCGCCCACGGCGCATGTTCACGGCTTGAACCACAGCCAAAATTATCGCCGGTAATCAGAATTTCAGCCTGTCTGTATGGAGTTTGATTGAGAACAAAGTCGGTTTTTTCGCTGCCGTCCTGCTCATAGCGAATATCATTAAAGGCGTGAACGCCAAGGCCTGTGCGCTTTATTGTTTTTAAGAACTGTTTTGGAATGATGATATCCGTATCAACATTCATCATATCCAGAGGAGCGGCTATCGCGCTCAGTGTTGTAAAGGGCTGCATGAAAATTTACCTTAATAATGATATCTAAATTTAAGCCGTTTCTTTATAGCGCTTAATTTTGTATTCCGCAAAGATTTCAAAGACATCCATATCAAAAAACTCAGCCCCTTTTTCATCGCGCATACGTTTGAGCACACCCGGGGTTGAAATATCACGGTCACCATAATGCGGCCGCCAAATTTGCCACCCATCAAAGGCTTCGATGATAGCAACCAGCCTTACGGGATAAGATAGCTCATTCCCTTTTAGGCCACGATAGCCGGATCCATCCATTTTTTCGTGGTGGTTTAAAATGATGTCCGACATTAATCGTTTGAATGGATGTGCAATGGTGGAGAATTTAGAGCGCACCATATCTTCGCCCAAAATGGTATGAGATCGTCGTCTCTCGCGCATGGCATCAGATGGTTTGCCCTCCAGATCCCATATTTCAACAGGCAAGAGACGCTTTCCAATATCATGGACAAGCGTTGCCCAATACATATTCTCGGCCAGAGATTCACCAAATCCCATATGGCGACACGTGCCTCTGACATCGTTGGCGACACGGGTGGCATGTTGATGGAAAACATACTCAACGCCTTGCGGGCGTTTTTCATCAAACTCTTTGAGCAATTGCATCTCTTGTTCGATAAAGGGTTTGAATATATTCTGGCAAGTTTCGTCTTTGCGAAAGTCAAAGTCAGAGGGCCATTGCAGCGATGTGAGTATATCCGTATTCATACTAAATTTGCGTTGTCATAATGAAAAAGTGTACCATTAAAGTAACATTGTTACTGTTTAAATCAAACAGTGTTTCACAAAAAATAGTACAGGGAATAATGGTTTTGGGGAATTTAAAGTTGCTTGCAGCTTTGTTTGGTTTTGTGCTTTGCCTTATGGGCAATGCCAAAGCGGATGACCTTTTTACCTACAAAGACTTTCTTGAGTTTACGGATAATATGCATCGGCATGTCGAAATAGACGGCAATCGTGAAATCACCTATAAATTTTCCGATATAGACAATGAGGATCTTACTCTCCATCTGTTTTTAAATAATCAGAGTTTTTCTGATGACATGCCGGATGCTATCGCGAAGGACCTGAATTCAATAGCTCCGGCGGCCGGGCTGAAGATCAAAATGGGGTTTTAAACAATCATATTGCATTGCGTATAGATTTTCCTTTGTCATTCTTCTAATCTCATCTCATTACAAACAAACCTTTAAGGAGAGACCAATGCTGGATGGCATGGCATGCCCGCCCCAAGGGCAAAGTTTTGCAATTGTAGAGGCAAGCCCGGATTATATTCGTGCCTTTAATGGCGCCGCTTCGGATGGAGCGCCCATAGAGGCCGGTGCAACATTGCGGATTGAGTGTATAGACGGAGAGATGCGCGCGATTGTCCAGCTGGATGGTGAGAGCCCCGCACAAGACGAGGCGGAAAGCGTTCAAGAAACTATTGTTGTCAAGGGGACAAGAACCCATAGGGTTGATGAAACTGCGCCTGATATTGAGATAGGCTCTGTAACATTTACGCGTGAGTGTGAGACTCTTGATTGTTCTGATCGGCAATGGGTTGTTCGCGGCCTGGGAGAGGGGGAAGCAACGGCAGATGTTGAAGAGCAGGATCGCGGCTTGGCCGAAGAGCCGGAGTTTCGCATTAACATTGAATCTGACCGTCTCCTGAGTGCCCCAACACCAGCAATGCTTTCGGGTTTACCGGGCAATAGAACCTATTTTGGACTGGATACGGATCCGGATAGCCTTGTTGATGATGGTTTGATTGAATTATCCAGCTCATGGGCCAATACCGATGCAGATGGCCGTGGTTGGCATGCAAAGCTTTTTGTTACCGTTGATGGTGAAGAACGCTATCGCCCGGGCGTACCGCTTCTGCGCAACCCTTCAGCGCCACTTGAAAATGTTGTCGGTATTGAACTTACCAGACGTTTTTAGGAAAATTCCCTGACATCGCTGAGCTTGCCGTTTATGGCGGCTGCGGCTGCCATGGCGGGCGAAAGTAAATGCGTGCGACCACCGCGCCCTTGTCGCCCTTCGAAATTACGGTTTGATGTAGATGCGCAGCGCTCACCGGGCTCAAGTTTATCGGCATTCATAGCCAAGCACATTGAACAGCCTGGCTCTCGCCAATCAAAACCACTCTCAATAAAGATTTTATCCAACCCTTCTTCCTCGGCTTGTGCTTTGACCAGGCCTGATCCCGGGACAATCATCGCATAAACGGAGTCGGCCACTTTTTTATCTTTGGCGATCTTTGCCACTTCGCGCAAATCTTCGATGCGTGCATTGGTACAAGAACCAATAAACACTTTATCAACGGCTATATCGGTCATATTTGTGCCGGCTTCCAAGCCCATGTAATCCAGCATACGTTCAACCGATGCTTTTTTATTCGGGTCATCAAAATCATCCGGGCTCGGAACGGATCCTGTAATCGGCATGACATCCTCAGGCGTTGTACCCCATGTTACCATCGGCGGGATATCCGCGGCATTTAAAGTGACTTCCTTATCATAGCTTGCACCCTCATCACTTGGAAGGGTTTGCCAGTAGGATACAGCCTTATCCCAATCATCACCTTGCGGGGCATAGGGGCGACCCTTGATGTAGTTAAACGTCGTTTCATCGGGTGCAACCATGCCGGCACGTGCGCCGCCCTCAATCGACATGTTGCAGATTGTCATGCGGCCTTCCATGGACAGGCTGCGCACAGCTTCGCCGGCATATTCAATCACATGTCCGGTGCCACCGGCCGTTCCTATCTCACCAATGATGGCAAGGATCATATCTTTGGCTGTCACTCCTACCGGCAGGGCACCATTAACAGTAATACGCATGGATTTTGCCGGCTTCTGGATCAGGGTTTGCGTGGCGAGCACATGTTCCACTTCGGATGTCCCAATACCAAAGGCCAGAGACCCAAAAGCGCCATGCGTGCTTGTATGGCTATCGCCACACACAATCGTCATGCCCGGCTGTGTAAAGCCTTGCTCCGGGCCAATAATATGCACAATACCTTGGCGTTTATCATTCATATCAAAGAGGGTGACACCAAATTCTTCACAATTTTTGCGCAATGTCTCGATCTGGATACGGCTATCCTCTTCCTTGATGCCGTCGCTGCGGTCTGATGTCGGCACGTTGTGATCCGCAACCGCCAGTGTTGCTCCAACATTACGGACTTTGCGGCCAGCTATGCGAAGCCCCTCGAAAGCTTGCGGGGATGTCACTTCATGCACGAGATGGCGATCAATATAGATCAGGCATGTGCCATCATCTTGTTGATCAATGACGTGGTCCGCCCAGATTTTTTCAAAAAGTGTTTTTGGTTGAGGCATTGTTACCAATATTCCTTTTAAGGTCTTGTTTTTGCAGCGTTTATACTATCGCATTTATCGCACAGAATGACACATTTCTTAGGACTTTCTCAATAGTTTTTGCATAAACTATACATTGCAATGCGAAAATAAAATCGGGAGGGTGTAAATGACTGATTTTAAAGACAATAAACGAGGTGTGCGTGCAAAAATTGGTAAAAATGACCAAGGCAGGGCAGAAATTCATTTCTTTGACCCGTCCTATGTGCGTGCAGATAGTATTTTGATAAACCGTAATGATCTCAGCATTTCTGCAATTTTACATGAGCAGGCGCATTTTATTGCAAATATCGAGCATGATGTATTGGAACTGCTGGATGGTCTTGATGAGATCCAGCTCTCGGCCCCACATTATGAGGGTGGAGAGTTGCGATTAAAATCAACAATAACAGTGCATTAATTGATAAATTTAATACTGAACATGAAAAAAGGGCTTGGAAATTCAAGCCCTTTTGCATTCTTTAATAATAAAGTGTCTTTATTTCTTAGCTTTTGTTGTTTTCGCAGGTTTTTCTTCACGTTTTTCGATACCGTGACCAGTCGTACGCTCAGCAATACGTGCTGATTTACCGCGGCGATCACGAAGATAGTAAAGCTTTGCGCGGCGAACAGAACCGCGGCGAACAAGCTCGATGCTGTCTACACGTGAACTCCAAAGAGGAAATACACGCTCAACACCTTCATTGTAGCTGATTTTACGGACTGTGAAATTCTCATTAAGACCGGATCCTTTACGGGAAATGCAAACGCCTTCATAGGCCTGAATACGCTCACGCGTACCTTCTTTCACTCGCACATTGACTTTGACTGTGTCACCAGGACCAAATTCCGGAATTGTTTTTTCTGATTGAAGCTTTTCTAGTTGTTTCGCTTCGAATTTTTTTACTGTGTTCATCTTTCTCTTCCCTTATTTTTAAGCCCGTAATCAGGATAACTCCCGGCGGCTTATTTGTTGTTTTTTCGGGTTAAACGTTAATGTGATAGGGGTTATACAGCCCTGATTAGTCTTTTGCAAGCTTTTTTAACAAATCCGGGCGCCGTCTTGCGGTTATTTCTTGAGATTGCTCTTGGCGCCAGTTTTTGATGTTCTCATGGTGGCCGGAGCGAAGTATTTCCGGGACCTCGCGGGTTTGTCCTGAGAGATCGTCCCAGATGGCCGGTTTTGTATAATGCGGGTATTCGAGCAAGCCATTGGAAAAGCTCTCTTCATTGGCTGTTTCATGATTGCCCATGACGCCCGGCAATAGACGAATACAGGCATCCATGAGGATGATCGCCGCCTGTTCGCCGCCGGAAAGGACATAGTCACCAATGGAAATTTCTTCGAATGCATAAGCATCCAAAAAACGTTGGTCTACACCTTCATATCGGCCGCAGAGGAGGGTTATCTTTGTTTCCTGCGCTAATTCTTTGACTTTGTCTTGTGTAAGTGGCTTTCCACGCGGGGAGAGGTAATATTTAGGCCCATCGCACTGCGGGACTGACAAAAGGGCTTGCTCTAATATATCCGGGCGCATCACCATACCAGCCCCGCCGCCAAAGGGGGTGTCATCGACTGCCTTATGCACGCCTGCGCCAAAATCCCGAATATTAATGGTGTTATACCCCCAATCGCCGCGCTCAAGTGCCTTTCCGCTAAGCGAGTGGCCAAGCGTGCCGGGGAACATCTCGGGAAACAGGGTAAGAATGTTAAACGTTAAGCTCATCGCGCTGTCCCCTTATTTACCATCATCCATAAACTCTTCAAAATCCTGGATCAGAACAAAATCATCACCGACTTCCGGGACAAAATCATCATGAAAGGGGAGCAAAAAAGCTTTGCCGTTTTTGGGGGTGATTTCCAGCAGGTCGCTGGCGCCAAAATTATGGACAGATTTAATATGGCCAAATTCTTTATTGTCTTTTGTGTGAACAGCCAGCCCCTTGAGGTCTTCATAATAGTAACTGTCATCATCATCAATCTCAGGCAGGGCATTTCGGTCAATCGTGATGTCCTGTCCTTTAATAGCATCAGCATCATCGCGGTCTTGAACGCCTTTTACGGATGCCAAAATATGCTTATGCGTGATTGATTTGATTGTGATCTCAAAATTATTGGCGTGTTCGATTAATGAAACATCTTCGCAATAGGGTTTTATCTTCACAAAGCCCTTTACGCCGTGAACGCCCGTAATTTTACCGATACAGATTTGTTTGCTCATGCTTATAAAAATGCTCCGTGAGTTGATTATACCCACGGAGCATGATCAATTCTATGAAAGAGTTAGGCTTCTTTCTTTTCCTCTTCCGCAGGGGCGTCAGTTGCTGCTACGTCTTCCGCTGGTGCCTCTTCAGCTGGTGCGTCTTCAGCAGCAGGTGCTTCTTCCGCTTTTTCTTCTGCCGCTGGAGCAGCTTCTTCCGCAGGGGCGTCAGTTGCTGCTTCTTCCGCAGGGGCGTCAGTTGCTGCTTCTTCTGCAGGGGCTTCAGCCGCTGCTGCCGCTGCTGCCTGTGCTTCTTCTTCTGCTGCTTTTGCTGCTTCCTCTGCCGCTGCACGCTTCTCTTCCTTATCAGCCTGTTTCATCTTTGTTTTTTCAGATGGTTGAGACTTATTCGGGCGATTAGGTTGCTCAGGCATATCAATGATACCGGCTTTACCCAAGAAGAGTGCAACACGCTCGGACGGTTTTGCCCCTTGATCTAGCCAATATTTGATACGGTCTTCCACCAAAGTCACGCGTTGGTCGCTATCATTTGGAAGAAGTGGGTTGTATGTGCCCAAACGCTCAATGTAGCGGCCATCACGCGGCATGCGCTTATCGGCTACGATGATACGGTAAAATGGGCGTTTTTTACGTCCCCCGCGGGACAGTCTGATTGCAAGTGCCATAGTTTTTTTCTCCTTTTTATTGCTATCAGTTTAAAACCTTTGAAAAAATGTAGTCATCGACATAGTGATCTTCGTCTTCCCGTTTGAAGTATTGGGGCACCATGCCGCTTTCTTTGAAGCCGAGCTTTTTGTAAAACGGAATAGCCGTCTCATTATCGCTTTCAACAAAGAAATACAGTGTCTTAAAGCCTTGTTCGCGCAAGTAATTCTCTACTTGAAGCAGGGCTTTCTTACCAAGGCCTTGGCCTTGATGTGATGATTTAATACCAAATGCCCCGAGATAGGCGCTATCGGCACAACGCCCCGAACGCTTTTCAATAGTGCAGTGACCATAGGCGCCTGCCTCATCTTCGAAAATGAAGAAATGGCAGCGGTTTTTGAGAGACACAAACACCTCTTGGAAATCATCTTTGCTGATGTCGCCATAAGACATGAAGCGGCTAACGGATTTATCGGTGTAAATCGCGTAAATAGCATCAAAATCGGCGTCTGTGACGTCTCTCATCGCTTCTTTTTCTTTCTATTTTTCTTTGTGCCGCCGCGCGCAGGCAACCCAGCCAGTTCGCCTCCAAGGCCGCCCAACCCAGGAGGTATGGAGCCACCGCCAAATGGGTTGCCGCCCGCTTGATCAAAAGGGTTAGGGCCTAGTGGCCCTGTATTCTCATCTCCGGCTAAATCTTGCAATTCTTTTGGCATGTCACCACCGGCAAGAGCGCTCAGCATATCGGCATCTTTTCCGCCCATCATGCCCTTCATCATGCCCATCATTTTGCCCATGCCGCCCTTGCGTAGCTTTTTCATCATCACTTCCATCTGCTTTTGCTGCTTCACAAGCTTATTGAGCTCTGGAACGCTGGAACCGGAGCCGGCTGCTATGCGTTTTTTGCGGGATGCGTTAAGAAGATCAGGTTTTTCACGCTCAGCAGGGGTCATAGACAGGATCATGGCTTCCTGGCGTTTCAAGAAGCTGTCATCAACACCCGCTTCATCGAGCATGCCAGCCATTTTCCCCATGCCGGGCAACATTTTCATCATCTCACCCATGCCGCCCATTTTGCTCATTTGGCGCATCTGGGAGAGGAGATCGTTAAAATCAAATTTCCCTTTCTTGAGCTTTTGCGCCATTTTTTCGGCCTCAGCACGGTCGACAGTCTCAACGGCTTTCTCAACAAGCGAGACCACATCGCCCATCCCGAGGATGCGGCCAGCCACGCGCTCGGGGTGGAAAGGCTCAATCTCATCCCATTTTTCGCCGACACCAACGAGTTTAACGGGCTTGCCGGTTACGGCCTTCATCGACATGGCTGCTCCACCTCTGGCATCCCCATCAACGCGGGTCAGCATGATACCGGACAGCCCAACCCGTTCATCAAAGGCTTTGGCAGTTTGCACAGCGTCTTGCCCGGTCATCGCATCGGCAACAAGAAGCGTTTCTATCGGATTGGTGGCCTTTTGAATGTCGGCGACTTCCTGCATGAGTTCTTCATCAATTGACAGGCGGCCGGCCGTATCCAGCATAATAAGATCAAAGCCCTCTTTGCGGGCTGTGTCCAAGGCACGCTTTGCAATATCAACGGGCTTTTGGCCGTCTACAATATCGAGTGTTGCAACACCTGTTTGCTCACCCAATTGACGGAGTTGTTCTTGCGCCGCAGGGCGATATACATCCAAGGATGCCATCAAGACTTTTTTGTTTTGCTTATCGGTTAAAAGCTTGGAAATTTTAGCGGTAGAGGTTGTTTTACCGGACCCCTGAAGGCCAACCATCAAATAGACGCTTGGCGGTGATGAGAAATTTAAATCTTGGGTTTCAGAGCCCAGCATCTCAACAAGGGCATCGTGGACAATTTTAATAACTTGCTGGGCTGGGTTTACGCCTTTAATGACGTCTTGCCCAACAGCTTTTTCCTTAATGGTTGCTATAAAATCTTTTACAACGGGAAGCGCGACATCAGCCTCAAGCAAAGCAACGCGGATCTCACGGCTGGCGGCCATGACATCGTTTTCCGAGAGGCTGGCTTGGCCTTTCAGCTTGTCCAGAACGGATCCTAATTTCTCACTTAAGCTTTCAAACATGCCTTAATCCATAACAAAAAGCGCCGCGCTGAGCGTAACTTCGCCGAGCACGGTGTACCTGATCCCCGAGAGATCTTGGGCACTGACAAAACAATTCTGTCAGCTAAATTCGCGGCTAACTTATGGTCTTAATTAATAAATGTCAAGGAAATCGTCGCTGTTAACGCAGGGTGCATTGAATACCGGCAACAGCATCTTGTGAGCACACCATGGTGCTGGCATTACCTGTGTTCAAATCGCTCATGAAGAAGAGGCCGGTGATAAAGAGCAAAATAGCAGCCAGCATAAGACCACCTTTAAGCATTTTAGATGACTGATCGCGCGCGATCATTAATTCGTTCGGATATACATATCCCATCGTTTTTCTCCCAACCAAACCCATAGATGTCCGGGCTTCTTTTGTGAGCCCAGTTTACATATTTATTTTAGCATTGATTTCTTGGATTAAAAAGCTAAAAGAGGCATATTCTTTAGGATAGTTATGGTGCTGTGCAAAAGGCATTAACGTGCTATATCTATATATGCACAATAAAAACAAGGCTTTATGGTATGAATTTTGTAAAAATGCATGGTTTGGGAAACGATTTTGTTATTATCGATGCGCGTCACGATGATATACGCTTGCATGCGGATCAGATTACCCATATTTGTGACCGTCATTTTGGTGTTGGCTGTGATCAGTTGATTGTGCTGGAAGTGACTGAAAATGCTGATGTTTTTATGCGTATTTACAATTCCGATGGGTCGGAATCCGGTGCGTGCGGAAATGCAACGCGCTGTGTGGCCCATATGCTCATGACAGACCAGGGAATTGACCATTGCGTTATAGAGACGCGATCGGGTCTTCTGCCTTCTAAAATGGTGGAAAATGGCTTGGTATGTGTTGATATGGGCCCGGCGCGCTTGGGTTGGGCTGAAATCCCGCTCTCGGAAGAGGTGGACACGCTTCATGTAGGAATCGGTGAGGGGGCTGTTAAAGACCCTGTGGCTGTTAATATGGGCAATCCGCATTGTGTATTTTTTGTTGATGATTTGGATGGAATTGATCCGGAAGAATATGGACCTGTATTTGAAACCCATGCACTTTATCCTGAGAGAACAAATGTTGAGTTTGTTCAGGTTTTGGATCGCAAGACAATGCGTTTGCGAACATGGGAAAGGGGTGTCGGTATGACACTGGCTTGTGGTTCTGCAGCTTGTGCAACGATTGTAGCAGCGGTGCGCAGAGGTCTGAGTGATAATAAGGCCGATATTACGGTCGATGGCGGAGGAAGTCTGCATTTGGAATATAATCAAGATACTGGTCATGTGTTTATGACCGGCCCTGTTTCTTATGTTTTTCAAGGGCAGCTTTCATAAGATATGGATGCTGATCTCCTCAATCTTGTTAAAATAGGGCTCAGCTTTTTTGTTGGAGGAGGAGTTGTTGCTTTTGTAACAGTTCTATCTGAGAAGGTCAGTGCTCAAATAGGCGCTATAGTTTCTGCTCTTCCTGTTCCTCTCACAATTGCTATCTTCTTTCAGGGGCTTCTGCTTGGGCCAGATGTTGTGGCCTATGAGGCTTTGCCTAAAGCTTTAATCATGTTGGCTCTAGTCGGAGTTTTTTTTATCGTTTTCGTACTGACGGCTCGTTATGGCTTGCTGATGAGTATGCTCTCGGCCTCTTCGCTTTGGATGTTATGTGGTCTTCTTTTGGGAGGTATGGCTGTCCAATCATGGTTAATCGCATTGATTGTTTTTGCCGTGCTATCACTCGTAATACTTTTACTATTTCAATTCATTGCTATAGAGCCTTTAAGGTCAAACCAAAAAAAACCGATTACTCTCTTAGAGATAGTTTTGCGTTTTACTTTTGCAGGCAGCGTGATTTTAGCCTCTGTTCTTCTTAGTTATATTGCAGGGCCTGTTTGGGGTGGAATAGTATCAACATTTCCATCTTTAGCGGCGAGCACATTGATTATTCTTTATTTTAGCTCAGGTGCTGATTTTACAAGGTTTTTTGCAAAACTGGTGTTTATCAGAGCCATCGTAAATTGTGGTGCTTTCATTATCGCTGTTTACTATATTTATCCATTGTTAGGTGTCTGGCTAGGTACATTGGTGGCTTATATCGCTCCTGTGCTTACAGCCAGTTTGTTTTATTACTTTGACAAAAGCCGCCGTGAGGCGCTAAAAAACGCGCCATGAGTAAGAATGAACCAGAATTATTGACCTTTGGATGCCGTCTCAATACCTATGAGTCGGAAGTGATGCGCGCCCATGCCAAGAAAGCAGGGATTGAAAACGCGATTATCGTCAATACATGCGCGGTCACAAAGGAGGCGGAGCGTCAGGCACGCCAGGCCATTCGTAAAGCGCGCAGAAGCAATCCGGATGCCCAGATTATTGTCACAGGCTGCAGCGCGCAAATTGCACCGGAGAGCTATGCCGCTATGCCCGAGATTGACCGGATTATCGGCAATGATTTAAAGCTGAAGGCTGAAACATGGGGGCTTGAGGGAGAAGAAAAAGTTCTCGTGAACGATATAATGTCTGTTAAGGAAACGGCTAGCCACTTGATTGAGGGTTTTGAAGGTCACGCGCGTGCTTTTCTTCAGGTTCAAAATGGGTGTGACCATCGCTGCACGTTTTGTATTATCCCTTATGGGCGCGGAAATTCCAGATCGGTTCCCATCGGCGTTATTGCTGAGCAAGTGCGGACGCTTGTTGAGGCTGGCTATAACGAGATTGTATTTACCGGCGTGGATGTCACATCATATGGCCCTGACTTGCCTGGAAGTCCTTCACTAGGGCAAATGATCCGCCGTGTACTGGCGTTGGTGCCGGAATTGCCTCGTTTGCGTTTATCCTCTCTTGATCCGGTGGAGATTGATGATGATCTTTGGCATCTTATAGCGGAAGAACCGCGCTTAATGCCACATTTACATCTCTCGCTACAAGCTGGTGATGATATGGTCTTAAAGCGCATGAAGCGCCGTCATTTGCGCAATGATGTCATCAAAATGTGTGAGAGGGCTCGATCCTGCCGCCCTGATATGGCTTTTGGCGCGGATATCATTGCCGGGTTCCCAACAGAAACGGATGAAATGTTTGAAAATACGCTCAATATTGTTGAGGAATGTGATCTCACATTCTTGCATGTTTTCCCGTATTCAGAACGTGAGGGGACACCAGCGGCCAAAATGCCTCAAGTAGACCCATCAAAACGTAAGGAGAGAGCCGCACGCTTGCGTGAGGCTGGGGAGAGGCAGGTGCAAAAATTCTTAAAAATGCATCTTAATAAAAATTTGCAAGCCATTGTAGAAAAAGATAATACCGGCCGTACGCAGCACTTTGCTCAAGTCAAAATCAGCGGCGCAGAATTACCTGTCGGGTCTTTGGTGAATATCCGCACAAGTGCCATTGAAAATGGCATGCTTTTGGGGCAAACTGCTTAAGCATCAGCCATCAGGAGAGAGCTCGAGCATTTGATGTGCTCTAGTGAACCACCAAAAAGGGGGATATCATGATTTTTTGGCGTAAGAAAAAGAACGCACCGGAACAAGAGCGTGACGAGCGCGATGATGAAATTCTGCACCCGAATGGTGAGCCTGAAATGGAGCCTCCGGTTGAGTATGAGGCCGAAATTGATGAGGCGACTAAGCACGAACTTGAGGAAACGGAAGCCGATATCATTGATAATCTTGATGATGAACCTGTGCCCACTCACTCTAAGGTGGATGATGCGATTGAGAATGAAGAATTATCAGACCATAGCAATGAAGGCGGCTGGTTTTCTCGCCTGACGAAAGGGCTGAGTAAATCCACCAATAAAATCACACAAGGCATCACCGACCTGATTACCAAAAGGAAATTGGATCAGGATACGTTGGATGAATTGGAAGATGTTCTGATTATGGCTGATCTGGGGCCAGCAACGGCCGCTAAAGTGGTAGCAGATTTTTCGGAAGGGCGATTTGGCAAGGATTTGGAAGAAGATGAAATCAAGCAAGCTTTAGCCGAGTCTATGGCTAAAATTCTGGAACCTGTCGCTGCTCCAATGCTCACTGATAAGCCAGAAAGCGGTGGGCCGTTTACTATTTTGGTGTGCGGCGTGAATGGCGTTGGTAAAACAACAACGATCGGAAAGATCGCCCATAATCTAACCTTATCTGAAAAGAAAAAAGTGATGATTGCCGCTGGGGATACTTTTCGTGCTGCCGCTATTGAACAGCTTGATATCTGGGCGGGGCGCACGCAATCAAAGCTTATCAAGAAAGAGATAGGGGCAGATGCTGCCTCTGTGGCTTATGAAGCCTATGAGCAAGCCGAAGCAGAAGGCGCGGATGTTTTAATGATTGATACAGCGGGGCGCCTACAAAACAAAAAGAACCTGATGGAAGAATTGCAAAAAATTGTTCGTGTTTTAAAAAAGAAGGATGAAAACCTGCCTCATGCTGTCTTGCTTGTTCTGGATGCGACAACCGGTCAAAATGCATTTTCTCAAGTGGAAGCCTTTAAGGAGATGGTAAGTGTAACGGGATTGATAGTCACAAAGCTTGATGGATCCGCTAAGGGAGGGGTTTTGGTTGGTTTGGCAGATCAATTTGGCTTGCCTGTGCATGCCATCGGCGTCGGGGAGGGGGCACAGGATATGCAGGCCTTTGATGCCGATCATTATGCACGCTCACTTGTCGGGCTTGAGAATTAAATTATTCCTCATAAAATGTTAATATCCATTTGATACTCTCAAATGGTGACTTGCGTTAAAATATTGATAAAAAACAAAAAAGCAGTGTCTAGATTATGGTAAAATCTCTAAAAATTTATAAACCAAAAGAATACAAAAATGCCGAGCAGGCTCTTAAGGCAATCATAGAAATTTACGATGAAAATGTTCGTTTTTTACGCGAGAGCTTTGATGCTTACGTGAATGGGCAAGATATTAAAAAGCGTATTTCGGCTTATTATCCTTATATTCGTGTAGCGTCTCAAAAAGCACATCGATCTGATGCGCGTTTATCGTATGGCTTTGTACCACGACCGGGAGCGTATGAGACAACGGTAACGCGCCCTGATATTTTTGAGGGGTATTATCTTCGTCAGCTTCAATTATTGTTAAAAAACCATGATGTAGGCATTGAGGTTGGCGCCAGTGAAACTCCAATTCCGCTTCATTTTGCTTTGGGGGAGAATTTTCATCTGGAAAAGGATCTCTCGGCCGAGCAAATTGAGAATTTACCGAATTTATTTGATATTCCTGATCTGGATATTATGGACGATGAGATTGCCAATGGGACGTGTTCTCCCAAGAGTAACGGAGATTTGCCTTTGGCATTGTTTACGGCGCCGCGCGTTGATTTAAGCTTGCAAAGGCTTAAACACTACACCGGGACATCGCCCGCGCATTTCCAAAATTTTGTAATTTTCACCAATTACCAGTTCTATATTGATAAGTTTATCGCGCTCTCACAGGAGATTATGAGCCCTACAAATGATCTGGAGCTCAAGGAAAACCGTCTTGAATATGAGGCCTTTGTCGAGCCGGGCGATAAAGTGACATGGAATAAAAATGTGAATGCCGAGGCACAGGATGAAGAGGGGTATACGCTCAAGCGTATGCCGCAAATGCCTGCCTACCATTTGAAACGTCCGGATAATAGCGGCATTACCATGGTCAATATCGGCGTTGGGCCATCCAATGCAAAGACCATTACAGATCATATTGCTGTGCTGAGGCCACATGCTTGGCTGATGTTGGGACATTGCGCAGGTCTCAGAAACTCGCAGAGTTTGGGCGATTATGTGTTGGCCCATGGTTATTTGCGTGAGGATAATATCCTCGACAATGACTTGCCGGCCAATATTCCTATCCCGCCATTGGCAGAAATTCAGCAGGCCCTTGAGCAGGCCGTAGGGCAGGTAACGGGTTATAAAGGGTATGATCTTAAGAAAATTATGCGGACCGGCACGGTAGCAACAACAGATGACCGAAATTGGGAGCTGCGATCCTCTGTGTTACAAAATATGAGTTTAAGCCAGAGCCGGGCGATTGCGATGGATATGGAATCCGGCACAATAGCCGCCAATGGCTTCAGGTTTAGAGTGCCTTATGGTACGTTGCTCTGCGTTTCGGATAAACCGCTTCATGGGCAATTAAAGCTGCCCGGTATGGCCGATACATTCTACAGAGAGCGCGTGGAGCAGCATTTGCAGATTGGCCTGCTCACAATGGCCTTATTGCGGGACCAAGACCCTGAGCAGCTCCATAGCCGTAAATTGCGCAGCTTTAATGAAGTCGCTTTCCAATAAAAGGGGGAGGGCTTTATCATCAACGCATAAAAAAAGCGCCTCAAAGGCGCTTTCATGCAAAATAGTTATATAATCTAAGCCAGGACATCCACGATAGAGCCGCGGTCAACATCCTGACCTTGAGCGATCTGATTTCTCTGCTCGGCGATATCCTGTGCAAGATTAACAATCTGGTCACGGACCTCTGCATCGGATGTTGCAGTTTGTGATTGCCCGAGGGCAGCACCTTGTGGCTGAACCAATTCGGGGCGGGGGCTTTGGCCTGAATTCTGACGCGCGCCCGTTGATGATACAACGCCCGCGGTATTCACGTTTGCCTGACCTGTTGAGGCTGTTGTTAGACCAGCTTGTAAGCTTTGTGTTCCTAACCCTGTAAGTGGACCTGCCATGGTAATTTTCCCTTTTTTAAATAACCCGTGATTACTCTCTTTTATTATATTAGAGCAAAAACTTTAACAAACTCTTATGAGTTTTCAATCATACTAATATAGTAAGAAGAGCAGAATTTTGCAAGAAATAGAGTACTAAAACCGTATTTTTATTATGTTAAGGAATTTGTAAGATTTGTTCTATATGATGCAATCATCGCTGAGCAAAAATCAGTGGTGGGGTAATATAATAATAAAAATATGACAGGGGCAACGTCATGGATCTAAAACACTTAGATCATCAGCTTAAAATCACGCCTTTTTTGGCGCGTCTTTACGATCAAACACGCATTGAAGAGCTTGCTGAAAGTAACAGGCCTGAGCAACGTGTTGAGCTGACGAACATCATTACAGAATTACTGGAGATGGAGCTTTCTCCCCGGGAGAGCGAGCTTGTGGCGGATGTCCTGGTTGAGATCGTCAGGCAGGCTGAAACGGATTTAAAGGAAGCTTTGGCAGAGCGCTTTTCGGTCATGGATAACGTACCTTTGCGCCTTATCCTTTTTATTTCAAATGAAGAAATTAATGTTGCCGGGCATGTCTTGCGCAAAAGTCCGATTTTGAGTGATCTTGATTTAATTTATATTATTAAATCCAAAGCGCCGCAATATTGGGCGGAAATTGCAAAACGAGATGTTTTGAGCGCGCAGGTCATCGAGGTTTTAGCGGAGACGGAAGATCTTGAAACGGCCATTTCTCTGGCAGAAAACAAAAAGATTAAACTCACGGAGCGCGCATTGACTGTTATGGCCGATATTGCGCGTGAGTCAGACCGTTTGGCAATGCCATTGCTTAGGCGCGATGAAATATCACACGATATCGTGAAAATGTTGTATAGCTATGTTGGTATGGAGCTGCGTGCCTATATTTCGCGCCATTATGATATTGATGTATCGGAGCAGATACGTGAAACCGTTGACTCATTGATCAGAGAAGACAAGGGCGATGAGGGCGAGGCCAATTATGTTCCGAGCGATATGATGCTTCGATTATCTAAAGATTTCCAAAAGCGCGGTTCATTGGATGTTCACATGATGCTCGGCACATTGCGCCGAGGTGAGTTGGCGGCTTTTGTGGCTCAGTTCTCTGTCTATGTTTCGATGACACATGAACAGCTTTTGGCTTTATTGCAATCCAATAACGGAGATGTTCTGGTTGCTCTTTGCAAGGTGAACGGCATCATCAAGAATGATTTTATTTCAATTTACTTGCTGACGAACCGTATTCGCAACAAGGGCAAGATGGTTGAGCTGAAAAACATCACATATCTTGTTAGCTTGTATGAAAAAATGAGCGACCAAGAAGCCACTGATTTGCTGAAATCATTTTCCTAGAGCACTGACACCAGGAAGGTCTTTTCCTTCTAACCATTCCAGAAATGCACCGCCAGCCGTGGAGACATAGCTGAAATGTGATTTTGATTTGGCATTTTCAAGTGCGGCCACCGTATCACCGCCACCGGCTATGCTCACAAGAGAGCCTTGGGCCGTCTTTTCAGCCACATATTGTGCAAGGGCATTTGTACCATGATCAAAAGGCGGGATTTCAAAAACACCCATCGGGCCGTTCCAGACGATGGTTTTGCATTGATCCATGGCCTGTTTGATCGAGGTCACAGATTTAGGGCCAACATCAATAGCGCGTTTTCCGGCAGGAATGTTTTGTGGATCTAAAATATCATGATCGGCATGCGGTTTAATGTCACTCACGCAGACACAATCGGATGGTAAGATGATCTCACAATTAAGAGATTTGGCTTTGTCCATAATTTGGCGCGCTTCATCGGCCATTTCTTCTTCGCATAGAGAACTTCCAATATTGGCGCCTTGCGCATACAGGAACGTATTGGCCATACCCCCGCCGAGAACCAGATAATCAACTTTTTCAATCAGGTTATGAAGAACGCTGAGCTTGGTTGAAATTTTGGAACCGCCCGTTATGGCCATAACCGGCTTTTGCGGATGCCCAAGAGCTTGATCGAGCGCTGTGAGTTCGGCCTCCATAAGTAACCCTGCTGCAGAGGGTAAATACTTCGTGATGCCCTCTGTTGAGGCATGTGCACGGTGGGAGACGGAAAAGGCATCATTCACATAGATATCGCCCGGCTCAGACAGTTTTTTGGCGAAATCCGGATCGTTTTTCTTTTCTTCCTTATAGAATCGAACATTCTCGAGAAGACCAACCTCTCCATTTTTCAGGTTTTGCGCAAGGGAGTGTGCCGCTTCGCCAATACAATCGGCCGCGAAGGACACATTTGTGCCCCAACGTTCTTGTAAGACCGGCACAAGAAAGGCCAGGGACATTTGCGGGTCATGCTGGCCGCCTTCCGGCCGCCCGAAATGGGAGAGGATTAAAACTTTTGCGCCATGCTGGGTCAGAAAATCAATACTGGGTTTCAGGCGGTCAATCCGTGTCGTGTCCGTGACTTTGCCATCCATGCGCGGTACGTTGAGATCGGCACGCATAAGAACCACTTGGCCTTGTAAATCAAAATCTTTTAGTGTTTTAAAACCCATCTTGAAACCCTTTTTGTGTTTACAGCTAGTATGAAATTGTTTTGGCGTTTTCGGTTGCTTCAATTAACCGAGAGCGTAGCTTCGGGTCAAGAGCAGAATGGCCGGCATCCGGCACAACAATATAATCGGCCTCTGGCCAGAGTTGGTGCAGCTTATCGGCTGTCTCAATCGGGCAAATAACATCATAGCGCCCTTGGATAATGCTGGTTGGGATGCCGCGAAGCGTATCCAGCTGGTGTAACAGGCTTTTATCGCCATCGCGGGTTTCATGTTTGAAGTAATGCGCTTCAATTCGTGCCAATGCCAAAGCATGTTGTTTTTGTTCCTCCGTTGTGATGGTCTCATAATTGGGGAGCAGGGATGAGCAGGCCCCTTCATAGAGTGCCCAACGAATTGCCGCCTCCATTTGACGCTTTTCATCATCCCCGGTCAGAACATCATAGTAATGAGTGAGCAAATCCTCTTGCTCGTCCTGAGAGAAAATGCTGGAGAATTGATCCCATGCTTCAGGGAAAATTTTACGCATACCGTAAAGAAACCAATTTACTTCATCGCGCTCACATAAGAATATGCCACGTAAAATAAGGGATGAGCATGCGGAGGGATACTGGCTGGCATAGCACAATGCCAATGTGCTGCCCCATGATCCGCCAAATACGTGCCATTTTCCAATATTTAAAAGCTCTCTCAAGGCTTCAATGTCGGATACGAGCGCTTCAGTATTGTTATCTTTTAATTCACCAAGTGGGTGTGAGCGGCCGGAGCCACGTTGATCAAAGATAATGATACGGTAATGATCCGGGTCAAAGAATCGGCGATGCATGGGGGATGCTCCGGCACCCGGACCACCATGAAGAAGCACAATAGGCACGCCATCGGGGTTGCCGCTCTGCTCCCAATAGATTTCATGTATATCACTGACCCGTAAAAAGCCGGTTGAGTAGGGGGCAATCTCGGGGAATAAATCATAGAGCGGTGATTGCTTTTCAATATTGGGTTTTTTTGTGCTGTCTTTATTCATGAGGCGGATGGCCGGTTAAAAGGTTAAAAAATTAATCTTTATTATGTCCTGAAAGATAATCACTCACAGGGCAGAGGGCAAGAATTAATCCAGAAGTTCGAGTGCTTCGGGGTGAGTGATTTCAATATAGGGGCCGTTATAAGGCTCAATCCAGCCGCGCACGCGCAGTGTCTTGCCTTGCCATTGCAGCGGGTTAAACCCTGATTTGTTAAATGTTTTGCGATCTGATGGGGCGATTGAAGCCGTAAAATCGGTACGCCAATCCTTGCCAAAATTCAGGAAGACCCTGTTTTTATTGATCGATGCGGATGTGACCGTGCCCTCAATGACCTCGAATTCACCAATAAAATTATCGGCTTCGGCGGGGCTGAGAACCATATGCTCTGGAAGAGACCATAATCCTGCCCTTTGCGATCGTGCGCTCACTTCCAGAGTATAAAGATCATCGGCCAGCTCGGGGTTGGTTTTGGTTGTTTGAACGCGCGCTAAACCCAGGCGCAGCAACAGGCCCTGAACCCAAATATCCTTATCCTCGCTGGTTAAATGCGCCAAATTATGCCCCATCCTGTTGGTGCGCCCTTTTTTGGATGAGCGCGTCTGCCAAATCTTGACCTGCTTACCAAGCAACAGATCATTCAAGACGCGAACCGTCTGCAGGCTTATTTCACCGGGGTTTTCTAAAGCAAAATCAGGAATATCAATGCCGGTCATGCGAATGACGCGTCCATCATCCAATGTAATGGTGCGCGGATCAATAATTTGTAAGACACGCCCCTGACCTGTCTGTTTGAGATCTTTAAAATCTGTGCGGTGAATATCATTGGCGGATGTGTTGTTTGCTGTGCTGCTTATGGGGGGCGTTGTTGCATATGCTTGACCAACCATGATGAAGCTTAATACACTAAGGCCGATAATAATGATATTTATGGACTGTAATTTAACCATGCCCTCACATTTAAAGCGTCTTTTTGCGTTGCCTGTTCTTCTTTTAGTTTTATCCCTCGTTGCCATGATGCTGCAAGCCTGTTCAACGAATTTGGCCACAGGGCGTAATCAATTCACCGGATTGATGTCCGAAAGCCAGGAGGCGCAAGTCGGCGCGCAGGAACATGAAAAAATCATAGCCGAGTTTGGTGTTTATGATCATCCGGTGCTCAATGCCTATGTGAATGAGATTGGGCAAAAGGTAGCGCGCTATACGGAGCGCCCGAACGTGACCTATCGTTTTACGGTTTTGGATAATCCTATGGTCAACGCTTTTGCCTTGCCGGGGGGGTATGTTTATGTCACCAGAGGGTTGATTGCCTTGGCGAATAATGAGGCGGAGCTTGCGGCGGTTCTCGCGCATGAGGTTGGGCATATAACAGGGCGCCACTCTGCCGAGCGTTATTCACGCGGTGTGCTTACATCGCTCGGAGCCGGAATATTATCGGCTGCAATTGACCAGAGCGGCGTATCACAAGCACTTGGTATTGGCTCTGATCTTTACATGAAGTCCTACTCGCGTGAGCAGGAAAACGAGGCTGATACACTTGGGATCCGTTATCTGGCAAGAGCAGGGTATGACCCGTCCGCTATGACCAGCTTCTTGCAAAGCCTTCAGGCGCATAGTGCATTGGAGGCACGTTTGGCCGGTAAAAAGGGTGGGCAGTCGCCGATTAGTGAGTATTTTTCAACACATCCTGCCACGCAAAGCCGAGTGAATAAAACAGCGCAACAAGTGGCGGATAGTTTGGGAAGTAAGCAATCCGTACTTAATCGATCAGCGTATTTGCAGAAAATTAATGGCATTGTCTATGGCGATAGCACAAAGAACGGGTTCGTCAGGGGGCAGAAATTTGTCCATCCGGATATGGGGTTTGAGTTTTCCGTGCCTGATGGTTTTCGGATTATAAATCAGCCCGCACAAGTGGTTGCAAAATCACCCGATGGGGCTGTTATCTTGTTTGACATGGCCCCCAATCGTCAAGGCGTTGATCCGCTTCATTACTTAACACAGCAATGGATGAAAGCAGAGCAGCTGATATCACCGGAATCCATCACCATAAACGGGTTGCAGGCGGCCACAGCCGCATTTTCCGGCAGGGTGAACGGCCAATCGGTTACCATTCGTTTGATCGTTATTCGTTTTGGTGATGATAGGTTTGTGCGCTATCAGATGGCTATTCCCCAGAATTACAGCGCAGAAAAGCTGGAAGCTCTGAAGCGCTCCAGCTATAGCTTCAAGCGCCTGAATGCGCAAGAAAAAGCACACTATAAGCCTTATAGGCTAAGAACCGTCGCGGTTAAATCCGGTGATACACTCCAAAACCTTGCAGCGCAGATGGTTTATGATGATTTTCCAGTGGAAAGATTCATGATTTTGAACGGACTTGACAAAAGTCAAGGACTGGTCGCCGGAACTTATTATAAGGTGGTATCTGGTAGATAGCTTTCTAAGCAATACCGTTTTTTAGATTTCTAAAAAAAATTAGCCAGGCTGGAGGGGGAACAACAGCCTGGCTTGTTAGAAAATCAGCGCCCACCTGAACGCTCAAAAAATAGGGGCATACTGACTCTCTAATTCACTTTTACCACAAAATTGTTATCATTTGGTATAGAATACAATCGTATCCATTTTTTTGTTGTGGTTAATATATCTCTTATTCTTCAATAAATAAATCGTTTTTATCCAAAACCATGCGTGACATTGTATCTTTGAGCTTGCCCATGGCTCTTTGTTCCAATTGTCGAACGCGTTCTTTGCTAATTCCAAGTTCTTTCCCAAGTGTTTCTAATGTCACAGTTTCATAATTTAAGTGACGTTCTTTAATGATTGTCTGTTCACGCTCACTAAGTTTGGATAGGGCCTTTCCTAACCACTCTGAGCGTGTTTGGGCATCCTTTTGGCTGATGACCACGTGTTCCGGGTCCGGGCGGTCGTCCGAGAGGAAATTTTGCCATTCATCAGACCCGCTATCGCTGATTACTGCGTTTAGCGATTGATCGCCGGCGGCAAGGCGGCCTTCCATATCTTCAACATCGGATGTTTTCACATTTAATGTATCCGCAATGGATTTGCGGTCTTTATCATCCAGCCCTTCTTTTTCTTGCTCGTTCTCAATCTGCGAGCGCAACCGTCTTAAGTTAAAGAATAATGATTTTTGTGCAGCAGTCGTCCCTGTGCGCACAATTGACCAGTTGCGCAGCACATAATCTTGAATGGCGGAGCGTATCCACCATGATGCGTAGGTTGAAAAGCGCAGATCGCGTGTATAATCAAAGCGCTCGGCGGCCTGCATTAGGCCGATATTGCCCTCCTGAATGAGGTCGCCTATAGGCAAGCCATAATTGCGGAAGCGCGAGGCCATGGATACAACAAGGCGCCTGTAAGCGTTTACAAGCTCGTGCAGAGCTTTTTCATCGCGCTTCTCATGCCAGCGTTTGGCAAGGTCGAGCTCGTGCTCTTTTTCGAGTAACGGCGCATCCATTGCGTCTTTAATGTATTTTAGATTAGCATTTTGTGTCTGTGGATCATCAATATGTGCCATGTGAACCTCTTTTCACTACTTATTTACGACCATTATAAAAAAATGGATTAGTAATAAGTTCGTTTTTTTTGAAAAAAAGTTACGTTATAGCGATAGTGAAATGGGCTTAAGCCTGCAAAAGCTCTTCTACGCGTCCATCTGGCGTAAATCCGGCGCAGACGAGTTCGCCACCAAACCCGCATCCACCATCAATTGTGGCGCTAATGCAGTTCAGGTAAACACCGCGATGTTTCGGATCATATCCGCGGATGACTTTTTCGAATGGTTTATAGGCACTTTGCATGGTTTCAAAGGAATCGGATAACCACCAAAAATTATCGCCTTGCGCCTCAAGCGGTTTGTCCGCATCCAGCCCGGCATGAACAAATAACATAGGGTAGGCCGCTTCCTGATCCGTTAGAGCGGCACGCACATAATTGGTCATGAACTTCTCATGCCCCGCATTGGAGCGAATAGCATGCCTGATTTGGTTGGTCCATTTTGTAATGCCCATAACACCTTTTTGGCAGGCTTCGATCCCATCATGCGGACATAGTCCATAAGAGCGCAGGGTTTCTGACAGGCCGTTACCAAGCATCCAGAGCAAAACATTGGTCGGGTTCGGAGCAAAGGGGAGCTGTAAAAGCTTATCCCACATTTCCTCCTGGCGGCCACGCAGATAGAGCAGGTCGCTTGGGATCATGCCAGGTCTTGCCAAAACCGCACGGCGAAAGGCGAGGATTTCGTCAACACATTCGCGTGCTTTGGCTCCATATCCCGTATAGTTACCCATATAGAGAACGCGGTCGCCCGCCTTAATGTCATTGAAAATCTCATCATGCATATTGACGAGGCGGTCAATATTGCCATGGATGGCTGATATGGCCCAAATTCGATTGGGCTTACCCATATTGGCTAGAGAATTTATTTTATTGGTCGATTGACACACGGTAATTCGCAAGAGTTTTTTTCAGGAGGGAGGGAATGTTAATTCCCAGAATCTCTTACAGTATATAAAAAAATCAGGCGCATAGGAAGTAAAAACTATCCCGTGCGCCCGATTCGAAAATGTGAGTCAATTCTTAAGTTGGAAGAGCGTTTTTATGCAGCTTCTTTTTCATCTTCAAGATCG
>CAZTBB010000015.1:26899-34867 GCA_964611755.1 uncultured Pseudobdellovibrionaceae bacterium
AAGATCGTCAATATCTGGCTTGTATGTCCCAAGAATTTCTTCAATCTTTTGTGTAGCCTGACCTTCCGAGATATCCTCAACAGCGGCCACTTCGCGTGCAAGACGCTCAAGAGCGGATTGGTAGATTTGGCGCTCAGAGTATGATTGCTCGCTATCTTCATTGCTTCGCTTTAGGTCCCGAAGAACTTCTGCGATGGCAACCGGATCGCCCGAATTGATCTTTGTTTCATATTCTTGTGCGCGGCGGCTCCACATTGTGCGGCGAATGCGTGCACGACCTTTTAGTGTCTTGATTGCATCATCCATGCAAGCATCCGTAGAAAGTTTGCGCAATCCAGACGCCTCGGCTTTCATCACAGGAATTTTAAGGCGCATACGATCTTTTTCGAAACTAATGGCATATAGGCGAACTTCCATACCTGCGATCGTTTGTGTTTCTACGCCTTCGATTTTACCAACACCATGTGCCGGGTATACTACGTAGTCACCTTCTGAAAAATTGAAATTGTCATTGTCTGCCATATTATATGCTTCCTTTTTTACTTTTTAACATTTAGCCATATTAGATTTTGGATCCCGCTTGGGAGGGGAGTGCATGATTGCAATCTCCATGCCAAATATAAAATCCAAAAATCCAAAACCCCTGAAACAAAAAACCCCTGCCGAACTTGTGTCCAACTTGTTCGGGTTCAAAAAGTTTCAACCTCGTTTTGAAGCCACCATTCACACGTAAGGATTAATCTTATATCAAAAAAAACGCTAAAATTCAACTTTCATTTTCGATATATGAAAAATAATTTTTATTTCCTTAGGACACCATGGCCTCTTCAGGTGTCTTAAGCTCTGTCTTTTCGCAGAGTAAATGCTCGCTTGGAACAAAATGTGGATCAATAATTTTTTCAATCGCCATCAGCTTGGTTGAGAGTGTCATCAACGCATAAGCAAATTTGTCATTACGATTGGTAATTTCATAAGAAAAAAGATCATGCCTGATTTTTAATGCAATTTGTCCAATGGCATCATGCAATTGATTGCTTCTGATATTGGCCTCTTGTCCGCTTTTTGTGCGGATGTGAATGGTCCAAAATCCATTGCTGCCATTTGTAGCGTTATAATGGTTGATCAAAAATTTGGATAACTCAAAGCGTTTACAAATTCTTTTTTCAAAAAAGCGGTAATTGCCGGTTTCAAGTTCTGTTGCCCGTTGCGTTGCGCGCATAATGGATTTCAAGATGGCCGGTAATTTTTCCTCATCGATGGTTTGCGCAATATTTGATGATAAATTCTGGGAATAAAACAGCGCATAGATCTGTGTCGCTTTCTCGAGCAAGGTGACATATAAATGCGGCCTGAATAGAATTCTGCGATCAAGATTAATATCGATCAAGCTCTCATACTTAATCAAATGGCGCATGTTCAGGTTGCGCTCAGCGGCATCGTATTTGTAATCAAAACAAATGCCATGAGCGACAAATCCGCCTTGACGGTCAGTATTAATCTGATCGAACGTGAAACGCATGTCCCTTACACATTATTCTAGTTTTTTAATTTTGTGATTGATTTCAACCTATCATAAAAAAACGAAATTGTGTAATTTTTTTTTATTAGGGGAATATAATATAGAGAAACTCTGGTCTTGCACGCGGGTTTTGTCGTAGAAAAGAATAAAGAATAAGGAACTATTTTCAATGACGTTACAAAAAATTTGGATTACGGGCGCATCTACAGGGATAGGGGAGGCCGCCACCCTGCGATTGGCTGGTGAGGGGCGGATCATTTTTGCCACAGCACGCTCAAAGGAAAAGCTGGAGAGCCTCTCTATGAAGGCGGCAGATTTGCCCGGGAAAATTATTCCCTATCAGGGGGATGTTACGGATGCCAAGCGCATGCGCGAGATTGTGGGCGCTATTCAAAAAGATTATGGCGGCTTGGATACGGTGCTTTTGAATGCGGGGACATATTTTGCCGATAAGGAAGATCAATTCACGGTTGATAATTTTGTAAAGACGTTTGATGTCAATGTGTTTGGAGTGGCCAATTGTCTGGAGCCTGTTTTGGATGTATTCCAAAGGCAAGGCTATGGGCATATCGCCATTGTTGCCAGTGTCGCAGGATTCAGAGGCTTGCCCAAATCATTGGCATACGGGCCGACCAAGGCCGCGTTGATCAATATGGCTGAGGCTATGTATATGGATTTTATGCCACGCGGCATAAAGGTACAGGTCATTAATCCCGGCTTTATCCGAACGCCGCTTACCGATAAAAATGATTTCCCGATGCCCATGTTGATGGAGGTCGAGGATGCGGCCAAGGTGCTTGTGCAGGGGCTTAAATCTGATCGCTTTGAAATTAATTTCCCGTGGATGTTTTGTTATCTTAAAAAAATCATCGATCTCTTGCCGAACAAGCTTTACCTCAATTTGATCGGGGCGGCATCATCATCTCAATCGCGTGACCAAGATAAACGCCAAGAAAGAGCAGCCAAGTAATGTCACAGGAACAAGCAGACGCCTTTAAAACCCCAAGCGAGATAGTCTTAAAGCGCGGGTTGGAAGAGTATATATCATTTTATGAGCGTATGAGCCGGCGTTCTCTGCCTTTGCTTGAAAAGCTGGTAGAGCCGGGCGTGAGTTTTAAAGACCCGTTTAATGAGGTTTATGGCTACGATAAAATGCTCAAGATTTTCCAGCATATGTTTGAGAATACAGATAAGCCGAAATTCAAGGTTCTCGACCAGACATGGTCAAGAGATGGCATGACGGCCTATTTAAAATGGCACTTCACCTATGAGCGCAAAGGCCAAAAATATCATATTAATGGCATGAGTGAGGTTTTGTTCTCAAATAATGCAAAAATTATGGCGCATACGGATTATTGGGATGCCGCCGAGCAATTTTACGAACATATCCCTGTACTGGGCGGTGCTATTCGTTGGGTGAAGGCAAAAATGTCAGTCTAGCGCTATTTTTGCCGGTTGTTTCGAGTATTGCATTCATTCCGATAGGCAGAGTCATTTGGCGCTTTCCGTGCCCAAAGCCTGCTTTGTCGATAATCGGAATGTCTGTGCGTCCATCAAGTGCTTCTAGAATAATGTCCTCGAGGGAAAAGCCGAACGGTCTCTGGCCATCTTGCATATCAATAAACTCACCCAAGACCAGCCCTGAAATTTTTTTGAAAACGCCGTGTCGTTTCAGTTGTAAAATCATGCGGTCAATACGGCTTATGTGATCGGACGCATCTTCCAGAAAGAGGATGGCGCCCTCTGTGTCCTGCGCATCTTTGGTTCCTGCTAGAAGGTGATAAAGGCTAAGGCAGCCGCCATGCAAAGGGCCCTTGGCTTTGCCTTCTTGGAGAATGTCAACGCCGGTCATTTCGACCGGGCTCATCGTGCCGGCCATCATCGAGAGACATTGATTAAAGTCATGATCTGATAATGCGTGTAATTGTTTGAAGACAGGTCCATGAAAGGTGACCATGTCTGTGTGGGCGTGCAGCGCATTGAGCAAGGCCGTACAATCACTAAAACCAATCATGGCTTTGGGTTTGTCTTTCATCTTGTCCCAATTGATCATATCAAGCAGGCCAAGAGCGCGGTTGCCGCCACCTGCAAGCCAGATGGCGTCAATATCATCGCGTTGCCAGAGGCCCTGAAGAGCCATCGCCTTTTGCAGATAGGTTCCGGCCGATTGGTTGTGGCGCTCGAATGTTTGGGGATGAATGAATACCCCATAACCCTTAGCCTCAAGGCGTGCCTTGGATTTTTCAATATCTGCAGGCTCGACATAGCTGGAAGGGGCCATGACGCCTATTTTTTGTCCTGGTGTTAGCGGGCTTGGAATCATGCCTTCTACTTAATCAGTTTTGCGAATGGTTTGGAAGGCTTCGAGGGCTCTCTCTCTTGATTTTTTTAGATCAACAATTGGCTCGGGATAATTTTCACCAAGAACAACGCCTGCTTCTTTTAGAATAAGCGGTCCGGCCTCCCATGGTTTGTGAATATATTGTTTTGGCATGTTGGCGAGTTCCGGAACATAGTGCCGCACATATGTCCCCTCAGGGTCAAATTTCTCGCCTTGGGTAATCGGGTTAAATATCCTGAAATAAGGCGCGGCATCTGCACCGGACCCGGCAACCCATTGCCAGCTTGCGGCATTGCTGGCGAGGTCGGCATCAACCAAACAATCCCAGAACCAATCTTCACCATGGTGCCAATGGATCAGCATGTTTTTGACCAGCAGTGAGCCGACAATCATGCGCACGCGGTTATGCATCCATCCTGTTTCATAGAGCTCGCGCATGCCTGCATCAACAATAGGGATTCCTGTTTTTCCGAATTGCCAACGTTTGAGTGTAGCTGGGGCGGGGTCATCCCATGGAAAGGCGTTGAATTTTTCTTGCAAAGGATCGCGCGTGATTTGCGGGAAGTGATAAAGCAGATAGTAGGAAAATTCGCGCCAGCCGAGCTCGGAACAAAAGTGATCCATATCTTTTTCCAAGCCTTCGGCTATTCCGTGCTGCTGAGCTTTGTGCCAGACAAGGCGTGGGGATATCTCACCAAAATGTAAATGCGGAGATAATTTTGATACATGGGGCAGGGCGGGGTTGTTACGTTTTTCTTTATACCCGTTAAGCCCATCTTTCAAAAAATGATCCAATCGCTCACGCGCACCGGCTTCGCCAATGGTCCAATGTGCTTCCATTTTATGATGCCATGGTATCTTCGGAAGAAGGCGGAGATCGTCCAGCGTTCCTGTATTATGGCCTGTTCCCCATTTGATATCCTTCGGCATGTCTGTTGCGGCTTCGGGCTCGTGTTGTCCTAGACACCCCTTTCGGAAATAGGGCGTAAAGACCTTATAGGGTGTGCCATCGTTTTTAAGAACCTCCCATGGCTCCCATAACAGGCTGGCATTGAAGCTTTTTGTCACAATATCTGCGCTTTGCAATATGTCTTTGATGTGCTTATCCCGCTTGATACGCCAAGGCTCATAGCATCTATTCCAAAAGACAGCCTGCGCACCTGTATCTTCTATAAGTTTAGGGAGAATATCTTCGGCCTTGCCGGATTGGAATACGAAGCTCTGATCTGTATTGTCGTTCAAGCTCTTCAGGCTGTGATGGAGCCACCAACGTGAAGCGCCGCCCATTCTCCATTCGCCGGCATTGTCGTCATCCAGAATATAAACAGGGATAATCTCATAGCCTTCCCTCACAGCATGATGCAGCGCCGGGTTATCATGCAGGCGTAAATCAAGGCGAAACCAGATGAGGGCTATTTTTGAACTCATATGTTTTTCTACGTTATTTTTTGTCTTTGGTTCATAAAAAAACAGCGCTTATGATAAGGCGCTGTTTATGTCTATCTATTCACAATAAAACGGATCAGCCATCGGCCGTAATACGCTTGATCAATTCATGCATAATCTCTTCGGAGCGCATATTGTCGACCTGACATGTTCCGGCAGCTTGGTGGCCACCACCACCATATTCCAGACATAATTCTCCGACATGAGTCTTGCTGGAGCGGTTGAGGATCGATTTACCGATCGCAAATACCGTGTTCTGGTTGTTTTTTCCCCACATGCAATGCATAGAGATATTACAATTCGGGAAAAGGGCGTAGATACCAAAGCGGTTACCGGCCCAAATCGTATCTTCTTTTCTTAGATCGAGAACAACAAGGTTGCCATGAATAGTCGCACAGCGCTCAATTTGCTCACGGAATTTGATTTGGTGCTCAAAATACAGGTCAACGCGCTCTTTTACGTCAGGCAATGCCAAAATCTCTTCAATACTGTGGTGATCGCGGCAGTAGTCTATCAATTGCATCATCAATTGATAGTTCGAGATGTTGAAGTCACGAAAACGGCCAAGACCCGTACGGGCATCCATGATAAAGCTTAAGAGAACCCAATCTTCCGGGTTCAGAATTTCTTCTTTTGTGAAATCGGCGGAATCGGCCTTGTCGACGGCAATCATCATTTCATCGGAGACTTTAGGGAAAGCCGAGGCTCCACCAAAGTAATCATAAACAACGCGCGCAGCAGACGGGGCGTTGGGATCAATGATATGATTATCCGGCTCATCATCAACGCGCTCCGTTTCCGAGGCATGGTGATCAAAAGCCATGTAAACACCATCGACATAAGGAAGATTAGCGGTAATATCGTTTTCCGATACATCAATAAGGCCGTCTTGCATGTCTTTGGGGTGGGCGAAGGTGACATCATCAATCATCCCAAGCTCTTTAAAAAGAACCCCGCAAACCAATCCATCCATGTCACTGCGTGTGATTAAACGATATTTTTTGTCCGGCTCCGGCATCAGCTTTGCTTCTTGTGCCATATCCAATTCTCTCCTTGAAAATCAATCTTGTGATGTCTGTGCTACCCAATCCATAGATCAGTATACCTTATATCACTTTTTCATCAAATTTATAAAAGAGCGTTAATAAAAAAGTTTTTTGAAAATTTTATTTGACATATTATTTTTGCGGGTGTATAAACCCAGTGAATTAATTATAAACTGGAGTATATAAAAAATGTTTAGCGGTATTTTGAGTATTTTTACTGGCAGCTCAGCGGCAAATGAGCATGATAGAGCCAATTTAATTGATAGGGAGCGTGTAAGGAAGTATACACGCGTTGATACACAGCAGGTTGAATCTATCCTAGACTCGGGTACTTATGAACTTAGCGTTGTTCAGGGCTCTGAAGAAGTTCCATATAAGGATTCAAAGGGTAATACGCATCATTTTACAGTTCCCAATGAAACACATTATTTTTCGATGGCATATGATTCTGTGTTTATGCATTGTCCGGGCGCAGCAAACACTCATATGAGTTCTGCAGCTATCTCGGATATGAATGGCCAGAGTGTTGTCACCGGGATGCAGTTACACCACCATCCTGATCATGTTGCTTGGGCTGTGGAAATTATTGATGATAACAGCTTTAATATTGTAGAGTTTCATAAAGGCGGTGAAGTTACAAAAGTGCCACATGTTGCAGATAATTTTGATGGCGATCTGAGAGTTGCGATTAACACTGTGTTTGCACAAAGATTGTTGCAAATACAAAGTCAAGTGAACTATGAAGCTCTTAATACGCTTTTCCCCGGCTATGACGGTTATGGCGCAGCAGAAATCAGTGAAGCGCCAATCGACTATGCTAAGCAAGGCGTTGATGCCTTCCATAGGCCAGTTGATGTAATGTAAAGTGAAAATTAAGCGACTTCTGTCTCGTCGTCTTCTTCATCTTTTTTGGATTTAGCGGGAGCCTTTTTCTTTTTCTTGCCTTTGACAAATTCAGGTTGTTCTTCTTTTTCAACCGTGTCTTTAGTTACGCGCACTTCGGTGAGTGTGTCGGCAATATCCGGTACTTCAAACATGCTATCAAGAAGCAAGCCCTCGATAATTGATCGCAGACCCCGTGCGCCTGTTTTACGTGCAATAGCCTTCTGCGCAATGGCTTTGAGGGCGTCATCTGTAAAGACGAGGTCAACCTCTTCCATTTCAAACAGCTTTTGATATTGCTTGGTTAATGCGTTCTTGGGTTGTGTCAGGATGGTAACAAGCGCATCCTCATCCAGATCCTCAAGAGTAGCGAGGACAGGCAAGCGTCCAACAAATTCAGGAATAAGGCCGTATTTCAGAAGATCTTCGGGCTCCAGCTCCTTGAAGAGCTCACCAATATTACGCTCATCAAGATCTTTGACATCGGCGCCAAAGCCGATTGTCGTTCCACGGCCGCGCGATGCAATGATTTTATCAAGGCCTGCAAATGCACCGCCACAGATAAACAGGATGTTTGATGTGTCGACCTGCAGAAATTCTTGTTGTGGGTGTTTACGACCACCTTGAGGCGGCACAGAAGCAACTGTGCCTTCCATAAGCTTGAGGAGGGCCTGCTGCACACCTTCGCCGGACACATCGCGTGTAATGGATGGGTTATCCGATTTGCGAGAAAT
>CAZTBB010000016.1:0-297 GCA_964611755.1 uncultured Pseudobdellovibrionaceae bacterium
CTCCCCCTCCAGAGCCGCCCCCGCGAAATAACCTTTCACATTATTCAGGCTGTATTTTTGATCCATAACGGATAAATCCGCATAAATATCCAGCTTTTTGGACAATGATTTATTATTGGCCAAATCATGCACAAACAACCCCAGCAAGCTTGCCGTATTGGGATTTTTCAACTGAAGAGAGATTTGTGATGCTTTTATCTGGCCGAGCGGATCTTCAACAAGACCGGATACAAGCAGCTCACTTCCGGCTGCTTTTGCATTGGCTGTGACATCCAATTTATTTCCATCGCCCTTAAT
>CAZTBB010000016.1:307-26442 GCA_964611755.1 uncultured Pseudobdellovibrionaceae bacterium
TCTATATTCTAGCTGCAATTGCAGTAGGAGCAATGATTTTTTCAGGAATTAAAACAGCATCCAACTTGAGGTTTTCTATAAACTTTCTCAGATCTTGGGCATTCGCACTCAAGGACACATCAATATCCGATAATTGTTTCAGATCACCCACTTTACCCTGCAAGGATGCCTGCGCCCCCATAATATTCTGGCTGGAGATAGTCATCTCTTTAAGCGTATTTCCTTCTATATGCATGACAGAGCGAAAACCCCTGATGTCTTGCTCCATAAAACGTAACCGTTGAATACCGACATCCGCATGAATATCCATTGGCAGAGACGTAATAGGCTCAAGCACTTTTTTAACCTGCTGCTTCAGCGCCTGAGGGCCCCCTTCCGCTGATGCTTTTACCTGTTGTTTTTTGCTCTGAGCCTGACTGATTTTTTCCAATGTCTCATCCAGCAACAGCACATCGCTTGTTGTCTTGAAACTTAAAACCGGCCGTGCCCCGTCTTTGCCTTGTTTAAGGCTTCCCTGCCCGTGAATATCCATGCCATCCAGAGAGAGCTTGGCTTTATCAACCATAATACTTTGCGGAGATATGTTACCGCTGACACTCACAAAGCCCTCACTCCAGGCCGATATGCTATCCCCGATATCCAATCCGAAGGTCTCTATGCTAAATGGCAGATTCTTACTGCGTGCGACGATATCAAAACCCAACGATGGCGCCTTTTTATTCTGGGCGACTTCATAGGCGGCTTGAATATTGATGTCTCCTTGACCGGGCAATGTTTCAATGGAAAAAGCAAGGTTTAACGCTTTGTTCTGCGCCCCAGATAGTGCCGAGAGATTTGTTTCACCGAATAATTCCCCGCCATAACGGAAGCCCGGCAATTTTATACCCAAATCAAATGCCATATTCTCAGGCAGTGCAGGCAAATCAGGCAAAAATGCAGCTGCGCCTTGCGCTTCTTTTCCTTCGGCATTTTTCCGGGTGCCATTACTATGCGCCATAGCGCCCGCACTTATTGGGTTAATGATTTTATCCAGATCGACAATTCCAATAGAGCCCAGTGCCAGTTGAAAGGACATCGTGTCTAAATTGGCCTGACCACGCCCTGACAATGTCTGATCGCCCAACTGCAATGATGCGTTGGTCATGGCAATCGCATTATCATCATAGCTTACCAAAGCTGTTAGATTTGCATGATCAATCTTCAAAAGATTAGACAACACAGTCTTCATACTTTGCAATCGAAGCGAGATTTCTCCTTGCGCGCCGAGCGATTCACCAAGTGAGAGCACCCCCGCATAATCCAGAGTGATATTTTGATCCGGCATCCCCAAGCTCATATTCACAGCCAGAGGATCCGCAGCAGAGCCTATCTGACCTGTATTGCCATCCACCTGATATATCTGCCCGCCATATACAAAATCGCCCTTTATCTCGAAAGGGCCGTTCAAACTATCCATGCGGAATGTCGAATTGATCTTTTCGGCAGACACTATTTCTTTTTTAGATTGTCCGCTTTCCGACTTGAAAAATCTGAGGCTTCCATCTTTGATTTTAAAAGCCCCGATAGAAAAAGCCGTCCCTGTTGATGGCTGGGCACTCGCCTCAGTAGGTTTATTCTCCGGAAATAATTTTTCGCTCTGGAAATTAAACCGGCCGCTTTGATGTTGATGAATTGTTATGACCGGACTTTCTAAGGCTAAAGATTGAATGGCAACCTTGCCAAACAAAAGCTCCGCCAGAGATATTTGCACCTCTAGAGCAGATGCTTCGAACAAAGTTTCCTGATCACTCAACTCCGATACAGTCTCAACCTTGATCTCTTGCAAAAATATTGTCGGCACAGGAACAAAAGAGATCGAGATAGGCTGGTTTAAAACAACATTATATCCTGTTTGTTGTTTGATTTTATCTAGTATGTCTTGCTTGTATTGATTGACATCAACCACGAACGGCAATGACAGCAATGTCACTAAAAGAAAGCTGAAAACCCCAGCAAGGACAACAATAATCTTACGCATATCTGTAACTTTGGATCTGTTAAAAAAATCAGAAAATTCGTGATGCACTTCCCGGACACACACAAAATTTTATATCACTTATATATATGGAGACTGTAGAAAAATTTCAAAGGAATATGTCTAAAATCCGGAAAACTCTTCTTCTTCATCATCGTAACTAGGAGAAAAGCCTGCCTCTTCCTGTTCTTCCACATCATCAGCGGGAGATTCACTTTGATCCTGCCCATCGCCGGCCTCTTCCTGCGCCGTGTCTTCGCCCTTTTCAAAGGCATCAACAGCATCCATGAAAGCCTCCAACTTGGGCAGGACAGAATCCTGAAATCTGACTTTTTCTGTGTAAGACAACCCCGAAGCAATGTTATCGAAAATAATTTGATTTGTTTCTCTTAAATCACCAATCTCATTCTGTTTATTCAGAATAACATTATTCGCACTGACGATGCGCTTCATCAACATTTCCATGATCGCCCGAATTGTGGGATCAGTTGATTCGAGCTTTTGCTTCAAGGTCTGGCGTGTAATAACAATCAGATTGCAATCCTCAACAGCCCTAACAGATGCCGCGCGCGGCTCATCAAATATCAAGGCCATCTCACCAAATATTTGGCCAACCTTAAGCTCGGCCAACTTAATATCTTTCTCATCTTTTGAGGTAAATACCTGCACACTGCCCGATTGAATTAAATACGCAGAATTACCCGGCTCCCCCTCGTGCATAACGACGGTACCTTCGGGAACATATCTTCTTTCTAGGATAACTGTATCTTTGGCCATAACACCTTTATTTATACATGCTAAACCATGTATTGGCCACCATTAGCTGCAATTGTTGCACCATTAATAAAGCCGCCATTTTTCGATACCAAGAAATCAACCAACCCTGCAATCTCTTCGGGACGACCCATACGGGCGGCCGGAATTTGTTTGATAATGCTGGCGAGCACATCTTCATGAATGGCTGCGGTCATATCGGTTTCGATATATCCCGGGCAAATGGCATTGACCGTAATCCCCTTGGCAGCGCCTTCCATAGCAAGAGCTTTGGTAAAACCAAGCATGCCAGCCTTGGCCGCCGAATAATTTGTCTGCCCGAACTGGCCTTTCTGACCATTGATCGAGCTTATGTTTACAATGCGGCCATAACCGCGCTCACGCATGCCGACGACGACAACGCGGCAAAGATTAAAGCACGATGTCAAATTGGTTTCGATAACATCGTGCCAGTTCTCTTCACTCATTTTGTGAAGAACACCATCCCGGGTGATGCCGGCATTATTGACAAGAATACCAACCGGGCCGAGCTCTGCTTCAACCTCTTTCACGGCTCTTTCACAATCGGCAAGTTTTGCCACATCGGCCTTAACGGCCATGCCACCAGTCTCAGATCTGAATTTTTCTGCCGCCTCTTCGTTGCCGGCATAAAACGCACACACTTTATGACCGCTTTCAATCAATGCTGTGGAAATGGCCAAACCAATTCCGCGTGTGCCGCCTGTTACAATTGCAACATTACTCATTTTACTCTTTCCCCTTCGGTTTAAAATTTCACTTTGCTGCGCAAATCCTAGGACAATGTCTTCCATTCCATGCTGTCATCGCGCTCCACGCACATAGCAATTCCCATGCCACCACCAATACATAAAGTCGCAAGGCCTTTGTTTGCATCGCGGCGCGCCATTTCATGCAGCAAAGTTGTCATGACCCGCGTCCCTGATGCACCAATTGGATGCCCCAAAGATATCGCACCGCCATTGACATTTGTTTTCTCAGGATCAAAGCCTGCTTCCTTCAGGACACAACATGCCTGCGCAGCAAAAGCCTCGTTTGATTCAACCAGATCCAGATCAGACACATTCCAGCCCACCTTCTCCAATGCCTTCTTGGATGCAGGAATTGGACCTGTCCCCATGATGGCGGGATCAACACCTGATGTTGCCCAGCTTGTAATCTTTGCCAAAGGTTTCAGCCCTCTTTTTTGTGCTTCGCTGGCACGCATCAAAAGAGTGATTGCTGCACCATCATTAATGCCCGATGCATTCCCGGCCGTCACTGTGCCATCCTTCTTGAAGGCCGGTCTTAATTTGCCCAAGCCCTCTGCCGTGACACCCGGCCTTGGAAACTCGTCCTGATCGACAATAATTTCCTCCTTACGGGTTTTAACCGTAACCGGAATGATTTCATCCTTGAATTTTCCCGCAGCAATAGCCGCCTCTGCTTTATTCTGGGAGGCTGCCGCAAACCCATCTTGATCATCGCGCGAAATATTATATTTTTCGGCAATATTCTCGGCTGTTGTGCCCATATGATAATCATTAAATTTATCCCAGAGCCCATCAATAATCATTGTATCGGCTAATGATACATTGCCGAATTTTACACCATCACGCATATGCATCGCATGGGGAGATTGGCTCATGCTTTCCTGACCGCCGGCCAGAACAATATCAGCATCACCGCATAAAATCGCCTGCATACCCAAAGCAATTGTACGCAACCCTGATCCACATACCTGATTAATTGTGTAGGCTGTTTTCTCTTGAGGAATGCCCGCATTATAGGCCGCCTGACGCGCAGGATTTTGACCGGCTGTCGCTGTGAGCACCTGCCCCATAATGACTTCATCAACATCCGCGGCATCAACATTTGCCGCCTCCAGCGTGGCCTTGATAACTGTGCTGCCAAGCTCGGCCGCGCTCAGTGAACTTAAGGCGCCACCCAAATTACCAATGGCTGTTCTTTTTGCTTCCACAATTACAACTGGATCTGCTGTCATTTTATATCCCCATATCTTATTAGAATAAACGTCGTTAGGCGCCACAATATCAAGCTTTTGCGCCAATGCAAGCAATTGTTAACATCAAGACTCGCTGCTTAGCCATTGGGCAATTGGCTCCCATACATGTGGCAGCGAGTTCTGTCCTGCAATCATACCGATATGGCCGCAATCTGCCTGCACAAAATCTGCATTCTTAAGGGCGTTGAACAATGCCTGCGAGCTTTCAAAATCAACCAGATTATCGCGCGGCGATGCAATGCATAATGACGGCACAGTAATATCGTACGGATTGATCACTGCGCCACTAATTGTCCATGCATGGCTCATCGGCAAGTTATCTATGAACATATCCTGAATACAAAACTGTGCGAGACCGGCGGGCAAATCCACCCCATCATTCAGCCAATCTTCCACCGCAACAAAGATGCGCGCATCACTGCCGCCCATATCCATATCGGCAAAGCGCAGAAATTTTTTGCGCGTCAAAGATGTATCCAGCATCGCAAAAAGAGATTGAATGCAATCATCCGGCAGATAACTTTTTTGATCGAGAATTTCATGCGAAATTTTTGCCCATTGCTGCACTTTTTTTGACAGCTTTTTTGATCCGGCATGAAAATCCCATGGCGTTGCCAAAAACACCAATCGTTCAAAAAATTCAGGCCTTATTGCTGCAGCTCCGCAGAGCATTGTGCCACCCAAACAATATCCCAATGCATGAATTTTACGCCCCTTTTCTTGCTTGATAAATTCAATCGCGGGAAAAAAGCGCTGTTCAAAAAGATCGTCTATATTTTCTTCTGAAGGATCGTTTTTGGGATCACCCCAATCCAGGAGATAGACATCAAAACCATACTCATGCAACCATCGTGCAATCGATCTGTCTTGGCATAAATCAAATATTTGCGCGCGATTTATCAGGGATGGGACCAACAATAATGGTGCACCATTTGCCCCTGCATAATGATACAATTTACACTCACCCTTCTGCCAGCACACATCACCATATTGATGGCGCTCTCGGTGCTCAAATGTCTCGTATTTCTGGATACCGCCAAGAATTTTAATGGCCTCTTCCTGCGTAATAAGGCCGCCCAAAACATCTTTTTGCAAGATATTCATATGGATACCCAAAGCCGCCAATCCGGCTGTTTTTGTGTCATCGTTATCGGTCATTGCTGCGCGATATTATAAGATTTTGCAGATCACGCCTATCTTTAAAAATTGTTCAAAGCAGCAAAATGCTTTTCAAACGCAGCATTTTGTGCAAAAATAAGGTATTCAAGTGCAGCATTTTGTTTTTTAAACCTGAAAGAAAGGGCATCAGTCATGGGACGAACACGACCAGCCGAAGGCGAGCCAACTATTGTAAAAAAATATGCGAATAGGCGTCTATATGACACCGGAAGAAGCAGCTATGTCACCCTCGAAGATCTCTGTGAAATGATCAAAGAAGGACATGACTTTGTTGTTAAAGATGCAAAATCAGGCGAAGATTTAACCCGCTCTGTTTTGACACAAATCATTGCAGAACAAGAAGCAAAGGGTGAGCAAAACCTTTTGCCAATCGGTTTTTTGCGTAAACTCATCAGCTTTTACGGTGATAGTATCCAGGGCGCTGTCCCGAATTATTTGGAGAGCACATTGGATATTTTTGTGCGCAACCAAGAACGCATGCGTGAACAAATCAACAAATCATTTGAGGGTATGCGCAACATGGAAGGCATGTTTCCCAACCCGACAAGCGCACCATTTCCTGGCCGTGAAGCATTGGAAGAAATGAACCGCCAAAACATGGCGATGTTCGAGCGCACCATGAAAATGTTTACACCATTTAGTGCAACATCCGGTGCCGCAAATGAAGCCGAAGCGGCTGAAAAAATTGATCAGCTAAAAAAGAATATCGAAGAGATGCAAAAAGAAATTAACCGCCTGCAAGGGTCATAAATTTCGCACCATTCTTTTTATCGGAATAAACAAAAGGAGGTTTCAAAAGAATCTCCTTTTTTATGATTACAACTTCGCTCTATCAGGAATTTTGTATCGTCTTGATAATTTTCTCTTTGGCCAAAATACTCTGGTCCATATCGCGGCTTGGTGTCTCATGGGCAATGCTGACCATGGTCGTGCCATAATGATAGAATACAAGCGAGGCCGCACTATCAATATCCTGCCCTACGCAGGCGATCTCATAACTATCAATTTTGACATTGCTGTAACTCATCGTCTCGGATGGCATCACGGCAAAATCACCTGTGCACCGGCTTTGGGTTTTTGCAATATAATCTTTTACAGCTGCCTGGAAAAATGATGGAGCAATATCCTGCTCTACATGTGCACTCCCGAACAAAGCATCGGCTTTCCACTCATACACATGCTGATTTGATTTTTGCGCACTCACCTTTACAAATTCGGTCAGATCAATATCGGCATGCATCAACAAGCTCTGCACATCTTCAAGCATTTTATAAGATACGGATTTTGCCTGACCATACCCTGTAGATGGCATGATCGCATTCAATGAATGCGCAAGCGCCGTGCGATCGGAAGATACATTTATTTGGCGGATCGGTGGTTCAACCGAAGCGGGGCTCCAGTGATCCGAAACCTGCTGAAGGCGCTTGATCTCATCTTTCATCATAGTCGCCTGCAATGAGACCTCACGGAAATTATCCATCTCGATTTTCATGGCGCTATTCTCTGTGCGCAAATTATCGACCATTTCAATCAGGCGCGAATTTTCTGCACGGATTTCGGCCAATTGCAAGACGCGCCCGCGCAAAGTCTTGTTCTCGGTGCGAAGCGCTCTTATTGTTTTGATGTGCTCCAGCGAGTCCGTTCTGTAATTCACCAACTGGCGTTGTAATCTCTCATTCTCACGGCGCATATGCACAACCTGATCCGCCAGTGCCTGCACTTCGGTTTTGGTCTGCACGGGCCCGGCGCTTGCTTCTTTTACAGCCTCATCCACCATTTGTTTTTCTTGTTCACGGCCCGCCATGACCAGTGCATTTAAACGTCTGTTTTCTGCTTCCAATGTCTGTATATGCTTCATCAGCGCATTTTCATCAGGACTACTGGCCTGCCCATCGCCTGCCAGTGATACATTCATCAACATCGCCTTTTGTGTGGCCTGGACAAGTGCCGTATTCAAAAGCGCCTTATCCTCTTCCAAGGCTTTGATTTTATCCTGCAGTGATGTGATATATGTTGAATCATACCCCGCCAAAACCGTCTTGGTTTCTTCTAATTGATGCGCCAGAGCATTGCGCTCCTTCTTCAAGCTATCCAGATGGGTTTTATAGCCAACCTCCTTGCGCGACATCTCGAGCTTTTGTTCACTCAAGAGCTTTTCAAGCACATGGTTTTCTGCTCGCAGCTGATGCAGGCTAATGGCATCGGCTGATGTGTATTTATTCTGATAGGCCGAGGCCATCTGGTTTTGCAGGCTTTTATTCTGCAACTGAAGCTCGCGGATTTCCCGGCGCAACCCATCCAGCATGCCCGGATCATTAATATCACGGCTCATACGGGCGCGCTCTAAATACGATGATGAGATCGAGCGATGCCCATCGGCCTCACCCACGCCTGCCTTGACCTTTGATTTCAGAGATGCGTTTTGCTGCTCCAGGCGCGCAATGCGATTGGATAGCTGATACACTGCATCTGTTCTTTGCACAGGCGCGGACTCGCCGCCAGCCGCCGGCATGGTCATATTTAAAACGCACGCCTCCAACCTGTCTTTACCGCGCTCTAAATCTGCGAAATTAAAGTTATAGCTGACATTATCAATTTTAGCGCGCAGATAGCCCGTATGCTGAAGCGCCTCAAAGAAGCTCTCATCCTTACCCAGCTTTAAAATAAAAGCCTTGTTGGATGCGGGTGATGATGTGTAGTAGCGCTGCTGCCCTGCACCGGGGTCAAGTGTAATGTCAAAAATCTGTGACGGATAGAAATTGCCATTCTCAAAATCCATTGCAATGGATGTCTCGCCGCGCTGGTTCTTGGCCAGCGTCAAAATCAGCTCCTCGCCAAAACGCCGCGCAATCGCACAATACCCCTTGCCCGGAGCATCACCCTTTACGTTGGTGACAGCCCATTGTGCTTGTGGTTGCAAAAATGCACTTTGCACAGATGCCTGTGCAGTGGCCGGTATAGACAAACCAATAACAGCCGTTGAAGCGGCAATAAGAAGAGTATGCTTATATAAATTTTTCATGGATATCACGCTTAGAAAAGAAATGCAGGCACGCGAAAAAGAGGGGCGACTCGAGACATAGCCGAATGACTATAAGACAATACTACACGTTTTTATCGAAAAGACAAAGCCCTGCTGTGGATAGATATGTGGGTAAAACTGTGGATAACTTTGAGGCAGGCTTAGCTTGCGCGCTCCGTGCGGATAAGCAGGATACGCTTTCCTGTTTCCGGATCAATATGCAATGTCCCGACAGGACGAAGATCGGCATCGCGGCGCTGATACATTTTCAGCAAGGTCGCCACAGCCATCTCAAAACTTGATTGCATACTGATACTGCGCGGCAGGCGGTATTTAATCTGGGTATCCCATACAAGGGCCACCTGATCTTTGCGTGCCCAATCTGACAATGTGTCCTGTAAATTACGACCGTTCAGCGCGTGCCAATGCTGGGCGCGCGGCACATCAGACCAGAATATTTTCTCACCATTTGCCGTGCGGATTTTTGCCTGATCATCAATAAAACCATCCACACCGCCAGCATTAGCCTGCGCCTGTGGGGCTTGCGTATATTCTTGTTCCAGCGCGCGCGGGTCAATATCAGCACTCGTATCGCGCCCCTCCATCATAATCGGATCTGATCGTCTGACCGTTAAATCGTAACTCGTGGGCTCGTCTGCATTGGCGGCCTGTTGCTTTGATGGCGGCACAGCGTCAACACTGCTCACGGCGATAGGCGCCAAATCATCCAGCGTGCCATTTTCGGGTGAAATATCCTTGGCCAGCGGAAACGGATTCAGCGATACATCCCCGCCCTGCGCCACATTATTCGCCTTTTGCGCTATCGGCGCATTTTCCACAACCTTTATATCCTTTGCCGCGCACTCTTTTGCGCCGGCCAATGCCGCGGATAACCCCTCCAGCGAGAAGGAGAGCACATCACCATCCGATAACTCCATATAGAGCGCGTTTCCTCTTTGGAGGGCGGCCTTCACATCTGTGATAAATTTCAGGTCATAAACAATCGTGTCAACGGCGGACGCCTTACCTAAAGACGAGAATAAATCATAAGGGGCCACAGTAAATTGTGTGCCGTAATTCATCCCGGGCGCAAAAAGCGGCCTCTCGGCATCGACAATAAGGCGAGTCAAACGATCCCCTTGGGTTTCAAGAACCAACATGGCCGAATCATCAAATAAGGCACTAATTGCACAGCCCGGCCGATCTCCTTGAATGACGGCATGTGACCAGCCTGTCGTTGGTTTCGCAATGTCGGCACGCGCATATCCAGCGGCCAAAAGCATTGGCGCAACCAAAGAAAGTAACAATAAAATTCCAAGAATCCGTCTCAAAATTTCGATCCTATATTGGGGCAATCGCTGTAGAGATTAAAAGGAAGTGCGCCAGCTTTCAACTGCTTTTCCATTTATTCCCCCTGTTCTTTCCCCATATTTAGTTTATAAGCCAGCGCGGCTTCCAAAAATAAGTCCAAATCACCATCCAGAACACCTGAAGAATTGCTTGTCTCGACGCCTGTTCGCAGATCTTTGATCATCTGATAGGGATGCAGAACGTAAGAGCGAATTTGATGCCCCCAACCAATATCGGTTTTCTCGCCATGCTCCTCGGCAGCGGCCTCTTCCCGTTTGCGCAGCTCAATCTCATAGAGTTTGGCTTTTAACATCTCGAGTGCCTGTGCTTTATTCTGATGCTGGGAACGTTCATTCTGGCATGCGGCCACAACCCCCGTCGGCTCATGCGTTATTCGCACGGCACTATCCGTAGTATTGACATGCTGTCCACCCGCACCACTTGATCGGTAGGTATCAATCCGCAAATCCTTTTCTTCAATCTCGATATCAATGGAATCATCAATCACGGGCGATACGGATACAGAGGCAAAACTCGTATGGCGTTTGGCATTGGAATCAAACGGAGAGATGCGCACAAGCCTGTGCACACCGGTTTCGGTCTTCATCCAGCCATAAGCATCCTCACCCTCTATTAGGATCGTGGCCGATTTGATACCGGCCTCTTCACCGTCGGTTTTCTCAATCAAGGATGTTTTATAACCATGTTGATCCGCCCAGCGCGTATACATGCGCAAAATCATATCAGCCCAATCCTGTGCCTCTGTGCCTCCGGCACCGGCATTGACCTGCAGATAAGCATCATTGGCATCAGCCTCACCACTAAGAAGACTTTGGAGTTGTTGACGGTCTAATTTGTGCTTGAGCTCTTTCAGCTCCGCCTCGGCCTCCGTGATAACAGAGTCGTCGCCCTCTTCCTCGCCCAGCTCGATCAAGCCTATGTTATCTTCCAGGGCTTGCTCTGAGTCTTTTATTGTATTGATTTTTCCTTCAAGGCGGGTGCGCTCTTTCATAAGCTTTTGCGCTTTATCCTGATCATTCCATAAATCCGGATCTTCGCACAGGGCATTGAGCTCATCTAGGCGGGCAAGCGCGACATCCCAGTCAAAGGTGCCTCCTCAGCAAAGCAAGGCTATCCTCGATATCCTTTGCGATTGCTTGATGTTCTGCACGCATATTTTAGGCTTTCTGAAGGGATGGAGATTTAAGCAACTTCTTGCAATGGGCTTATGTCATTGACGAAATGATCCACCATTGCCTGCGCGTAAAGCTTGATATCAATCCCGGCTGTTTTACCTGTCATAAGGTTACCATCAATAACAACCTTGTCATCCGACCAGATCGCACCGGCTTGCTCTGCGCTGTCTTTAACAAGTGTCTCACCGCCCACTGTTCTGCCGGCTACTTTTTCAACAAAAACAAGAAGATCAATAGCGTCACCCATCACGGCAACAGGCTTACCGGCATCAACAAATCCGGAAATAAAGCGCTTTGTATGAGCCGTCAGCTTCAATTTATCGATGCTTTTTTGGCCACCGGGAATGACCAACATGGAGTAGTCAGCCGCCAAAGCCGAGCTCAGAATATTATCGGCCGCAAAGTGATGTCCCCATGCTTCGCCGTTCCATCCACTGACAAGACCATGATCCATTCCAATAATACGAATATTTGCGCCAACCTCTGATAATTTGCGTTGTGCTTCCGTCATATCCTGCTCGCTAAAGCCGTTGGCAATGAGAATGGCGATTTTCTGTCCGTATAATGGTTTTCCCATAGGTCTTACTCCTTATTTATTCTTATTTTTTGATAGCCAGACACGCAGGAAATGTGTGGCTTGAACCCATGGCACAGCGCATGTTCACAAATGTATCTGGTCTGAAAATTAAACAAGACAATTCTACTTTTTGTCACTCTAGTCAATCTAAATTTCAGGCGAAATTCGGGTGCCGCCTAAAAAACATTTGAAAACAGATATATAGGTCTGTTGAAAAAATCAAACTTTTTTTGGCAGTGCAATATAACATGACATAAATAGTTGTTAAATCAGGCCGATTCCACCCCATAAACCATAATATTGTCATGCATATTTGGTGCGTGTGATGTCACGAAACCTCTCTTATATGCAAATCTCCCCTTTACAAAAACACACGAAGTCATTAAACACTTAAACATTCAACATCATGATATTTATTTGGAGTATATTCATGAAAACGCTTCGACACCTTGTTTTCATTCTTTGTCTGTTTTCCGCGTCCAGCTTTTTATCAAGCTGTACTATTCTGGAAGGCTTTAGTGAGGTTGACGCGCTCAACCAGGCACAGCCCGTTGGAACGCCATTCACACAAGCCCTTTCCGAGGAATACCGTAGCTTTGCCAATTCGGAATTAAAGGACATGCTGGATTATCCCGATGCCCTGCATTTCGCCAGAAAAGGTCTCGCCTCGTCTGCTGGTGATATTGTTCTACCGGAACCGATCGAAGATTGGAATTTGACACAACAGCAAATTGTCGAGCTGACGGCTATGCGTGGCCGCTTGGTAACCGTTTTAAATTATGGCGCGCGTGAGCAAGCCCCCGTTTTGGCAGCGCGTGCGCAAGCACGCTTTGATTGCTGGATTGAGCAAGAAGAAGAGAATTATGCTGAGAAATACGTGCGCCCGTGCCGCGATGAATTCATGCAGGCCTTGGCCGAGCTCGAAGCGATGGTTCGCCCACCTGCCCCTGTAGCCGCACCGGCACCGGCACCTGTGATGGAACCTGTTCGTGCCATTGATATGGCCCCGAGCGAGCCATTAGCACCGGAAGATGCCGTCTACATTGTATTCTTTAACTGGGACTCATCCGAGCTCGACTCAACAGCGCTTAGCGTTATTGACTCTGTTGTGGCCGAATACAATATCAACACACCAAACACAATTCGTGTTGTCGGGCACACAGACACATCAGGCAGCAAGCAGTATAATGACCGCCTAGCGCTTCGCCGTGCGACATCTGTGAAGAACGCCTTTGCCGAACGCGGCGTGGACCCAGCAAAAGTCCGCATTGATGGGCGCGGTGAGAACGAGCTTCTTGTCTCCACGCCGGATAATATCCGTGAGCCGGCAAACCGCCGCGCGAATATCTCCTTCCAATAGGCTGATATTTTCTATTAAAATATAAAGAGCGAGCCACATGGTCTTCGCTCTTTTTTTATGGTTTCAAATAAAAGGCACATCGCAAGCGAGCCAGTTTCATGATTGAACTCAGACCAGTCCTGTTTATCGTTGGCATTTTTATGTCGATCCTCTCTATCGGGATGGCTGTGCCAATGTTGGCTGATATTTACGCACAAAGTGATGATTGGAAAGTCTTTTTCCTGTGCAGTATTATTACGGCCTTTTTTGGTGGCGCCCTGATCCTGAGCAATAATAGCCGTGAATTCACCATGAATATCCGCCAGGCGTTTTTGATGACCGCCCTTGCCTGGGCGGTCGTCTCGTTATTTGGCGCTTTGCCTTTTTACCTCTCGAAAATGCAGATGAGCTTCACCGATAGCGTCTTCGAAGCCGTCTCCGGCATAACCACAACGGGCTCCACCGTCATGACCGGCCTTGATAGCGCCCCGCACGGGCTTTTGCTCTGGCGTTCTATTCTGCAATGGTTGGGGGGTATTGGTATCATTATTATGGCCATGTCTGTCCTGCCCTTCCTGAAGGTTGGGGGAATGCAAATCTTTCAAACAGAAATGTCAGAAGATGATAAAGCAATGCCGCGCGCTACTGTGCTGGCCAAATCCATTGGCCAGATTTATCTCCTGCTCACTATCATTTGCATGGGGTTTTACATGTTGGTTGGTATGGATGCATTTGATGCGATGAACCACGCCATGACAACAATTGCAACCGGTGGATTTTCTACGAAAGATAGCTCATTTTTTGGTTATGACAGTTTTGGCCCGGAGGCTGTTGCCATTTGCTTTATGACCCTTGGCGGCATTCCCTTTGTGCTGTATTTAAAGGCTGTTAATGGTAATTTACGCCCGCTATTACGGGATTCACAAACCCAGACTTTTTTAGGCATCATCATGATTGCCGTCTTTGTGCTGACGCTCTACAACGTGGCGCATTTGAACATGGATCTTCTCGAGGCGCTGCGCCGTGTCTTGTTCAATGTGATATCGGTCATCACCGGCACAGGATACGCCAATGCCGATTACAGCGCCTGGGGCGCCTTTCCCTTCGCATTATTCGCCTTTTTAATGGTGGTCGGTGGTTGCGCAGGCTCAACCAGCTGCGGGATCAAGATTTTCCGCTTTCAAATTCTCTATGCCGTTGCCAAGACCCAGATACGCAAGCTTATACACCCCCACTCCGTTTTTGTCCCTAGCTATAATGGAAAGCCTATCCCCGATGATGTTCCGCTCTCGGTTATGAGCTTTTTCTTTGTCTATGCCGCTGCTTTTGCGTTTTTGGCGCTGGCACTCTCTCTGGTCGGCCTTGACTTCAATGATGCCATGTCGGGTGCGATTACATCCATTTCCAATGTTGGTCCCGCTCTCGGGCCTGAAATCGGGCCGGCGGGCACCTTCCAGGATCTGCCTGATAGTGCTAAATGGATTTTATGTCTGGGCATGCTTCTCGGCCGTCTCGAACTCTTTACGGTTCTGGTTATGCTGACACCAAAATTCTGGATGCGATAAAAATAGAGACATAGATATCAGAGGATATTACAGGATGCCGAAATCATTCCTGAGAACATTGATCAATTCACGGTCAAGCTGCGCCATAAGTGTTTCAAAGGCTTCAAACTGCTTGAGCTCCCGCTCTGATATTGATGCATGTTGTGAAATACTGACCTTTTGCGTCACATTCAAGGATGTTTGCACGGTCGCGAAGCGCGGCAAATCTTGGCCGACAATCAAGAGGCTGAGTTGCAGAATATAGGCATCGCGCCCGCCAACGCCCGCCCAGCTTGCGGCCTTATATTCCGAGCGCTCATAATCTTGTGTAATGTGAATATCATAAACAAGCCTGAGCTGTGCATTCCCAAACCCCGGCTTGGGCAAAAAACGATGCGCGACATAATTTTCAAACACATCCTCCGGCCTTACAGCAAATGCATCGCGCACAGCTTGCAAGGCGCTTACCTCACCTTGTTCGCGCACAACCGAGCCAACATCCAATGAGAGGCGCTCCATATGCGAAAAGGTCATATTGGGCAAAGGCTTGCCTTCCGGTGCATTAATGGAGGTACACGAAGCCAAACATATCATTGCCATGGCAACAAAGAACACGGCACCAAGAGATTTTGAATTAAGTCTGCTGAGATTGCGTATCATCACTGGCTTTAAGTTTACGCGTAAACGTCTTCGGATCAAACAAAAATTCTTTTGAACAAAATTCACAGCGCACAGAAATCTTCCCGTCTTTCTTGAGATATTCGCGATCATCATCAGACAAGCTGAGCAGCACCGTTTCGACTTTTTCCGTATTGCAGCGGCACGCTTTTTTAATAGCATGTGGCTCATACACGCGCACGCCTTCCTCATGAAAGAGCCGCGTCAGCAAGATATGAGAATGCAATGCGGGGTCCAACATTTCATTCTCCGTAGAGCTGTCCAAAAATACCATCGTGCGGCGCCAGTCATCTTCCTCGATATTGCTGAATGATTGGTCTCCTCCCTCTTCGGGCATACGCTGGATCATAATTCCGGCCGCGCGCCACTTGCCATCACGCTGGCCCACGGCAATTTTGATGCCTGTGCCAATCTGTTCGGATTGCGCGAAATAATGTTGGACGCAATCAATCATGGATGAGCCCTTAAGTTCAACAATCCCCTGATAACGATCTTCTGATGCCCCCTGATCCACCGTAAATGCCAAATACCCTTTCCCCAATAGCTGTGCCAGATGATTTTGCGCATTCTCGGAACTCTTCATGGCTGCCAACTGCTCGATGGAATGGGCAAGGCGCTCCGGATCGAAATTCGCGCAGGCTCTTAAATCGCCCGATGTTGTCATATCGGCCACAATCGTGTTGATCGGCCCATCGCCCTGTGCTTGCAGGGTAAAGACTCCATCATATTTTAACATCGACGAGAGCAATGCCGATAAGATTGCCGTTTCCGCCACAAGATGCGAGACATGTTTGGGGTAATCATGAGCCTGAATAATATCATCCAGCACAGAACCAATACGCACCATGCGGCCACGTAAATTTGTTTCATCCAATTGGAAAGGCTGGATGACATTGTCGTCCACATCTTTAATATCACCAATAAAAAGGGAGTTTTGCGCGCCTGTATCTGGTTCTTTTTCGTCCATTATCCTATTTTACCATAAAATACGTTGTTCTTCATCAATAGAGCCACTGACAGGCATTTAACTCTTTATCTTATATCCTGTTCTGAGCATCACATAGGCAATTGCCGTCAAAACAATATTACAGGCGAATAGCAATAAAACACCCGCCAGCAAGCCCCCCTCATTGATACCGATAAAGCCCGATCGAAACCCGTCAATCATATAGAAAAACGGATTAAAGATTGCCACGCCTTCCCACATATCCGGCAGGCTATGGATGGAATAAAATGTACCCGATAAGAATGTCAGCGGTGTGACAAAGAAATTTGTGAAAGCGGCAATATGATCAAACTTTTCAGCCCATATACCGGCCAATATCCCCATAGTCGCCATAAAATAGCTGCCCAATATACCAAAGCCGATAATCGCCGCAACAGAGTGGATTGATTGGGGGATAAAGATATACAGCGCCAAAATCGCGGTTAAACCAACGGCAAGCCCTCTTAAGACTCCGCCGACCACATAACCGGTGAAGAGCTCAAGATGCGACAAGGGCGGCATCAGAACATCAACAATATTGCCCTGTATCTTGGCAATAATCAGGGAGGATGACGTATTCGCAAAAGCGTTTTGCGCCATTGCCATCATAATCAGGCCGGGCGCCAGGAATTCCAGAAAAGGAATGCCGGAGACCTCTTTTGTAATTCCCCCAAACGCCAGCATGAAAACCGCGTAAAACAATAAGGTTGTAATCACAGGCGCAATAATAGTTTGCAAATAAACAACCATGAACCGGCCAACTTCTTTTTTGATTAAAGTGGCAAGACCCACGACATTCACGCCCTTGATTGGCTTCGTGTTCTTACCCTGAAGTACTGGGATTTCCATGACCAATGACCCTTTCTTGTTTTCATAGCACATGCCTTGTGAAGGCTTGATTTGTGCCATAGAATAAATAACCTTTTTATAGGAAATATCAAGATGACAAAACCCCAAAACCCATCTCAAAAAACACCTGCGCATAAACGTTTTGAGCCAAGGCAAAAGCGCAAAGCAAAAAAAATTACAGAACAATACCTCCACAATTCGGGTTTATATTACCTGCAACGATACGCCGCCAGCGCTGCACATTTTAGAACCGTGATGTTGCGCAAGGTCAAGAAGTCCTGTTTGGATCATCCCGATCAAAATTATGACACATGCGCCATTCTGGTTGACGCGCTGGTTGAGAAATTCATCAATGCAGGCCTGCTCAATGACACGCTTTATATTGAGAGTCATGTCAGAAGCTTGCGTCAAAGAGGACTGTCCAAGCGGGCCATCATTGCCAAGATGAAAACCAAAGGAATCGCGGCCGAAACCACACAAGATGCACTGGAACACAACGATCTTCATCATCACGAAAGCCCGCAGGATGCAGAGCGTTATGCCGTTGCAAAACACATAAAGAAAAAATCTCTAGGCCCTTATAACAAAAACGAAAAACTAGACTTTAACAAGATGATTGGGCGCCTGGGGCGCGCCGGCTTCAGTTACGATACGTCCAGATCCGTATTAGAGATGAGCATTGATGAAATAGAAGACATATTACACGCCCGCAAGCTCTAGATATTAATCATCACTCTTAGCAAACACGTCCTGCTCCGCGCTATTCTCATACCCCTGAAGATCATTCGGTTCACTGGATTCTTGCGCCGAAACCTGCACCTCTTCTGCACCCGCAGGTTTTTTCACAACACGCTCTGCCGGTAATATCAGCGATACGGTTGTGCCAATACCCTTCTGGGAAAATAACTCCAGCGCGCCGCCATGCAGGCGCATCAACGCATCAGCAAGGGTCAATCCAAGACCTGTCCCCGAATTGTCTCTGGCAAGATCATTATCCACCTGACCAAAGGGAGAGAGCGCCTTCTTGATCTCATCCTCATCCAAACCGATACCTGTATCGGTGATGCCAATGCGCAAATGCCCCGAGGCATTCAACTCGCTTGAAATAGAAACACGCCCGCCCTTGGGTGTAAATTTAATCGCATTAGAGAGGATATTTACAAAAACCTGTTTTAGAGCCAGCTCCTCGCCAATCACCTCAGGCACGCCCTCCAGGTTAACGCTCACACTGACTTCACCATCATCAATCTTGGGGGAGAGAAGCTCCAGCGCAGATTTGGTAATTCGCTCTATACTCAGCGTGCTCTCGTTTAACTGTCTGTTTCCGGCATCGATTTTTGAAATATCAAGAATCTCATTGATAATCCTGAGCAGCCCATTACCGCTTTTATGAATATCTTCGGCATATTCGCGGTATGAATCCTGCTCGATCTCGCCAAACACCTGATTCTTGATCATCTCGGAAAACCCGATAATCGCATTAAGCGGTGTCCGCAGCTCATGGCTCATATTTGCCAAGAACTCTGATTTCGCGCGGTTTGCTATATCCGAGTGAAACTTGGCTTCCCTCAGGGCAATATCGGCATTTTTACGCTCCGTGATATCGTCCACGCTGCCTTCAAAATAGAGGACCGTGCCCGATTCATCTCTCACGGCACGGGCATTTTCATTCACCCAGATGAGACCGCCATCTTGACGGCGCATACGCGCCTCAAAATTATGCATCGTATCATCACTGTTCAATTTCTTAGTAAACGCCGCACGTTCGCGTGCATCCGGATAAAGATTTTCATTGGCATTCTTGACCTGCCTTAACAACTCATCCGGATTTTCATAGCCTAAAATTTTGGCCATTGCGGGGTTTGCGCTGAGGTAGATCCCCTCCGGCGTCATTTGATAAATACCACTGGCCGCATTTTCAACGATGGCTCGGTATTTCTTCTCGGCCTCGCCCAGCGCACGCTCAGCACGTCTACGCTCCTCCACATCGGTAATTGTTCCAATCACGCATGTGCTATTGTTCTCATCCTTACGCACCATCGACATCGCAAGCTCAATCGCACGGAATGTTCCATCCGAAATCCGCAAGCGCGTATAGCTGCGATAGGCTTCCTTGCGACCCTTCAAAAACTGGTCATAGATTTTTCTTTGCTGTTCCTGGTCATCTTGATGCAAGAGAGGAAAAAGCGCTTGCCCTAAAAATTGCTCCGGATCAAAACCGGTGACACGTTGCCATGCGGCTGAAATAAATACAAAGCTGCCGCGACTATCGATTTCAAAAATCACATCGCTCACCGAATCGATGATTTCACGATTATCGCGCTCGGCTTTCTCCAAAGTGTTATAGATGCGCTCTCGCTCTTGCGCCTCCGATACAAGTGCTACGTTCTTTTGTTCCAATTCTTCGTTCATGTGACTCATTTCATACGAACGACGCTTTTGCGCTTTCACATATAAGGCACCCACAGCCGTTAAAACAAACCCAAGGAACAACACCAAAAGCGGAATACGTTGAATAAAACTGGCGCTGGATTGGCGCAAAATGCCTGCCGACATCTCCCACATGCCGTTTCCGACCTCCATCTCGAAGCTCTGCTGTGCAGCGGCGCTTTTATTCTGCGGTGATTGAATACGGTATATGGATGCCTGTGAGGATAAATCCGTAATGGATAAATGACTGAACTGGCTCATAAAACGTTGCTGGTACGGCGCTAAAACCGCACTTAAGTTACTAACGCCGATCAAAAGCCCGGCGCGGGCATTGTCTTTGTTCACCCTGCGAATAACTACAAAATTTGATTGCGCATCATCCGTATGCGTTTTCAAATTTGTCTTAAATACACTCTGCCCCGCAGAAAGAGCGGCTTGATCCTTTTCATTGGCAAGAGCGCCCAAAACCTCCTGAAACAGTGTGGCTGACTTTGCCTGAAACGGTCCTTCACGTCCCTTTTCATAGACACCAACACTGCGCCATGCTGCCTTCCCCTCTTTGTTGGATTGATAGAGCCAGTAAATCTGCTGATATTGGTCCAAATAAGGAATGTTATCCGATACTTTCTGGATATTCTCATAACGCCCAGATGCCAGTAACAATGTCCCCGCGGTTTGCAAGGCATTATCAAGATCCTGCACAGAGTCGATAACCCCATCAACAGAACTGCGGCTCACGCGTTCGTATTCATCCTGAATCATACCTTGAGTGACAAAGCTCAGGAGAGAAAAAGCAAGGCATGTGAAAAACAGACCACCTACAATCACCATGTAATAGGCCATGTTTCGCTTCAGAGCTTCTTTGGATAGAAAGCCTGAAACAAAATCATCCTGCGCATCTGCGCTATTGTTCTGATCGTCTGTCATGTGTTTCGTTATGATTTATAGTTTAGATATTATTGCCCACTGCTATCACTATGCATCAAAACTGATTAACACTTCCCTAACAAGAAAGCCGTTAACCCATATTTTCCAAAGCCTTCACCTTATACTGCGATGCAATATTTATATTGACAAGCTATCCAAATACCCCTAAGTTTTTTATATTTTTAGCGCTATTATTATAACAAGGATGCTCACAATGGATACGAATAACCCTTTTTCAAACTTTTTTTCAGACACAGAATTCACAAAGTTAATGCAACAATATCAAGAAACCCCGTTTGATATGAAGACCATCATGGAAGCACAACGCAAAAACGTGCAAGCCATGACAGAAGCACAACAGCTTGCCATGGAAGGCATGCAAGCCATCGCACAGCGCCAGTCAGAGATCATTTCACAAATGGTTGAGGATCAATCAAAAATGGCTCAGGAAATGATGGGTGAAGGCACACCGGAAGAAAAAATCTCTCGCAATGCTGACCTGTTCAAGAAAACCTATGAGAGAACAATCGGTAATGTGCGTGAGCTTGCCGACATGTTAAGCAAATCCAACACACAAGCGACAGACATCATCAACAAGCGTATCTCTGATAGCATGAGTGAGATTAAGTCCGCATTGGATAAAAAGACAAAGAAAGCCGCATAAGCGCTCTCTGCGCCCTAGTTTTTTTTAAAGAGGTCGCGTCATGCGGCCTTTTTTATTTCAAAACATACATCAGGAGCAAACCAGCATGAGTAATAATTCCCCCCTTGCCTTTGATGACTTCCTCAAAGTCGATATACGCTGTGGTACCATCATCGATGCACAGGATTTCCCCGAAGCCAGAAACCCGGCCTATAAGCTCTTTATTGATTTCGGGGATGAGATTGGTCAAAAAAAGAGCTCGGCGCAAATTACCGTGCATTATTCAAAGGAGGATCTGATTGGCACACAAATCGCCGCCGTGGTTAACTTTGCACCGCGCCAGATCGGCCCCTTTATGTCCGAGGTTCTGGTGCTCGGATTTTCAGATGATAATGGTGATATTGTGTTATTGCGCCCGGAAAAACCTGTTCCCAATGGCGCACGCATGCATTAATCAGGCATACTCAAAACAACGCACAAGCCGCCATGGCGGCTTCTCTCCAGCCAGATTTTACCGCCATGCGCATGAACAATATCCATCGCAATAGGCAAACCAAGCCCGACGCTTCCCTCATTATTACCGCGCGATTCATCTAACCTGAAAAATGGCTTGAAGACATCCTCATATTGCGCCTCATCAATACCGGGGCCATCATCCTCAATCCGCAGCTCAACCTTGCCTTCCGGCGTGCGTAGCGCCTTGAGCCATATATTTTGTGCATATTTACCGGCATTACCAATCAAATTATCCAGACAGCGCTCGAACGATCCCATACGCAATTGCAAATCCAGATCATCCATCGCATCAATATGAATTGTGTAATCCTGTTTCTGGTTTTTCTGCTTCATCGCTTCGAACAAAGTGAGGATATTCGCCCGCACATAATCTTCCCGGCTCTCGCCGCTCACAAAATCAAGATATCCCGCGATCATTTTTTCCATTGCCAGAATATCATCCTTCATTGCTTGCACAGCCTTGGAATCCTCCACCATCTCCAATTCCAGCTTTAAGCGTGTAAGCGGCGTGCGCAGATCATGGGATACCCCGGCCAACATAATTGTGCGCTGGGATAGCTGACGATCTAAGCGCTTATACATTTTGATAAACGCCTCGGAGGCCTGCCTTACCTCGCGTGCGCCCGACGGCTTAAAGCTAGGGACATCCATGCCCCGTCCAAAACGATCCGCCGCCACAGCCAGTCTACGGATTGGGCGCACCTGATTGCGCATAAACAAAACCGCAATAATCAATAACACAAAGGATGAGCCCAAAAGCCAGAGAATGAAGATATAAGATGATGAGGTAAACAGCCTGCGCTCCGGCATAGAAACGCGAAGAATTCCATTCTCTAGTTGAATAGCAACTTCCATCCATTTTTCCTGATTATCAATATCAATCGTAAAGGGTCTGCGCACATGTTGACGCAGTTGTTCTGCCAGACTTTGTGCAACCATAGAGGCCCAGACACGATCAAACGTAAAGCCTGTCTCCGTCTTATCCAAAGCCTGCTCTTCGGGGGATTGTAGCGATATAAGCAAATCGAGCGATTGCGCCGCATAGCCGCTGACGCGCATCATATTCTCGGCTGAAGGGTCTAATTCCAGGGAATTCGCAATAATGGCAATTTCGCCCGCAACGGCAAAAGACAGGCGGTCTGTCATTTTCTTCCAATGATTGTCAAAGAACACAAGACCGGCAATGATCTGAATCAAAAAAACAGGCGTGATCAAAATCAACAAAGAACGCCCCAGAAGGCTGCGCGGCATAAGATTTTTGAATATTGAAAATCCTGCTGTCTTTTCCGTTTTACCCAGCGCTGTGTTTGTCTCACTCATAATATATCGGCCCGCAACAAATACCCCTGCCCGCGCACGGTTTGTAAATAACGTGGCGTGCGGTTATCCGCCTCAATTTTACGGCGTAATCGTGTCACCTGCACATCAATCGTGCGCTCCCCCGCATCAATACCGCATTTTTCGGCCAACTCATCGCGGCTAATCGGCTCCCCAAGCTTGGAGGATAGGGCTTTGAGCAATTTTGCCTCCATCGTTGTCAGGGGCATCTCGCTCTCGCCATTGGCTTGGCTTAACACCTCAAATTCAGGATTGTAAATCCAGTCCCCTATTTGTAATTTACGCCCGCCTTGCACATCGCCATAGCCTGTGCGCCTTAAAATGGCCTGTAAACGCATCACAAGCTCCTTAGGTTCGAAGGGCTTGGGTAAATAATCATCCGCCCCGCTCTCAAACCCCTTAAGCCTGTCCTCAACCTCCCCCAAGGCCGTCAACATAATCACCGGCAAGCCGATATCCTCACGGATATAATGCGTCAGCTCAAGGCCGCTCTCACCCGGCATCATCACATCGACCACAAGCGCATCAAAGGAAAACGAGTCCAGCATTTCACGCGCCTGCGCACCATTATGCGCACTCATCACAACAAAATCCTGTGAGCTCAAATAACGCATCACCAGCGAACAAATACGTTCATCATCATCCACCACCAGAATATGCGGCTTTTGTGCTTTGGCTTCTTGCCGATCGCCCGGATGCTCACTTTTCATTTCTGCTTTCATGCTCTTACCAGTTTACAAACCACTCATTTGCGTTATAGCTTTGTTTTATCGGCAAGATTATCGCGCCGCGCAAGGAAAAACCACTGAATTATAAGTATTAACGTTCAAAAGCGAGAGAAAAAACATGGCTTTACCATCATTTGACCAACGTGACGGCTTTATCATGATCAATGACGATATCGTTGACTGGAAGGACGCAAAAGTCCATGTCCTGACCCATGCGCTCCATTATGGCAGCTGCGTGTTTGAAGGTGAGCGCGCTTATAATGGTGTTATTTTCAAAGGCCGTGAACATAGTGAACGCCTGCTGAATTCCGGGGAGATTTTGGGCCTTGATATCCCCCTGAGCGCGGACGAAATAGATGAGCGTAAAGAATTGATTTTAAAGAAAAATAATATTGTGGATGGCTATATTCGTGTCTTTGCATGGCGCGGCAGTGAACAAATGGGCATTTCGGCCAAAGCTGCCAAGACACATACCGCCTTTGCAGCCTGGGAATGGCCAAGCTATTTCTCGCCGGAAAAGCGTGAAAAAGGCCTCACTCTCAAAACATCTGCCTGGCGCCGCCCTGCCCCCGACACAGCGCCCACAGAAAGCAAGGCCGCCGGGCTTTATATGATTTGCACCATGTCCAAGCACCAAGCCGAAGATGAGGGCTATGATGATGCCTTAATGCTTGATTATCGCGGCTATGTTGCCGAGGCCACGGGTGCGAACCTGTTTTTCATTAAAAATGGCGGCCTCATAACGCCAACACCGGATTGTTTCCTCAACGGGATTACCCGCCAAACCGTGATTGAAATAGCGGAGCAGCTCGGCATCCCTGTCGAGGTGCGCCACATCAAACCCGACGAACTTGGCGATTTTGAAGAGGCATTCCTGACCGGCACAGCCGCGGAAGTCACCGCTATCGGGCAAATTGATGATCATCAATACACCGTTGGGCCAACCGTGCGCCGCCTGCGTTCTGCCTATGAAAATTTAGTACGCGGAAAACCAATGGAAAATGCCGCCTAAGCCCCAATTTTCCCTAAAACCTTAAAAACACGTCGTTTTTTTGTTAACCTTTTGTTAACTTATTGAAATATAACGATTTTTTTGACTTTCACCCTGTTTTTATGTATGATGGGGGCAACTGACACATAAAGTGTCTCCAAAAATATAAAAATAATAATTTGGGTTAATAGTGCTTTTTGAGGGTGTAAATGGCTGAATTTCAGAACCTAGTCCAGTTTTTGGCGGGCCTCGGTATCGAGGTAGACCCAGCCACGCTTGACCCGGAAAATCCGCTCCAAAGCCTCCGTGATAATCCTGACCTCCTCCAAGCCATGGCCGAGCGCCTGGATGCCACCTATGATTTGATTGAGTTGGCAGGTGAAAATCCAGATACTGAACGCCCTTTCGGCATTGTTGAATTTTTTACATGGACTGGCCCTACCCTTCGTCAAGAACGCGCCGATATCGAAAATGACCGCAGAGAAATTGTGCTAGACACACTCCAAAGGGTCGGTGAGTCTGGCCAAAGTGGCCGATATAATTACAACCCCGACGAACCCATTGATATCGAAGAGGTTTTGTCCCATTACGCAAGCCTTAGCTTGGCTCTTCAGATGCGCTTTCAGCAAAGCGAACTGGAAAACCGAATTGCAACATTAGAAATCCCGGAAAGTACCGGCTCTGATATTCTGATGCGTATTCTCGTTGATCAATTCAATGAATATCAAGAATACATGCTGGAGGTTGATCGTGATATCGCCCAAAACCAATCACGCCTTCAAACCGACATAAATCGTACGCGCTATGGGTCTGCGGGTGGTAAGCCGGAATTCATTCCTGTTGGCTCAATGACACGTGGCCGTGAATATTACGAAGCACGCGACAATGCAACACGCATTGTTGAACAACTCGAAGCGCTTTCCCCCGGCATTACCGAATCTTTGCAGGTTGATGCCATGCATTCCCTACCGGAGCATTTGCGCCTGAACATGAATGCACTCCCTGGTGTTCTGAAGCCCGAATTACCAACGC
>CAZTBB010000016.1:26452-34129 GCA_964611755.1 uncultured Pseudobdellovibrionaceae bacterium
CACACCCGCCCTATCGGGTTATGTTGCCGCCAATTCCACTTATTCTGATCTTAGCGCGGATGACGCCGATTTCATGGGCATTGATGATGTGCAAGATCAGGCCGCTATCCTCGCGAATTACAATCATTTCAAACAGGCCGAGCATACAACATTAATGCATCAAATTTTGGGCACAACTCTTCCGAATGAATTGCTGCAAACATTTGGTGCCTATGTATTTGAAAATGCAGAATCACTGGCCACTGAGCTTTCAGGTGAGGATGCTGACGAAGCGGCACGCTTGCTTGCGGTTTTCCAAGCCATCGGAGCAGAACAAGACCCTGAAGCTCAAGTATCTGCTATACAGCAAGCTTACAGAACTATATTTGAGACAAATCCAGCCTTCATTCTGGGCCTTCAAAATGATGAAGACAACCCAATCAACTTTGATCTCTCAGGAGATGCTTGGCAGCGTTTCGCCGACAGCTATCGCGGCGATGCTCCTTTTGCCGATCCGAATTACGTACAAAATATTGCCGGCCAGATATTCAACTTCCAGAATTTTGTCAGCATGAATGCCGATGATCTGGCAAGACGTTTTGCAAATGGTAATCCAGAAGAACAAGAGCGCTTACTCGCGTTATTCTCATCCGTGCCACGCAATGGCTTTGCCGGAGCAGAACTAAATGGTGAACCATCGCCAACTTATCTGGCCTATCAGGCGATCCAGCAAGCCAATCCGACATTCTTGGCCGAGATAACAGCTTTGCAACAACAACAAGTGATGCTTGAGGATGGCACCCTCAGCATTATTGATATACCAGCACCTATTTTCCACCCGGATGGGCTGGCCTTGCTTGAGACTGTCCTAAGCGTTGAAGCAGAGGAGTTTTCATTCAATCTCAGTGATCTTAGTGTAAATTACATTCCAGCCAATGCTATGCATGAAGCACAGCTGGCTGTGTTTAACGACATCCTGCCAGACATGCTCAGCAATCCAGAGCTTCATTATTTATGGGGTATCGAGAGTAATAGACCTGAGATTATTAATCAGCTGATAGCAAATCCGGATAATCAAGACGCCCTTATCTCTCAACTAAGACAAGATTTTATTGAGAGCATAGCATCGCCTCCTCCGACAGAAGAGGGCTATTTAGCACAACATGTCTTTGGCATTGCGATGCGCCATGGCATAAACGATTCATATAATCACTTTGCAGATGATAGCTCACGCCCTACTTTTTCCGAACGCCCCACTTTTGATCAGGAGTGGTTGAGCCGCAACGGCAGCTATTTTGCGGAAATTATGAATGAGGCTCGCCTGAGATCCTTGCATCCTGAAGGCTACAACACAGCTGATGCTATAAACGTAAACGGCTACGAGCTTGCGAATACGTCCCAAATCATGCATGTGCAATATTTGATGAGCCGCCTCGATATGGCCGCTTACCCGGGCCTTGAACTTGGTGATACATCCACAATTGATGGTGATGTATACAATCCTAATTTAGAGCCAAATATACGTGCTATTGGTCAATATCTTGAGCAATATATTCAAACAACCTCGGAACAACTCCTTAGTGAGAATGAAAATGGGGAACCAATTATTGACCCTAACCATCCTCTAGCCGATGTGATTGAGGAATCATTCCAAGACTTCCTTAGAAACCAATCAAACTATAATGTTGACTCACAAGCCGTTGATGAAGCTCATGTTGGCTACAATGGAGATGAAAGAGATGTCATACTTGGCGCACGCTTTAATGTGTTAATGGCAGCCGGTTATTCCATGCGCGAGATTATTTGCACAGGCAACCCAGAGATGGTTGCGCTGTTTGATATTGTTGAGCAAGCACAATCCATCAACACACAAACACCGCGCATCGCATTAGAATCTGAGCTAACCGAAGAACTAGCCACCCCGGAAGATGAGCGCCCGACACAAGAGGTCATTGAACAGCGCCAAGCAGCTGTTGAGGCATGGCTTGCTGCGGCCGCAGCCCTTGACCTTGAATCACCGCTAACCCCTCCGGCCACAGAAATATTTAATCCGGCCCCAGGCCTTGCTTACCCGCTGATCAGTGCATTTGAGGAAGACTACCTGCCCGAGATACTCGCCGAATATACCCGTCTGTATGGCCCCAATCATAATATCACGATGGGGGATCAGCTTTTCCGCATTGATGAAGAGGGCATCATTCGCGTTCAGAACGAAGATGGTGACTTTGTAACATTGCAAGATACAGCCGAAGCCAGCTACACGAATTCCATCCTGCGCATGGGCTCTGAATCCTTAATCATGCAACAGATGGTCTATCAACGCATGTTGGAGCAAGGCCGCACTGATGAAGAATTATTTGAGGATCTGCAAACATTAATTATGTTCCATGGCTATACGGCGGGGATTAACCCGTTGGAAACGGTTCCGGGATCCAATCCGCCGCAGCCGGCTGCATTGCCGCGCATTAACATTAACCGCGCCTGGGAAGTTCAGCCAGATCTTCAATATGATGCTCTTACTCAGGAGGCTTACCGCAACCTTCAGAGAAACAGAGGCGATGATGTTTATGCGGGATTGTTGCATGTTCGCACCCTTTTTGATCACGGTGAGCATCCCGATACAGATTATAATGATCGTATAAACCAGGCGCTTCAGGCACTATTCCCCGATACTTACGATAGTTTCTTTGACTCGAACGATAATATCTTTGAAAACGCAACGATTGATCGCGCACAGATGACCGAGCTTGTGCAGCTTATGGTTTATGCCAACGCCCTGGAAGACTCGCCTGTATTGGCCGCGACAATACCAGGCAGCACAACAGATGAACAACTGCATGCATTGGCACGTTTTGTACAAAACCCGGACGACACAGAATTTGATGCTTTCCGCAGCACATTTGCACAGGCCTTGCGTGATAATGAGATTTTCGTCTCCGATACGGATCAAACTTACTTTATGGAAGCGTTCGAGCAAGGATATGAGCATAACAACAACCATCGTTTCAATGCCCTTTTCGGCACAGAGATTCAAGGCCTGAACGGTGAAACATTCCATGCTAGCCTGTCTAGCTTCGAAGAAGCTATGGCCGTATGGGTTACTTTCCCGAACCGTTTTGGCCAAATCCGCACCGATGGCGCTTCGGTGGAGCTAAGCTCGCGCGACTTCAGAGATCCGGACAATTTCGCCGCCTTGAGACACGCTATAGATAATGCCGAGAGCCTCAGTTATGAGCCTTATCCGGCTGAGGCTCATCTGCGCTCAGGCGCGACACAAAGCATGGTGGTCACCATCCAGAGTGATGATGGCCCTGTTCGCGTAACACAAGTAGAGCTTCTGGAGATGCGCGCCAGTATTTATGAGGCATGGGAAAATTATACGGTCGTTGATTTGTCATCACGTGACCCGCAGCAAGGCCGGGCCATGCGTGAAGCCGAAGCCATACGTGAGACTGATCGCGTGCAAGATCGTGAAGCCGACATCCTCGAAGATGTTCAGGAGCTGCGCCTGCGCTATGAATTTGCCGATGCCACGCGCGATGATGCCATTGCATTAGAGCAAGCCGGCATTGAGATTGATGGACACAGATTAAGTTTTGCAAACGCCGCAAGAAATCCCGGCACCATGGATCTGTTTAGACAAAATAATATTGATATTACTGGGGATGTCACACTGGATGAGGCGAAGGCTGCAATTGAAGTTATTATTCGCCCTACACGTGATGAGCCAGTCCAAACGACCGAAGCTCCGGCCGGACCGGGAGGCGCGACATAGAGTTTTCTTTTGAAAAGCACTTAAACCAACTTAAAGCACCCCGGCCTCATTACGAGAGCCGGGATTTTTTTATCTTATGGTAGATGATTATCCAAACAGCACTCTGAAGACGGTACATCCTCTTGAGCATTCAACGGCACAATAGATAAAAAATAACCACCCTGACTAAGTTTATTTATGGATAAAACACTGTGGGCAAAAGGGCCAATGCCATTCTCATCCCATGTGAAACTATGTTTGGAAATTTTCTTATCAATGTGAGAAATCACATCTTGAGCAAACTCTAAACCACTTGGTTGTGGTATGGCTGCAAAGGCACTCATCAAGGGGTCAACATTAGGGCGGCCATGATCAAGACGGCCATAACGATCCTTCAATTGACCTTTATCCCACATGGAGCCATATGTCAGAATAGCATTCTTAACAGCTCCAATATTATCAAACACAATACCATCTTCAAAAAGATCAGCACTCATAGCCTGCGGATCGTTATTTTCATTACTCATACTCAAGTCACTTTACACAATTAAAAATCAATCAATATCTACACATTAAACTTGAACAAGATGACATCGCCATCGTGCACAACATACTCCTTGCCCTCTTGGCGCATCTTGCCTGTGTCTTTGGCACCCTGCTCCCCCTGTGCGGCTATATAATCATCAAAGGCAATGACTTCGGCCTTGATGAAGCCTTTTTGGAAATCGGTATGAATCACGCCGGCAGCCTCGGGTGCTTTCGCCCCCACCTTCACGGTCCATGCACGCGCCTCTTTCGGGCCGGCTGTAAAATAAGTCTGCAGCCCGAGCAACTTGAACCCGGCGCGGATAATTTTATTCAAGCCCGGCTCACTCAGACCCATTGTCTCCAGAAACTCTGATTTTTCTTCATCACTATCAAGCTGGGCGATTTCGGATTCAATCGATGCGCAAATTACAACCGCCTGCGCGCCTTGCTCGGCCGCCATCGCCTCAACCTTTTTGGTGAAATCATTGCCATCCGCCGCATCATCCTCGGACACATTGCACACATAAAGAATGGGCTTGGAGGTCAATAGCTGAAGCATCTTAAACCAGCGCGCCTCGTCTTCATTGGAAGGCTCCAACACCCGCGCAGGTTTTCCATCCTCCAGCAATGCTTTGGCCTGTTTGGCAAACTCAAGCTGCGCGATCAGCTCCTTATCATTGGAGCGCGCCTTCTTGGTTAGGCCATCAATTTGTTTTTCCATGCTTTCAAGATCAGCCAGCATCAGTTCGGTCTCGATCGTGTCGGCATCGCGGATCGGGTCAACCGAGCCATCGACATGGGTAATATCGGAATCCTCAAAACAACGCAGAACATGAATAATCGCATCGGTCTCACGAATGTTTGATAAGAACTGGTTGCCAAGTCCCTCACCCTTACTGGCGCCCTTCACTAAACCCGCAATATCAACAAACTCCAGTTGTGAGGGGACAGTTTGCGCAGAACCTGCAATTTTAGAGATTTGCTCCAGGCGCTCATCCGGCACAGAGACTCGCCCGACATTGGGCTCAATCGTGCAAAACGGAAAATTGGCTGCTTGCGCCGCTGCTGTTGCTGTTAAGGCGTTAAACAGAGTTGATTTCCCAACATTTGGCAATCCAACAATCCCGCAATTAAAACCCATGATAAATCTCCTTTATTCCTTGCCCTTGCAATTAGCATACAGCCCCACCAAAAGGAATATATTTTTTAATGCTCCCTTTACACCCCGCTCTATTTTTCGTAAGAAAAATTATGCATGACTATTTTTGAAGGAGACATTTTATGGGATTTGTTGGGGATGCTGCAAAAACACCGGATCGCGTTAAAGGCGCGGTAAAATCACTTTTTGCCTTGGCCGTCGTTAGCGGCGTGGCCTGGGAAACATTGGAAGATAAAGGCGCTTTTGGCCCCGCCATCAGGGAAGTTGCCGACTTTACATGTGACCTCGGCTTTGAGGATTCCACCTGTCAGAGTATCGCAAGCGACATTGATGATGTTTATGAACGCGCCAAGCGCACGGTCGGGCTGGATTAATTAAACTCGTCTAAAATAGCCAAAGGCTCTGCTGCAATTTTTGAGACAAGCGCTTCAATTGCGGGCTTCTCGGCTTTCGCAAAATCACTCAGCACGTAATTGCTGACTTTGTTCTTGTCACCCGGATGGCCAATACCAATGCGCACACGGATAAAATCGGCCGTGCCCAGATGCGCCTGAATGGATTTCAACCCATTATGCCCGGCATTACCGCCGCCCATTTTCGTTCGCAATTGCGCGGGCTGGATATCCAACTCATCATGAAAAACAATAATGCGCTCCGGCGGGATTTTATAAAACTTGGCGGCTGCGGCCACGGACCGGCCTGACTCATTCATATAGGTTTGGGGTTTCAACAGCCCTATTTTTAATTTGCCAATACGCCCTTCCGAGAACTCACCTTGAAATTTTGATTTAAACGCGGGGAAAAGATGGTCCGAGGCAATTTCATCAATGACCCAAAACCCAACATTATGGCGATTTCCCTGATATTTATCGCCGGGATTTCCAAGACCAACAAATAAAACCATATCCGATGATGATTTTCCGAATAATCCAAACATGGGGGTTTCTTCTCCTCGATAGCTCACGTTTAAACTAGCGAATAAGACAAAAAAAATCACCCCGCATAGTGAAATAATCCGGAGTGATTTTTGAAATTTTATGGATGGGGTGAAGATTACTCGTCACCACCCTCAGCTGCTGCGTCTTCACCGCCTTCGGCTGCTTCAGCGCCCTCGGCACCTTCTTCACCTTCAGCGCCTTCTTCACCTTCAGCATCTTCTTCCACAGGCTCTTCAATCGCGCGAGGCTCCTGAATAGAGGCAATCGCGAAGTCACGATCATCAATCACGAATGTTGCGCCTTCCGGAAGTGTCGCATCGGAGGCCTTGATTGCTGCGCCCATCTCTGCACCTTCAAGGTCAACCTCAACCATATCAGGAATGGCTGTCGCTGAACATCTAAGCTCAACCTCATAACGCACAACGTTAAGAATACCTTTTTCCTGAAGACCGGGTGATTTGTCTTCGTTGATAAATTGAACAGGCACGCTCACAGCAATCTTTGTTTTTGCCGTCACACGCAAGAAATCAATGTGCTGAACCACATCTGTCACCGGGTGAAGTTGAATATCACGGGCGAGAACAAGATGCTTTTCACCACCAACCTCAAGATCACAGAGAGTTGTGAACATGTGGCCGCGGTTATATTCCACATTGGCACCATTTTGTGACAAAGTGATTTTAACGGGGTCTTTTTTATCGCCGTAAATTACGGCAGGGATTTTTCCCTCGCGGCGAAGAGCACGGGCCACCCCTTTTCCGGCATCGTCTCTTTTTTCCGCTGTCATTGCGTAGTTTTTAGACATGTGTCATTTCCTTACTTTTTAATATGTGACCCAGCCTCCAGGGGTGCTGAAATTTCGGCCACGGTTAATGAACGGGGGATAGATAACCCTGTTTAAGCCTGTTTTTCAAGAAAATAATGCGTTTTTAGCCGAGTTTTATTTAAACAGCGCGCTGATGGATCGCTCTTCATAGATTCGGCGTGCGGCTTCACCAATCAACGGAGCAACACAAACCTGTTCAATCGAGGGTGATTTCTCAATCGCTTCTGTTGCCTGAATTGTATCTGTAATCACCAATTTCTCGAGCGGGGATTTCTCCACGCGCTCAACCGCTTTACCGGATAAAACGCCATGCACAACATAGGCCTGCACAGTTTTTGCACCCTTATCTTTTAAGGCCTGAGCGGCATTGCAGAGCGTCCCGCCGGAATCAACAATATCATCCACCAAGATACAGACTTTGCCCTTAACCTTACCAATCACATTCATCACTTCGGAAACGCCTGCCTGTTCGCGGCGTTTATCAATAATCGCA
>CAZTBB010000017.1:0-31129 GCA_964611755.1 uncultured Pseudobdellovibrionaceae bacterium
TGATAGCATCATCAAGCAGTTGGAAGGCATTTCAGAAGTTGAGAAGAAAATCGCACCTCTCAATAAAGAAAGAAAAGACCTTGAAAGACAGACAACTGATTTCAAAGGCAGACAAGGAACGGCTGGAAAGAGATTAGAAAAAGTTAATAATGACCTTGCTTCATTAAATCAGGAAAGAAATAGACTGATTGATCAGAAAAACGCAAGCTTAGCAACGCTTAATCCAATATTTAATGTATTGGGCCCTGGCGGAACTGGGAAGACAGTACTGACCAATAATTTGGCCGCTCTTTACACCATGGTTGGCAAGTATGAAGGATTTACTTCAATCAAAAAGAGCCAAATTTCAGGGCAAAACGCAATAGTAGGTGCCGGGGCAGATGAAGCTGGCCTTGTATTAAATACTCTTGAAGAGAAGAAAATCTTTGCTCATTTTGATGATATTTTCAAAAACAACTTTGGTAATGGTCTATCAGAATATGGTCAAGTTTTGTTATCGCGCATGAACAATGACCAAGGTGAAGAGGGATATCCATTCGCAATGTCGATGAATAGACCAGAATTTGATCTCATTAGAGCACAAATGGGTGATGGCCGCGGTCGATTCGAAAATGAAATTGTTGAATATAGACCAACAACGGCAGGTTATTATGAATTTATTGAGAATATGATTTTGCTTCGTCAGAATGAATTTGAAGTGACATCTACTGACATTAATAATTGGAAATCTATGTCTATTGCCGATATCAAATCTGATATTTCTGCAAGACAGCTGATGTTTTTGCCGCGTTTCAATTCGGGCATTGGAACCGATGCCCGATCAGAGGTCGAAACAGCGTTTAAATCAAGATATTGTGATCCATTATCTGGTGAAAATGATAGTGATCCTGAAGATGATCGCTTGGCACATAACGCGGATGGGTTCCGTGGAACTGGAAAAATGATCGAGCCTCCATCTGAAAATGATAAAGCAGGTAGAAAACGTAGAAGAACAAAATCTGTTAATGGTGATATTGCAACGCCTCTATACACATTTATTGATAAGAACAGGCAAGCAGGTGAAGCAGAAGGATTGGCTGAGTTTATTTCAAAGATTGTTAATAATAACCAGCTCTCAGATGACTTTAAGAAGTTGGCTTGTGAATCGGCTATCCGTAAGACATATGAAATTCGTCGTTCTGATGTCCCGAATTTGCAGGAACACTCAAAAGGTGACATTTATATGGCTAAATTGGCTTATAAGAACGAGACTAGACCGCAACCATCATTCGATGAATTATTGAATATTGTTGAGCAAGATCTCGGTGACCGCCTAAGTGATGTAACAGCAGAGCAGGGCGCAGCCATGAAAAAGATCAGCGAAGGCTTTGATGTTCTAAGACAGCCAAGCAATGATAATTATGCGGCTCCTGCAAGCGATGTTGCCTAGAGCTTGATCTAAACTTTCCGATAAGGAAAAGCTATGTCTGATACTCAAAATGAGGAAAGCTGTAAATTAGTTGGGATTGCCGTCAGCGGCATCTCAACTATTAAAGTAAAACGCCTTGAAAAAGTAAAAAAGATAGAGAAACAAAAGATTAGAACGTCCGCTGGTGTTGAAGTTCAAGAAGTTGAGGTTGTTGACTGGCAAGAAGTAGACGATGAAATTGAAGTTGAAAATGGAGAAACCCGTTGGGTTAATGAGGCAGAAGCCGAGGCCATCAGACAAGAAGTTGAAAAACAGGGCGGCCAGGTCGAAGAGGTAGGATCCGAAGAGTTTAACCCAAGTGATATCGTTGGTTCTTTAACAGGTAATGTTGAAGATGTTGAGGAAGCTGTTGAAACAAAAACAAGGATCCCAAAGAGAAAATTGGTCGAAGAGTGGGAAGATGTAGAAGTTACCACTAAAGAGACCAAGAAAATTAAAAAATGCAAAATTCGTGCAGTTATCTGGCAAGACAGAACTGCCAGCACGCAGGGATTGGCTGGGCAATATCTTGCAACATTTAGTGACATAATTGCAGCCGTAAATGCCTCTCAGAAAAAAGTGAAATTCGAAATAGAATTCGCGCATATTGAATTAGCAGGCGACAGCACTGTGAAATGGAATAGTTGGATGAAATTGGGCGCATTAAAAAGTAGGGTAATGGGTGGCAAGCATATTCCAGGATTAGCACCATGGAGAAAAGCTGATGCGAAAGTGGCAGTAAATGCAAAGGATGCAAATATGCATATTACATTTAGTGATGATGATTTTCGTTTTGATACATCTGCACCACTTTCACATACAAGCGGCACATATAAGCCGCCTTTTTATGTTCTATCAACAAACAGTTTTTACCATGGCTCTTGGGATCAATCTACGGAAGTAGCAAGAAATACGGGCGGTGTACATTCCCAACTCAATCATTCAGGAATGGCAGCTGTTGTAAAAAATATGACATCAGCTAGAGGCCCCATTGCACGTGCAACGGTTGAACAAAAAGTTGTCACTGAGAAGAAGCACGTTGAACGTGTTAAGAAACTTATGTGGGTTGATGAAGAGCATGAAGAAACCTCATTACATACAGAAATGCATCAGGTTGATACACAATCTCAAACAAATCATCTGACACATGAGGCGGCTCTCTAAAACAACACCCTGCGGGATGATTTCAGATGAATAGTCTGGAATGCATCACCATATATTCTCTATGTTTAAAAGTTTTTTTAAGAAATCTATTCTATTCTTGTATAGACAATCACAATCAAAAGTTGTATTTATGGGTAAATGATAGAAACGCGCACAAATTTAACGAAGCTTCAAAACCGATATCTTCTTGCCTTGTTGATCCTTGTGACTTTCCTTTTTGGCATTTTTTACAGCATTCATCTTCTTATCCAGACCCAGCATGATGATGCCACATTGATCAATGTGGCCGGAAAACAACGCATGTTATCCCAGCGCACCGCGCTTTATACGTTGAAATTATTTCAGGATGATAAAGAGGCCATATCGGTGGTTAAACACACGTTGATGAATGATCTGAGCGAGTTGGAAGCATCGCATCATGATTTGATTTTCGGCAATGATGAGCGCGGCTTGCCCGGCATTCAAACAGATGCGGTGGCTGATATATACTTCTCCGCGCCGGACCAGCTCAATCTTAAGATGATCCACTATCTGGAGCATGTTAAATCAATCGTCAATGCCTTTGTTCAGGGAGAGGAGGTTGATCGCCTTACCGTTAAAACGGCGATTAAGGAAAGCACGGATGATTTGCTCTTCATTTTGGATAAGGCGGTCAAACAATATGAAGCCGAGAGTGCAAACCGTTCATTGAGGATAGAGTTACTCGTTTTTCTTTTGCTGGGTCTCACACTTGCGGTTCTTTTGATGGCCGTAATCATGATTTTCAATCCGATCGTTAAGGGCATGCAGCATAATGATGAAAAGCTTGCCCGAAAGAAGAGCCAATATGAAACATTTCTTCGGGTATCCATGAAAAGCCCGCTTCCGACCGTGTTGATGTCCTGCGAGGGCGAGGTGCGTTTTTCAAATAATGCCGCCCGGGTCAATTTCCCTGATATAGAAAAACAGGGGCTCGGCCATGATATTTTTGTGGGTCTGGAACCATTTCTTCATACACTCAAAAAGACAGAAATTGAAAAACTCATGAAAAAGCGTGAGATTTATTTCCACGGTAAGCGCTATGAACAAATCCTCTCCGCGATTTCCATGGACGGCCAAATCGGTGTCGTAAGTTATATTAGTGAATTGCCAGTGGCGGAGACAGTATCAACGGTCAAATCGTTTAGATTGAATAAGGCCCAAAATAATTCACCGCAGAAAATAAAAGCGCGGCGTTAAAGGCGGTTAATACAAACCACCTGTCCCTGTACTTGCGGCTTCGGCTGCGCTGCCGCCATCAACGGCCGGCATCATGCTGATACCCTGGCCATCCAAAATAAACACATCATCGGTTGGCTCGGTGCCTGTTAAAAAGGCCTCCCAGATAACGCGCTCATCGCCGGGGGCTGCACGCGTGCCTGTTTCGGCATTGATTTGAACATTGCGGATACCTTTGGGGACGCGGAATGGAATCGCCGGTTTATTGGCCAGGGCTTCTTCCATAAAATCTTTAAAGATAGGCACAGCAATGGATGATCCGGTTTCACGTTTTCCCATTGATCTCGGCTCATCAAAACCGGCAAAAACACCCACAACAAGATCCGGTGAGAAGCCGATAAACCATGCATCTTTTGATTCATTCGTAGTTCCGGTTTTTCCGGCCAAGGGGCGTCCCAATGATTTAATGCGAATTCCTGTTCCGCGTTCGATAACACCTTTGAGGATAGACACCATTTGATAGGCTGTACGCGGATCGGCGATTTGCTCTCTGATATCAGGCACTTCGGGAACGGGCTGGGATTGCCATTGAATGCGATCGCCGCAATTCATGCACGGGCGCACATCATGCTTAAACACAGTTTCACCGCGCCTGTTTTGGATACGGTCGATAAAGGTTGGTTTTATTTTTTTGCCGCCATTGACCAAAACCGCATAGGCCGAGGTGATATCAAACAAAGTTGTCTCACCCGAGCCAAGCGAGTTGGCCAATAGGGGTTCGAGATTGTCGGTAATGCCAAATTTTTGTGCATATTCAGAGACAATCTCCATGCCAATAAAATCAGCCAGACGAACAGTCATCAAATTCCGTGATCGCTCAACTCCCACGCGGATCGGGGTAGGCCCATAATATTCATTGGAATAGTTAGATGGCTTCCAGACATTGCCCGGCCTGTCTTCCAGAACAAAAGGCGCATCCAGAACAAGTGTTGCCGGCGTGAACCCACGATCCAGCGCAGCCAAATAGACAAAAGGTTTGAAGGCAGAACCCGGCTGTCTTTTGGCCTGGGTGGCGCGGTTAAATTCGCTGGTGTCATATTTCCAGCCCCCCTGCATGGCCAAGATACGGCCTGTATGTGGGTCAAAGGCAATCAACGCACCTTGAACGTCAGGCACCTGCATGAGGTCATATAGATTGTCCTTAAGCGGGTTTACGAGGATTACATCACCTTTTTTCAATACCTGAGAAACGCGGCCAATAACGGGGCCGCGCGCATATCCCTGATTGCGGTATTCCCGCGCCCATTTGACTTGCTCGAGCTTGACCTTGCCTTTATCGCCGGATTTAAGGCCAATCTCGGCTTCCGAGGCGCCGCTTTTCAGGACGACGGCAAGCTTCCATTCATCCAGCATTTCAATCGGGCGGTAGATGGCTTTAAGCTCTTCAAGCCAGTTATCCATATTTTCAATTTTTTTATAGGCACCGCGGTAGCCGTGACGGCGATCATAAGCCATCAGGCCTTTGCGCAGGGATTCAACGGCAGCGTTTTGCAGGCGGGCATCAATGGATGTTCGAATAACCATACCGCCCCCATAAACCGCATCTTGCCCGAAGCGCTCTCTGATTTCACGGCGCACCTCTTCGGCGAAATATTTCGCATCAAGCGTTTCATCATCCTTGACCAGTGCGACCTCTAGTTCATCGGCATAGGCAATCTCGGCTTCTTCGGGTGTGATATATTCATTTTCCAGGAGCTGCCCGATCACATAGTTGCGGCGCTGTATGGCGGCATCACGTTTGCGGATAGGATGATAGTTATTGGGCGCTTTCGGCAATGCGGCAAGATAAGCTGCTTCGGCAACCGTAAGATCATTCAGTGCCTTATCAAAGTAATGCAGTGCTGCGGCGGCTACGCCGTATGCTCCGGCGCCGAGATAGATTTCATTCAAATAAAGCTCAAGCAGGCGGTCTTTGCTCATTACTTGTTCCATGCGGTAGGCAAGAATGGCTTCACGAATTTTACGCACATAGGAGACTTCGTTTGTTAGCAGGAAGTTTTTAGCTACTTGTTGCGTAATGGTAGAGGCACCTTCCGGGCGCCGTCCGCTACCGATATTTGAAACATTCGTGACCATCGCCCGTGCAATGGCGTAAAAATCGAGCCCTTTATGGGTATAAAAATTCTTGTCTTCCGAGGCGACAAAAGCATGTTTGACACGATCAGGTATCTCGGTGATAGGCACAAAAACGCGTTTTTGTTCGGCATATTCGGCCATGAGTTTCCCATCACCTGTGTAGAGGCGCGTTACCACAGGGGGTTCATAATTTTGCAGTTGTTTGTAATCAGGCAGGTCACTGCCGTAATAGCTGAATACGAAAATGATAAGCGTTATTCCCGCAATAAGACCAAGAAAGCCCAAAGAAAATAGCCCCAGAAAACCGTAATAAAGATATTTCATGTTGTTTGGTAAACCTTGCGCCTAAAGCGTTTAAAAATTAATCGGTCCTTCTGCACGGCCATGAATAAACTGATCGACATACTCATTGCCGGAATTATCCAAATCTTCGACGGGCCCATGCCAGATAATCTTGCCTTCATATATCATGGCCACGTCATCGGCAATTTTGCGCACCGAGGCCATATCATGTGTAATAGATAGGGTTGTCGCGCCGAGCTCTCTTACTGATTTGACGATCAAATCATTGATTACATCCGCCATAATCGGATCAAGCCCTGTTGTCGGCTCATCAAAGAAGATGATTTCTGGATTGGCTGCAATGGCGCGGGCAAGACCCACACGTTTTTGCATCCCGCCTGAAATCTCGGCCGGAAACAAATCACCGACATCGGCTTTCAAACCAACGGCCTCGATTTTTTCAATCGCGATTTCTTTGGCTTGTTTGCGCTTCATACCGCGCCCCTGGATTAGACCAAAGGCAACATTTTCCCAAACCTTCATGGAATCAAATAAAGCCGCGCCTTGAAACAGCATGCCGAATTTCTGCATCAGTTTATCGCGCTCGCCGGCATCGAGACCAACCGTCTCACGCCCATCAATCATGATGGATCCTGAGTTCGGAGATAAAATGCCAAGCACGCATTTGAGGAGAACCGATTTCCCGGTTCCGGAACCGCCAATAATCACAAGAGAGCGGCCTTGCGGGATGCTTAGATTCACGCCTTGCAGCACGTGTTTCGAGCCAAAACTTTTGGTGACATCATATAGCTGAATCTTTGCATCAGGGTTTAGCTGATCCTGCGCATCTGATTGGTCTTTTTTTACGGCTTTTGTATTCATTGTTTTTACCAAGGTCCAATCACATTACGAGAAGAAAATCTGCGTCAGCAGATAGTTGAAAATCAAAATCATAATCGAGGAGGAGACAACAGCATTTGTTGTTGCCGCGCCCACGCCTTGTGCTCCTCTGGCCGAGTTAAAGCCATGATAGCAGCCCATCATCGAGACGATAAAGCCGAAAGCCGAGGCTTTGATCAAACCGGAATAGACATCCGACATCTCAAGTACGTCCCATGTCTGGAAGAGATAGGAGCCCTGAGAGAAGCCAAGATTGTAAATCGCGACGATGTATCCGCCAAAGACACCAATCACATCACCAATCAAAACAAGAATAGGCAATGTCAGGGTGGCGGCCAAAATACGCGGCGCAATGAGATATTTGAATGGGTTCACCGATAATGTGGTCAGCGCGTCAATTTGTTCCGTAACGCGCATCGTGCCAATTTCGGCGGCGATGGATGCACCAATGCGTCCGGCCACCATTAATCCGGCCAATACCGGGGCAAGCTCACGCGTCATAGACAGCACAACCACACCGGCAATTGCACCCTCCGCATTAAAGCGGGTAAAGCCCGTATAGCTCTGGAGAGCCAGCACCATGCCGGTAAAGATGGTTGTCATCCCAACCACTGGCAGGGAGTAATAGCCAATATCAACAAGCTGGCGCAGGAATTGTTTGCCAAAATATGGCGGGGCAAACACATGAAACAGGCTTTGCAGCATGAACAAAAAGATCTTCCCAACAGATTGGAAGAACATACGGATTGTCTTCCCGATCGCCTCACAGCTATCGAGGACAAAGCACAGAAAAGTCATGCTGCTTTCACTGCATTTGCGCGTGAGCGAGATATTTGGCTTTGGTAATGTTTTGCTTTTTCCGGCCATGTGAAATAAATCTTTAGCGTTCGTCTGTGTTCATTCTTTTAAAATGATTGGTTTGGGTTAAACTCACAATATGGAGCCCCAATAGACGTTTTAAAGGCATTGGCATGACAAATAAAGCACAAAAGCATATTTCTCACTCGGATCTTATTTCTATGGATGATTTTACCACATCTCATCCTCTTCGAATCGCACTTGCCTATGCCTATGACCGGCCGCCAAATATCTTTGGGAAGATTTATCATGATCATGCAAAGCTATGGCTTTACAAAGACTTAGCCCATATTGTCTGTCAGGCAGCGCGGCACGTACACCGCCGGTATGGTCTATCTTTGGTGCTCTATGATGGGCTGCGCACAATGGAAGCACAGGCCAAGATGCAGGCGAGCCCGATTGTTCAAAAAAATCCGCATTGGCTGGAAGAGCCGGGGCGCTTGTTATCACCGCCGGGAGCTGGGGCGCACCCGCGCGGCATGGCGATTGATCTTAGTCTGGAGCGCGATGGTAAGCTTCTGGATATGGGTACGGTCTTTGATCATCTGGCCGAAGATTCAGGCCCTGATCATAATCCGGCGCACCGCGCGTATAAAGGCCATAGTGATGCGGTTTATCAAAACCGATCTATCCTAGATGAGGCAATGATGGGGGCTGCGCGTGATCTTGGGCATGATCTCTTGCCACTGCCACAAGAGTGGTGGGATTACCGTTTGCCAGCCGAGATTTATCGGGCATTTGCCCCCCTGAGGGATGCTGACCTGCCGGATGGTATACGCATGACAGAGACTTAATTCGGGTCGTAATTTTCTTCAAGATCACTAAAGCGCGTGACATTGGAATCAAAGAACAGGCGCACAGTGCCAATCGGACCATGACGTTGCTTGGCGACAATTGTCTCCGCGATATTATGGGCCTTGGCCATGCGATCTTGCCATTCCAGATGTTTTTCCGTGCCGGGGTCTGGCTCCATCCGCGAGAGGTAATATTCCTCACGGTAAATGAACATCACCACATCCGCATCTTGTTCAATTGATCCTGATTCCCGCAAGTCGGAGAGCTGCGGGCGTTTATCTTCGCGCTGTTCAACCGCACGCGAGAGCTGCGAGAGGGCAATCACAGGAATATGCAATTCTTTGGCGATGGCCTTTAGGCCACGGGTAATTTCCGAGACTTCCAAAACGCGGTTCTCGGAGCTTTGGCGCCCGCCTGATCCGCGCAAAAGCTGGAGATAGTCAACAACAATCAAGCCAAGACCGTGTTGGCGTTTCAAACGGCGTGCCCGTGTACGCACTGCGCCAATCGATAGGGCGGGCGTATCATCAATATGCAAAGGCACTTGTGAGAGCACTTGCGAGGCCGCGACGAATTTCTGGAAATCATCTTGGCGGATATTTCCTTTACGGATCGCATCACCGGAAATGCCCGATTGGTCTGATAGAATTCTGGTGGCAAGCTGATCGGCGGACATTTCAAGAGAGAAGAAGCCCGTAATCGCGCCTTCTTTTCCGCCAGTCTCAGCGTATTTTTTAGCCGCATTAAAGGCGATGTTCACAGCCAAAGATGTTTTACCCATGGATGGACGTGCAGCCAGAATAAGCAGATCGGAATTTTGTAACCCGCCCAGCTTTTTATCCATATCACGCAGGCCGGTTGTCACGCCGGTGACATGCCCATCGGTTTTGTAGGCTTTCTCAGCCAGTTCGATGGCGGTCATCACCGAGTCTTTTAAAGTTACAAACCCGCCTTTGACCTCACCACTTTCAGCCAGACTAAAGAGCTTGCTTTCTGTTTGTTCAATCGTTTCAACAGCTGTGCTGTCTAGGGAATGATTATAGGCTTCATTGACAACATCCTCACCCAGAGCAATCAACTCGCGGCGCATAAAAAGATCATAGAGCGTGCGCGCATAATCTTCTGTGTTGACGACGCTAACAACGCTGCCCGCCAAGTCGGCCAGATATGTTGCCCCGCCGAGATCTTTGAGATCATCATCTTGTTCGAAATAACTTTTTAATGTGACGGGTGATGCGTTCTGGCCACGGTCAACGAGTTTGACGATGGCCTCATAAATGCGTTGATGGGCTTGGAAGAAAAAATGTTCCGGGCGAAAGAAGTCACTGATTTTTTCCAATGATCGGTTGTCAATCAGCAAAGCGCCGAGCAAACCCTGTTCTGCTTCCATATTATGGGGCAACATACGATAAAGAGGGCCATTATTGCCCGTGCCGGATTTTGAGGCTTCGGCCTCTTGTTTGAGATCAGAGTCTGTAATCATGAAAAAAGGCTAGCAGAAGAACATATCTTCTCACTAGCCTTTTTAAATTTATGACTGTGAATAACGGGGATAGCTAAATTAAGCTTTTTCTTCCTCGGTATTCTCGTCTGCTGCGGCCTCTTCAGAGCTTTCCGCTGCGGCTGCAGACTCAGCTTCCTGAGCAGCTTTTTCTTCCGCTTTCTTGGCCGCTTCTTCGGCTTCCGCAGCAGCCTGAGCTTCAGCTTCTGCTTGCTTTTCTTTTTCAGCTTCCAAAGCACCTTCTTCAAGGACTTCTTCTAGAGCAGCTTCATCAGCAGCAGGTGCTTCAGGTTCTTGAACAGGGGCTCTGCCATCATCAGCAATAAGAGCTTTTCCTGTCTTTTCCTGAATCTCAGCTTCTTCAGCTGTTCGTGCGATGTTGACTGTTACTTCAACCTTTACTTCCGGGTGAAGAGCAACATCAACAGGGAACAAACCGATTGTTTTGAAGTTGTCATTCAAGCTGATCATAAAGCGTTCAATCTTAACGCCAGATGTTTGAGTTGTTTGTTCGGCAATGTCACGGCTTGTAACAGAACCGTAAAGCTGACCACTTTCAGAGGCTTGGCGGATCAAAGAAACTTTTGCACCTGCAAGTTTGTCTGCAAGTTTTTGTGCTTCGCCTTTTCTCTTCTCGTTTTCAGCTTCAAGATGTTTACGTTGCGCATCGAAGTAAGCCAAATTCTCTTTGCTTGCACGAAGCGCTTTGCTTTGTGGCAAAAGATAGTTTCTGGCATAACCTGGTTTAACTGAGACGACATCGCCCATATTGCCAAGCTTTTCGATACGTTCCAAAAGGATAACTTGTGTTGCACTCATGATAATAATCCTTCCTAATTAACCGCGCTGGTTCCACTCGTTCTCAGTGCGCACATATGGCAATAATGCCATGAAACGTGCACGCTTGATCGCTTTGGCTAGCTCGCGCTGTTTCTTTTGAGATACGGCCGTAATGCGGCTTGGAACCATTTTTCCACGCTCAGAAATGTAACGACCAAGTGTTCGTGTGTCCTTCCAGTCAATAACTTGCGCACCTTCACCTGAAAATGGGCATGTTTTCTTACGACGGAAAAATGGACGTTTTACTGTTGGGGCGTCTGCTGCACTCATTATGCGGCCTCCTTCTTATCAAATTTTTTGTCAAACTTTTTGTCGTCATCACGGCTTGATTTACGCAAAGGGGCGGAAGGCTCTTTGCTTGGCTCTTCAAGCTTGATGGAAAGATAGCGAATGACATCTTCGTTGATGCGCATTTGACGCTCCATCTCGATGATCGCTGCGCCATCTACATCTGATTCAATCAGCGTGTAGTTTGCCTTGCGGCTTTTGTTAATGCGGTATGCCAATGTGCGCAGACCCCATTGTTCAGTTTTTAGGATTTTACCACCTTGATCGGTGATGATTTTGCTCATGGCCTCTGTCAATTCCTTGACCTGAGATTCATTAAGCTCGGCCCGTGACATAAACACGGTTTCATAATAAGGCATCGTTTTACTCCTCTTGGTTAAACGCCTTGGTTTCGGATGATGATGGCTAGGCCCTCAAAACCCTCACAAAACTAAGCTGACACTCAAAGATGCCAGCGAGGTTGTTTTTAAGTATCGGCACAATAAGCCTTTAAAGTATGAAAAATCAAGCTTTTTATGGCTTTTATGGTGATTATTTTTGAAATGGGCGTTTTGGTGTTTTGGGGTTACGTGATTTTTCTAAATCTTGATTGATATTTGTTTTCACGTAATTGGCGATAAAAGTGGCCCAGCATGATTCAGGATCGGCATTACGATGTAAATCGCTTCCTGTTCTTAAAAGCTTGATCAGCTCGCGTTTTTTGAGTTTCGGATTGCTGAGTTTGTCGCGATATTCCCTGATGGATAATGTCGCGAATTCGGCAATATCGGCATTGCACTGACCATAATCGGCATGCAAATCATATGCTTCACGGGTTTCCATGAGCAAGGATAGTATTTTCGGGTTAATTTGAGCGTTCATTGGGTTTAAATCTCCTGTTCAAAATCATTTAACGCCGGCAATACCTTATGTGGATTGTCGGCAAATTCTTTACTTAATTATATGTCTAAAAATCCCCCGAAGATCTGATAACCCGTTTGCGACGATTAATTGTCGGTATCGGTATAAATTTATCAGGCACTTCTTGTTTTTTGATTTTGAGTTCCTTAATCTTGGCCTCAGTCAAAAAACATCCATAAAAACAATGTGTTTTTTACGGTTATTTATTGATGACACAAAAAGAGGTGAATTTGCAACATTTTTATAGGTTTTAGGGATAAAAACTAAAATAAAAATGCGCTGCTTTGCAATATTAGAAAATAATATTGCTCTAATGTGATTGATATAACAAATGATTGAGGTATCTATATGAGTAAAGCTCTAATATTCCCGGGTCAGGGATCGCAATACATCGGTATGGGGCAGGATTTGTATAATGCATTTCCGGAAGCCAAGGAAACATTCCAAAAAGTGGATGATTCTCTGTCTCAAAATTTATCGCAGTTGATGTTCGGCGGGGATGAGGCCGAATTAAATCTGACCGAGAACACCCAGCCTGCTTTGATGGCGGTCTCTATGGCCGTCGTGAATGTCTTGAAAAGTCAGGGCGGCTTGTCGGTTGAGGGTATGGCCTCTTATGTAGCGGGCCATTCATTGGGCGAATATTCAGCTCTCACTGCGGCAGGGGCCTTTGATATTGCCGATACAGCGCGCCTTCTGAAGTTGCGCGGCCAATCAATGCAAAAGGCTGTGCCGGTTGGTGTTGGCTCGATGGCTGCGATTTTGGGGCTGTCCTTCGAAGAGGTGGAGGCCATTGCCAATGAAGCCAGCGGGTCCGAGATTTGTCAGGCGGCGAATGATAATTCGGTTGGCCAGGTTGTTGTGAGTGGTCATGCGGGCGCCGTAGCGGCCGCTGTGCAACTTGCAACGGAAAAAGGTGCGAAGAAAGCGGTGACGCTTCCCGTGAGCGCGCCGTTCCATTGCCGCCTTATGGAGCCCGCGGCGATGGCCATGCAAGAGGCTTTAGCCGATACAACGATCAACGCGCCGGTTGTACCGGTAGTTGCCAATGTAACAGCCGCGGCCACGCAGGATGCGGATGAGATCCGTAAATTGCTGGTCGAACAGGTTACCGGCATGGTGCGCTGGCGTGAATCCGTGATCTGGATGAAGGCCCAAGGCGTGGAACAGATGGCCGAGCTTGGCGCCGGTAAAGTGCTCTCCGGTCTTGTTCGCCGCATTGAGAGAGAGATTGCCTGCGATGCCGTTGGCACGCCCGAGCAAATTGAAGCCTTTATCACAAAAACAAACGCATAATTTTTTAGACAAAACAAATAGGAGTGTTTTCAATGTTTGATTTATCAGGAAAGACAGCCCTCGTCACAGGCGCAACAGGGGGCATTGGTGCCTCGATTGCCAGAGCCTTGCATGCGAAAGGGGCTCATGTCGGTATTTCCGGCCGTAATGAAGAGAAGCTCGCCGCGCTTGCTGCTGAGCTGGGTGAGCGCGTGAGCGTTCTCGCCGCTGACCTTTCGGCGGAGGGGGCAAGCACCGATCTTGTTTCCCGTGCGGAAGAGGCGATGGGGCAGATTGATATTCTGGTTAACAATGCCGGCCTGACCCGCGATAATCTCTCCATGCGCATGAAGGATGAGGAATGGAACGAGGTGATTGATGTCAACCTGTCTGCGACATTCAAGCTCGCCAAAGCCGTGCAGCGCGGGATGATGAAACGCCGTTCCGGCCGCATTATCAATATCGCCTCTGTTGTTGGCGTAACGGGCAACCCCGGCCAATGTAACTACGTAGCGTCCAAAGCCGGCATGATTGGCTGGTCAAAGGCCATGGCACAAGAAGTCGCCAGCCGCGGTATTACTGTGAATTCAGTTGCGCCGGGCTTTATCGCAACGGCTATGACCGATGCGCTGACCGATGATCAAAAGGATAAAATCAATGCCACCATTCCGGCCGGTAAAATGGGCACAAGCGATGATATCGCCGCTGCGTGTGTGTATCTGGCCAGTGATGAGTCCGCCTATGTGACAGGCCAGACATTGCACGTCAATGGTGGCATGGCGATGATCTAGATGAGCGCCATCTTATCCAAAATCAAGGCCGTGCCATTTTATCAAATGCTCGGTTATGCGGGGCTGATCCCGTTCGCGGGATTGGCTGTCTTGATGTGGCTGGTGAACAGCCCCGTCCTCGCGGTGGTGCAATTTACCTATGCGGCCATGATTGCCTCGTTTTTGGGCGGCGTGCATTGGGCCCATGCACTCCAGCCGGCGCGCAATAACCGCACGCAAATGATGGTGGCGATGGCGCCGACAATTCTCTCATTCATCAGTCTTGGCCTCGGCCTGATGATTGGGCCACTCTTTGCCCTCCTGGCGATCAGCGCATTGATAATCGCGCTATATTTCGCCGATCAGCGCTTTTTAGACCCTGCGCTTTTGCCGGAGCATTATATGCGCTTTCGCCGTAACCTCAGCCTTGCGGTTTTGTTTTGCCTGATTTTATCCAGCGCAAGCCTTCTATAGGCTATTGATATTATTCATGAAATCACGTTACTCAGTTCGTTCCGCTTAAAATGCGGGAGGGGGGACGGATATTGCGTTCATTTGCTTTTATATCGTGCGAAAGCGGGCATGAAAGGAGAGTTTCATGCTTGTCTCCTTTTATAGATTATTGAGAGTTGGGGGATTTCGGGCGCAATATGCCGCCCATATAAGGATTATATTCCTATATTTTATGGGTCGGGTCAAGCCTTATCCACATAAGTGCGCCGATGTGGCTTGAAAAACACTTCGGATGCCTGTTTTTTTGTGCTAACGAATAAAAATCTTGAAATGCTGGGATATATTGGTAAAGTCCACGGGCATTGAACTAAATGACAAACATTTAAACAACATAAGGTAAGGAATTTAACATGAGTGATGTAGCGGATCGCGTCAAAGCTATCGTAGTAGAGCATTTGGGCGTTGAAGAAGATAAGGTCGTAGAAGGCGCAAGCTTTATTGATGATCTTGGAGCTGATTCTCTGGACACTGTTGAGTTGGTGATGGCATTTGAAGAGGAATTTGGTATTGAAATTCCTGATGATGCTGCTGAGAAAATCCAAACAGTTGGTGATGCCGTTAAATTTATCGGCGAAGCATCTGCTTAAGACCGGTTTATTTGATCGGATTTTTATAAGAATATAGAAAAGGGGGCATGTCTTGCCCTCTTTTTGCATTCGCACTACAGTATAACAGCAATAAATAGCGGGATATGTGAATTATGAGTTTAAGACGAGTCGTCATTACGGGAATGGGAATGGTCTCACCATTGGGAAATGGTGTTGAGCACAATTGGTCCGAGATTACATCTGGTAAGAGCGGTATTCGCAAGATCGAGCATTTTGATGTTTCGGATATTACCTCTCAGATTGCCGGTATTATTCCGCGCACGGATTCGGACAACCCGCAAGGCGGAGCCTTTAATCCTGATCTGCATGTCTCACCCAAAGACCAGAAGAAAATGGATGATTTCATCATCTACGGAATGGCGGCGGCCGATGAGGCGATTGCCGATGCGGGCTGGTCTCCGGAGGATCAAGAATCACTGGATCGCACGGGCGTGTTGGTCGGGGCCGGTATTGGCGGTCTTGATGAGATTTATAAGACATCCACATTGATGAATGAAAAAGGCCCGCGCCGCATTTCACCGTTTTTCGTGCCGGCCGCGCTGATTAACCTGACCGGTGGGCATATTTCGATTAAACATGGTTTCCGCGGGCCTAATCACTCTGTCGTGACGGCTTGTGCGACGGGGACGCATGCCATTGGGGATGCGGCGCGCATTATTGCGCTGGATGATGCGGATGTGATGATTGCGGGCGGCGCGGAAAGCGCTGTGTGCCGCCTTGGCGTGGCCGGGTTTGCTGCGGCGCGCGCCCTGTCAACGGGGTATAATGATCGCCCTCAGGAAGCCTCACGCCCTTGGGATGAGGGACGCGATGGGTTTGTGATCGGTGAGGGTGCGGGTGTTGTTGTTTTGGAAGAATATGAGCATGCCAAGAAGCGCGGCGCAAAAATTTACGCTGAAGTCGTTGGCTATGGTATGTCCGGTGACGCACATCATATTACCGCGCCTGCCGAAGATGGCAGCGGTGGATACCGCGCGATGGAAGCGGCGCTAAAGCGCGCACAGCTCAATCCCGAGGATATCGACTATGTGAATGCACATGGGACATCGACGCCTGTGGGCGATGGGATTGAATTTGGTGCGGTGAAGCGTTTGTTCGGTAATACGCTGGATACGTTGAGCATGTCATCGACGAAATCGGCGATTGGTCATCTGCTGGGTGCGGCCGGAGCCGTGGAAGCCATCTATGCGGCTAAAACCATCGAGACAGGGATTATTCCGCCAACATTGAATTTGGAAAACCCATCCGAAAATTGCCAAGGCATTGATCTGGTGCCCAAGGTGGCAAAAGAGAAGACAGTCACAACGGCTTTGTCTAACTCGTTTGGGTTTGGCGGGACGAATGCATCCCTGATTTTCAAAGCGGTCTAGGCGCAGCGGAACGGGGAAGCGATCATGGCTGATTTTTTATACAAACTATTCGGCCTGGCTTCGATCCTGATCGTTCTCAGCATTTTTGGCGGTATTGCCGGTTTTTCCTGGTATGCCAATGAAATTTCCAAAGAAAATATGTTGGAAGAGCCTCTCCTGTTTAAAGTCGAAAAGGGATCATCCGTGCGCGGCATTGCCGATAATCTTAAGGCGCAGGGCGTGTTAGAAAATCCGTTTTTTGTTTCCGTCGGCGCGCGTGTTTTGGGAATTGAAGATCAATTCAAGGCCGGCGAGTATCAAATTCAGCCAGAGATGAGCATCAATGACATTATGCAGATGATGGCGGCGGGCGATATTTATCAGCGCCAATTCACGATCCCCGAGGGGCTGACGAGCTATCAGATTACCAAGCGTTTGAACGCGATTGAGGAATTGGAGGGCGAGCTGGATCAAATCCCGAATGAAGGTGCGCTCTTGCCCGAAACATATAATTTTGAAAAGGGCGAGAGCCGCCGCGATGTTGTCTTGCGCATGAACCAAGCCATGGGGGAGTTGGTGAGTGAGTTGTGGGAGGGCCGTGCAGAGAACCTCCCACTTGAGAATATCAATGAAGCAATTATCCTTGCTTCGATTGTAGAAAAAGAAACGGGTAAGCCCGATGAATATGCTGCCGTGGCGGGTGTGTTTATCAACCGGTTGCGTATTGGGATGCCCTTGCAGGCCGATCCAACCGTGATTTATGCGATGAATGGCGGACGTCACGAAGATGAAGGGCAGGGCCCAATCGGAAGGCGTTTATTGCGTAAGGATTTAGAAACGGACTCCCCCTATAACACCTATAAAAATGCCGGATTGCCTCCGGGGCCGATTGCCAATCCCGGGCGCGGAGCTTTAGAGGGAACCCTTAATCCCGAGCCGCATACATATCTGTATTTTGTGGCCGATGGCACAGGCGGGCATGTCTTTGCCACCACATTGGCCGAGCATAACCGAAATGTTGCGCAGTGGCGCAAGATCCGCGCCGCTCAGGAGTAATAATATCTATCTATTATGGTTGAGTTGTTGGCTCGCTGAAGAGTGATGAGTTTGAATATTTTTCAACCACCTCAGATGCAACGCGACTAACTTGATCGCTCAGTTGCATAAGGGCTGCACCTGTTTTTGGTGTGTTCTCTCCGGCTTTAATCTTACCCATTAGCTCGTTACGAACATTAATAGAGATATATTCCATGGCCTGATTAAGATCAATTTGCATGAATGCCGCCTGAGGATCAAGACCACCGCCACGAATAACATAGGATTGCGTTAAGGGGTTGCATGTAATCATTGCGATGTTAGCATCTGTAAAATCAATTGGAGGCTCTCCATCTATCATAATAGCAGGTTGCTTGACATGATCAGATGTTGTGTTGATGCACAGAACTTTCGTGCCGTCTTTCCAACTTTCTTCATTAATTTCAATAGTAAGACCCAACTCATTTTTAAGGCGATCAATAAATTCTTTAATCGGTGCCTTTAAACCACGATACATGATTTCATCTTCTTGTGATGCTGTTGCTGTTGCTGTTTCTGCAAATGCTTGTGTTGTCATGACTTTCTCTCTCTTGCTTTCTTTTAACGCACAATTTTAACTATGAGTAAATTTCCTTTGTTTTGAGCCGAAAAAGACTATAGCAACATTTATTTACATAAGTCAACATTTTTTATAAAAATGTTCTTTTAGTATATTTTCAATATATTTATTGGAGTTTTATATAATGTATTCAGATGATGATTAGAGATCTTAGATCTTAAAAATATCTTCTAGGAGTATCAGTTTTTGATCGTCAACAAATCTGTCCGTATGCCCTGATGCCCCAATGAGTATGATGAGAGGATTATCATCATCTTTAGGTTTTTCCGGATAAGACTTTTCTACAGCGATCATGGCTGTGCCGGATGCGCTATTGAGGAAATGTGATCTGTAATTTTGAGATGACACGTTTATTGACCAATAGTTGGTATGTCTAATCCAGAGGACTGAACAGGTACACTGTTATATTTTTGTAAAATAGTTTCAACAATTTGACGGATTTTTGTGTTCTTAGAATGATCATCACCTTCATTCAGCATTACACGGCGTGCGAGGCCATTTAACACATCATAAAGCGGTTTGTTAGGCCCTTGAAGAGGATTAATAATGTTGTGAAATTCATGGCCTGCAATATCTTCAGAGCGATCAACGCCTGCCCAGTTTAAATTATAATTTCCACTCTCAGCATTAATCCCAACATAAAAATATGTATTAGAGCGGTTATAAAAGCGCCCTTCATCTGTATGGCGATCTTCATCAACAACAAAGTCACGGCCAACGACAACTGTGGGGCCTGCATATTGGCTGAAAATGAAATGGGATTGTACCTGAAACCCGGCATCTCTGAGCTTGTCTGTAAATTCTGTGATAGGTGCCGCCATTAAGACAATTTTTTGTTTGGCCGCATCGCTGATCAGATCAGGATCGCTAAATGTGTTTGATAGCTCATGAGCCATATTCTATATCCCCCGTCAGGTAATTTACGGGGACACTAGACTATATTTTTACATATTGCAAATGTAATTTTATGGTAATGGTGTAGGCGGCGCTCTATTCATCATCCTCAGGCGGGATAATATTGCCGCGGTTTGAACCGCCGCCCGCGCTTCCGCCTGACCCGCCCAGGCCGAGGCCGGGCGCATTCATGCCCGGTGTGTGTTGCGGCTTGGCTTCCAAAGCGTGGCGGCGTGCCAGATGCGGTGCAAATTCGAGGCTGGATGGGGTTGCATCGCCCAGCACACAGCCCAGCGTTTCATCATTATCCAGATCATCACGGTGAACCGGTTGACCGGCGACGCAGCGGCCAATGAAATTCTCAAAAGCGATGAGGGGCTGCGCAGGTGCTTTTGGTGATTTAAGCGCATCACTGCGGTAGGGGTCATCGGCGAACATCAGCGGAATTTGATAGGCCTGCGCGATATGGCCGTTTTTGACCGCGCCCAGATGAATGATCTGGTTTTGATCCAGCACATCCATATAGGCATGATCAATGGTAATATTGAATTCCAGATAATCCATATCGGCATATTCAACCGTCAATAGGCCTGTGCTGGTATCGAGCAAAACGCCAATGGCCTTTTGCACCATATTTTCGTTGCTGATCAGGCCGGCTTCGCCCTCTTGTGTAAAAAGCAGATCAATATCCATTTTTATTCTTATAAGCTCTCGTCAAGACGTTATCAAATCAATATAGTGATCCGATGTGCGGAATAACAGGATTTTTCTCTTATTCATCTTCTGATAGCAAGACCAAGATGCAGGCCATGGGACAGGCAATGTGCGATGCCCTTATGCATCGTGGCCCTGACAGCGATGGTGTGTGGCAAGATCCGGATGTGCCGCTTGTTCTGGCGCATAAACGTCTGGCGATTATTGATCTCAGTCCCGAGGGGCATCAGCCAATGGAGTCCTCATCCGGGCGCTATATGATTGCCTTTAATGGCGAGATTTATAATTTCCGTGATCTCTCCAGAGAACTTAAAAATCTTGGCGCGTCTTTTCGCGGCCGCTCTGATACGGAAGTGATCTTGGAAGCGGTCGAGATTTGGGGCTTAAATCTGACCATCCAAAAATTGAATGGGATGTTTGCCTTTGTTCTGTGGGATCGCAAAGAGCGTGAAATTCATTTTGTACGTGACAGGATGGGAAAGAAGCCGCTTTATCTGGGGTGGGCGGGTAAGACTTTAGTCTTTGGCTCTGAGTTAAAAGCTTTGCGGGCGCATCCTGCTTTCGAGGCTAAGCTCAACAAGGAGGCGTTGGCGCTCTTTATGCGCTATGGGTATGTGCCGGCGCCACATACCATTTATCAAAATGTATGGATGTTAATGCCTGCGGCACGGCTGAGTTTTAAGCTCGAAAATATTGTGCCCGGCGAGACGCTTTCCGCAATGATGAAACCCTATTGGAACCATCTGGAGATCATGCGCGAGGCGCGCTTACGATCACGGCCAATCAAGGACTCCGAGGCTATAGATCATTTCGAATCTCTACTTGGTTCGTGTGTGTCTGATCGTATGATTTCGGATGTGCCGCTCGGTGCGTTTTTATCCGGTGGTATTGATAGCTCGGCCGTTGTGGCGCTGATGCAAAAGCAGGCCAATGGCCCTGTCAAAACCTATGCGATTGGGTTTGAAGAGGCCGGGTTTGATGAGGCCGCTTTTGCGAAAAAAGTGGCAGGCCATATCGGCACGGATCATCATGAGCTGTATTTGAAGGGCAATGATGCACTGGATCTAATACCCAAAATGCCGTTTTTCTATGATGAGCCATTTGCCGATATCTCATCGTTGCCGACTTACCTTGTCTCTCAATTTGCGCGCAAGGATGTTACGGTGGCGTTATCGGGGGATGGCGGTGATGAAATGTTGGGCGGGTATAACCGCCATGTCAGCGGCCCTAAAATTTGGAACAAGATGCGTTATTTGCCACGTGGAATGCGCACAGCGCTGGCGGGCTTTATTCAAAAAACACCGCCTGAAAAATGGAGCAAAATTATTCCGCAGCGCCCGCAATTTGGGGAGCTATTGCACAAAGCGGCCGATGTGATGGCTCTCGAAGACGAGCAAGCGATTTATACCAAATTGATCAGCCGTTTTGAAAACCCATCCGATATTTTGATTGCGGCCGATGAGCCTTATATCCCGCTCACTCATCCGGAATGGCAGCCGGATGCGGATATGAGCTTTGCGGAAAAAATGATGTATTGGGATGCGCTCTCTTATTTGCCGGGTGATATTTTGACGAAGGTAGACCGCGCGAGCATGGCGGTCTCGATCGAGGCGCGCGCCCCTTTATTGGATAAGCGCATATATGAGTATGTCTGGAGCCTGCCCGATCATCTCAAGATCAGAGGCGGCAAGGGGAAATGGTTGCTCCGTGAAGTGTTGGCACGTTATGTTCCGCGTCATTTATTCGAGCGCCCGAAACAAGGATTCAGTGTTCCTGTTGCCTCTTGGCTTCGTGGCTCTTTACAGGATTGGGCAGAAGATTTATTAGATGAACAATCATTAAAGGCCGATGGGTTATTCAAGGCCGATGCCGTGCGCCGGATTTGGGCAGAGCATTTGGATGGACAGGGTCATCATGGAGAAAAACTCTGGGCGATCTTGATGTTTCAATCCTGGAAGAAAGAGTGGATGTAGATTTAGAATGGCTGGTAAGCTTCTTTATATATTTGATCATGTTGATTGGAAAACCCGTATGCCGGTTGCCAAGGGCGCACAGCAAAAGGGCTGGGATGTCTCGATCGGTATTGTCGGTGATCCACCAGAAGATCAATCCGCTTTGGATGGGTTTAATGTGATTTTCTTGCCGCGCCCAAAAGACAAGTTTGGTCCGGCGGCAACACTTGAAACGATTCTGGCTATTCGCAAAACAATTAAAGATGTCTCACCCGATCTCGTGCATACGGTGACCTTGAAATATTCTTTTTTGGTGGGCTATGCCCGTTTGGGTCTGCGCGGTTTTCGTATCATGTATACAATGGCCGGGCTTGGATTTTTATTCCGCAGTGAGGGCACAAAGTCGAAATTGGTTGGTTACATGATGTCACCTTTTTTGCGCTTTGTATTAAGACATAAAGCCGCCGAGATTATTTTTCAAAACCAGGATGATCGTGATCTTCTCATTGATCGCTCTTTTGTGCGCGCGGAACAAACGCATTTGGTTCTTGGCTCCGGGGTGGATACGGAAAAGTTCAAAGCAGCGCCATTCAAAAATTCCGATGAGCCTCTTATTTTGATGCCAACGCGTTTGGTCAGGGAAAAAGGCGTTTCCGTGTTTATCAAGGCCGCAAGGCGTTTAAAAAAGCAGGGGGTGAAAGCGCGTTTTCAGATTGCGGGCGGTATCACAAAGCATAACCCGCGCGCCATCTCGAAGGAAAAGATGATCGGTATGATCGGTGATAGCGGCGTGGAATGGCTCGGCCATGTTGATGATATGCCTGCTCTGTTACAACAAGCCTATTGCGTGGCCTATCCATCGAATTACGGCGAGGGCGTACCGCGTGTGATGCTGGAGGCCTGTGCTAGTGCCAAGCCGATTGTCACAACCGATCATCCGGGCTGCCGTGAGACGGTGGAGGATGGTGTGAACGGGTTTTTGGTGCCGATCAAAGATGCGCCAGCCGTTGCCAAAGCGCTCAAGACGCTCATTGAAGATCCTGCGCTGTGTGAAGCCATGGGTAAGGCCAGTCGCAAGCGCGCGGAAGATATGTTCGCGATCTCGCATATTGTCGAGCAGACAGTGGCGCTCTATAAAGCAGAATAATTTCTTGCATTCCAAAACCACTCTGTGTCAGTGTGCCCTTATGAATAAAGTTTTTGCATTGATTATCGCACTTGTGCTCGTCGTCCTGGAAACAGGGGCGCCGGTGGCTTCGTGATGATCTAATCATAGCAAACCGAAAAAGCGCCCCGCCTATTTAGAGCGGGGCTTTTTTTTGGCTTTATCGTAACAGGCCTACAGAGATTTTTGCTTTGCAATATCTTTGTGGATATTGATAATGGAGCAGCGCTTGAAAAGGAAAAAGAAATGAGCACGTCTGAGGCAAAACAAAAAGCCACAAAAACCAAACCCGCAAACGGGTTATTGAAAAAACGCGAGATGACCGGCGCGGAGATGGTTATTCAAGCCATGATCGAACAAGGTGTTGAGCATATTTTTGGTTATCCGGGTGGCGCGGTGCTGCCGATCTATGATGAGATTTTCAAACAAAATAAAATGAAGCATGTTTTGGTGCGCCATGAACAGGGCGCCGCCCATGCCGCAGAAGGCTATGCCAGATCATCGGGCAAGGTTGGTGTGTGCCTTGTGACTTCGGGGCCGGGTGCAACCAATGCGGTGACAGGATTGATGGATGCGCTGATGGATTCCATTCCGGTTGTATGTATTTCCGGTCAGGTGCCCTCATTCCTGATTGGAACCTCCGCCTTCCAAGAGGCCGATACAACAGGCATTACGCGCCCCTGTACCAAGCATAATTATCTGGTTAAGGATGTGAATGACTTGCCGGCGATTATTCATGAGGCCTTTCATGTGGCACGCTCTGGTCGTCCGGGGCCCGTATTGATTGATATTCCAAAAGATATTCAATTTGAAAAAGGGACATATCAAAAAGAGAATGAAGTGAAGTTCCACGGCACATATGTTCCGAAAACAGATCCGAATATGGATGCAATAGAAGCGGCCGTTGAATTAATGGCGCATGCCAAAAAGCCTGTTTTTTATACAGGCGGCGGTGTGATCAATGCCGGCCCCGAAGCCTCAAAGCTGTTGCGTGAGCTTGTACGTGAGACCGGCTATCCGATCACTTCGACATTGATGGGGTTGGGTGCATATCCGGCCAATGATGATCAATGGCTCGGGATGCTGGGGATGCATGGCACCTACGAGGCCAATTGGGCGATGCATGATTGCGATGTCATGGTGTGTATTGGCGCGCGTTTTGATGACCGTGTCACAGGGCGTCTTGATAAATTTGCACCGAACTCAACAAAAATTCATATTGATATTGATCCAAGCTCTATCAATAAGAATGTTAGCGTTGATATTCCGATTGTTGCCGATGCGGCCAATGCGATGAAGGCGATGCTCAAGACATGGAAGAAGCGCAAATATAAGCCCGATCAGGCTGCTCTTAAAAATTGGTGGGGTCAGATTGATGAATGGCGCGCTAAAGATTGTTTGGCGTATAAGAATGATAGCAAAATTATTAAACCGCAATATGCGCTGGAGCGTTTGCGAGATTTAACATCCAAAGACAAGCGCGAGGTCTTTATCACCACAGAAGTTGGGCAACACCAAATGTGGGCGGCGCAGTTCCTCCCCTTTAATGAGCCGAACCGTTGGATGACATCAGGCGGTCTTGGGACAATGGGCTATGGATTGCCGGCAGCGATTGGAACCCAAATGGCGAACCGTGATGGTCTTGTGATTGATGTGGCGGGTGAAGCCTCGATCTTGATGAATATTCAAGAAATGAGCACGGCCGTGCAGTATAATTTGCCGGTTAAGGTTTTTATTCTGAACAATCAATGGATGGGCATGGTGCGCCAGTGGCAAGAATTGCTGCATGGGGAGCGTTATTCCGAGAGCTATACGGAGAGCCTGCCGGACTTTGTGAAGCTGGCTGAAGCGTATGGCGGAATTGGCTTGCGTGCGCAAACGCCGGATCAACTGGATGATGTCATCATGGAGATGATGCATACAGACCGCGTGACAATCGTGGATGTTTGTGTAGACCAGCGCGAGAATTGTTTCCCGATGATCCCATCAGGCAAGGCGCATAATGAAATGATTTTAGCGGCTGATGCTGAACAATTTGATAAGAAGTTGGTATAAACAGACATGATAAAGCTCAATAAAAAATCAAAATCAGTCTATGCTCCGGGGCCACAAGATGAGGTCATCGAAAGCCATACGCTTGCGATTATTGTCGCCAATGAGCCGGGAGTTCTTGCGCGCGTGGTGGGGCTCTTTACCGGCCGCGGTTATAACATTGATTCACTGACGGTGGCGGAGATTGACCATCTTGAGAATACATCACGCATTACGATTGTTTGTAGTGGAACACCGCAGGTGATTGAGCAAATTAAGCAATCATTGCGCCAACTTGTCTCGGTAAAACGTGTCCGTGATCTGACGACTTTTGGCCCGCATATTGAACGCGAATTGGCTTTGATAAAAGTTGCAGGCAAAGGTGATAACCGCATCGAGGCGTTGCGCCTTGCCGATGTGTTTCGTGCCAATCCGGTGGATACAACGCTGGAATCTTTTGTGTTCGAGATAACCGGCACAACCGATAAAATTGATGCCTTCATTGATTTGATGCGTCCGATTGGTCTTGTGGATGTAAGCCGCACGGGGATTGCCGCCATTTCCAGAGGCGCGACCACCCATGATGATGTCGAAGATTAAAGATTAGGAGTGCTGCGTGATGCCTTCTCAAAAAATTGAATTTGAAGGATCGCTGGGTGAAACATTAGCAGCGCGTCTGGATACCCCCGAGGGCGATATAAAAGCCTATGCTTTATTCGCGCATTGCTTTACCTGTTCCAAGGATATTTTTGCCGCAGGGCATATAGCCAAAGGCCTGAATGCCAACGGCATTGCCGTGTTGCGGTTTGATTTTACCGGCCTCGGCAGCAGCGATGGTGATTTTGCCAACACCAATTTTTCATCCAATGTCGGAGATTTGATTAAGGCGGCCGATTATATGCGTCATCATCTAGACGCGCCGCAACTTATTATCGGGCATTCTCTGGGTGGTGCGGCTGTATTGGTTGCGGCGAATAGTATCCCGGAGGTAAAGGCCGTCGCCACGATTGGTGCGCCGTGCGATGCCGCACATGTGGCGCATCATTTCGAAAGCAGCCGCGAAGACATCATTGAAAAAGGTGAGGCGGAAGTGCTGCTCGTTGGGCGTCCGTTCCGTATTCAAAAACAATTTATTGATGATATTGAGGGCGTTCGTGTTGACCAGTCGATTGAATCCCTGAAACGGGCTTTACTGGTGATGCATGCGCCTCTTGATGCTACGGTCGGGATTGAAAATGCAGAATATATTTTCAAATTTGCCAAACACCCCAAAAGTTTTATCTCGCTCGATGATGCCGATCATCTGCTCAGTAAGAAAGAGCATGCGCTATACGCGGCGGATGTGATTGCCGCCTGGTCATCCAAATACAGTGTCTAGGATAGGGTAACATCCATTTTCTCAAATGCGGCTTGCGGAATATGGTCAGGGCTTGAGGGATGATGGTGAAAAGCCATTAATCCCCGCCGCTCCATATAGACATCATGGGCACGCATAAGGATAGCAGCCACAGGAACAGGGTAGTGAATATCCGCTTTTTTGAGATCTTTATTCAGGCGGACACTGGCTGCCCTGTGTGATGCATAGCCAATGTTTATGGCTATATCTTGCGTTGTATATCCATTGGCATACATGCGCAAAACCCGTTGTGGCCGCTCGGCCAGCGCACTGAATTTTTTCAGGTCTTCTTGCGATAGCGTGATTGCGAGCCCGCCTTGATTGATAATTTTATCAATCAGAATTTTGTTAAAACGGCGCATATAACCGGGATCTTTAAGCTCTTCATGCAAATCCAGTTTATCTCTAATCGCGGGTATAAGTGTATTTCTGCAATACTCTTTTGTAACACCGATCGAGCGCGCAACATCATCAAGTGCAAAGTAAGGTGCCTGCATGATATGTAGCAACGCACGAACCTCCATATTATTGAGGCCAGACGCGGCTTGGAATTCATCTGTAAGGGAAATAGTCATATCAATAAACTCATTTGTTTGTGATTAGGGTATTGATATTTCTAGCTTTTCAAAACAAGGATACGGTATTTGCACGCCTGAAATCATAAATGCATTTGGGGGGGCGATGATGGGTTCTCTGTCACCTTTGCGTGCATTGTTAACGTCAACAGCGCGCACCATAGCGGTCAGAAGATGCGCCGAGCTGATATCCAGATTCTTGCAGTATTTAGAGATGTTGGCCTTGATGGCGTTGTCAGATGCGCTGTAGCCTGCCTCAACAATGGCTCTGTTGGAATAGCCATTCGCCACAAGGCGCAAAATTTGTTTTATTTGTTTTGGCAGAGCGGATATATTTTCGATGTCCTCCTGAGTGAGTTCGATTGTGAGTCCGCTTTGGTTTAAAATTGCCGCCATAACATCGCGTCTATATGGCTTGATTCTGATGGTACCGTCATTATTGATTGAGGGCTGTGTGCCCAGTTTTTCTGAAATTTCAGGTAAAAATTCAAATTTTAAGTCATGAATTGAAACATTAACTTCGCTCGCAAGGCTGTCATATGACGCACACGCATCATGCACCATTTTAAGGATGATTTTTTCCTCACATTCTGAGAGGCCTCTGGCTTGTTTGAAGGCCGGTGTAAGTCTTTGGATTTTTGCCATTGTTTTTGTCCTTTAATTGAGGCCCAGAATCTTAAGTTCTTTGATACACAGATCGCCGATATGTGTCTCTGTGTAGGGTTTATTTTCAAAATCACTATTGCCGTTGCGAATATCTTGAACATCTATTGCGCGCATCATGGCGGCCGATAAAGTGGAAGAATTTGCGCCCAGCATATGATCGATGCGATTAACCAGAACGGCTATGGATTCTTTGGTGCTGTCGGTTTTGCGCGCAATATCCAAATTTGTGTAGCCATTGGAAATAAAACGCAGAATGTTTTTATGATTGTCTTTTAATCCGCGCACAAGGCTCGCTTCTTCGGCCGACATTTCAATGTTTAGCGCCCCTTGGGCAAGTGTTTTTAATAAAATTTTGCGGGGCAGGTTATTTGTAAATCCGTTTAATTTTTTCCCTCGGGTTATGCCCAGCTTCGTTATGATTTGGGGCACAATTTTCTCAAGGATATGGTATGTGTCATATCCTGTTTTTTCTGCAATCGCGGCACTGCTGAATTGTTTGCCATTTAATATCGCCTCTATAACGGCGCTTTGTTCTTCTGACAGGCCGGCGGCGGTTTGAAATTTTTTACTAAGGGTAATATATGCCATGGATTTATCCTTTGCTGAGATCTGTTACGTCCAGATTTGCAAGTGATGGCGCGTGGCGAACATTAAAATCGCGTGCATTTTGAACATCAATTGCATGCATCATCGCTGCTGCTTGGGTGATTGAAGGCGTATCAAGGATGCGGTTGATTGTGTTTGCTTGCACAGCAATGGCTTCTTTTGTAGTTGAGACTATGTCGGCAATATCTTGATTAGTATATCCTTGAGCGGTCAGGCGAAGAATACGTTTTTGACGGGTGGTCAAACCATTGCGAATATAGTTTGCTTGTTTTTGGTCAAGTTGGACTTTTAGTCCACCTTCCGTGATGATTTGCGCTAAAATTTTTCGTGGAAGGTTGTTCTTATGGATTTTTTGGTAGGCTAAATCCAGTTTAATGATGATTTGGGGAATGATCTCATCTGCAATCTTTTTGGGATCATAAGTTGTTTTTTCAGAAATTTCTCTGGTATCAAATTTTTTGCCATTTACAAGAGCTTCAATAACCGCGCGCTGTTCCGGTGATACATTTGCCGCCTCTTGAAATTTTTCAGTAAGTTCTAGTTTTGCCATAACAACCTCCAAATAGAAGGGGTTTATAGCAAGCTTTTACAGATTATGTCAATTTATATTTTGCCATACAAGAATGCTTGATTTTTGCCTCAAACCCTGCTTGTGTAGCGCTGTAGAGTGCGCATTTAGAAAAAGGAAAGAACATTATGACACAAGCTGCGAACGCAAATGCTGACCAGGGGCACACCCCTTTGAATATTTACTATGACAAGGATTGCAATCCTGACCTGATCAAGGCCAAAAAAGTGGCTGTGATCGGCTACGGATCACAAGGCCATGCCCATGCGCAAAACCTGAAGGATAGCGGTGTTGCAAGTGTCACAATTGGACTGCGTGCGGGATCATCGTCTGCCGCAAAAGCGCAAGAGGCAGGCTTTGCCGTCAAAACACCCGCCGAAGCAGCCGCGGAAGCGGATGTTGTGATGATGCTGACGCCGGATGAGCATCAAGCCGATATTTACCGCGATGATATTGCCGACAATCTAAAAGAAGGCGCAACATTGATGTTTGCTCATGGATTGAACATTCATTTTGGTTTGATCAAGCCGCGTGCGGATTTGGATGTGATTATGGTCGCACCAAAAGGCCCCGGCCACACAGTACGCAGTGAATACCAACGTGGCGGCGGTGTGCCATGTTTGATCGCCGTGGCACAAGATGCCAGCGGTACAGCTAAAGATTTGGCGTTGTCATATGCGAGCGGTGTCGGCGGCGGTCGCTCCGGTATTATTGAGACAACATTCAAGGATGAATGCGAAACCGATTTGTTCGGTGAACAAGCTGTTCTGTGCGGCGGCGTGTCCGAGTTGATCAAGGCCGGTTATGAAACCCTCGTTGAGGGCGGTTACCCCCCTGAAATGGCATATTTTGAGTGTTTGCACGAGATGAAATTGATTGTAGATCTTCTGTATGAAGGCGGTTTGGCCAATATGCGTTATTCCATTTCCAATACAGCGGAATATGGGGATTATGTGTCCGGCCCACGTGTGATTAATTCTGAGACAAAAGCCGAGATGAAGCGCATTTTGGAAGATATCCAATCCGGTAAATTTGTTGAGCGCTTTATGGGTGGAAACAAAGAAGGTCTTTCCGAGCTTGTGGAGATCCGTGAGCGTGAAGCCAAGCACCCCATCGAGGAAACAGGTGAGCGTTTGCGCGGCATGATGCCATGGATCGGTGCGAATAAGCTGGTTGATAAAGCAAAGAATTAATATTCAGGATCCAACAGATCCGGAATTTCCGGGATAGGGCGGCTGTCATAGGATGTACTTGATACTCCGAAGAAAGAGCGCCCTATTTTTCGTTTGAGGCGGCCGGCCATATATTTAGGGAAATGAACACTGGTCCTAAAACGGATGCGGTTGATGCTCATCCAGTCGCGTTTTTTACCCTTCTGGTTTCCTTCTTCATGGCGCTTTGCCAACATTTGTGCCAGTTCATCATCGGATCGCACAGAGCCGTAATATTTTTTTATTAAGCCGGGGGAGTTTTTAATAACGCGTTTGAAATAATCAACGTAATCACGCTCTCTGGATGATACGCTTTGCCCGTGCCCGTGCGATTGGTAGAGATAATAGGGGTGCGGGTATTGTTTGACCTCAATGCCCTTGCCTTGTTCGAGGCAATAATTGACAAGCCGTACAAAGAACTCTGAATCTTCAAGACGGTCCATTGTTTCATCAAACATTCCACAAGCAATCGCATCTTTGCGGCGCATAACACCAATGACGGGCATGCCGCGTTCAATGAGTATTCGTTTATGGGAGTATGGCTCCGGAAATTGAACGGCATTATCATCGCCAAAATGGCGAAAGGCACAATAGGCAAACGCCAATCTTGGGTTGGCTTTCAAATCAGCCATGGCTTTGATCGGGTAGCTGCCATATTTGGCTATAAATTCAGGATCAGTTTCGAGAGCATCATCACTATCGATAAAGTGAATAAATTCCCGGCTCGAGTTTATAAGCGCAATATTGCGTGCAGCCGATTGACCTTTATTTTCTTGGTCAATGACGCGGACATTCTCGATGGAACGAAGTTTATCAAGCGCATTTAAGGTTGCGGGGTCAGTAGATCCATCATTAACGATAATGATATCGTAAT
>CAZTBB010000018.1:0-28980 GCA_964611755.1 uncultured Pseudobdellovibrionaceae bacterium
AGGCTGTGTTTTGAGAGTTGTTCAAGCATGTGATCAAAAAATCCGATCCCGGTTGAGATGTCATACACCCCGGTTCCATCCAAATTCAAGGATACGCTGACGTTTGTTTCTTTGGTTTCGCGATCAATGCTAGCTTTTCTATTACTCATGATTGTTGTATCGTGTTGAGAGTTGAATATGTCTTTACCTCCTAAGAAAATGCCATGAAACAGCCTTTTATTCTAGCTTTCTTTTTCACTGCACTTCTTTTTGTGGGCGCTTGTTCAGGCTTGCCGATAGAGAAAATCCCTCTCAAGCAACCATTGGAAACCCCCGATGATGCACAACCATCTCCTATTGGTTTTAATAAAATTGCTTTTGCTATTCCTACGGGTGAATCGATCCAATCCAGCTCCGCGCGTGGCCCTCTTGGCTTTTTCTATTGTGACCTTCCCTACGGGCTTATTCCTACGCGCGTGTCCGGCAAGGGGTTTCCAAAGGATGAGTGGCGCGGCATCTTTTTTCAAACTTTGGAAGGACTTGGTTATGATGTGACGGGCAATCCTGGGCGCTTGTTTGATGAGGGCGCGGATTTACAGCGCACGATTTATTCTGTTGGCGGACGGATCACTGATATAAAAATTGACCGCTGTCAGCGTTCAAATATTTGGGGTGTGGATAAGGGTATTGCAGCTGAGGCCAATGTCACAGTGGAGTGGACGGTTTATGATTTATTAGAGCGGCGCAATGTCTATAAGCTTACAACGCGCGGATATGGTAAAACAGCGCACGCCATGATGGATGGAAATATATTAGCATTTGAAGAGGCCTTGGCCGGTGCGATTCATAATTTGGGGGCTGATGAGGTTTTCCAGCGCTTGGCATTTTATGGCGACGAGCCTGAAAGTATTCCGGATACAATAGCAGACCCCTATGAAGAGCCCATTACGCTTTTCAATCCCAATGAAAAATTGACGCTGGATAATTCTGAAGGGTTATCTACTGTGCCGGCACAAGATCGTTTTGATGATTTACTCGATAATGTTGTGATGATTCAGGCCGGCCACAGCCATGGGTCAGGCTTCTTTGTATCAAAACAAGGGCATATTCTAACCAATGCCCATGTTGTAGGTTTGGCCAAGCGCGTTCGCGTCGTGAGCTCGGGTAAGAAGAAAAAAATGGTAGCCGAGGTATTGCGCCTTAATCGTAAGCGTGATGTGGCATTGTTGCGTTTGGAATACATGCCGGAAGCGCTGCAGAAAAAAATCAATCCTTTCCCTGTGCGGGTTGATAAAGTACGTGTTGGTGAGGAATTATATGCGATTGGAAGTCCAAGCTATGAGCGTTTACAAGACACTGTAACGCGGGGCATTCTCTCCGCACATCGTTATGATCGAAAGAAAGGCCAGCCTTTGCTTCAGGCTGATGTGACGATTCATGGCGGTAACTCAGGCGGCCCCCTCATTGATGCTCATGGTAATTTGATAGGCATGGCTGTGGCTGGCTACGTTGATGGCGCGAAAGATTTGAGTGGTTTAAACTTGTTTATCCCAATTGATGATGCCCTTAAAAAACTCGATATAACTGTGCAAAAATAAATTGTCCCGCAGGTCAGATTTGGATAAAACATAAAATATGGCAACAGCAAAAGTATTAGCAGCATGTCTGATGCTCGCATCCCAGACATATTCGGTCCCCCCGGCGGTTCTTGTAGGTATTTACAAGGCGGAAGGCGGGCAGGTTGGTCAGGAGGTTTCAAACACCAATGGTTCTTATGATTTGGGGCCGATGCAGATCAACACCGTCTGGTTGCCGGAATTAGCCGAGATTTGGGGCGTGAATGAGAGCACGGCGCGCAAATGGGTGCGCGATGATGCCTGCACCAATGTTGGGGTCGCTGCGTGGATTTTGCGTGGTCACATTGATGAAACGGACAGCTTAACACAAGCCATTGCCCATTATCATTCCCGCACGCCGCGCCATGGAACCCGTTATAAAAAGCGTGTTGTTGAGCTAATGGATCAAAACGGCCTTCTCAGGGCTGTGCGCTAAATTGTGCAAAATACCGCGCCTTCTTATGATTCTTGATGATAAATCTCAAAAGTGATCCGCAATGCCTTGCCGCCCTATCTTTCGCGCGCTAGGCTTAATAGTATAAGAATCACTCTAACGTTCTTTATTCTAAAGGCTATGAAACATCTGCGTTTAACTTGTTTATCTCTTCTGACTGTGCTGCTTGTTCCGGCATGTGAAACTGTGGGGGAGCGTTTCAGTAAAGACTCAGCCCAACTTGTGGCACAGCCGGATAGCGTATCCGCCATGCTGGCAGATGCGGCTGATCGCGCGTCCAACGCGCTTGAGACATTGGCAGCGGTGGAGCAATCAAGAACGCCTGGCGTAGATGTTAGTGCTGTTAACGGTGCACCAGCTGAGTTACGCCGTGCGATCACAATGAGTTGGGTTGGCCCGGTTGAGCCGGTTGTAAAGGCTTTGGCGGATCGTGCCAGTTATAATTTTGCCACGATTGGCCCAAAACCGCCCTCGGCGATGGTTGTGCGCGTGGATGTGCAGAATATGCCTGTGGTCGAGGTGTTGCGTGATATTGGCCTTCAGCTCGGAACTCGTGCTAATATAAGAATAGATGGCCCCCGTAAAGTAATAGAAGTGAATTATATTCCCAATGAAGGGGTGGGCGGATAATGGCTGGCTGGATGTATCAAGACAATAAAGATAGAGGCAGGATAATCATTCTGTCTTTCGCTTTATGGGGCATGATGATGTCTGTTATTGCTCTGGCCTCTTTCTCGAATGCCGCACAGGCTCAGGCGGTGCACGATACGCCGCCATCTTTGGAACAGCTTCAGGGGATCAAAAGGGAGCGCACCAATTATGGTGATGATGAATCGCTTGCCCTTGATATCCGCAATGATGCGATCCGGGAGGCCGCCATTTCATATGGTGCGCGCGGAGGCTTGGCACGCCGTACATTTGAAATTCGTCAGGAGCTTGAAAAGCGCAGCCGGTATATGGAAAGCGTTTTTAATTTCAGGGAACTTTTGATTCCGGCACCCTCGGGCTTGATGATTGAACCGCCGGTGGTGACCGAGAATATGAACGCGATGATAATCGAGGCGGGCGGGCAGCAAGCGGCCGTATCGGACCGCATTTATAATATCATTCGTAATGTTCGCATTGTCTCCGCGCCGCGCACATGGCGCAGCTATCTGGAGCGGGATTGGGGCGTGGTGGAGCCACCGCCTGATATTTTACGCCCGCAAAACTCTGAAGAGCGCAGACTTTGGATGGAATTGGTTGCCAAAGGTTGGGCCGAAGGTTATGCGCAGGCTGATGAAATTTTTCAAGAAGATTTAGCCCGCCTGACGGCGGACTTTAACGGCATGGTGCGTTACCGCATGTTGCTCACGCAAAATATGATTTCCCAACCTTATGCCTTGTTGGTTGATCGTGGCGTGACGGGCGGTGGCAATGAGATGCGTATTGGTGATCGTGCGGTGCAGATTACCGGAACTCCATCACTTATTTCAGAGGGGCAACGATGGCAACCCGCGAGCCGATAAGCTTAGTTAAGGATAAAGATGATCACGCCAAAACCTGGGAAGATGAACCCCAGCGTTTTACCGAAGATCATGTGGATGCGTTCTTGCTCTGGTGTGTCAAACAGGGCGCATCGGATATTACGTTGCAAACCGATCGCCCGGCTTACAATGAAATTCACGGCAAACTTTATCCGGGAACGCACAGGCCTTTGGATGCGGCCGATATGGCGATTGCATTGCAACGGATCTATGGCCCGGATGCCACGGCGCGTTTGGCCTCTGCGCGAGATTTGGATGTATCCTATGAAATTCGTCCTGATCGTTATACGCGGATCCGCTTTCGTGTGAATATTACCGCAATCATGTCCAAGGGGCGTGATGCGGCGCAGGTGACCATGCGTGTTCTTCCGAGTGAGCCTCCAACCATGCAGGAGTTGAATATCGAAGAAGATATTATTTCTAACTGGGCACCGCGTCAGGGGATGGTCATTGTCACCGGCCCGACAGGCTCCGGTAAAACAACATTACTGGCGGCAGGAAACCGTTTACTCCTCGAACGTCCGCAGGGCTGCGGGAAAATGCTGACCTATGAGGCACCGATCGAATATGTTTATGATACAATCAGTGCCAACCGCTCGCTCGTGGCGCAAACCGAGATTCCACGCCATTTGCCCGACTTTGCCAAGGGCGTCCGCAATGCTTTGCGCCGGAAGCCTGAAGTTATTCTCGTGGGGGAGGCGCGTGACCGTGAAACAATCTCTGCGGCAATTGAAGCCTCGCAAACAGGCCATGCGGTTTATACCACAACGCACACAACTGGCGTGGCTAACACAATTCAACGCATGTTATCCACCTTTGATGTGACCGAGCGCGAGGAACGCGCCATTGCACTGATCGAATCGGTTCGCTTGGTGGTAACCCAGGCTCTTGTCCCGCGCGTGAAGGGTGGCCGCATTGGTGTGCGTGAATGGATGATTTTCCCCGATGAGGTGCGTGATCGCCTGATGGATACGGATTATATCGAATGGCCGAACGAGATTCGACGCATGATCGATCAATATGGTCAAACCATGGAGAAATCGGCCGAGCTTGAATTTGAGGCTGGCGTGATTGATCGCCGTCATTATCTTCTGCTCTCTAATATGACAGGGGCTGGCGGCGTATAATTTTTGCAAGGAGCGAGCTCTCTCATGGGTGATGATTTTCACAATATTCCCCGCCTTTTTATAGATCAGCCTTTTTCAAAGAACGCCGGATTAGAGCTTTCAAAAGACCAGAATCACTACCTGAAAAACGTTCTTCGGCGCAAAGAAGGCGATAATCTGCGTGTTTTTAACGCAAAAGACGGTGAATTTATTGCTAAAATAGAAGAAATGGGTAAAAAGTCAGGTGTTTTGCGCTTATGCACCCTTCTTTTTGAACAGAAAAACCCTGAAAACCGTGTTTTTGTGTTATTTTGCCCGATTAAAAAGCAAAAAATGGATTTTTTAATCGAAAAAGCGGTTGAGCTGGGCGCAACCGATTTAGTGCCTGTGATCTCCGAGCGAACGCAATATTCCAAAATCAACAAAGATAGGCTGCATGCGCAGATGATGGAGGCCGCCGAGCAGTGCGAGCGCATGGATATTCCTCGCCTGCATGATGTTCAAAAGCTTGAAAAACGTATTACTGAATGGGATGGCCCTGATATTTACGCCTGTATAGAGCGCGAGGATGTGGAGCGCGCGAGCACCATGCCGGATCAGGATCAAGATGTGGCTTTCTTGATCGGGCCTGAGGGGGGCTTTACGAAAGAAGAGACAGCATGGCTGGCCGACAAAGCACATATCCACCCCTTATCACTTGGCCGCCGTATTTTGCGCGCAGAAACCGCCGTCATCTATTGCTTGGCAAGGTTTACAAAAATTTCATGAGAAAATAATGGTTTATTTGCCGTAAAAATGGCTTACATCCCTATTGTGTATCATCTGTGCATCTAATACTTGCATGAGATGATAATCAAGTGTATTACGCCCTTGATTTAAAGCCTTGAATAGGGTTGAATCATTGCAAAAGAATAACCGATTGGAAAATTGAAAATCATGACCAAATATTTCGCAATTCTAGGACTATTATGTTTCACCGTTCTGCTCTCGAGCGCAGCCTATGCCGGAGCGCCCTATGAGTGGCAGCTTGGCATGCAAGAGGCCGCATCCACAACAATGGAAAAAATTCATGCCTTCCATGATTTGGTTCTCTACATCATCATTGCGATTACCATCTTTGTTCTCTTGCTTCTGGTCTATGTGGTGTTGCGTTACAACTCACATGTCAATCCGGAGCCATCAGACACAACGCATAATGTCCTGCTCGAGATTGTATGGACGGTCGTGCCGGTTGTGATCTTGATCATTATTGCGATCCCCTCATTCCAATTGCTTTACTACGCGGACCGCACAGAGAATCCGGAGATGACATTAAAAGTCACAGGCTTTCAGTGGTATTGGGGCTATCAATATCCCGATAATGAAAACATTGAGTTCACAGCCTATATGATCCCGGACGATGAAATTAATGCCGATAAAGGCCAGCTTCGCGTGCTTTCAACGGATAACCCGATTGTTCTGCCAACCGATACGAATATTGCTATTCAAATGACGGCCGGTGATGTGTTGCACTCATGGACGGTGCCTGCACTTGGTGTGAAAATTGATGCGGTGCCGGGTCGCTTGAACGAGACCTGGGTACGGATCAACAAGCCGGGCACCTATTATGGGCAATGTTCCGAGATTTGCGGAAAGAACCATGCCTATATGCCGATCGAGGTTGTGGCTGTGCCGCGTGATGATTTCGATGCATGGGTTGGGCGTCAGGTCGCAGGCATGAGCCCGGCGGAAGCCACCGAATTGGTGCGCGCGAAATTGCCTGTTCAAAATACAGCCGCGGTGAGTGAATAAACCGCATTGCCAAGAATTACTTTTTAAGGAGCTAATGAAAATGAATGCAGCCAACACAGTCGTAGAAAAAGGTCACCATGGTGATGATCATGTGCCCGGGTTCTTTACCCGCTGGTTCATGTCCACAAACCACAAGGATATCGGAACGCTCTACATTATCTTTTCGATCGTAGCCGGTCTTGTCGGTGGTTTATTCTCGATGATCATGCGTATGGAGCTGCAAGATCCGGGTGTGCAATTCCTGACGGATGATGCGGGTAATCCTGACGGGCATTTGTGGAATGTGATTATTACGGCTCATGGTTTGATTATGGTTTTCTTCGTGGTCATGCCGGGTTTGATTGGTGGTTTTGGTAACTGGTTTGTGCCTCTCATGATTGGCGCGCCGGATATGGCTTTCCCGCGTTTGAATAACATTTCCTTCTGGCTTTTGGTGCCGGCCTTCTTCTTACTTGTGGCTTCTGCCTTTGTTGATGGAGGGGCCGGGACAGGTTGGACAATCTATCCGCCACTCTCCGATACGCTCGGGCATCCGGGTATGGCCGTGGATATGGCGATTTTCTCCCTGCACTTGGCAGGCGCAAGCTCGATTTTAGGTGCTGCGAACTTCATTACAACCATCTTTAATATGCGCGCACCGGGCATGACATTGCACAAGATGCCTTTGTTTGTGTGGTCGATGCTGGTGACATCGTTCTTGCTGGTCTTGGCTGTACCGGTTCTTGGGGGCGCGATTACAATGCTTCTGACAGACCGTAATTTCGGTACATCTTTCTTCCAGCCAGAAGGTGGTGGTGATCCATTGCTCTTCCAGCACTTGTTCTGGTTCTTTGGTCACCCGGAAGTATACATTATGATTTTGCCGGCCTTTGGGATTATCTCTCACATTGTCTCAACCTTCTCGAAGAAGCCGATCTTCGGTTATTTGGGGATGGCTTATGCGATGGTGGCAATTGGTTTCGTTGGCTTTATCGTCTGGGCACACCACATGTATACGGTGGGTATGGATGTGAATGTGCGTGCGTATTTCACGGCGGCAACATTGATCATTGCGGTTCCAACAGGGATTAAGATCTTTTCATGGATTGCGACTATGTGGGGCGGCTCTATTGAATTTAAAACACCAATGCTTTGGGCAATTGGCTTTATCTTTCTCTTTACTGTTGGTGGTGTGACAGGGGTTGTCTTGGCCAATGCCGGGATGGATATCGCCTTGCATGACACATATTATGTGGTAGCGCACTTCCATTACGTGCTCTCGCTCGGTGCTGTCTTTGCCTTGTTCGCAGGATATTATTACTGGGTTGGGAAAATGACAGGCCGCCAATACCCAGAATGGGCTGGGGCGTTGCATTTCTGGCTAACATTTATTGGTGTAAATCTGATCTTCTTCCCACAGCACTTCCTAGGTCTTGCCGGTATGCCACGTCGCTATATTGACTATCCGGATGCAATGGCGGGCTGGAATGAAATTTCATCCTATGGTGCTTATCTCGCAGGCGCAGCGACTGTTCTGTTTGTCTTTATCGCGCTCTACACCCAGTTCTTTGGCCGCCGCGCCGAGGATAATTACTGGAATGTGCAGCCGCAATCCATGACATTGGAATGGACAATCAGCTCACCGCCGCCATTCCACCAGTTTGAAATTCAGCCAAAAGTTAAATAAAAAGGCTGATGATATAAATTTTCAAAAACCCCGGTTTTCCGGGGTTTTTTATTATGAGCAAGCTGCAAAATTAGTGGTTTGTTAATAATCTTGCTATAATTAAGTGTATATGAGTTCAAGTTTTGCCAGTTATAAACCGGATAGCGCCCCTGAAATGGGAGCGCAATGGCAGCTTTATGCTGTTGAAGCCGAGTCTTTAGACAGCGTGCTCATGGATACATCCGATCAGCACGATCAATCCGTAATAAGTGGCGATCAGGATGCTTCGGCTCTTGATAGTATGAGTCTCAATCCATGGGAGCGCACATTTGAGCAACGTTTTTCTGCATTGTTAAAAGAAGGGAACTCTGAGGCTGCCAGAACATTGCTCACCAGATATTTGAGCGCAGCTGTCACGTCCTTTGATGCCGAGCGTATTCAAGGGCTTGCTTATAAAGTGTCTGAAGAGCTTACACATGATGGGTTTGATGTTGATCCCGAGTTTATTGAACCCAATCAAGAGCTGGATCCTGAGGCTGTTCTTAGGCCTAAATTCTTTTAAATTCCTGTTCTCAAAACATCATTTTAAGCTGTCATTTTGCGCGCATTGTGCTACATAAATGCCTATGAGTGAGCAAACAATGTCACCGATAACAACTGCGCAACCATCCGAGGCCAGCATTGGCGATTACTTCGCCTTGCTCAAGCCTCGTGTGATGAGTCTTGTGATTTTTACGGGCTTTGTTGGTTATTGGATTGCGCCGGGCGCGGCTGATCTGCATCCGTTTTTGGCCTTTATCGGTATTTTAAGCCTTTCCATTGGCGCTGGCGCGGCCGGTGCCATCAATATGTGGTATGACCGCGATATTGATAAAATCATGAAGCGCACGGAAGACAGGCCTATTCCGCAAGGCCGTATTGTGCCGGATGAAGCCCTTGGCTTTGGGATTTTTCTTTCACTGCTGTCCGTGATGATGATGGGGCTTGCCGTGAATTGGACGGCCGCTCTTATCCTTGGTTTTGCAAATTTCTTTTATGTTGTGGTCTACACAATGTGGCTTAAGCGTACGACGCCGCAAAATATTGTTATTGGCGGTGCGGCAGGGGCATTCCCCCCAATGATTGGATGGGCCATGGCCACAGGCGCGGTCACCATAGAGCCGCTTATTTTATTTGCGATTATTTTCTTTTGGACGCCGCCGCATTTTTGGGCTCTATCGTTATTTGCCAATGAAGATTATAAACGCGCCAATATTCCGATGATGAGTGTTGTCGCCGGTGAGCGATCAACAAAAATTCAGATGTTGGCTTATTCTCTCATTATGTTGCCCTTGGCAATCGCGCCGACATTGCTTGGCTTTGCCAGTATGATGTATGGTATGGTTGCCGCCGGCTTAACATTGTTTTTTGTTTACACATCTGTGCGTGTGCTGCTGAGTGATGATTTAAAACATGCCAAGCTGATGTTTGGGTATTCGGTGTTTTATCTCTTTGCGCTCTTCACCGCGATGATGCTTATTTAAATCAGATAATAGGCCGCCAACAAAGCGGCGGATAATGTAATTGTTCCCTTAATGCTGAACCCCAGAATGATCCAGAGAGACGGGTTTTTCATGCTCCAAAAGGGCTTGTGTTGAAAAAGCTTTTTGATATTGCGCATAATCGGTATTATATCATGAGTAGGGTTAAATTTAAAAAAATACGAAGAAAAATGCCGCATAGTGATATTCATAAAAAGAAATTGAAAAAGAATTTGGTCGTTTTGGCCATTGTATTGCTGATTATCGCGGCCATATGGTTTGTGACCATGATCAAGATATCATCCAATGCCAATGCGCAGCCAATCCAACAATGCGGTTCGGTAGAAATAGAGAATATTGCTGTGAATGACGATCATCACGCCTTTTGTGATATCTATACCCGTCAGGAACGCTATGCCGCCGGGCATGAGCGTTTTCGTGAACAGCTTAACCAGCGCCGTGAAAACTTTAATGCTCCGCGCGCCCGTGCCTTGCAAAATGCTAAGGCTCGCCGTGGTGAATTGAACGAATAAACCCCGCTCTTTTTAGTTCCGATTTTACTTGTATTTTGGCCCTGATGCCCTAATTTCTGTCTCATGGATAATCAACCCGAACAAAGCCACCGACACCCCGATCACCAAGCTCTTGTTGAGAAAAACAAGCGCATGGGGCTCATGGTTTTGGGGATTGTTTTTGGTATGGTGACCTTATCTTTTGCCTCTGTCCCTTTATATGATCTGTTTTGCCGCGTGACCGGCTTTGGTGGCACGACGCAAGTATCAGAAAGCTTGCCGAGTGAGGTGATCGACCGTCAGATGCGTATTCAATTTAATGCCGACACATCCCGCCAGATGGCGTGGGAATTTGGCCCTGAGATCCGCTCGGTCAATGTGAATGTCGGTGAGCGTGGCTTGGTAAACTTTATTGCCCGCAATCCAGCCGATAGGCCAACGGCGGGGACAGCCGTTTATAATGTGACTCCGCTGAAGGCCGGGAAGTATTTTCACAAAGTGCAATGTTTTTGTTTTGATGAGCAAATTCTTCAACCAGGTCAAGAGGTTAATATGCCCGTGATGTTCTTTGTTGACCCGGCCATTGATGATGATCCGAATATGGAAGATGTCGAAACAATCACACTCTCTTATACTTTTTTCAAAACTGATTCTTCAGAGCTTGATCAAGCCTTAGAAGCCTTTTACAATAGCCAATAAGGTGTTATAAACCCTTCTTAGAAATTCTAATCTCAGCGCAAAAATGGAAGTGACGCTCATGGCCGATAAAATTGAATATTCAACCACTGGAAAACCACACCCCTATCACATTGTAAGGCCTAGTATTTGGCCATTGGTCGGTGCTTTGGCCGCAGGTCTTTTGGCTGTTGGAATGGTTTTATTTATGCATGAAGTCGAGCTCTCAGGCATCAATATCGGCCTTAAAGGTGTGATATTGGGATTGCTCGGTGTGTTGGCTGTGATGTTCTTCTGGTGGAAGGATGTTATTTTTGAAACGGTTGCGGAAAAAGCCCACAATAAAGTGACAGAAGTCGGCATGCGTTACGGTATGTCGCTGTTTATTGCCTCCGAAGTCATGTTCTTTGTGGCGTTTTTCTGGGCATTCTTTAGTGCGGCTCTATTCCCTGTTGAGGCGACAGGCTTTATCTGGCCGCCAGAGGGGATTGAAACACTACCGGCATTTGACTTGCCATTCATGATGACGCTGATCCTTCTTCTCTCTGGTTGTTCCGTAACATGGGCACATCATGCGATTTTGGAAGGCAAGAATGATGACGTAATCAAAGCGCTGGGGATTACTGTCTTTCTGGGTTTCTTCTTCCTAGGGTTCCAGATTTATGAATACACGCATCTAGCCTATGGGTTTACAGATGGTATCTTTGCTTCAACCTTCTACATGGCGACAGGCTTTCACGGCTTGCACGTCTTTATCGGAGCCATCTTCCTGTTCGTATGTTATGCACGCGCCAAGAAGGAGCATTTTGATAAGGAGAATCACTTCGGCTTTGAAGCTGCTGCATGGTATTGGCATTTTGTGGACGTGGTTTGGCTCTTCCTCTTTGTCGCTGTTTACTGGTGGGGCAGCGAGATCGGCGTTGATGCCACAGGCACAGAAGAAGCTTTGAGAGCTGCTGCGGCTGCCGCAGCCGAGTAAGGCTTATCTCCCATGGATTTTGATCCCGCGCTCCTCAAAACGGCATGGGCATGCAAATGCCCGAAATGCAGAGCGGGGGATCTTTATCGCTCATCGTTTAGCTTGGAACTCAATGATGCCTGCCCATCATGCGGCCTGAATCTGGCCAAAAATGATTCGGCCGATGGCCCTGCTGTGTTTTTGATTTTTATTCTGGGCTTTCTTCTCGTGCCTCTGGCTTTATACCTTGACGCAGTGATGGAGATCGCTCTATGGGTCCATGCAATCATCTGGAGCATTGTGGCCTTGGGGCTGACATTGGGCAGCTTACGTCCATTAAAGGCATTGATAATCGCCACACAATTTAAACATCGCCCAACAGATTGGGAGTAGGTTTTATGCGCTTTCCATGGATAGCCAGTATTTTTACACTATGCGGATTGGCTGTTCTGTGCACGCTCGGCACATGGCAGCTCCAGCGCTTGGAATGGAAAGAGAAAATGCTCTTACAGATTGAGCAGGGGATGGCTCAAGATCCGGCCAAGAATATGCTCTCAGCCGATGATCTGAGCGTAGATAATCTCTACCAGCTTGGCACTCTGCGCGGCGTGTTTGATCATGACCATAATATTTTGCTCGGGCCCAAAACCATGCGCGATGGCTTGGATACGCATATTGGCTTTCATTTGATTTCGCCGCTGCGTTATCAGGGCGAAAACGGGCAGGCACGTAATATTTTGGTCAATCGCGGTTTTATATCCCAAGACGATGCGAAGATGATTGCCAATACCCATATTGGCGGAGAGGTCATTCTGAGTGGTATGATTGCCCCGATACCGCGGGCGAATATATTTACCCCGGAAAATGATCCGCCCAATGGGCTATGGTTTTCCCTGGATAAAGATGATGTCCAGAGCTTCATCGGGCAGGACAGCACAATTGTCAAAGATGTTATTTTTATTGCCTCTCTTGGTGATGACCACCTGCAGAGCGTGATGAATGATGTGTCCACGCCTAAGAATAACCATCTGCAATACGCGCTTTTCTGGTTTACGATGGCGCTGGCTCTTTTGGGCGTTTATATTTTGCGCTTCGTCATTCCGTTTTTCAGACGGTAATATTTTTGATGGTTTGATGAATAAATCTAGCGGATTTTGTTGCTTGTATCGCCAGCTGCTATGCCTGCGAATTCAAGCCCGTCTGTCAGCTCGACATATTGTTGATCCAGCTCACGCATGCGTTTTTCAAAGCGCTTGAGCTCATCACCTTTCAGCTTTTCACCAATCGGCAAGTCAACACGGTTTGGGCTCACCTGTTTGTTATCAACCAAGACTTCATAATGAAGGTGAGGGCCGGTTGATCGGCCGGTTGATCCAACATAGGCAATCACTTCACCCTGTTTAACGCGCTTGCCAATACCCATATTCTTTCCGAATTTATGGATATGTGCATAGGCTGTTTTCAGGGATGAATTGTGACGGATACGCATATAATTCCCGTAACCGTTCTGGCGTTCCATTTTTTCAATCACGCCATCACCGGCCGCATAAATCGGTGTGCCGAGAGGGGCCGCGAAGTCCACGCCCTTATGCATCTTGTTATACCCCAATATCGGGTGTTTGCGCATACCATAGCCGGAGGAGAGGCGTGCGCCGTCAATCGGTGTTTTCATCAATGTTTTCTTGATGCTGCGGCCATCGCGCTTAAAGAAGTCAACATTGCCATCGGCCATGGCAAATTCATAAATCGGAATAGGATGACCGCCAACGCTCAAATTGGCATAGGTGATATCACCATAGGAGACAACATCCCCATCGGTGGTTTCTTTCACTTCGTAGAGCAGTTCAATTGTATCGCCGCTGCGGATGTCGCGCTGGAAATCAATATCCCATGAATAGGCGCGGATCACTTTGGCAACAACCTGTGAGGGGATGCCTGCTTTCAAAGCCGAGCCAAATAAAGATGTCTCGATTGTTGCGCGCGCCGCATAGGTTCTCTCGACAATATCTTTCTTTTCTATCTGGCTTTTAAATCCGCTCTCTTCATCGCGCTCAATGATCACGGTTTTAACCGGATCAACACCAAACGCAACATGAGAGAAGTTGCTCAGAGTCTGGTTTTTGGATGGATCGTAATGCACCTCTACTTTTTGACCGGGGCGAATTTGGCGCGGGTCATAATGGGCACTCATAGCTTTGATTGTCTGATAGGCGGCGGCATTATCCATGCCGGCCTTTATCAGAACGCCGGCAAGAGTATCGCCTTTATCGACAGTCAGGACGGTTTTGCGGGGCCTCAAGCGTTCTTCTTCCTGCTTTTGCAGGAGGAGGGTCTCTTTAATGCGTTGAATAAGGGCATAGCGCTCATTCTGTGCATCTTCTTTTTTCTGCGCTTCACTATGTGGTGCCGTCTCAGAGGTTGCCGCAGGCTTTTTCTCGGCTTGCGCTATTTGTTCGGCTGCGCCCGTATCATCCTGAAAGGCGGCGCGCTCGCCATAGATTGGCGCGGCTTGCTCTGCTGAGACGATACCGGATAGTGGCGAAAAAGCTTGTGAGACATTATACGCTCCGCTCAGACAGCCGGCGGAAATGGCCAGAATCGTAGGCAGCGTGTAGCGGAGACGAAAACGGCGTGTTTTCGTCATTAAATAGCGCTGCTTCAACGGAATATATTTGTGAAGATCGTTTAAAAAGCCTGACGTGTTATTATCGTTCTTTGCCATGCGTTCCTTTTACCACCAAATTTTACCATTCACTCTATGTAGGTGAGGGACTACTCAATTTCAACCAAACCAGCTAGGTAGCATAGTTGGGATGTGAATCCAAGCAAGGTTTTTAGTTTCCAAACTCAGTCTCTAAAGATTCGAAAGCTGCTTCAATATATTCTGCAGGTTCATCCACTCTTTTATCAATATCATAGAACATGAAAACCCCAAACAGCAGCAATACAAGCGTGTTGAGCGCCTGTGATCCCATGATGACATCGCCTTCGGTTCCCTGACCCGATAGCAGGCCGACAACAAAGACGGTAAAGAACACAAGCGCATAAAAAATAATCAGCGATTTCGACATTTTTGCTTCACCGCTGGCTAAAATGCGGACATCATTGGTTGTTTTGACAACCTGAATATTCAGTTCGACATTCGCGCTTCTAAGAATGTTGTCTTTACCGCCGGATGACCCATGAAAAACAATACCGCTTTTATTATCCTTGAAGCTATCAACTTCGAATAATCTCTCAAGCCGTGTTTTCAGTGCTTTTTTGATATCGGCCTCGGTGGCTTTTTTCGATAGCACTATTTTTTTTGAAATTTCTATGTTTTTCATTGTTGTGACCTCCCATGTTTATGCGGTTTACAGGCCGCATTCCTTCGAAATTTTATCATGCGCTGCGGCTGATCCGCGCAGGCTGAATGTATCTGTTGTTAATGTGCCTCTGGATGATGTGCCTTTAACAACCATCTTGCTACCGGCGCGAATGGCATCGGCCAGACGTTTATCGCTCTCTGCATCCGGTGTCCAGGCCGTATCATCTTGTGTGAACAGCACAAAGCGCTGGCCATCAATGGTGATGGTGGCATCACTGCCTGCCTTGTAGGAGTAACCGGTGATATAGCTAAATACATTTTGCGTTCCCTCGGCCGGACGGTGCGTAATCAGGGCAAAAATCTCACCACGTTTTTTATAATTCCCCTCATCCTTTTGCGGTTGAGAGGCCATATAACAGACTTTGTTCCCGTTTTCCGTGAAAATATAGGCTGACCAATTTCCGAATGTGCCGATAAGGCGGGGCTCTCCCGCTTGCGCTGATGATGGGCTCAGTGCAAAGAGCAATAGGGCTGTCAGCAAGGCAGTAAAAAATGTGTATTTCATGTTCTGGATCCGTTTTGTGAATTACAATTGTAAACTTAAAAAGACGCGGTAAGTTTGAAACTTACATGCGAATTATACTCCTTTTGGGCGCAAAGCCAAAGACACAAACGTTAATTTAATCCACAAAAGTGCCAATCACGTAACAAATTTAAGGAAACATCTTTACCAAGGGCGAATAATGAGACTTAATGCGGGTATGGACGCGCAACATAAAGAGGCTGAGCAATCGCAGGACGCCCCCTCCAAGGACGGGGTGGGCCGGCCGGATCAGGATGATCTCTGTTTCAATAAAATGTTGGTTGCTGTTGCTAAAAACCGTGATAAGCAAGCCTTTCAAAAGTTATTCGAACATTTTGCACCGCGCCTGAAATCTTTTTTAATGAAAGGCGGATCGGATGAATCACAGGCAGATGAGCTCGCGCAGGAGACTATGCTGACTATCTGGCAAAAGGCGGAAAGCTATAACCCTGCCCAAGCCAGCGCCAGTACATGGATCTTTACAATTGCCCGTAATAAAAAAATTGATGTTTTGCGCAAAATAAAAAGGCATGATTATGATCCAAAGGAGCTTGAGATCGTAGAAAGTAGTAAGGACAGCCCCGATCAGATAGACCAGATATCAATGGCCGATCAAACCGAGGTTCTGTCCGAGGCGATTGACCAGCTTCCAAAGGAGCAGGCAGATTTACTAAAAATGTCATTTTTTGAAGATCTGTCGCATAACGAAATCGCCGATAGAACAAATATTGCTCTCGGGACAGTGAAATCACGGATAAGGCTGGCTTTGGAGCGTTTAAGAGGCGATAGCAAGGTGAAAATTCTATGGGATTAGGCCAGGACAACAGACGCGAAGATGAATATCAGGCATTAATGCTTGCATATGCTTCTGGGGCTTTGGATGAGGCGGAGACACTTATTGTCTCGGCGCATATCAACCTGTCCGAAAAAGGCCAGAAAGCAGCATCCTTCTATGAGGCCATGGGCGGCGTAACACTTGAAAAATTCTGTGAGCCCGTCCAAATGAGCAAAGGCTCTATGCAATATGTGATGGACCGCCTGGATGCTCTTGACCAAGAAGCGCAGGATAAAAAGGCACTGGACTGCGATTGTGCCATTTTGAAAGACCTCTCGATTCCCGATTGCCTGAGTGCGGCGGTTATGGGGCAGAAGAAACCCCCGTCATGGAAAAAATATTTGCCGGGCGTAGAAGGGTTCGAGCTCAAAATGGGCTGTAAAAGAAGCAACAGCAAAGCGCGTTTTATGCGGTTCGAGCCGGCCTATACATCGCCGCATCACTCTCATGCCGGGCGTGAGATTACGCTTGTACTGGATGGTGCTTTTGATGATGAAACCGGTCGTTATGGCCGTGGTGACTTGCTTGTGATTGATAATGAAGAGCAGCACCACACACCAAAAGCGTGCCCCGAGAATGGGTGTGTGTGTATGGTCGTTACCAATGCCCCCATCCGCCTGAAGGGGATCGCCAGTCTTTTGAACCCGTTTCTGGGCAAGTAGTTTACATAAAACTTGACTTTAGGCCTTGTTTTCATGCATAAAGGCGCATGGGACAATCTTCTGACACTCTAGTAAAAGGCGATCTTGCACAGCGTTTCTTGGCAGAAGCACGCGCGCAAGGCTGGAGACCGGATCACCATGATATGGAACAAATCGTGTTTCGTACGCGTGATAAAGAGCTTTATGAGTATCTGGGTAAAATTGCCTATAAAAATCACAGAGCAGGTCTTGGATTTTCATTTTATGATGCTGAGACTGACCAAAGCTATGCCATGCCGTATCAGGTATTGATTTACCGCCCGCCTGAAGATGAAATATTGGAGAAAATAAGCGCCTTTCAGGCACTTTGGGATGCAAAATCCGGTGCAGGTGATGCCCTTAATTATGAATGGCGTATTCAAACCGAGGGGCAATTCCCCAAAAAAATCGACAAATCTTCTCTAACACCCGATCAGCAAAGGCTTTTGCTCAAGCAAATCGGGGAGATGGGTCAGCATTTGCGCGATTTTACAGGTGATGAGGGCATGTTCTTTCATATTATGTCGAATTTTGAGCGCATCGGCAGCCGCCATGTGCCGACACATGCCTATCCGGTGATTAACCAGACATGGCTCAATGATGGTACGATTTTCATGGATGATGACGGCAATGATATCAACCAAGCCTATGAAGGCGAAGAGTTTTTTATGCTGCCGGGCACGCATCATCGCCCGATTGATGTGAAACCCGATCAAGACGGACAGCTAAAGCCAAGGCTATCATTGATTATCAATGGGTTGGGCTAAGTTTTTACCCGCCATTATTTCGATTTTTTACTAAAATTTACCTCCGTTTAAGCCTTTGCAGGCATAATGGGGGCATGTTTTGGTCAAAAAACAAAGATAAGGACAAGCCAAAGGGGCCGCAAAAACAAGAGCCTCAGGCGGTAAAAGAGGGACATGGCACAAGCCTGAAGAGCCAAGCGCTCAGGGAAAAAGCCATGGAAAATGCGCGTGCTGCGCGTCTGGCCATTGGTGAAGAAACATTGGATAAGATCGCAGCCGCCATGACGGCCAAACAGCGCTCGGCAACCGAGCAAGCCAAAGAGAAAATTCGTCAAACCGATCCTGATAAAGTCTTGGATGAATTGTTATTCACATTGCGCGCGAAAGAGTAGATTTTTCATAGCGCCTTTTGCTTTCCACATAAAATCATACAAATAAAATAGCATTATCGAATTTTTACGTTTTTGCGCTATATTGTTTAGACAACACATAAAAAGGGGAGTTTTAATGCCAGTCTATAAAGCACCAACCGAGAATATCCAGTTTGTTTTACATGAGGTTCTGGGAGCTGAGCAGCTCGCTGAATTACCGGGATATGAAGAGTTTTCTCTCGATCTGGCTGATCAAATCATCGAAGAGGGGGCCAAGCTTTGTGAAGATGTGCTGTTTCCTATCAATTTAAGCGGTGATGAAGAGGGCTGCCACTATGAAAACGGTGTGGTGCGCACGCCAAAAGGGTTCAAAGAGGCCTATGATATGTTTGCCGAAGGCGGTTGGTGCGGTATTTCTGCCGATCCGGAATATGGCGGCATGGGCATGCCGATGTTGATGAATACCGTGATGCAGGAAATCATTTGTGCATCCAACATGTCGTTTGGCATGTATCCTGGCCTCTCTCAAGGGGCGTACGAAGCTCTGCACCAATTTGGAACGGATGAGCAAAAGGCAACATACCTTCCAAAGCTGATTGAAGGCACATGGTCGGGAACCATGAACCTGACCGAGCCGCATTGCGGAACGGATTTGGGGTTGATTAAAACCAAAGCCGAAGAACACGCAGACGGAGATGGATCTTGGGCCATTACAGGCCAGAAAATCTTTATTTCGGCCGGTGAACATGACTTAACGGAGAATATTGTGCACCTTGTTTTGGCGCGCTTGCCGGATGCGCCGGAGGGTGTGAAGGGCATCTCTTTATTTGTTGTGCCCAAATTCCTGCCGAATGAGGATGGGTCTGTTGGGCCTCGCAACACCGGGGTGACCTGTGCCTCAATCGAGCACAAAATGGGCATTAAAGCTTCGGCCACCTGCGTGATGGTCTATGAAGGGGCCAAAGGCTGGCTCGTGGGCGAGCCTCATAAGGGGTTGAAGGCCATGTTTACGATGATGAATGCTGCACGTCTTGGCGTGGGCATGCAGGGGCTCGGCATTGCCGAGGTTTCTTATCAAAATGCGCTGGCCTATGCCAAAGACCGCCTGCAAATGCGTGCATTGGATGGTACAAAGGCGCCGGATAAGCCGGCGGATCCGATTATTGTGCATCCTGATGTGCGCCGTATGCTGCTGACGGGAAAGGCCTTTACCGAAGGGGCGCGTGCCCTGTCTTATTGGCTCGGCATGAATTTGGATATCTCGCATAAACATCCCGATGAAGCCAAGCGCCGCGAAGCCGATGATCTGGTGGCGCTTCTCACACCGATCGTGAAGGCCTATCAAACCGATATGGGCTCGGCTGTGTCTGCGCTGGCGGTACAAACCCATGGCGGCGCGGGGTATATTTGGGAATATGGCGTCGAGCAATATATGCGCGATGCCAAAATTGCCGAAATTTATGAAGGCACGAACGGCATCCAGGCTCTTGATTTGGTAGGGCGTAAAATGGGCCAGGGCTTTGGTCGTTTGCTGCGCCGTTTCTTCCATCCACTGCAGCAATTTATTGAAGACAATCAGGCCAATGAAGAGATGCAGGAGTTTGTATTTCCACTTGCAAAAGCTTTTGCAAAACTGCAGCAATCAACAGCGATGATTGCACAAAAAGGCCTGAAAAACCCTAATGAAGCAGGCGCCGCATCAAGCGACTATTTGCGCCAGTTTGCGCTTGTTGCGATTGGCTATATGTGGGTTCTTATGGTGCAAAAAGCGCAGCAAAAATTAGTGGAAGGAGCGAATGGAAAAACCGATTTTTATGAATCGAAAATCAAGACCGCACGCTTCTTTTTCCAGCGCATGTTACCAGAGGCCGATGCACGCTTTAAGATGGTCATGGCCGGCGCTGATAGTATGATGGATCTGGAAGAAGATTCTTTCTAGAATAAAAAAATCGGCCTTTTGTTAATCTTACCATGTCCAATTATGAACAGGCGCACTGGCGCGCGGCTGGATATGCCCAACCAGCGATTGGTGCAAGGGGTGCGCGCGTAACCGCTTTTGGTATAAAGAGGCATGAATGCCAAGGCGGTTTACATGTCTGTCGTCCCAGCTTTGTGCATTTGTTGTTCTGTTCGCCCATTCTGATCGGAGTGAGGATCGATTATCCTGGGAATTCTTTTGCGTATCGGCATGCAGATCACGCCAGAATTTTTTCAGGGCTGTTTGATCGGCCTTTATGGATTGCCCTCTGAATATACGCTCGAAGTTTTGCTGGTGCTTCCCATAGAGCTTATGCAATGTTTTTTGATATTTCTCAGCCAAAACGGCGACATCAATCCCTTCTTTAGCATAAAGCTCATCAATATCCGTTCCTTCCATATAATCTGTGGCGTCTTGTTTTTCTTTAATGCCGGGAATATCAATCACTACGGGCATGCCGCCATCGAATAATTTTGAGTCGATCGGCAGGCGGCCTGTGTTGTGATCGCAGGCATCCCAGAACTCCGCTCCTTGTTTTTCAATGGCATATTTTAAAATATCCTGCTCACGGGCATTGGTGAGCGGGTTGATTTTAACGCCAGGATAAATCGCGATCATGATATCGCCAATAATACGCCATCCTAATGGGGGGACTTCAAAATCCGTACGCGGTGTGGGGTCGTATTCATTTTTATGGTGAAAGCGGATCGATACACCATAATCGGTCAGAAATAGGATGCACCCTTCCGAGCCAAGACAGAATTCATGTTTTTCTGGCATGGGCAGGCCAAGTTCATCCTCGAGAAAGGCAATAACCTGCTTTGAATTCATCTCTCCCACGACTTGTGAGAGATAGCGATGCAAATCCATCGGCTGGTAGATCATATCAAAATATCGTCTTTTGCGCATAGTGATGCGTTATACACGACGGATTCCGTTTATGTAAATAAAAATATAGTAGCTTAGTTTAAGCGCTCTTCCAGCAACTTAATGCGCTCTTCATAACGCTTACGCTGTATTTCGAGCTCTTCCTGCTTCTCCGAGAGCTCTTCCTCCAACGCGGCCAGCTTGGCAAGCTGTTGCTTCTCGGTGACGCGCGGATCGAAGAGCATAGTCTCTAGCTCTTGGCGTTCCATTTCCCATTTTGCGCGTTCCTTCGACAATTTGCGGCTGAGACGATCAATTTGGCGCTCTGCCTCGTTGTAGCGCATCGTTGCGCGCTCCAGATCCCAATTATCTGTTGCCACGCTGACTTCTCTGCTTGTGGCTAACTCTTCTGCGCTTTCCAATTTTCTTTCCAAGGCCATGTTCTGCGCGGATAGTGCTTCAAGCTTGTCTTCAAGCTCCATAATCTTATGACTTGTCAGGCTTGATGCGGCTTTGGGCGCTGGTGCCGGTTCATTGAAGTCAACGGAGATAACATCATCCTTATCAATCTCGCGTAAGGAGGCAATGGATTCGGGCGGTGGTAATTCTTTGCTGCCCGTTGGAATATATTGCATCTCGATCGGGTCTTCCTTGTCTTGAGGGGCCATGTTGTTCGGGTCTTTAGGCGCAAGATGCGTAAAGTCTACTTCCATGCTGGCCGTCTGCTTTTCAACTTTGATCTCCGGTGTTGAATAACGTGTGGTGGTGGGGGCCGGGTTATCCATGGCACTCATATCGCCTTTCGAACGGCGTAAGGCTTCAATTTTTTCAACAAAGCTGCTTTCGGCTTGCAAGACAACATCGTCTTCGGCCTGCATTGCGGGTGTTGATGGGGCGATATTTGCCATCTCCGGCATCGGTGCCGGTTTGTTGAAATCAACCTCGATCAATTCCTGCGGCGGGGGTTGCATCATATCACCTTCAACCTCTGTGATGACAGGGCTGCTGGCTGGTGCGCTATGCTGAGCCATTGCTGCAGGGCTCGGGCGGGTAATATCCATAGGTGCGTTCGGATCAGCCTGCACCTCTTCTACGGGGGCAATCGCCTCGGCCGTTATCGCAGGGGCCATATTATCTGGTGCTACAGTGCTTTGTGCCTGACGGTCAATTTCCATGGCCAGGCGCTCTGTATAGCGCGTTGTGCGGGGGGTAACACCAACAAAATCATCCTGCGGGGCCGGATCTTGAACAACCAGATCAACAGGCATGTCGCGTGTCGGCTCCGGGTCGCTGATGGCGCCCATAATCTGTTCTGCGGCCTGTGCGGTTGACTCAATGACGGCATCTGATGCCATGGCCATAGCCGGTTGCGGCGCAGGTTCAATCGCGGCCTCTATTGTCGGTGCTGGCATCACCGGTGGTGGCGGCGCTATGGATAAGGGTTGGTCGGATGCTTGCGTTGGCGCATTTGACGTTGCGCTACTCACAGGTGCTTCCGGCTCCATGATTGGTTCGGCAGGCGCGGCCATGCGTGTGATTTCAGGCTGGGGCGCGGGTGATGCAACAGCCATAGGCGCCGGTATGCGCCCATCCAGACAGGATTGGAAGTTGTTATAAGCTTCGCCAAATCCGGTGAGGTGAAAACGAAATGCATTACCGCCGAGGCTTACATCGAAGGCGCTGGAGTTACTGAGCTGGTCAATCATAGCGGCATTCTGGCCAAGATCGACACTCAGGATATTGGCTTGTTTGGCAGAGCCATTCGCATCCATTTTGCTTTTGCCCGGCACGGAAATCTCGGTGCTTATCTGTTGCCCCTGTGAGAAAGCATCCTGGCGGAAGTCAACATGCATCAATGCTTTGCCGAAGTTGGATTGGGCAAATTGAACAATAAATCCGTTATTATACTCGGAACTGATGGTGCAAATGCGGCCATCCATATTGCCTGTATCCTGTTTGGCCACTTGCCATGGGCCGGATGGATAGAAATATAATCCCGGGTCGGCGGCGTGTGATGGCATGCTCAATCCCATGCCCATTCCGCAAAGCAATGTTATGGCCGATGCGGTTAAAAGTGAATCCTTAGCGAGTTTGCCTGCACGGTGCTTTGTCATGTTCAATGGTCGCTTTCTTAACTAATCCAATAAAAAATCTCTTTAGGGGTGTGAGGTGGAATGTATGAAAATTATTCCATAAACCCAATGCCTACATTAACACTTGAAATAAAGAGCTGACAATCCCTTGGCGCTTGTTAAGGGCTAAAAAATACAATTTTGTCCTATTCAATGACATTAGAAAAATGTAAAATAAGGATATGAGCTTGGATCAGATCAAACAACAATTAGAACAGAAAATGGCGTTTGCCGCAGGCTTGCAAGCCAAGGCCAAATTCAATTTCGGTGATGAAGGCATTATTTTTGTCGATTCCACCAAAACACCGCCTGAAATCTCGGATAAAGATGAGGAGGCAGATGTAGAGCTCGTGACATCTGTTGAGGTGTTTCAGGGCATATTGAACGGTACACAAGATCCGAATATCGCTTTTATGATGGGAAAGCTCAAAGTAAAGGGCAATATGGGCTTGGCGATGAAGCTGAATTCAATCCTGGAAGATTGACCCCCCTCTATACATTAAAATGGAAAGAGAGCCATGAACCTCTTTATTCGCGCTTTTCTTGTTATTCTGTGCGCTCTGTTTAAAAAGCGCACCAATGACCCGTTGCAGGTTTTCAAGCTGCGCATGCATGTCTGGCCGACCGATCTGGATACCAATATGCACATGAATAACGGGCGTTACCTGACATTAATGGATTTGGGCCGTATGGATATGGTGATCCGGAACGGCTTGATGGCTGAAATGTTCAAGATCGGCGCTATTCCTGTCTTGAGTGCGGCGCAAGTGCGCTATCGTCTACCGCTTTTCCACCTACAAGCCTATGACATGGAGACACGTGTTGTGTGCTGGGATGAAAAATGGGTCTATATGGAACAAAAATTCGTCATCGCCAAAGGCAAGAAGGCCGGAGCAGTCGCCGCCATTGCTGTTTTAAAAGGCAGTTTTTTTAGCCCCAAAAAAAGAGAGACAGTGCCGTCATCCGAGCTCATCCGTTTGATCGGCTATGAGGGCGATAGCCCGGCTTTCCCGGAATACATTGTCAAATGGGCAGAGGCAGAAGAAAGCATGCGCGCGATCACATCCGGTGACGCATGATGGGTACCAAGCCATAAAAAAAACCGGCCCTCATTGAAGAGCCGGTTTTTAAATGTGTTTTGTTTGATCCTAGAACTTGTAGTTCAGAGCAACCGCACCAATCACACTATACGGATCATCTGAGCGCGCATTTGTAATTGTTGTTGTCGGGCCTGTTGTGACTGTTGTTCTGTTCACAGTCTCTTCCTCGGCATCAACATAGGCCAAGCTGAAGTCGAATGTCATTGCATCGCTATGGCTGTATGTTGCACCAACCGCGTACCAGTTACGGTCACTATCAACATTCAATGTGCTTCTGAATTCGTCTGTTGTCGGTGTCTGGTCATACTGGAAGCCGGCACGCAATGTCCAGTCTTCGCTGTACATGTATTCCAGACCAACGGCATAAGACCACTCATTGCGGTAACCAAATGTCAGTGATGGGCCAACGGTTGAGGCATTTGTTGGAAGCACAGTTAATGTATCTGTGTTACCCCAGCCATACCATGTTGCAGAACCCAAAACAGTCCAGCGATCATTCAGGCCTTGGGCAATGTCAATACGGCCAATATCCGGAAGCTTCAACTTGGCAACAGCCGTTGAGTCAGGGCCAAGCGAGTTTGTCGGTGTTGAAATTTGCTTGCCGGTCAATTCTTGATGAATTTGGGAGCGGTAGCTCAAGCCAATGCTTGTTCTGTCCATAGGTGTTAAGATAACACCAACATTATACCCCATAGAAACATCATCACCTGTAACATCTACGCCGACTTCGGCTGTTGTCGGTGTCGCGATGTTTTGCTTCAGGTTCGCGCGGGCATATTGAACAATCATTGTACCACCAATGGTCAACCAATCTGAGTGATTGTAAGCCAATGTTGGTTGGAAATCGATCGTACGTAGCTCGGTCTTCAAGGATGAGAAGCGACCAAAGAAGTCTGAGTCATATTCTGTTCCCAGTCCGAACGGGGCAGAAATACCAAAACCGGCCCACCATTTATTGTCATCTGTGATCGGTGTTGCAAAATAAGCATTCGGGATCATGTTCAGGCCAAGAGGGTTTCCACCATCACCGCTTGGCTGACCGCGTGCGGCAAGAGATGTTCCGTTGATTGTTGTGCCTGTATCTTCAAGTTGCGCATCAACAAAAAGAGCATGCACACCAAGGTTGACCTGGCGACCATCTAGTTTACCGATACTGGCCGGATTAAAGAAAAGGGCGGCAGCATCTCTGGCGGCGGCACCTTCACCGGCATAGGCGGTGCCCAAACCCGATACGGATTGTTCCTGAAGGAAAAAACCTGCGGCGTTTGCAGATGTGCTCAAACCTAAGCCAAGTGCACATAAAGCGGCCCCTGCTAGTAAGGAATTCGTTAGTCTCATAAAAAAATCTCCTGAACAGAAAAAATGAATTTATAATTTTATTGAGGTTATTTTATGGAGCGCTTGCCTGAAAATACAGGGAATTTCTATTGTGCGGCGCACAGTCTGTGTATAATTGTTGCAAAAATACCACTATTGGGCGCGCATCAAGCCTGAGGGGCGCTGAGCATGTGCCCCAGAATATCACTTTTTATGTAATCTGCATCGTCCTGAATGCGGTAGATCGATAAAAGCTCGTTATCCTTACCCATCAAGTAAATGAATGTGGAGTGATCCATGGTGTAATCCGAAAGCTCGGGATCATTCACCTTATTCGCAAAAATACGATAGGCGCGCGTGACATTGTCGATTTGCGGCTGGGTGCCTGTCAGGCCTATAAGGCGCGGATGAAACAACGATACATAATCTGCCATCACGTCCGGAGTGTCGCGCTGCGGGTCGATCGTGAAAAAGAGCGGGATAATTTTATCCGAAGCATCTTGCGGCAGCATATTGAGCACTTTGGTCATTTTTTGAAGCTCGGTCGGGCAAATCGCAGGGCAGTAAGTAAAGCCAAAATAGATGAGCTGGTAATGTCCGGCGTAATCCGCCTCGGTGACTTTTTTGCCTGTGTGATCGGTCAATGTAAACGGGCCACCGATTTTAAGGCCGGCAATGCCTGTGTCTGTACTGTGGCTTTCACCCTTTTTCAGGACGCGAGCATCTTCCATGCTGATTTGATAGAGGCCAACGCCGCCACCAATCAATAGACCGAGGGATACAAGAACAAGAGTGCGTAAAATGCGTTTTTTCAAAGTCATGCGCCTTATATAATCCGCATAGGCTCAAAAGACAATCTGTATCGAAAATTTTGCCCGTTTTTGTTCTATGGGCCGGGGGCGGGGGATGGCGCATTGATCTCATGTTGCATGCGGGCAAGCTCTTCCCGTAGCGGTGCCAGCGGAATTCTATATGTCTCGAAATCGATGAGCGCGCCGATCGGCGTATCCTGATTTTTATCAAAAACAATCTCGAACCCCTGTCCTTCTGCCGCGCGAATAGAGGGAACATTATCTTCGGCAATCAAAGCCTCAATATACGTGCAATCGGCATAGTCAGGGTCGAAAAGTGCGAGGATGAAACAGGCTTCGTATAAAATATTCGACAGGCGCTTGCCTCTATGGTTTTCATCAATAAAAATTTTATCGATATGAAGATTTCCATCTTTATGCCCCAAATTGACATAGCCAATCACTTCGTCATATTCCATCAATAAAAGAATTTCATTCTGTCCGCCAATCAGGCACGAAAGGGCAAGCTCTTCGACATCGCTGTCTTCCATGGCATTAATATCGTAATCTTGCGTGTATTCTGTATCGATGATGCGCTTGAAACGCTCGAAATCGGATTGCATATCCATGCGCGCAACTGTGTATTGCCCGCCCGGTGAATGATGGCCATGCTCCAAGATAATATCCATGGCCAGTACTATACACAATTAATTTACATAATTCAAACATTACTTCTTATCGTCTGTTCGGGTATTCTTTCGCTGATTCTTCCGTGAATCATCTTGACAAGAGCGCCCAACATCACGAGAGTGGGGCCAAGTAAAAACCTTCGGGGTGCTTTGCAAATATGTTTCAAAGCTGAGAATTCACCCGTTGAACCTGTGCGGTTAGGACCGCCGTAGGGAAAGGATAGAAAAAACATGCCCCATATTATTGTCGAATACAGCGAAGCCCTTGCTCCTTCCGTTGATATGCCGAAATTGCTGGATAAATTGCATCATAATCTGGCCGAACAGGAAAGCGTGAATATTCATGCCATTAAAAGCCGCGCCATCCCCGTGCAATATTCCATTGTCGGTGATGGACAGGAAATGGATAAATTTGTGCATATACACGTCAAATTATTGCCGGGGCGTGATGATGCGCTGAAAAAGAAAATGGCGGGCGATCTTTTCGCTTTGGCCCGCGATCACGGCGTAGCGGATGAGCGCGTCTCGCTGAGCGTTGAAATATCCGAGCTGCACGCCGAGAGCTACACAAAATAGATAAAACCTCAAGGATAAAAATGATGATGAAAATTCTTCCCCTCTTTGTTGCAATGGCCATTTTTGTTGCGGGCTGCGGGCCTGTTTATAAAACCGATTACCGCTTCACCACGCCGCCCACAGATAAAGGGAAAATCTGCGCCAATAACTGTCTGGACAAGATGAATAGCTGCACGGCCACTTGCGGCCAGCAAAAATCGGAATGCAAGCGCATCAAAAGCCTGGAGGCGGAGAACGCCTATCTGCGCTATGTGAATGAGCAACAAAGCAAGAGCCAGCCGATTGAAAAATCCCGCAGCCATTTCGAAAATTTCAGCGCCTGCGATGTCGGCTGCGAGGAGCGCTGTGAATCGGTGCACCGTATTTGCCATTCCAATTGCGGCGGCAATGTGATCGAGCACCGTTACTGCACGGCGTTTTGTGATTAATCAATAAAAACAGAATTTACGACTTTAAAACAAAGGAAAAGAAAAATGGCCCCGAAAGATCAACCCGGTATTTGCCCATCCACCACACACGTGACACGCGGCAGCTTGCCCGCCTCCAAGAAAGTCTATGTCGGCGATCTTGGCGTGGCGATGCGCGAAATTGCATTGGAAGACCCCGATCAACCATCGATCACCGTCTATGATACATCCGGCCCCTACACCGATGAGGATGCGCAGCTCGATATCATGCGCGGCCTGCCGAAAAAGCGGGCGCAATGGATCATGGATCGCGGCGATGTTGAATATGTCGAGGGACGCAACGTCAAGCCGATTGATAATGGCTATAAGGATGAGGCGCAGATGGAGCGCCGCAAAGCCAAGCATGAGAAATTCCCCGCCACACCGGAAAAGCCATTGCGTGCAAAGCCGGGCGCGAATGTCAGCCAAATGCATTATGCGCGTCAGGGCATCATCACAAAGGAAATGGAATATATCGCCATCCGCGAAAACCAGCGCCGCGAAGCCGTGCATGAAATGGCCCGCAATGGTGAAGGCTTTGGCGCAAATTTACCGGACTTTATCACGCCCGACTTTGTCCGTCAGGAAGTCGCCGAAGGCCGCGCGATTATTCCGGCCAATATCAACCACCCCGAATCCGAGCCAATGATTATCGGGCGGAACTTCCTGGTGAAGATCAATGCCAATATCGGGAATTCCGCCGTCACATCGTCGATTGGTGAAGAGGTGGATAAAATGGTCTGGGCGACGCGCTGGGGCGCGGATACGATCATGGATCTG
>CAZTBB010000019.1:0-28633 GCA_964611755.1 uncultured Pseudobdellovibrionaceae bacterium
TGATATGGCAGGGAATCCGCGGGTTGTGGATATCTTTTTTTAAAAAGCTGTGGGGATAAGTGATTTTTTTTTGTGCGCTTTGCTTGATTGAAAAATTGAGTTCGCTGTAGATTGAAATCGTTCAACACATCAACACGACGAGATGATAATTGAACATTACAAATATCCACAATATGTAGTGTTTGGACGTCGAATGAGTAGCCATATATTTGATAATCATGTATGGTGTACGTGTATGTATGTGTTTAGATAAGTAACAACAACATTAAAGAAGCAAGTGGCAAACCTAATGAAACACGGATCTAATAACCGAAGGCAAAGAAGCAGAGGGGGCGGTTCCCGTCGCGGCAATCAACAACGTACACAGGTCTTTGACAGTAATGGTCCGGATGTACGTATTCGCGGCACAGCCCATCAGGTAACAGAAAAATATTTGGCCCTTGCCAAGGATGCTGCGGCGGCCGGTGATATTATTTTGGCCGAAAGCTATTCTCAGCATGCGGAGCATTATCAGCGTATCATCAATAGTTTTGAAGAAGATATGCAAGAGGTTAAAGCGCGCCAACAGCAAAAAGAAGAAGCGTCTCAGGAGAATGCCGACAGTGAGGCCCCGGGTGAAGATGAAAAAGCGAAGCCACGCCGCAAGCCGGCCTCGAAAGCGAAAAAAGAGGAAGATTTGGGTTTGCCGGCAAGTATTATAGGGGCTGGCTCTGAGGGTGAAGTGCTGGCCGAATAATAGTGTTCTTAGCGTTTATTTCGTATTACTTTGATCAAGGCGGTTTTGACCGCCTTTTTTAATGGGGGTAAAATAGGAGAGTATGCGTTGAAAAAACATCTGCGCCCTATAATATAAGTACAGATTACTGGTTTTATCGTAAAAGGTGCCCCGAATATGGATTTTGATAAACTTACCGAGAAAACAAAGTCATTATTGCAAGCCGCGCAAAGCCTTGCTCTGCGTCAATCGCATCAATCCCTTGAGCCTGAACACATGATGAGGGCTATGCTGGATGATTCTCAGGGCATTGTTGTCAAATTATTGCAGGCGGCGGGTGCGGATGTGCCGCGTATTGCTTCGGATGTTGATCAGGCGATTGCAAAACTGCCTGTTGTTGATGGCCCTGGTGCGGGGCAGTTGCGCATTTCAACCGATTTGGCAAAAATTCTTGATAACGCATTGAATTTAGCAGAAAAAGCGGGCGATAAGTTTGTGACTGCGGAGCGTGTTTTGCAGGCGATGATCATGGCAAAACGCAGCGATATCGCAGGTGTGTTAGAAAGTGCCGGCCTGAATGATACGGTTTTGAATACTGCGATCAATGATGTGCGTAAAGGGCGCACGGCGGATAGCGCGAATGCGGATGATCAGTTTGATGCGCTTCAAAAATATGCCCATGATTTAACCGAAGCCGCACGTGAGGGCAAGCTTGATCCGGTTATCGGGCGTGATGAAGAGATCAGGCGTGCCGTACAAGTTCTTTCGCGTCGAACCAAGAATAATCCGGTTTTAATTGGTGAGCCGGGTGTTGGAAAAACCGCTATTATTGAGGGGTTGGCGCAACGGATTGTCAATGGAGATGTGCCGGAAAGCCTAAAAGATAAACGTCTCATGTCGCTTGATTTGGGTGCGCTATTGGCAGGGGCAAAGTTTCGCGGCGAGTTTGAAGAACGCCTGAAGGCGGTTCTGGATGAAGTCAAGAGCGCAACAGGCGAGATTGTCCTGTTTTTAGATGAGCTTCATACATTGGTGGGCGCCGGAAAGGCGGAAGGATCCATGGATGCCGGCAATATGTTGAAACCTGCTTTGGCGCGCGGTGAATTGCATATGGTTGGCGCAACAACATTGGATGAATACCGTAAACATATTGAAAAAGATGCAGCGCTTGCGCGCCGTTTTCAGCCTGTTTATGTCGAAGAGCCTAGTGTCGAAGACACAATTTCGATTTTGCGCGGGCTTAAGGAAAAATATGAACTTCATCACGGTGTACGTATCACGGATAATGCAATTGTTGCGGCGGCTACGCTGTCCCATCGTTATATTACGGATCGATTTTTGCCTGATAAGGCCATTGATTTGGTGGATGAGGCATCGTCCAGATTACGTATGCAGGTTGATAGCAAACCTGAAGAAATTGATGAGCTGGATCGTCGAATCATTCAGCTCAAAATTGAGCGTGAGGCATTAAAGAAGGAAAAAGATAAGGCCTCGCAAGAACGTTTGAAAAAACTGGATGAGGAATTGGACGGGCTGGAATCGCAATCGGCCGATTTAACGGCGCAATGGCGCGCTGAAAAGGAAAAGCTCAATGCCGGACAAAAATATACCGAAGAGCTTGATAAGGCACGTGTGTCACTAGAACAAGCGGAACGAAATAACGATTGGGCCAAGGCGAGTGAGCTGAAATACGGATTAATTCCCGAGCTTGAGGAGAAATTGCGGGATGCGGCTCAGGTCGAAAAACAAGAACAGAATACCGGCCTGATCAAGGAAGAAGTAACGGATGATGAAATTGCCGCTATTGTAAGCCGCTGGACAGGCGTTCCGGTTGATAAAATGCTTGAGGGCGAACGCGAAAAGCTTCTTGGTATGGAAGAAAAATTGCGCCAGCGTGTTATCGGTCAGGATGAGGCGCTTAAGGCTGTGTCAAATGCTGTGCGCCGTTCGCGTGCGGGATTGCAAGATCAACGCAGGCCCATCGGATCTTTCTTGTTTTTAGGCCCGACAGGTGTCGGGAAAACTGAGCTGACAAAGGCATTGGCAGAGTTTTTATTTGATGATGATACTGCGATGGTGCGCCTTGATATGTCGGAATATATGGAGAAACATTCAGTTTCACGCATGATTGGGGCGCCCCCGGGCTATGTCGGCTACGATGAGGGCGGGGCTTTAACCGAAGCTGTGCGCCGAAGACCGTATCAAGTGATTCTTTTTGATGAGGTCGAAAAAGCGCATCCGGATGTGTTCAACGTGCTTTTGCAGGTGTTGGATGATGGGCGCCTGACAGATGGGCAGGGGCGTACAGTCGATTTTAAAAATACCGTTTTGATCATGACATCAAATCTGGGGGCAGAACATCTCGTCGCCCAAGCAGACGGTGAAGATAGCGAGGCGGTGCGTCCATTGGTGATGGAGGCTGTGCGCGCTGCTTTTAGACCTGAGTTTTTAAACCGTATGGATGAAATCTTGCTGTTCCGCCGTCTTGATCGCGATCAGCTCACCGGCATTGTCGATATTCAGCTTCGTTATATTGATGAGCTGCTCAAGCCGCGCCACATTATTTTGAATATTGATGAAAAGGCCAAAACATGGCTGGGCGATAAGGGCTATGATCCCGCTTATGGAGCGCGGCCCCTCAAGCGTGTGATTCAAACAGAGCTTCAGAATAAATTGGCCGAGATGATTTTATCCGGTGATATTCCCGATCACTCGAGGGTGGATATTACCACTGCGAAAGACGCGCTCAGTTTTAAAGTGGAGCGTGATAAGGGTGCCTCTTCGGATGATGTAATAAAATCTGTTGCTTAAATAGTGATTTCCCATCTGTGCAATTGCTCCCCTGCGCTTTTTTGGTTAGGCTTATAGGGAGTTTCGCTTCTTTTTGATTCTCATTTTTTGTGAACAACTTCTTAGCTTCAGGTCGATGCGTTATCAAATTTTATCAGTGCTGGCTTTGTTTTTAACCACGGGGTGTGCTTACACGACCGAGAAGCAAATTCAGGAAATTACCATTGAAACACCCGGTGCCGAGAATGCGCGCTGCGAGGTGATTGTTGATGGTATTCCCTATGATGTTCGCCCGCCTGAGACCACCACGATTTTTAAATCACAAGAGGATTTGATTATTGATTGCAAGGCGCCGGGCAATCGTGATCGTCGTTTGGTTATATCACCGCAAAAATCATCCATGGCGATGATGAATGCCTCAACCGCGATGGCGGGTTTGATCTGGGACAAGGCTTCCGGAGCGCTGTATCGATATCCGGAGCGCGTGATTGTTGATTTTACGGGTCTGGAATCATCGTCTTACGGATTACCGCAACATTATTCGGAGGATATATTGGTTGATCGGGCTCACAGGCTGGAAGAAATTTCGACGCGTGATGTTCGTTTGAATTCCGATTTGGATCGTGCGGGCAATCCTTTGCAAAGACGCGAAGCGCCGGGCAGTGTCTATGATCCTTATTCTGATACTGTGACCGATTCCGTGAATAAATTTTCTGAAGATGATTTGTTTGGCGGTGCTACGAAAGGAGACCCTGCGCCGAGAATATCAGTGGACGTGAAAGATTTTGAATCTTCCTCTTCTTTCTCCTCTTCTTCATCAGTAGAAGATATGTCGGATGATTCAGATGGATCGTCAAGCGCATCAAGTTCAACTTCACCCACACCGGAAGCATCTTCCGATAGTGATGGTGGTGGATATGATGATTTTCCACCTATGCCTAGTGTGCCTGGTTTATAGATTACAGGCGTTTTGTGCTGGTAATCCCGTCATAAGATTTTTCAACATCACTTAAGTTTTCAACACATGTCTGCATGTGACGTGCTGTTGCATTTAAAATATTATTTTGTCCAACCATAATGCCGACATGCCCTTTGAAAAAAACAAGATCGCCGCGGCTCAGATTATCGCGAGGAATATCGGTGCCCAGCTGCTTTTCCTGCATATGTGAATCGCGCGGACAACGGCGCCCGCATGCAATCATTGAGAGCTGTACTAGAGCCGAACAATCAAGACCAAAAACAGAGCGGCCACCCCATAAATACGGCGTGTGCAAAAAACGCTCGGCAATGCTGGTGTGATCTGTTTTGAAGACATCATGGGCGATAATATGCTCTTTCCAAACCCACCCCCATCCAAGGGTTTTTATAAAGCCGTTTTCTTCTGATTGATCGGGGTCTATGGCAATAAATGATTGAAAGCTCAGCGCGCCGATCATCAGCGATTTAAAGTCAGGGCGCTCATAAATATGGGCGAGCGGGGCACTAATTTTGTGGCTGGGCGCAATGACATCATCAGCCAGAGATTCTGTTCTGATGTATCCCGTATAATCATCACGGCATGTGTGGGCATAGACCAGATTGTCTGACACTGTTTCTAGAATCTCAACGCTTTCACCAAAGAGTATTTCTGTGCTGACTTCTTTGCATGTGTCCTGCTTGAACATACTAAGAAGCGGTTGGCGGTTTTGTTTAATTGTGCCGGACATAGTTATGCGGCTTTCGCAAAACGCTTTTCAAGATAGGCAAAGCATGCGCGCAGCCCTGTATCGGCGGCTCCTTTGGGGCGGCCGGGTTTGCCGGCGCTTTCCCATGCAAAACAATCAATATGCACCCAGTTGATATCTGTGGAATCGCTTAGGAAGCTTTTTAAGAAAAGGGCGCTATAGATCAGGTCACCCGGAAGGGAGGCGCTATTGAGGATGTCGCCTGTGCTGCTCTCGATGTGTTTTTTATATTTATCCCAGAGCGGCATAACCCACAGCGGATCATTGATATCAAAGCTCAAGGCTTGAAGGTCTTTGCCTGTTTTCTCATCAGTTGAAAACATCGCGGGAATATCCGGCCCGAGTGCGGCACGCGCAGACCCTGTTAATGTTGCAAAATCAATGATGAGTTCCGGACTCTCTTCACAGGCATAGGTTAGTGTATCGGCAAGAATTAAACGGCCTTCCGCATCTGTGTTGGTGTTCTCGACAAAGATTCCCTTACGGCTTTTGATGACATCACCGGGCCGGAAGGCCTCTCCGGCAACCGCGTTTTCTACGGCCGGAATTAAAAGGCGCAAATTTACAGGCAGCTTATTGTCCATGATCAAACTAGCCAGCGATAAGGCGTGCGCGGCACCGCCCATGTCTTTTTTCATCAACGCCATATATTGCGTAGGTTTCAGGTTCAGCCCGCCCGTATCAAAGACAACCCCCTTACCAATAATCGTGACTTTGGGGTCTGCACTTTTCCCCCAGCGCATCTCGATCAGGCGAGGGCGTCTGGGGCTGGCTTGCCCAACGGTATAAATCAGAGGGAAGTTCTCTTTTAAAAGATCTTTATCCTTAATAATTTTTGTGCGGGCTTTATGACTTTTGGCCAGGCTTTTACAAAGCTGTTCAATATCATCAGGGCCCATATCATTGGCGGGCGTGTTGATCAGGTCACGCAACATTGAAATCGCGCGCAGCTGCGCTTCTATTTTAGGGGCGTGGATGTTATCCGGCCAAACAAGTTTAGGCTCCACCACTTTTGATTTTTTATCATCGGATTTATATGCATCAAATTTATACGCCGCCAGCCCCCAGCCAAGGGCAATGTTATAGGCATCATCAGCATGCAGATCGTTGGTTAGACCAAAGCTGCTTTGATTGAGGGTGTCTTTGGAAAGTGCTGTTTTAATTTTCTGTGCCAGAGAGGCGCCCAATTCATGGTCGATGTCATCTGCGCGGCCGGCAATAATTTTATCAATTTGGCCATCTGCAGAATAAAGCACACATAGTTCTTGAGGGGATGCTTCAAAACCGGCATTCCCCGCTTGAGCGCTCTGTGCATCAGTGAGAGATGCAAGAGCTTCTTTGAGCTCTGCGGGTTTGATAAGGGTAATCTCTATATGATGTTTTTTTGCTTTTGTAACAAATGGCAGTTTTGGCTTCAGGAATGTATCACTCATTGCTTTGGTTTTCTTTTATTGGCTCACATTATTATTTTTTGATGATTCATTATAATGTCTTTGCTGGGCTTACGAAAAGGGTATGATGGGTCTATGTGGCTTTTATCCGATGAAAACAAAACACAAACCTTGCTGGATCTTGCTGAAAAAGACATTTTTATGGGCTCGGTTTTAAATGCTCTCAAGGCATATGGTTATAATATTGAATATCGTTTTTTTGCCGGAAACGGGAGTTATGCGCCTTTTGGGTTGTCTGTTTCCGAGTTTGACCAAGAGGCCTTTAAGGCCGAGTTTAAAGAGCAGATGGATGCCGGGCTTTATAAGGCCGCGTTTGAATTCTCTCCACGTTACCTAAAGAGCACAACGATGCTGACATGGTTGCATGAGTTGGTGCATTTTTATCAGGATATGCACGGGCTTTTTTTTACACCACTCAGGATTGAAGGGCAGCCACGTTTTATTTTGGATGAGGATAGTGCCGTATGGATTGTGCAAGCCTGCGAGATGATGGCGGCCATTGAATCATTGCGGGCAGGCTGGCGGTTAAAACAAGAGCAGCATATGCCGGAGATATGGAGCGGGGCGCAATATTCTCTGAATTGGATGGGGTTTGCCTCTTTGTATGAGAGCGAGATTTTAAAAACCACGGTCGATGATAGTGCGGCCTGTGAGAAGATTGCACATAAATGGCTGCATTCTGTTCAGCAAAAATATAATGCTTCCAGAACACGTAAAGCACATCGCACAATGCTTCGTTATTTGGATGACAGGTTTGAGCCAATAGAGGTAAGTGTGGATTATGAAAGTTTTTATAAGCTGATCCCGGAGCAGCATAAAGATAGATTTATGTATCTGGATGTTCTTAAAAACCATTGGCAGAATATTCCACAAAATCTTGATATTTTTATTCATGGATCACCGATTTTTTATTGGGCGCAAAATCATAATAATTTTCTATAAGGCCATAATTAAAGCGGGGTTTTTTGTGTTGCTTTTTTTGATGCGCCCTCAAAAAACCCTTTAAAAACACCATGGTAGTCAATGTTCATTTTTTTGACAGTATATACCCAAAAGGTGTAAAATAGGGATTGTGTTTGAATGTAGCTCAAAGCATTCACATGAACATTATGGGGGAAATTATGAAGCATGACGCTGTGGCTCTTGACGAGTCTGCCAACACAAATAATCAGGTATCAAAGGAAGAAGAAAGGAAGGCTCTGAACCATAAAAAGTTTCAGGAGCGCATCTCTTTTTTGAATATGGATGAGCAGGCACGTGCAAACCTGCAAAAAGTAAAACCAATTATGGACAAGCATATGGCGAATGTCCTGGATGGGTTTTATGGTCTTATTAGCGAGTGGCCGGAACTGAACGAGATGTTCTCAAGCTCTCAGCACAAAGACGCTGCCAAAAATCTTCAGATGAAGCACTGGGCGACGATTGTTCAGGGCAATTTCGATCAGGAATATCAGGACTCGGTGAATAAAATCGGGCATACGCATAACCGTATCGGCCTTGAGCCAAGATGGTATGTCGGCGGGTATGCGGCGCTGGTGAATGGGATGATTTCCGCAATTATGCAGGAAACGCTCAAGCCCGGTTTTGTTACTCGTAAGAAAATTAATGAAACAGAGCAAATTATTCAGGCGTTTTTAAAGGCGGCCTTGTTGGATATGGATATGGCGATTTCAACATATTTTGATGCCGGTAAGGATGAGTTTAATGAGATGCTGGTGCGTATGACAGAAGATTTTGACCACAATGTGGCCGGATTTATTCGTGATCTGGCGGCCTCAACAGAAGAGCTCGGGGCAACGGCCTCTACGCTTAAGAATGTTGCTGACCGTGGGCAGGCAAAATCAACCGAGTTGGAAAGTGCAACATCGATTGCGACTGAGAATGTATCGACCGTGGCCAGTGCTTCGGAAGAAATGCTGGCATCAATCAAGGAAATCAACGGGCAGGTGGCGAATGCCAGCCGTATTTCACAAGAAGCCGTGGCGGAAGCACGTGATGCCAGTAACGCTATTGGCGAGCTGAAGGGGTCGTCGGAGACGATTGGCGAGGTTGTGAATTTGATTCAGGATATTGCCGAGCAAACAAATCTCTTGGCCTTGAATGCAACCATTGAAGCGGCACGTGCCGGTGAATCCGGTAAGGGCTTTGCTGTGGTGGCGAGTGAGGTGAAGTCATTGGCGGCGCAGACAGCCAAAGCAACAGAAGATATTGCTACACAAATTTCAGCCATGCAGGGGGCAACAGAAAATACAGTTGGTGTGATTGAGGGCGTTAGTAAAACCATTAATGACATTAATGAAATTGCAACGTCAATGTCTGCTGCAATGGAAGAACAATCAGCCGCTATTCAAGAAATTGTCCGTAATACGCAATCAGCGGCCGAGAAAACGGATCAGGTTAGCCATATTGTTGTTGATGTCTCGACAGGGGCCGAGGAGACGCAAAGCTCTTCATCCAATGTTAGCGATGCAGCGCAGGATCTGGCCAGACGCACGGAAGACCTCCGCGGTGTAGTTGAGGTGTTCCTGTCTAATCTAAAAGCAGCTTAATAATATCAAATTCGTTCACAAACTTAAGGGGGATTTTAAAGTTATGACGACGTGTTTAATAGTAGATGATGTGGAAGTAACACGCTTTACAACCAAAGAAATTTTGGAAGATCTAGGCGTGAATTCCGTGGTAGCCAATGATGGTAACAGCGCTATGCAGGCATTGCAGACAAGCAGTGTTGATGTTGTATTACTGGATTGGCATATCGGCAAGGAATCGGGTCTGGAGCTTTTGAAAACCATTCGTGGCCGTTATGGGCAGATCCCTGTGGTCATGTTCAGCGGCGTTGAAGGCGAAGCCAAGGCCAATGAGGCCGTCGGCGCGGGTGCGAGTGCGTTTCTTACCAAGCCAACAACAAAGGACAAGCTTTCAAATTGCTTTAAAACCATTGGGCTTCAGGTCGCCTAAAACGGTTTAAGTTATTTTTGTGAAGTATATTCCGTTTCTCTCATTTTTTGTTTTTTTATGCATTACAGCAGCAGTCTCGTATATGTCGCATTTTGCTGTGCATGATGAGAACCGCCTGCATTTTGATACACTTGTTGCGCATTCGGAAGACGCTATTATCGCGCGTTTTTTACAATACGAGATGGCATTATGGGGAGGCGTTGGTTTGTTTAACGCCTCCAATCAGGTGGATAGGGATGAGTGGCATGAATATGTTGATTCCATAAACATCGAGAAAAATCTGCCCGGCATTCTAGGTGTTGGCTATATTGATGAGGTTAATAAAGATGATCTGGATGCCTATTTAGCCGAAACACGCGCCGATGGTGTGGAGGGTTTTAAGAACCATCCCGAAACCGATCTGGATGAAAAATATATCATTAAATATATTGAGCCTTTTGATGCCAACAAAGAGGCTGTTGGGTTGGATATCGCATTCGAAGATCATCGCAGGCGCGCGGCTACATTTGCCAAGAAAACAGGCTATGCGGTTTTAACCGAGAAAATTGAGCTGGTACAAGATGAAGAAAAAACGCCTGGTTTTTTGTTCTTGTTACCTTTGTATAAAAACAAAAATACGCTCTCCGGTATTGAGGATCAGACAAATGAGTTTAAGGGGTGGGTTTATGCCCCGTTTATTGCCAGCCACTTCTTAGCGGATATTACCAAATATTCCGGCAATCAGCTTAGTTTCAGAGTGTATGATGGCCTGACAACCAACCCTGAAGCCTTAATTTATCAGAGTGTCTCGGATGAGGTATGGAATACAAATTATGAGACCGTTCATTATGATAAGATCGGGCCTATTCATCGCACAATAAGCGTGGCGAATAATACGGCACAATGGACGATTGAATGGCAGACATCGCCATATTTCACACCGCTCTCTTCTGAAACGCGGGCGTTGTGGGTGTTTATCGTCGGTTTTTGTTTTTCCTTTGTTTTTGGCGGCTTGATGTTTTTGATTTATCAGCTCTATGGCGGCGCAGCGAAGGAATTGATGAAAGAAAAGCAATATAGCGATTATTTGGTGACTAAAAATCCGGCTCTTATTATTGGTATTTCCCCGCTCGGTGTTATTCGTAATGTAAATGACAGGGTTGAAAAACTGACCGGTTATTCGCGAGAGGAAATGATCGGTGAGGATATAGCAGGACTTTTATTTCCGGATGAACATATTGGACGAATTAAGGGGTTGTTACAATATATTGATGGGGAGAAAGGTGTGTCTGAACACCATACAGCCTTAACAACAAAAGATGGTCAAAAAAGGACCATTAACTGGACAACAGTAAACCGTTTTGATGATGATGGTGAGTTGGAGGAAATTGTTGGTTTTGGCGTGGATGTCACCATGCGCCTTGAATATGAAGAGCAGATCGTTGTCGCCAAGGAAGAGGCAGAAAAAGCCAACCGCTCCAAATCAGATTTCTTGGCCGGGATGAGCCATGAAATTCGGACACCGATGAATGGTGTTATTGGCACAGCCTCTTTGTTGAACGAGACAGAGTTAACGCCCAAACAAAAGAAATATGTCGATATCATTAAAAATTCGGGGCAGACGCTGCTGGAAATTATTAATGAGATTTTGGACTACTCAAAAATTGAGGCGGATAAGCTTGAGATTCATAAAGATATTTTTGCCCTGAAAACATCTATTGAGGGTCAATCGGCTTTACTACAGCCATTGGCGCAGGAAAAAAGTCTGAAATATGTGCTGGAGATAGATGATAACTTACCGGAGTTTTTGATTGGGGATGAGACACGCATCAAGCAAATACTAACAAATTTCATTAGCAATGCGATTAAATTTACCGAGCGTGGTGAGGTGATTGTTAAGGCCGAGCGTGAAGATGATGATCTGATGAAATTTTCGGTTACTGACTCCGGTATTGGCATCTCCGATGATCAGCAGGAAAAAGTATTTGGCGCTTTTGAACAGATAATCGAAGGCCGTAAGACTGCAAAAACTGCGGGTACAGGCCTTGGCCTTGCCATCTCCAAGAAGCTTGTAGAGATGATGGGCGGCGAAATCGGCATGCAATCTGTGCCGGGGGCCGGATCAACATTCTGGTTTACAATGAAGATCGAGGAGCCCGATGCCAAAGATGTAGAAGAAATGCAGGCCAATGCAGAAAAAGAAAAGCAGGCGGATCAAGGTCTCGATTTTGGTTTCAAAATCTTGGTGGTGGAAGATGTTATTACCAACCAGTTCGTCATTACCGACATGTTAGAAAATATGGGATGTGAGGTTATGATGGCCAATAACGGTGAGGAAGCCGTTGAGATGATCCAAAAGGACAGCTATGACATGGTGTTCATGGATTGCAATATGCCGGTTATGGATGGCTTTGAGGCCACTCAGAAAATTCGCAACGACCTAGAGATGACAGAGATTTTAATTGTCGCACTGACCGCGAATGCGTTGGATGGTGATAAGGAAAAATGCCTTGAGGCCGGCATGAATGATTTTGTGAGCAAGCCGATTGATAAGAAGGATATTGTCAGAGTGCTCAATGAATTGAACGACAATAAGCAGGAGGTAAAGCAATATGCTTGAGAACGCACAGGAGATGAAAGAGGCGATAACGGCATACGGTGATAAGGCCGGCATGTTTGTTGAGCTTATTTTAAAAGATGCAGATAATTTTGTGAATGATATAGGCACAGCCATGGAGCAATCCAACGCAGAGGATGTCGGTTTGGCCGCGCATTCATTGAAATCAATCATGAAGCAAATTCATGCCAATACTGTTGCCGATCTTGCTTTTGATCTGGAGAAGGCAGGCAAAGATGGGGCGATTGATGATGTGCAGGATACACATGAACAACTCAAGGCGCATTATGCCGAGACGAAAGAGTATCTCTTATCTTTATCGGATGAAATTTAAGGCCGCTTGAGGAGCCTTCAAGGGCTATTTTTTAGACTTTTCCATTCATATCTCATTTCCAAATATGGTTTACCGTCTATGGTCAATTCTTCTTCGCCATTTTCAATTGGCAATGCACCCATGCGTTCGTAAAAATCACGTCCCATTTTGTTGTTGGTCAAAACATTCACGAAGAGTTTTTTGAAGCCCTGTGTCACGGCATATTCCAAACATGTCTGAAATAAAGCTTTGCCAACGCCTTTTCCAAAATAGTCAGGATCAAGATAAATCGCATAGAGCTCGGCATAGTCCGGATAATCATCATCCCGTGACTTGCCGATCGATGCAAATCCATTAATTACAGGCCCGTTGAAGGCTAGAAATGTTCCTTTTCGGCTCTGCTTCAAGCGTTCCTGCCAATGTTTTGTTAGCCCGCTAATATCCAGCCCATTATCCAGATACGATTGATGGATAATGCCTTTATAAGCTTGTCGCCAAGACTTGATGTGAACGTCCGCGATATCGGATGCATCTTCCGGCTTGGCTTGGCGTATATTGAATTTAATATTGATTGCTATGCTCTTTCTCTTTGAATGGGCGGACAAAACTTTGGGAAATTTTAGGGTGTAGATCTGTCAGCCTGTTCTAGTAATGTTTACCGCGGTAAGGGGTAATATGGTTTTGTACTTTCGAGCTATTGAAACCAATTAAAAATACGGTTTACAGGCAAAATGATGGCGGAGACGGAGGGATTCGAACCCTCGATAGAGCGATTAACCCTATACTCCCTTAGCAGGGGAGCGCCTTCAGCCACTCGGCCACGTCTCCAAATCTAAACTGTTCTATTCCGTTGATAATCATCTATCACTAAGTGATGATAAAGATCAATCCTTATTCTACTTTTAAAAAGCGTTTTAATTCTTCCGGCCAGTTTGATACCGCACCGGCATCAAAGAATTCATCAATATAATGGAGATTCCATCCATCATCCTTGCGATAGAGATGAACAAAAGCGTAGGCGGATGCGTTTTCGCCCTCGATCGATTTGAGATCGGATTCAATGAAATTATGATCGGTATAGCCATCGGCAATGCGCATGGCAGGGGCGCTGACTTCGCCGAATGTGTGGCCGGTTCGCACTTCCGTTTTAAAGACGAGATGTACAATACGCGCATCAAGATCACGTAATTCTACGGATATTTCCTCGTCATCGCCTTCACCATAGCCTTCTTCATTATCGCCGCTGTGGTAGATGGTGCTGTCGGCATTGACCGTTTTGCCGGGTTCGGCGGACACCAGATCAATATATTGACGCGCCTCGTCATAGCAATAGCAAAACAAGTCGAGGTCATGGTGTAAATGTTTTATGCCGGCAATTTTTTTGATTTTATCACCAAAGGATGGCTTCTCAGCAGGATCCCAACCAAGGCCAACCATAATGCGGCGGCGTGCCTGTTCCGTCACATTAAGTTTCTGGTGTGATCCTTTAGCAATTTTCCCCATGGGCGGGCTTCCTTATTGGTCGATCTCTAGTCGAGATAGTTCTCGTCTTTCAGCTTTTTATGCTGAGCCAAATCTGATTTTAAAACCAAAATAAGGCCAAAGAGAAGGATTAAAATTACAAAAGTGCCCATAAGCTTGCCATAGGTCATCCAATCAAACAGGGGTGACCATATTTGCAGAATAGTAATGATGGCAGCGGCACTGACCAGAAGGGTAATGGCAACAAGAAAAAATTTATGCATATGTTTATACCTCGCGTTCCATGACGCATAGAAAAGCTTCGCGGCTAAAGAAGAGAAGCATGCGGCGAATTTCCCGCTCCATTGTGATAACCTTCCAGCCATCTTCACCGTTTTTGTTGAGAAACTCCGTAAATTTCAGAGGGTCAACTTTAGAGCCTCCAAGAAAGAGTGACCCCAACATGCTCTCGCGGTATACAACGACTTTGTATTCATATTTTTTTGCCATAGTAGGGTATACTCCTGATATTAAAGCGCTATTATCTTGTTAATGTATTATCACGGGCAAGGTCGGGGGAGTCAACATCATGCACAAGACGAAGCGCAGCCCTTCTTTCTTCTTTGGGCACAAAATTTGCCCACCAAAATGACATGCTGTTCGCGGATGGTGGTTTCATGATTTGAATTTCATATTTCCCACCAAAAAGGAGTTTTTCCCGTTCTTTTAATCCTTGCAACAAATGCATAACCTGTCCTTGGGCATTGTATAAATCCTGAAGGGTATCGAGGCGTTTGCCAGTAAATGTTCTTGCCAGATTTTCAAGAAATTGAACGCGCCCGTTATTTATCATGACGGCAAGCAGGTGATATTCTTCAGATGTAACATACTGGCCTGTTTCTCGAAAAACATAACCACTTGATCCTGCTTCGACCTCGAAGAGCTCGCGTAAGGTTGGAAGAGAGGGGTTTCTTGCCATAACAAGAATGTTATAGCGCTATCCCAGCTTGTCTTTCAACAATTTATTCACGACGCCGGGATTGGCTTTCCCTTGTGATTTCTTCATGACTTGTCCAACAAAGAAGCCAAAGAGCTTATCCTTGCCGCCGCGATAGGCGTCCACATTATCCGGGTTCTCGGCAATGACTTCATCGACAAGGGCCTCGAGAGCGCCAGTATCCGTCAACTGTTTCAGGCCTTTTTCTTCGACGATCTCGCCCGGGTTTTTGCCCGTTTCATACATGGCGGCAAACACATCTTTGGCAATTTTGCCCGAGATTGTGTCATCCGAAATCAGGCTAATCAGTTCGGCAATCTGCGGAGCTTTAATCGGGCTATCCTCGAGTGCCACATCATTTTTGTTCAAGATACCGAGCAGTTCATTAATCACCCAGTTCGCAGCCAGCTTTGCATCGCTTTTGCTTGCGACTTCTTCAAAGTAATCAGCGCGCGCACGCTCGGCGATGAGCACACTGGCATCATAGGCACTCAGGCCATAATCACCAATAAAGCGGTGTTTCTTTTGATCCGGCAGTTCGGGCAGTGTCTCTTTGAGGGAATTGATCCATTCATTTTCAATTTCAAGAGGCAGAAGATCAGGGTCAGGGAAGTAGCGGTAATCATGCGCTTCTTCTTTTGATCGCATGGAGCGTGTAACGCCTTTATTGGGATCCCACAGGCGCGTTTCCTGATCAACTTCGCCGCCATCTTCGATGATTTCAATTTGTCGGCCAACCTCATAATCAATGGCTTGTTGCACAGCCTTGAGTGAGTTTACATTTTTGATTTCTGCGCGTGTGCCAAGAGGGTCGCCCGGTTTGCGCACGGAGATATTCACATCAGCACGCATGGACCCTTCTTCCATGTTTCCATCACAGGTGCCGAGATAGCGCAAAATCATACGAAGTTTACTCAGATAAGCAACAGCCTCTTCCGGACTTCTGATATCCGGCTCGGATACGATTTCCATGAGGGCGCAACCCGAGCGGTTCAAATCGACAAATGATTTTTTCGGGTGCTGGTCGTGCAATGATTTCCCAGCATCTTGTTCGAGATGAAGGCGTGTAATTCCAATTTCCTTGACACTGCCATCGGGGAGGTCAATTTCGATGACCCCTGTGCCCACAATCGGGTGTTCAAATTGAGAAATTTGATAGCCTTGGGGCAAATCGGGATAGAAATAGTTTTTGCGCTCAAACACAGAATGTTCGTTGATTTGGGCATTCAAACCAAGCCCTGTGCGCACGGCTTGTTCCACCACATATTCGTTCAGAACAGGCAGCATACCGGGCATGGCGGCATCAACCAGGCTGACTTGTGAGTTTGGCTCTGCTCCGAATTGTGTTGAAGCACCGGAAAAAAGCTTGGATTTCGCGATAACCTGCGCATGGACCTCCATACCGATTACCACTTCCCAATCACCAGTTTCGCCTTTGATTAAATACGCCATATATGCCTCACTCAACGTGCATGTCAGTTCATAAAATTAAAGGCTTAAATTAGCGATGCGCACGGCCTGTGTCTAGGGCTAAAACGTGCTTTCTTGGATGCAGGCCAATAAAACCTGGCGTGAGCGATCCTGATAACTATCCGAGGCCAAAAATGCGCCGAGCGGGTTACGCACATTCGGGTTTTTGGCGATTTCTGTGCGCATAACGGCAGGTGCGCGAGAAGCAACAAAATCAGCCATACTTTCGGAGATACAATCGCACAAGCCGGAAGCATTGCGGGATGAACGCTCAACATCATCATTTTGGACACAATTTTGGAACAGCATATCTTTGACCGGGTGATGCATGCACGGCGCATAGACATCAATGGCAACTTGATTGCGTAAGGCTTGGCCTGCATCACTGCGCTCGGTTATCAGCGTGCGTTTTGATGCGGGCACTGCGGCATTGATCCGGTCTGCTGCGCAGGCGCAGAATTGATGTTTTCCATTCTCGGTAAAATAGGGGCTATCTTGTTTTGTGCAATTTGCATAGAAAGCTTTTTCAAATTCCGTTGATGAGCGATATTTTTGCGGCACATAACCTTGGGAGGAGCGCGGCGGCGTTGGTTGTGTATTGAAGAAAGGGGAGCGCCTGCGTGTTGTTTCGTCGTCTTGTTTGGGGACGATAATTTTTTTCTCTCTTGGAATATTATAAAAGGTCAGAGGCGGCCTATCATCATCCTTGTCCGGATCGACATAGATGCTCTGTGCATTGGCGATATCAGAGCCCACGCCCGAGAATAAGAGCGTGGTAAAAACCATAAGCAATGCGGCGATAAATATGCCCCTCATAAGCCTATTATAGCGCAGAAAATTATCTTATGCGGCTTTTTTATTTATGCTTTGTGGCTGTGCCGTGAAATTTGCTGCTTTTTCAATGGCTTGCCCAACACGCAATACGCCGGTTTCATCCCATTGTTTGCCGATAATTTGAAGACCTAGCGGAAGCCCTTTGGAATTCAAAGTGGCAGGGACGCTCATAGCCGGCAGGCCAGCCAGATTTATCGGCACAGTAAAGATGTCATTCAAATACATTGTCACCGGATCATCCTGGTGTGAGCCAAGCGGGAAGGCGGCCGATGGTGTTGGCGGTGTTAAAATCGCATCGCACTTTTCAAACGCATTGTTGAAGTCTTCAAGGATCAGACGGCGAACGCGCTGCGCTTTACGGTAATAGGCATCATAATATCCCGCAGAGAGCGTGTATGTGCCAACCATAATGCGGCGTTTGACTTCTACGCCAAAACCTTCGGAGCGCGTTTTAGCATACATTTCATTGAGGTTTTCATCCTCCACGCGCGGTCCATAACGTACACCATCATAGCGTGCAAGGTTTGACGATGCCTCAGCTGGCACCAAAATATAATATGTTGCCAAGGCATGTTCTGTTGTTGGCAAAGAAATATCGACAATCTCTGCGCCTTGCTCTTTAAGCCATTCTGCGCCTTGTTCCCAAAGTTTTGAGATACCGCCCGGCATATTATCAACTTGGTATTCTTTAGGAATACCAATCTTCATGCCTTTCACATCACCATTCAATCCTTGGGTAAAGTCAGGCACATCAATATTAGCCGAGGTACTGTCTTTGGCATCGTGCCCGGCCATTTGATTTAAAAGAAGGGCACAATCTTCGACGGTTTTTGCCATCGGGCCAGCTTGGTCAAATGAGGACGCATAAGAGACAATTCCCCAACGTGAGCAGCGCCCATATGTAGGTTTGATGCCGGTAATTCCGCACATAGCGGCCGGTTGGCGAATGGAGCCACCTGTGTCCGTTCCGGTAGCCCCAAGAGCCATGCGTGCAGCAACAGCGGCGGCAGATCCGCCTGATGAGCCGCCCGGGATCAGGTCTGTATCATCACCCTCAGCTTTCCATGGATTGATGGTCGCGCCGTAATGGGATGTTTCTGTTGTTGTTCCCATCGCAAACTCATCTGTATTTGCCTTCCCAAGCATCACAACACCCGCATCTTTGAGGTTTTGTGTGACGGTTGATTCATAAGTCGGTGTATAGCCTTTCAGGATGGCACTACCTGCTGTGGTTTGAACACCTTCGGTGCAGTATAAATCTTTGATGGCAAGGGGGATGCCATCAAGAGCGCCTGCTTGTCCGGCAGCGCGGCGTACATCACTGGCCTTGGCTTGTTCCAGAGCAAGCTCAGGCGTTTCTGTGATAAAGGCATTCAAGTGCTTTGCCTGTGCCATGGCATCAATACAGGCTTGTGTTAACTCGCTTGCGCTAAATTCTTTATTTTTAAGACCATCAAGTGCCTTGGCGATGGTTAATTCATTGAGTGTACTCATCCGTCTTGCTCCACAATCTTAGGGACAACATAAAACCCGCCGGTTTCCTCCGGTGCATTGGCCAATACCTTGTCAGCAATGGCGCCATCATTGACTTCATCTGTGCGAAGTTTCAACGGAATATCAACAACATTGGCCAGAGGCTCAACATTATCCGTATCAACATTGGAAAGCATTTCAACCCAGCTAAGAATGTCACTTAGCTGCGGGGCTATTTTTTCGGCCTCTTCACGGGTCATTTTCAAGCGGGAGAGCGTTGCAACACGCTCAACAGTTTTAATATCCATATTGTCCTCTTTATCATTGGATATGAATTAATCTAAGACACATAGCACCCAATGTTTGCACAAGCAAGATAAGGCATGTAAAAGAATTTTATGCCACTTGGATATTTAAAAGACATTGTTGATCAGTGCCCCTCAAATATAGCCTTATTGGGGCTGGATGTGGGGAAGAAAACAATCGGTTTGGCGTTGTCTAACCCGGACCAGAGCGTTGCAACGCCTTTACAAACTATTCGCCGCAAAAAATTCAGCCGCGATATGGAGTTATTAGGTGATGTTATTAAAGATTACAACGTGCGCGGCTTCATCATAGGGCTGCCGGTTAATATGGACGGCTCGGAAGGGCCGCGCGCGCAATCCATCAAGGATTTTGCCGCAGAAATGGCTCTGCGCACCCAGATTGTCGGTGAGGATGCCTTTATTGGGTTTTGGGATGAGAGGTTATCCACAGTTTCCGTGGAAAGCTTTGTGGATGAATTTGTGGATAAAAGAAAGACCAAGGCGCAATCCAAGTCTAGCGGCCTGATTGACAAGCTGGCCGCGCACGTCATTTTACAAGGTGCGTTGGATTATATTCAGGATGTACGCAGGCCATAACGCATCAGTTCTGCGCCATTATTACGGATCCAATATTGTCCTTCTACGAAATTATCTGCCAATTCACGGTTTACGGCCCAGAAGGCTTTGCTGTGGTCAAGATGCTGTAAATGTGCGACTTCATGGGCAACCACATAATCCATTGAGGCTGTGGGCGCGAGGATCAGGCGCCATGAATAAGACAGGCTGGCATCGGCGGAGCAACTTCCCCAGCGTGATTTTGTATCACGTACGGTTACGGATGAGATGGTTTTGCCGATTTTCTCGGCTTTTTCATGGGACAGAGTGCTGAGTTTTTCTTTGGCCAAGGATTTAAGGAAGCGCAAAATCCGTGCAGAAGGATCATCCTTATTTGTGCTGACATGTAAGATACTGTCTTTCAGAATGATATCTGTGCGCTTCTTGTGTGGGTCAATATCCACCTGAATACGTGTTTCCTGTCCAAATAGCGGGATCACAGCGCCATGCTCAAAATAAATAGCAGGCGGAAGCTCCGCCAGACGGTCTGCCATCCAATCGCGGTGCTCTTCAACAAAACGCCATGCTTTTCGCTCAGAGAAACGATAAGGGATCGTGAGGCGAAAGAGCCTGTCTTTTGAATCAAGACGGAGCGCTAGGCGCCGCGCACGTTTAGATCGTTTTATTTCGACTGGGATTTCATCATCCATAGATTAAGTTTTAAGCGATTCAGAGGCCTTAATCCAGAGCATGATGTGCTTCTGTGGTTTTATCTTTCGCGCGGCTGAGCAGGAGGTCACTATTATTGCGTATCCAATCCTGTCCGGCCTGATATCCCAGAGCGTGCAGTTTTTTCAGCCATTTCGGATCAATATTCATACGGCTTGATTTATCCCATCTCTTATCGGGGTTAAGACCGATGGCATGAAGGTTGTACGTCGCATTTTGACGCAGATATTCCATGTGATAATAGACATGCTCTGTCATAAGCCCGTCATGCGGCTTCATGTCCCAGCTTTCTAATAACTGTTCTTGCGTGGCTGGGATAATATGTTCATCAGGCGTGTGGTGAAGCGCAATGACCAATACATCTGTTAGTCCTTTATCCTCAAATGGCTTGAAAGCAGGGTTTCGTAAATAGGCACCATCGTAATATTCATGCCCATTAAGTTTATGTGGGCCCATTTCCTTCAAAGCGCCAGATGCTGTTATGGCATCGGGGGAGAGCTCTGAGCCTGAAAAAATTTCCTGTTGAAGATTATCTGTCTCAAACGGTTTGTTTGAATTGATTTTACGAACAGCATTTACATGGAGTTTTGTTTTGCCTGTCCGGACGTCTTCCCAATTTGGAATATGACGATTTAGTTGAGATTTTAATTGCGAGGGAATATAGCCGTTGGGCAGGGCTTTCATGCTGCCCATGATCATCGGCGACAGATTAGGCCATGTGTTGCCGAAAAAGCTGGCTCTGGAGAAGGTGTTCATCAGGCTCAATGTCGAGCCGTTACGACCGATTTCTTCCCAAAAATCCTGCATGTTGTTGATGGCTTGATCGGCCCTCTCTTCTCTTGTCAGGCCGGCTTTGTTGAGGCCGGATGATAGGAGGGCACCGTTCACGGCACCTGCGCTGGCACCGGAGATAATTTCAATATCGATATTATTGTCACGATAAAAATCAGACTCGAGCAGGGCTTGCAAAACACCATATGTGAAAGCGCCATATGCTCCGCCCCCTTGCAATGCAAGGCCGAGCTTAATTTTTGGCCCTTTCTTATTTCCGTGCGATGGGCGGGCTTTTTTGCCAGCCTGACCAAATACACGCGAATGTTGACTTGCCAGTTTTTGCAAGATGGTAAACCCTTCCCTGTTTTATTGATAACAGGCAAGAAGATTAGAAAAAAAGCGTCGTATATCGCTAGCTTTTTATATATTGCAGTGCAGGATTGGAGGGGGGCTTGGTGTATTACCCTAGACTTTACAAACAGTTCCCTGCTTATAGAGTTCTGTTTTGGCAAATTCCGGATGGTGGTTTTCCGGGCGCTCATTCTTGAGCCAACGACGAATCGCGGCAATACCGTGCTTGTCACGATTAAAGCGCTCGGGCGCGAGATCTGGAACCTTCTTGAGATCTTTTGCCGGAATGGGATCTTTTTTATCATCAAATTTACGCACAAAATGACGAATACGGGGCATGATCTGCTCACGCCAGCGACGGCCGTTAAAGATACCGTAATGCCCGCATTCTAATTGGAAATGGTGATATTGCTTCTTTTGAGACAAGCAATAGCATAGCTCATGAATAGCCGTGGTCTGGCCGCGCGCTGAGATATCATCCAGCTCGCCTTCGATGCTAAGAACGGCGGTGTGTTTGATATCTTGCGGACGTACGGGGAATGATTTGCCGGAGACGGGATCTTTCCAGATCATATTGCCGCGAGGCAGGCTTTGTTTCTGGAAGACGGTCTCGACGGTCTGAAGATAAAATTCCCCCGGAATGTCCATCACAGAGAGATATTCATTATAGAATTTACGGTGCGCCTCGGCGGAATCACCATCGCCAATCACCAGATGGTGATAGAATTTCAAATAAGAGCCAACATGGCGATCCAAATTCATCGACATAAAGCCACCAAGTTGCAAGAATCCGGGATAAACCTTGCGGAAAGCGCCTGGATAAAACACAGGCACATCATGCACGGCGGCATTTTCAAACCAAGATATCTTTCTGGTCTCAGCCAGCTCGGTCACAGCCGTTTTAGACACGCGTGTATCCACGGGGCCGCCCATAAGCGTCATGGTAAGGGGTTGATTGGGATCATTGTCAGAGGCCATAAGCGAGACGGCCGCTACGACGGGAACGGTTGGCTGGCACACCGCAATCACATGGGTTTCAGGGCCAAGAAGGCTTAAAAATTCACGAACATAGGCAATATATGTGTCCAGATCGAATTTTCCATCGGACATAGGCACCTGTCTTGCGTCAATCCAGTCGGTAATAAAGACATTATGGTGCGGCAACAAAGCCTCAACCGTGCCGCGCAACAATGTGGCGTAATGCCCTGACATCGGTGCGACGATCAGAACATTAGGGTCATTGCGCTTGGTTTTTCTGCGGAAATTAATCAGATTACAAAATGGTTTTTCCACAGAGGTAATTTCCTCAACGCCGACAATTTTTCCATTGATTTCGGTTTCGTGCAGGCCGAATTCAGGCTTACCGAATTTACGTGTCAGGCGTTCAATCATTTCTGCTGAGGCACTGATATTGCGGCCTAGCTGCGTGTATGCAAGGGGGTTTAGCGGATGCTTCATGGCCGTGCGCATCAGTTCCGCCTGATAGCGAACGGGCGTCAGGGATGCATGATAAAGCTCGTATAAATTATAAAGCACGCTTTTTCCTTTGGTTTTCTGTCATACAACTCATATAATTCTATTATAACCTAATTTACATCTTTTTGCGCTGCAAAAAAAGCATAAACAAATCTTTTACAAAATGGTGTCTCAACAAGACTTTAACGCAGAAAACTTACTGAAAGATTACGCTCAGGGCTGGATGGAGCAATTTATGGACCCTGAGCGCATTCCATTGGCGATTGCGGCCATTATTTTGGCTATATTTATCGGTATGTTAACCGGGCCACGGGCAGGGCAGGCCAATCCGGCGGCATGGATGCTCATAAACGCTATTTTTGGCGGAATCGGGGATCGTTTGGACAAAACCGAGCGCAAAGCGCCTGATTTGCTTTTTCGTGGTTTTTTAGTAACGGCCGTGGCGATCTTTGCCGCTTTGGGACTTTTAAATCTGATTGAGTGGGGATTGCTTCAGGTGGGCGCCGGAACTCTCGGGCAGGTTCTTCTCATTTCGCTCTTTATGAGTGCTGGATCCGTCTGGTTTGTTTTGTTGCGTTTGTTTTTCGCTCTTCAGAAGAAATCCGTTGGGCAGGGCGCTTATTTTGCTCTGGCGCAATCCTCGCGCACCAATCTCTCGGCGAGTGATGATTTTGGTATAACGCGCTGTGCGATTACCTATGGCGCGCGGAGTTTTGATAAAGCGCTTGTAGCTCCTGTATTTTGGTACTTGATCGCAGGATTTGAAATGCTGTGCCTGTATGCCGTACTCAGTGCTCTTGCATGGCGTTTTGGTAAGGATGGTTTTTCGAAAGGCTTTGGGGCGATTCCACTTGGCCTTGAGAGGCTCATGGGCTTTATTCCGGGCTATTTATCCGGGTTTTTGTTAACTCTGGCGGCGATATTCACACCAACGGCTCGGTCCGGTAAAGGGGTGGTCTCGTGGTTTGCACATGAAAAGGCAGCCCCTTATGAGCAGGGCGGCATGGCTCTGACATCTGTGGCATGGTCTTTGGGGCTTTCATTGGGCGGGCCGCGTCAGGATTTGCGGGGCAGCTCGATTAAGTCGCAGTGGGTAGGCCCGGAAGGGGCGTCCGCCAAGGTCGATCGCTCGCATCTGAAGCGCGCGATTTATATTCATGTGATGGCGCATATCCTCTTTATTGCCGTGCTGCTCGGTGCTTATTTATGGGGCAGCGGATCTATGGGCAGCTTTTTAAGCAAAATTATCCCATAATTTGCTTGACAGCAAAGGCCCGTTGGGATTATTAAACTCATTCAATTTTTAGAAAAACAAGGAAAAGAGCCATGAGCCGTCGTTGTATGATTACCGGTAAGAAGCCAATGTCAGGAAATAATGTTTCTCACGCATGTAACCGCACTAAGCGCCGTTTTTTGCCAAATATTCAAGATGCCAGCGTGTTTAGCGAAAGCTTGAAGCGTTGGGTTAAGTTGACTGTGAGTACATCCGGTCTGCGTACTATCGAGCATAAAGGTGGTTTTGATGCGTATATCAAGGAAACAGCCAAAACAAAGCTTGATCCTGCTTTGCGTTCATTGAAAGCAGAAATCGAAAATGCAGAAAAAGCTGCATAATCACATTAAAATTTAAATTTAAGAAAAGCTCGCAAGATATTGTTATGCGGGCTTTTTTATTGTTCAAGCTATAAGAATTCTGACGATGTCTCATTACCCGAATTTCGATTTTACCATCCAGCACCGTGATCCAAAATCGCGGGCGCGTCTTGGTATGCTTAAAACACCACATGGCACAATCGAGACACCGAATTATATATTCTGTGGCACGAAGGCCGCGATTAAGGCTCTGTCACCTGCGCAGATGATTGAGGCGCAAACAGATATTATTTTGGCCAATACATATCATTTGATGCTTCAGCCCGGCGCAGACCTTATAGAAAAAATGGGTGGTTTGCATCAATTCACAGGATGGCATGGTCCGATGCTCACCGATAGTGGCGGGTTTCAGGTGTTCTCGCTTGGCGATGGGACAATGGCCAACGAAATCAAGGGCAAGAACAAGGGCACGAAGCCCAAGAACCAAAGCCTGATGGATATCACGGAAGAGGGGTGTGTGTTCAAATCTTACGTTGATGGCAAGAAAATCGTGCTCACCCCTGAGAGCTCCATTGATATTCAACGTAAATTGGGGGCTGATTTGTTGATGCAGTTTGATGAATGTACGCCGTATCACGCTACGAAAGACTATACAGCGCGTTCCATGGAGATGAGCATGCGCTGGGGGGATCGCTGCCTTGTGGAATTTGATAAGGGCAATGATGGCAAGCAGGGGATTTATGGTATTGTTCAAGGCGGGGTTCATGAAGATTTGCGCACCATTAGTGCCCAGTATACGGCTGATCGGCCGTTTTTTGGAACCGCGATTGGCGGTTGTTTAGGCGGTACGGATGAGGAAATGTACGGCGTGGTCGATTGGAGCGCCAAACATGTCCATCCGGATCGCCCCGTCCATTTTCTGGGCATTGGTCGTATCCGTGATGTCTTTCGATTTGTCAGGCTCGGGATTGATACATTTGATTGCGTGATCCCAACACGTTTGGCACGCCACGGCAATGCCTATATCAAAGGGCAGGACGGTGAAACGATTAATTTGCGTAATGCCCGCTACCGTGATGATGATAGCCCACTTGATGAGAGTATGGATTTACCGTGTTCGAATTATTTCTCGAAAGCCTACATCCATCATCTCTTTAAGGCCGGTGAAATTTTAGGGATGCAAATCCTGGCCCAGCATAATGTCGCCATGATCAACCGACTGATGCGTGAGGTCAGAGATGCAATCAAGCATGACAGGCTGGATGATCTTGAGCGTGAATGGGTGCGTTAGTTGCGCCAGTAGGTTATTTTCACAATAATCTTAACGATTTAGATAGAATTGCGGTATAATTTGGTTAAGAGGCACAGTGTTTTGGCTGTGATCTCTCTTATCTCGCGTACGCTCAATAATCAGATAGTAAGGCTTTTTCATGGCTCTGGATTATGGATCTAATAATCGTTTATTTGTTTTGGCGCCTGTGCTGGATGGCTATGCGCAGTGGTATCACCGTGTGTGTGTGCGCTTATTATATCCCGAGCAAGACCATCAAGACCATGATTTGACATCGCCCGGCTTATTTGAGGCCTGGGCGGCAGATATGCAAAAAGACAAGCTGATTGAGCCCCATCGCCTAAAAACATTGCAGGACAACCATGGGGATTTACACCAAACGGCAGATCAACTTCTGGACTATACCTCCAAGAATAAACAAAAACCGCTTTTTGCGGCCTTTGATCATTTCATGACGTTGTATGAGAGTTTTTATGAACGTTTAAGAGTAATGGAAAAGGATTTGGCGCTTAAGGATAGCGGCATGGATCCTCTAACAGGGCTACGTAGTGATTTTGTTCTCAAAAAGGATCTGAACCGTGAAATTGAGAGATTGGCGCGTAAGGGACATGCTTTTAGTCTGGCGCTTGCGCAGATTGACCGCTTCGAGGAATTTAAATCTCATTTGGACAAAGAACGCATGGATGTCTATATCCGCAAGATAGCCGCCTTGGTTAAGGAGTGCCTCCGCTCTTTTGATGATGCTTATTTTATTGATAGCGGAGAGTTTGTTATGTGTTTTAAGCAAACAGATTTGACCGGCGGTATTTCTGCTCTGGAGCGTTTGAAGCAACAGGTTCTGGATGAAAAAATGATTGAGATAATTAACGGTGAGGATATGGCTCTGACGATATCATCATGTGTCTCGGAGCCGGAACCCGGAGAAAATTTTGATGAGATTATTCAAAATTTGAGGCGTGATCTTATTAACTCAAAAGAAAGCGGCTCTGCGGTTCTCCAGCATTATGAGATTAGCCCTTTGGAGCGTTTTGTAAAAGACATGCACGGCGACACAAAGGCATCGTCGGTTAAAGAATAGAGGGCTTGGTAAAGGATTTTTAATTGATATGAGTGATGGCCCTAAAATACCACCATTAGATTATCAGGCTTTATTCGATACGATGGCTGTGACCCGTGCCATTGTTCGCAGTGAAAAAGGGTCCAAGAATCTCTTGGTCGTTGATATTAATCAGCGCGGCCTTAAGTATCTGGATAGAAAAAGGGAAAATGTTGTCGGTTATTATATCCATGAGGTTTTGGATATGGAGGTGACCGAACAACTTCAGCAGGCTTGTGAAGTCTGCAAGTTGCGTAAAAAAGTTGTAACGGTTCAAACATCGGCAACTGTCTCGGCCAATCTAAAAGTATACGGGTTTGTTATCAAGCTTGCGGAGGGGATCGAATGTCCGGAAGGCGAAACGTATTTTGATATTGTCGCCCAGCCCAATGTTCTTGATGAATCAATTTTACAAAAGGAGCGTGATGATGCGATCTCCATGCTGACCTCTATATTTGATGTAAGTGAGATCGGTATTGTTGTTACAGATTCAAATGCCCGCATCGTCAGGGTGAATGATAGTTTTGTGCGCGCCTTTGGTTGGGAAAAGGAAGAGCTTATCAATGTGCAGGTTTCGAGCTTGGTAACGCCGGATGAGCGTTTGCGCGCAGTTAAAAATCATGAAGAATACATTAGTACGGGGACGCGCACCTCCGGGGAAATGAAAATCATTCGAAAGGATGGCAGTATCGCCAATGCTTTGTTTACAACAGCAACCCTTGAGCTGAGTGAAAAAAGGCGGTTTCAAGTTACAACGATTATGGACATCTCATTGCGAAAGCAGATGGAAGAGACGCTGCGCAATGCAAAAACGCAAGCGGATACCGCTAACCGTGCCAAATCATCTTTCTTGGCCAATATGTCGCATGAATTGCGTACACCAATGAATGCCGTGATTGGTTTTTCTGAAATGATGCTCAAAGAGACTTTCGGGCCGCTCGGGAATGAAAAATACAAAGAATATTTGCATGATATTCACATGAGCGCATGCCATTTGCTTGATATCATTAATGAGGTTCTCGATATGTCCAAAATCGAAGCCGGAAAAATTGAGCTGGATGATAGTGAATTTGATTTGCTGTCCCTTATTGATTCCGTCGTGCGTATGATGGATTCCAGAGCCTTTGCCGATAATATTGAGCTTGTCAGGGATATTCAGGAGAATTTGCCCAACATCATTGCAGACCAAAAGCTTATCAGACAGGTTTTGATTAATCTGATTACCAATGCGATCAAATTTTCTCCAAAAGAGACGCATATATGCATCCGTTCCATGGTTGATTTTGAAAGCCGTTTGGTGATCGAGGTTGAAGATCACGGTATTGGCATTCCTGAAGATAAGATTGAACAGGCATTAGAGCCTTTTGGGCAAGTCTTCGAGCGTGCAGAGAATAGCCATGATCAGGGAACCGGCCTTGGTTTGCCCCTCGCCAAAGCGATGATGGAATTGCACGGCGGAGAGCTACGTATCCAATCAGAAATCGGCAAGGGGACTATTGTCAGTATTTTCTTCCCCGCCTTTCGTGTGCGATCAAAATCATCCGAGATGCACCAACAATCGATCCAATCATAAGAAGCCATGTCATCTGCTTGTGTAAGCGGGCTGTCATAATGCTGGATTTTTCATTTTAAAATTGCTAATTAGAAATAGGATCGTTCTGATTTAACCGTGAAAGGACAT
>CAZTBB010000020.1:0-28626 GCA_964611755.1 uncultured Pseudobdellovibrionaceae bacterium
TTGAATGCGCCAACCTCTTTTTCATCAAAATGAGAAAGTAAAATATCGACAGCCTGCTCACATTCCTGTGGGACTTGCTCTATATCCTTGGACCAGTCCTTCCATCGATCACGGTTCTGCATTGTGCCCGCCATTATGTGCTGCACAATTTCGGATCCAAAAACCTCTCCTGTGAAACCTTCAATGATGTTCGCCAGAGCGCGCAACTCTCTCTCATCCGAAGCGGCGCCGCCGCTGACATCGCTTTGCGACACCCAAAGCCCAGCTCTGTATGGCAAGCTGTAAACCAGTTGTTTTTGTTGTTGGGTTAACCCTTCAAGATCATTCATGCCTTAAAGATAGCAGTTTCAGGGTAAAGTAAAAGGGGAAATCACTAGCCCTAACAAAACGCTCTCAATCAGGGCAATTTTATAAGAGCTATTGGACGCATCCCTGGTTCATCTAGAAGAGTGATGTCACGATTATAGTATGTTTGTAATAACTGTCACAGCTGCTGTAACAGCAGATCCTGCAGCACCAACAACTGCAGCTGCAGTTTTAAGAGCATCGCTGCCATTTTCATCATCCAGAGATGCGGCAGCACCAGAAAAAATCTGGATATTATTACTAGCCATAATAAACCCTCATTTTTTGTTTCTTATGCCCACACCCTAGCAAAATAAATTAATTATGTCAAAAAATAATATTTTGATGTATTTGGGGCACAAAAAAGGAGGGAAAGCTCCCCCCTTTTTAAAATAATACTAAACAGACTAAGTTTTAAGCGGCCATTGCCTCAACAACAGCTTGACCAAGTCCGGCCGGGCTCTCTGAGACCACAAAACCGGCATCCGCCATCGCCTTCATTTTGGCTGGCGCCGTATCATCAGCCCCTGAAATCAATGCGCCGGCATGGCCCATACGCTTACCCGGAGGCGCTGTTGCACCGGCGATAAAGCCTGCAATTGGCTTCTTGTTTGACAAGCCTTTGTAATATTCAGCGGCTTCAATCTCGGCTGTTCCGCCAATCTCACCAATCATCAAGATAGCTTCTGTTTCAGGGTCATTCATGAACAGATCAATACAATCGATAAAGTTGGTTCCATTGACAGGGTCACCACCAATACCAATACATGTCGATTGACCAAGGCCAACCGCGCCTGTCTGCGCAACCGCTTCGTATGTCAGCGTTCCGGAACGTGAGACAATACCAACTTTACCGCGCTTGTGAATGTGACCTGGCATAATACCAATCTTGCATTCATCTGGCGTAATAACACCCGGACAATTCGGGCCGATCAAGCGTGTCTTGGAGCCTTCCAAAGCCGCTTTCACCTTCACCATATCCAATACCGGAATACCTTCTGTGATACAGATGGCCAGCTCAATTTCAGCTTCAATCGCTTCTATAATAGCAGCAGCCGCAAATGGAGGCGGTACATAAATCACGGATGCATTACAATCTGTTGCATCCTTGGCTTCCTTGACTGTGTTGAACACAGGCAGGCCTAGATGCTCCTGCCCGCCTTTTTTCGGTGTCACGCCGCCAACCATGTTTGTTCCATAGGCAATCGCTTGTTCCGAATGGAATGTTCCTTGCGCGCCAGTGAAACCCTGACAAATTAACTTTGTATCTTTATTGACTAAAACTGCCATTTTACGCTGCCTCCGCTTGTTTAGTGGCTTGCACGACCTTCTTGGCCGCATCATCAAGATTATCGGCTGAAATAATCGGCAAACCAGAGCCCGCCATCAATTCCTTGCCTTTTTCAACATTTGTACCTTCCAGACGAACAACCAAAGGCACGCTCAAATTCACTTCTTTGGCGGCTGCAATCACACCTTGTGCAATCACATCACATTTCATGATACCGCCAAAGATATTGACCAAAATACCTTTTACATTCGGATCAGAGAGAATGATCTTAAAGGCAACGGTCACACGTTCTGCCGTGGCGCCTCCCCCTACATCAAGGAAGTTTGCAGGCTCACCGCCATAAAGCTTAATGATGTCCATTGTCGACATCGCCAGACCGGCACCATTCACCATACACCCGATATTTCCATCAAGACGCACGTAAGACAGCTCATTATCCGCTGCGATTTTTTCATTGGCATCTTCTTCACTCTCATCACGCAATTCCTGAATCTCTGGGTGGCGATACAACGCATTGGAATCAAAATTGATCTTGGCATCCAAGGCCATCACGTCATCACCGGCCAAAATCATCGGATTAATTTCCACGATTGCCGCATCTGTATCCATGTAGCACTTATAGAGGTTCTTGAAGAATGGTTTTGCGTTCTCTTTTGCCGCACCACTTAGCTGAAGTGCATCCGCAAGCTTTTCTGCATCCGCATCTGTCATCCCGCCTACAGGGTCAATCGCAACTTTTGTAATCGCATCCGGATTTTCATGCGCCACTTCTTCGATGTCCATACCGCCTTCGGTCGACACCATAAATGTGACCTTGCTGCTAGCACGATCAAGGAGCACAGAGCAGTAATATTCTTTTTCAATATCCACACCGTCAGTTACATAAAGACGCTGTACTTCTTTACCCTCCGGGCCTGTCTGCTTCGTCACCAGAACCTTACCCATCATCGCCTCGGCCGCCGCGCGCACATCATCAATGGTTTTGCAAAGACGCACACCGCCCTTGCCTTCCGGATTGTCCGTAAAGTGACCGGCACCGCGCCCACCGGCATGGATTTGTGCTTTCACCACATATAATTCCGTGTCCATTGATTCAGCAGCCTTCACCGCTTCATCAACGCTCATAGCCGGGATACCGTGTGGCACCGCAACGTCATATTTCTTCAGTAATTCCTTGGCTTGGTATTCATGAATATTCATTGTTTTTCAATCTCGCTCTTTTTATTGGCAAATTTGTCTTCTTACTTGGTTTAAAGCCCTCGAAAGCGCATTGCAACCCCTCTTGTGCGATGCATACAAAAATTGCCCCCAAAAGCCTTATTTCCTTGCAAAACAACAATAATCTGCGCGCTTAACGCTAAATTAACATAATAAAAATAAAATGCAGCTATAACTATAAAAAGAATAGATATAAATTTTAGAGGGCAATATGGTCGAAAACGACCAAGACATAAGGGATAGATCTAATCTAAGTGGAGCATTCGGCGCGAGTGCATCTGGCGTTAGCAGCCATGCTTTTAACAGTATCCTAGAAAGTGTCTTATCACTAGAATTACTGCCTTCAGAAAATAATGACGAAAGCCTTCATCACGCTGTTTTAAGCGCAATCAACGAAGCCCTCCGCTCTGAATATGAAGCCTATACTGAATCTATTGGCCAAAAAGCAGAAACGACATTATTAGCTGGAACCAGACGCCCTGAATTTTGGGATGCTATTATTCGTCAAGGCGCTGATTTTATAGATGGCATAACAGTTCCCAACAATAACTCAGATGCTGCTAAACAAGCGGCCACGAAAGAGAATGGATCAAATAATTTCAACCGAACATTAATGATTGCGCGCGCAGTACAACAAACAGCTGAACAACGCCAATTAGACGAAATGAACGCTCGCATTCAAGAAAATATGGATAAAATGTGGGAAGAGTTTACAGAACAGCTTTATGAGCTTAACGATACAAGGATTAATGATGCTGCGCTCGAAACAATTGAACAACATCAGATAACTACTGAGGCAGATATTGATCTAACATCACTAATTCAAGAAAATATCGATGACATTCTGACAGACAGACATAACGGTGATTTGGAAAGTTTGGTTTCACGAAAGCTTGGCTTCTTCTTACGAAGTAGTTTTTATGAGGAAGGTGACGCACTTAATTACGATGCATTTATAAGTGCTTTTGATGACAATAGCCCATTAGGTCAGAATGTTGTCGTAGGTGATTCTATTGAAGCAAGGCAATATTTAATCAACGCTTTGGAGGATTATAATAATTCCAATGGAACCAATTACTTAATTGATATCGATAGCATTAGCGATTCTGGCATCACGATTCCTCAAGGACAGCAGGCCATATTGGATCTAACCAATGAGATTGAACAATCAGGAGATGTTCTTCTTGATGAATCAGTTATTGAGATGTATGTGGAACGCCTTGTTGATGCAGGCTTAACTGAAGAACGCGCACAAAATTTAATTGCATCTCTTACTCATGAAGAAAATGGCCTAGAATATTTAAGCCATAGACCTCAAACAGACATAGATCGTTTGAGCGTTTCACCTTCTATTCCTGTGGCTATAGATCCTTACACACCAAGTTAATACTAGCCTTTTAACCATTTCTTAAGCGCCATTCGGCATAATGAAATCAAAAATATAATGCAATAAATGTAATTAGAGGGACATGGCATGGCTCTTGAACGTTCAAGAGATGAATTTAATACTGTCGCACTTATCGCTGCGCAGGATATTCCACCACTTGATTTTAGTAATGATCAGGATGTTGCGCTTGCCTGGTTCCTAACCCATTCCAGCAGGGCGTTTCCTGCGCGTGGCGGCCAAACATTGGCGCCTGCACATGACCACCCTTATTATGCATCACACCAAGCTAATCGTGCAGAAATTAGGGGCAGCGTCCGTGAGCAGCAAGAAGCTCTCTCCGAAATGGGCTATTATGTAGATGAAAGCCATCGCTATTATAATGACGGCGTTATGGGACCAATGACCGTGCACGGCATTCGCCTCAGCCGTGAAGATGGGCCGGAATATGCGCAAGATGTCCTCGCAGAATTGCTTACCGGCAATGCGCTCATGGATAATGATATATTGATGATCCAATCATCATTAAACTGCCTCCACCATCAGGGCACAGATCAGCGCATCACCGTGGATGGCTCAGCCGATCCGCAAACCATCGCAGGACTGCTCCAGTATCTTGAGAATAATCCAGATGTTGCAGAAAATTTAAGTGCTTCGGCCATGTTGATGCTGATACAATATGATGCGGATAACCGCTTGGAAACGCTCATCCCCGAAGGTTCCGAGGCGCGATCACGCTACGAAACCTATCTTGAGCGCACAGCAAATCAGCGTGAATTCCTTGAAGGGTTTTCATCACCAAGCGCGGATCAAAGCATTACATTTGCCGCCCTGAGTGAAAACGCCGGACAAGAGCTTGCGATAGGCATGCTTATTGCCTCCAGAGAAATTGGTATTCCATTAACCGATCTTGCCGCATTGATCGGCCAGGAGAGCAATTATGGCGTATATGAAACCCATGATGCCTCCTCCGCTACCCGCCTTGCGCAAAATTATGGACAATTCATCGATAGCACATATGAATATATGACCGAGGAATATGGAGATTTGGTACAAGATACTCTGGCATCGGTTGGCTACGATATTGACATTAGCGAAGTTGATTGGCGCACTAACCCTATTGTTGCCCCGATGATGACAGCAATATACTTACGCAGCTCGGGGCAGGAAACAATTCAGGCGCAATACGCCTATTACTTCTCCGGCAATAACGGGCTGTATAATCGCGCCCACAACCCGGCCACAGCCGATCAACCGGCTGCATCAGTTGCGGATTATTACAGCGGCGATAACTCAAATCCGGCTTATGCCAATCGCAGCATTTATTTTGAGATTGACGCTGCCGGAAACCCTACTCCACGAACACATCAGGAAGTATATGATGCATTGGTCAGCCATTTGGATAATGACCACCAAAATATCGCCTCATGGGAACGTGACCTTCAAAACCGTGACCTTCAAAGCTCCGGCACTACCGCGATGGCCTCGCCCCCCCCACAACAGGATTAGGATAGGCATGATATGAGTGATAATCCTGACCACATATTAAACCGCCCAGATATAAGCGCCCATTTTGAGGGTGCAAGGGAAGAGCGTGAAATTCCGATCTTATCATTCCTGAACGATTTTTTGTCTTTTCTGGTCAGGGGGCCTGAATCTGTTCCCCAGTGGACACTGCCGGGGTCATACAATGAACACATATTCCCGACAATCCGTCATACAACGGTTATGTCTCCAACAAACCGAGCAATAGCAGATGCATCAACCGATTTCATGGGTGCGAATGCACGTGCCATAGAAGCCCTCATCAGAGAGGATGTGAGAGAGGCCATCAATGAAGCCTTTGGCAATGATCCGGATATTCAGAGATTTATGAGCGTAACCGGCCTTAACCCAAGCCTTATAGGGCTAATGACGCAGCCGATGGAAGACGGCACGGAGGCATTAACCGCAACAGGGCAGCGTGTGCAAGAGCTCTTCAGCGCCGCCCAAGAGACCGGCCAAAACCCTTTCCTTTTGGTGAATTATCTTTACACGGAGGGGCAATTAAACGATGCCGCCGCGGCTGAGAGTATCTTATCGATGGCAAATGAAAACTGGAACGGTATTACCGTATTGGCATTGACAGAATATGAAGCCCGAGATGTTGGCCCCACAGATGAGATCGATGTATCACTTCCCGTCTGGCAACACTGGATGGCAGCCCCAACAGAGGTCAACCCAAATGGGCCCCTTGCGTTCCTAAACGACGCAAGGGCAACCGTAATGGCTGCCCCTGCACCTTAAATATATTTATTCATTTTAACGCTTAAGCCGCCTTATCAACGGCTTCGAGCAATTCACGCACAGCATTCACCGAGTTATCAAACATCGCTTGCTCTTCTGCATTCATCTCAATCTCAACGATTTTTTCGACACCGTTTTTGCCAATCACAACAGGCACACCGATGTAAAGGCCATCAACACCATATTCACCATTCAGCTTTGCTGCGCACGGCAATACACGGCGCTTGTCCTTAAGATAACTCTCGGCCATCGCAATCGCACTAGCGGCAGGCGCATAAAACGCAGACCCTGTTTTCAGAAGCGCCACAATCTCCCCGCCGCCATTACGCGTACGATCAACAATTGCATCAATCTTTTCCTGTGTCGTCCATCCCATCTTGATAAGATCTGGCAACGGAATACCGGCCACAGTTGAATAACGGATCAATGGCACCATTGTATCGCCATGCCCGCCAAGAACGAAGGCTGTGACATCTTCGACAGAGACGTCAAATTCATCAGCCAAGAAATAACGGAAACGCGCAGAATCCAGCACACCGGCCATACCAACAACTTTCTTTGGATCAAAGCCTGTCACGCGCTGCATCACTTCAACCATTACATCCAATGGGTTTGTAATCACAATAACAAAGGCATCCGGCGCATATTTTTTGATATTCGACCCCACAGCCTCGATCACGCCTGTGTTAATGCCAATCAAATCATCGCGGCTCATGCCCGGCTTTCTGGGAACACCGGCCGTTACAATCACGACATCAGCACCTTCGATAATGTCATACTCATTGCTGCCGATCATAGCCGTATCAAACCCCTCAACCGGAGCTGTTTCAAATAAATCCAGAGCCTTTCCCTGTGGGACACCCTCGGCGATATCGACCAAAGCAACATCCCCCAACTCTTTCAGGCCTGTCAAAAGCGCCAAAGTTCCGCCGATCTGACCCGCGCCGACCAATGCAATTTTATTTCTTCCAGCCATTTCTTTTCTCCTCGTCATAGCATGAATTTCGTGCCTGCCAGTCTAACGCCTTTATCAAAAATGAAAAGATTTTCTTGCAAATTCATAGGCCAGACAGCTAGATTACATAAAAATTTAATGAGTAATTCATGAGTGAACAGAAAAAAAACACCCCTGAAAACAATCCATATCTAGCAAGCAAACACATCATGGATATGGAGATTGCCCGTATCAATGCTCAGTTTGATGATTTTGCAAAACGTGGTTTTGTGCCCTTATATTACTCGCTTTCCAAGCCTTCATTAGATGATCTGGATGATATTACAGGTATTCAAATGCGCGGCTTCGCAAGAGCTAATCCTCGTATCTCTGAAGATGTAATTAAAGCCTCAGAAAGTAAAATCAGAGAACAATTAACACAAGAAATCAAAGCATCTCATGACCCTAACTCTTCTCGAGTGCTCATAAAAATTGAATCAACACACAACGATCATCCGCTTGGTTTTATTTCCATGGATTTCGATGGAAAAATTTTGCGCATTGATCGTATTTATGTTGACCAGGAACATCATGGGAAAAAAGTAGGTGTCATGCTCCTGCGTGAAGCTGTTAATCGAGTTCTGCATAATTATAAAGCTGGGGATTTGGATGAAGTCCGTAAATTAAAAATGCAAATCCATATATCCGATCAAAATGACTTTGCAATAGAGCGATATAAAAGAATGCAAGCAAAGCCAGTCACAAAGCAACATACCGAACTATTTGGCATCCCAGTTGTTAATCAAGTTCTTCAATGGGACGGGCTATTTATTTCATCCAACTTGTTATTCATCAATAGACATTCGGACACAGAATCTGCTCCTGGTGAACTAGACCAGAGGGAAAGCAACACACCAAAATTAGAAAACTAAGAGATAACCGCTCGTTTATCATCTAGCCCCAAAAAATCCAGCTGCCAGATAATTTGCTCTTCACTCAACGGGTAATCTGTTCCACCGCGTGGATAAAGCAAATCTTTGGGGGCCACAAAAGCCAGTTCCTTTTGCAAAAGCAATGCTGCACGCATTGAAAGCCCAGCCTTCCAACAAATCGCAACTATCGATTTCGGCGCCTTAAGCTCGAATATCTTCTTAATGGTCTCAATATCGGTTTTGGCCAAATGGGCAATAGCACCATACACAAAAACACGATCACGCATGGCCACAGCATCTGATATTGTTTCCTCATTCAAACGGTTTTCCTTAATGGCTTTAGATAGCCTCTCTTCAACCGTTTCAAGGGATGTATCATCCTCTTCCGAAGCAAAATCTACACGGCGACGAAATACAGAGGCAATCTCCTCTGTCAATTCCTCATCGAAATCACCGCGGTTCATAAGAATATCCCGCACCGATGCGTCGACAAACTCCGCCAATGATTTTGCAATTTCCGAGGGAAGCTGCGCACGTGATGCAATTGGTTTATGCCATTCAGGATAGGTTTTGGCCTTTTCTACAATCGTATGGAGCGTATCAACAGATATGAGTGCGCCCTCATTTTTCAAAAGTGATGTTCCCCCCGGCATATGATCTGATTCAATAACCGCATGGGAAATTTTTTCACTCACCTCCGGACGCTCGGCAATAGCTTCAACCGCCCAGCCTTCCGGGTGTGTTCTAAGAATATCCAACAAATCCTCATCGGATAAGGCCGCACAAAAACGCAAAACCGGCTCCGAGACTTCTCTCTCTACATCGCGTGCCAATTGAGAGGCCACCTTTGGCGGTGTGTGGGCATGATCCTTCAACGTTGCCGATAGGGCCACGCGGATTTTCAAAACCTCATCAAGAGCAAGCGTGCCCAAGGCCTGCACGGCATATGCATAAAGCTGGCTATGCTTGTCTTGAGAGAGATCAGGCAATAACCCCATAAGACGTTGAGCCAGAGACAAGCGCACATCCTTATCAGGGTCAGTGACAAGCACCTCGGCCGCCTGAACCGGCATAGATGCGTTTTCAATCACGGCCTGCCTTACGCGGGGGTCAGGATCTTGTTCGGCGAGATAATACAATATTTCTTTACGCGTTTCGGTGTCTTTGGCTAAATTCAGGCGCTTTTTAACATCAGCTGATTGTAAATCATCATACGCATCCGTTTTTGCGCCCGCTTTTAGCGAGTTTTCAGCCGAAACCCCTTCTTTTTTGTTCGTTTTATTAGCTTTAGGGGGCGTTTTTTTCCCTTTGGAAGAAAATAGGCCCTTCATTAAATCAAACATTGCAAAAACCGTACCAAAGATCCAAGTCGTGTGACTTATTCGTACCACTATACGATTATGTCACAAGAACACTAAAAATACTTAAAAAAATCTCTATGTTGGGCACGTATCAGCAAGGCAAAATATTCCCATGCCTATGGCCAGGAAAAAGCTTATTTTTGGATTTTATTCAATGCTTTACTGAAACCATCCAGGGATACGGCCACCCTGACCTGCTGGTTATTTCTTGCCCGCATGATAATATAAGCTTCCTTGCCTTTACGCATCATATTCAAAACAGATTCAGGAAGAGAAATGACCGAATAACAGCCCGTTGCATCACAATATCTCACCTTAAATTTAAGCGGCTGATTATCATCAATAACCATATTCACACCGGGCTCCAACAAAATACCCAACGGAAGAATCACAACACCATTTGCTGTCGTATTGCTGTCTTTAAACCCAATCACGAACTCAAGAAAACGCCGGCCTGTTTCTTGGGCAATAAGCTGTTGAACAATTTCGCATTCGCTCTCAATCGCATTACCCTGCTCATCGGCATTACACCGCATTTGCCAGGCTTCAACCTTATCTTTTCCGCCTTCTTGCCCATTCACATTGCCGGAGTAAAAGAAAGCACCACTTGCGAGCATAACGACGGCCAATGCCCCCGCGACCACTAATTTAATATTCTTCATGATAAAAGCCTTTAATTCATTCATGCTGTGACAATAGACAGAGCGGTTTCCATGAGTCAATGGCATCCGAGAGGATCTCAAGTGATAGCCACAAAAATATCTCTATGGCTTGAGACAGGAATTGACAAGCTGCTCAATAATATTCTGGATTTTTTTGCGATGCTGTGCCCCCAAAGATGTCACCTTCAAGGTTCTCAAAAGACTCTCGCGGCTTGTAATAAACACCAAAACCTGCCCCCATATTGCATGACTGATTATCTTAGCATCATGGCTTTGAGGGCTGATCTCAAGGGCGGCCGCAACCAGATATTCAGATGTTTGTTGCAACGTCTTCATTTCTGATTCATAGAGAATATCAAATGCATCGGTCGGGTTGGCTTGCTCACGCATAATGATTTTAGACCATGCGCTGGCGTGATCCATTCCAATGAATAACTCCGCCATCTTACTTTTAGCCATCACACACAAAGCCCTGGCTCGCTCCGGACTTAGATCTGCTCCACTGGTTTCGATTTCCTGATTGATGGACTGCATAACAGGCTGCGTCATGATACCGATTTGATCGGCAATGTGTTGTACAACGGCTTTATACAACCCCTCCTTGCCACCGAAATGATAGGGTATAGATGCAATATTGGCCTTTGCCTCTGCCGCCAGCATGCGGGTGCTCACCCCGTTTAAGCCATACTCACCAAATAACAACAACCCGGCATGCAATAAGTCCTCCCGCGTATTGTCGCCGCGTTTCTTACTATGTTTACCGGCTTGCGTCATTCTCCACCTCCCGAAGGCGATGCGCGCTCCTTATGCAATATATGCAGGGCCCTTTGTGGCAAATCTTTTATATCCTGAACCACAAGAACAAGACATGGCAGCAAGAATAGAATGATCACTGTGGCAAACAAAATACCGGCCGCAAGTGAGATCACCATGGGGATCAAGAATTTTGCCTGCATGCTGGTTTCCATCAATATTGGCAACAGCCCCAAGCTGGTTGTCAGCGTTGTCAGGAAAATAGGACGGAAACGCCTAATAATCGCCTTCAAAGCTGCCTCTTGAATATGGGCGCCATCCGCATGTTGTTTATTGAGGTAATCAACCAGCACAACACTGCCATTGACGACCACACCGGCCAGAGCCACAACACCAAACAGGGAGATAAAGGTCAGGTCTTGCCCGATAAAAATATGCCCCCAAATTGCCCCAACAACACCGAAGGGAATGGCCGCCATGATGACCAAAGGTTGAACATAGCTGCGGAGCTGCGCACCCAACAGGACATAAATTAACAATAGGGCCACGAGCATATTACGCCCAAGACTCGCCAGATCCTCGGCCTGTTCACGGCTTTCACCTTCAAAGCTGTAATTCAAGCCGGGATAGATGTTCTTCAGCTCAGGCAGAATGTCACGCGATAAAAGTTCTATAACTTCATTGGGTGTAACAACATCGTAATCCACATCACTGGTAACACTCACGACCTGTCGTCCATCGACCGTTTTAATCTGGGAATACCCCGTCTGCTCAGTGATCGTGGCCACGCTCGATAACGGCACTTGCGTATTATCAGGCAAGCGCACACGCATCTTCCGAAGAGCCGTCAAACTCTCGCGCTCGGCCTTTGTATAACGCACATATACAATAATTTCAGATCGTCCCCGCTGAAAACGCTGCGCCTCCAAACCAAAGAAAGCATAGCGCAATTGCTCCCCGAGCTGCGCAGGCGTCAACCCCGTTGCATAGCCCTCATCGCTGAGGGTGAAAACATATTCTGTCTTACCGGGCTCGAAGCTGTCTTGAACCTCTTTTGTGCCTTCTATGGCCTCAATTCTGCTTTTCAAATCATCGGCAGCCGCATTTAAAACGGCTTCATCCGGGTGCGATAACTCCAATTCAACATCGGCCTCTTCTCCGATGGGCGAGCTTTGGAATTCAAGCTTATCAATCCCCGGAAGATCTTTTATCTTCTCACGGATCATTTGCTCAATTTTCATTGAAGACACATCCCTGAAATCAGATGGTACAAGCTGGATTTTAACCTCTCCCAAGTGGGAGGCTATATTCTCAGACCCCGAGCTCACAGGGGATCCACTACTTCCTCCTGTTTGGCCAATCATGACCGAGATGCTCTCAAAAACACTGTTATCGCCGTTATCGCCCAACTCCTCGCGAACGGCCAGAACGCCTCTCTCTATCTCGATCATTGTCTGCTTTGTTACATCATACGACGTACCTTGAGGCATCGTCAGGCCAATCACAACCTCGTTCCCCTCAATCGCCGGAAAGAAGATAAAGCGAACCATGCCCGAACTCACCAGTGATGCGGTAAAAATTGAAAATGCGACAAAGGCTGCCAAGCTGGCATAACGCCAATTCATCGCAAAACTCGCAACGGGTATGAGCACGTTTTCAGAAAAAGTCTCCAGGCCGCGGTTAAACACATCTCTGATCTGCGCGACAATGCCCACGCTCCATTTTTTGGGGTTGGATAAATGGGCCGGCAGAATAAAAAACGCCTCCAACAACGAAACAACCAAAATGGGAATAACCACAATCGGGATAACACTAATAATTTGTCCCATAACCCCTGTACTCATGGCCAAGGGGGCAAAAGCGGCGATGGTTGTCGAGACACCAATCATAACAGGCGAGAGAACATCATTAACGCCCTTGAGGACCGCATCCGGATCATTGGGGTATTTTTTCTGGGCATTGAATATGCTCTCGCCCGTAACAATCGCATCATCCACGACAATCCCGAGAACAACAATCAAGGCAAACAGAGAGATCATGTTTAAGCTGTAGCCAAAGAAATGGATGATCATCATACCGCCCAAAAACGACACCGGAATGGCAACACTGGTCCAAAATGCCAATTTCAGATCAAGAAATAACAGCAGCACCAGGAAAACCAGCATAAAGCCCAATATTGCGTTTCTCATCATTAAGCTAATGCGATCCACCAAATTCACGGTTTCGTCTTGCTGGAGTGTCAGGCTTAACCCGGATGGGATTTGCACAGTTGTCAGATACTTTTTGACTGCATTGGCAACCTCTAGCGTATCCTCGCTTTCACTTCGTTTGACATCGATAAATGCCGCCGGCTTTCCATTAAAACGGCTCTCCAGATTGATATCCTCAAATCCGTCAACAACATCCGCCACATCGCCCAAACGAACGGTCGAGCCATCATCCATCGTGCGCAATACAATTTTTTCGAATTCCGGCCCCTCATAGCTGCGGTTTTGGATACGAAGTGATATATCCCCTCTATTGGTTTCGATTGTGCCTGCCGGAATATCAACCGAATAACGCGCCACCGCCTGTCCTATATCCTGTAATGTGAGGTCATAATCCCTCAATGTCTCTTCTGATACATCAATCGAGATTTGATAATCTCTGATCCCTCTCAAACTGGTCAGGGCAACGCCGTCCAATTGGCGTAATTCATCCTCAATGGTTTCGGCCCAGTATTTCAAGGTCGTTTCTGGCGCATCGCCATACAAAGCCAAACTCATAACATTAGGCGTAATGCGCGCCTTAACAATTTTAGGGCGCTCCGCATCCTCGGGCGGAAAATCACTCAAGCTGTTAACGGCGGTCTCAACGTCGTTATACACGTCATCGGCATTGGTGAAGTCTTTTAACTCAACAGTAACCACACCGTATCCTTCGGTTGCGGTGGAAGAAATGCGCTTCACACCATCCGTACCGAGCAAGCTCTCCTCGACGCGGCTGGTAATGCCATCGGCAACCTCATAAGGCGTAGCGCCAGGATAAACAACACTCACCGATATAATCCGTGGATCAATAGAGGGAAATGTCTCTGTGCGCATCTGGGAGATGGCAAATAATCCACCGACCACAAAAAGCAACATCAGAATGTTAGCTGCCACGTGATTATGCACAAACCAGCCAATGAGGCCCGATCCCGGTGATGCCTTGCTGTTATAATTTTTATTCATTTAAAAACCCCTCATCAGACCTATGGCTTACCCTGCAGGGTTTCATCAGATTTTCTAACATTCACAACCATGCCATCCGCAGGCCCCGACAACTTGCTTGTAATCACCTTTGAAAACACGAGATCGTCCGCCTTAAAAACGACACGCTCATCATCGGAATGTAAGATATCCGGCTTAAAGTGAGAGAGCGTATTACCGCCATTAACCCCCCAGATATAGCCTCCCTTCTGCAAGGCCGATATAGGCACAGCATACGCTTGCTCGATAACGGGGCCCTTAATGAATACTTTGGCAAATGATCCGGGCAAGACATGCGCTAGATCTCCGCATACACCGAAGGTCACATTGGCCAGACGTGTGCGGGTATCAAAGCTGGATGCCAATCGGTTGATACACCCCTTATATCTTTTGATCCGGCCATCCGTTTCAACCTCGACCATGATCGCATCCGGATCAACGTCTCCATTTTCATCAATTGACCCCGTAATCAACCAATCCAGCTCCTGTTTTTGCAATGATGCCTTGACCTCCAATCTGGCTTTATCAATGACTTGCCCGACAGATTGGCCGGCACTGACATAACTTCCAACCGAGATCTGACTGGACAGGACACGCCCATCGAACGGCAATGTGAATGTTGTTCTCTGCAAATCCAGAATTGCATTATTGTATTGCGCCTCTGCAGCAATGAGGCCCAGCAGCGCCTCTTTGACTTGTGGCTCTCTAGCCACCAAAGGCGGCACGTCTTTGTTCAATCCATGCACTTGTTTCCATTCAGCCACCGCTGAATCACGGCGCGCCTCTTCTAACTTCAACGTGGTTTGAGCAGCAGCGACAAGGCCTTGAAGGCGATCAACCTCCAATTCAAAATCCTTTTTCACCACCTGAAAAAGAATATCGCCTTTCTTAAACTCCCCGCCTTCATAAAACGCAGGGCTTACATATTCAATGCGGCCGCTCACCTCTGGAACGACATCAATATCTGCATATGCCTCAATCACAGCCGTGGTATCGAATTCAATACGGTAATTTGTTTTTTCAAGCGGGACAGCATCAACAACCAACACGCGCTCGGCCGCGGTATTCGTGCTTGGTGGCTTCTTTTGGGCCTCCAATGCTTTTGATGCAATCAGCGATAGCACAATAAAAGCAACAACAGCAGCCAGCTGTATAAACCCTGCAACAGTTTTACTCATCCTTTATGTCTCCACATTGATTCATTATTTGATTATCGGCGTTAGCCCAATCCCCACCCATAGCAAGGATTAGGGCCGTGCGCACACGCCATTTCTCTTGTTGTGCCTGCAACAAAGATTGCTCTTGCACATAGAGCCTTTGCTGCACATCCAGTAATTCTTGAAGGTCCGCAACACCCTTATCATAGCGGCGCTGAACTGATTTTTCTTCCTGCTTTAGCGCCTGAACTGATTTTTGACTATTACGCACTTGCTTATCCAATTCCTGATCGGCCTTAAGTGCCGTCTCCACCTCGCGAACAGCCTCCAACACAGCATGAGAGTATTGGAAGGCGAGCTCCTTTGCTTCGGATTCCTGAAGATCGATATTGGCCCGAAGGGCACCACCTTCAAAAATCCGGCTTGTTATACTACCCAGAAATGATCCGGCCAATTGATCAGAGGAAAATAAATTGCTTGTGCCCGCCCCCGTAAAGCCAATCAACCCCGACAAAGTAATATTCGGGTAAATATCGGCCAGTGCCACACCGATATCCGCATTGGCAGCCATCAAACGAAATTCAGAGGCCAGCAAATCCGGCCTGCGATCCAAAAGATCAAGCGGCAAGCACGCAGGAACTGCAACGGGCTGGGCCATAAGGGGGAATGGATTGGTTAAAGCGCCCGTTGTTCCGGGAAGTTGCCCGAGCAAAACATCAAGCCGATATAATTGCTCATACAAAGCCTGCTCAAACCCGCTAACATCCACCATAGCCGCATTTAGAGCCTGCTCCGCTTTATGAAGGTCCGTTACCACAATGCCCTCAACACCCTTGTCATAGCGCCTTTTCACCAGATTATAAGCCAGTTGCCTGTTATGGACTATCTTCTCGGCAAGATCGAACTGGGCTTTATAGACGGCAATCGCCACACGGTTATTCAAAAGCTCCGCAATCAAACTATGCGCCAAAGCCATATGATCATATCGGCTAGCTTCATAACCGGCCTTGGCTGAAGCCACAGAATTTTGAACACGGCCAAATAAATCGATTTCCCATGACGCACTTAAATCAGCCGCATAGGATGTTTGATACTGACGAGAGCTCTGGTTCGTAAAAACGGATGTCACAGGCGAAAAACTCCGGCCACCGGACCCCTGAACGCCAAGACCGGGGTAATAATCCCCCGAAGCGATGCGTGCTCTATTTCTGGCCTGCACTACCCTTTCTCCGGCAGCCAGCAAATCCAGATTTTGCTCCATGAGCTGATCGACATACGCGCTCAATAGGGCATCATCAATATTGTCCCACCATCGATCCAGCGATACATCACTCACCCCATCCGCGACATGCATGAAGTTATACGTCTCAAGCCCTGTAGGCGGGCGCTCGTAATGCGGCCCGAGCGCACAAGCCATCAGGGTAAAACTAGCCATAAATGTTAAAACATAGGTCTTCATACAAATAACTGCGCCTTTATTAAATTCATACGCATATAAGATACACTTAGATTAATTCAATCGATTGATTAAATTCTACAGCACTCTCGCCCCAACTTCAAGGAAAACCCCACAAAGATTACTGGATTATTTTATTCGAGGCTTTATATTGGGAACATATTTTTTACAAAAGGAGATAATCATGAGCTGGATGCCCGGAAGTGATCCTGATATGGATCTGAATTGCCCCGAACAGGTTGAAATGGTTATTATTCCGCGCACAGGCGATATCGGAAATTTCGAGGTCAGGCGCGCCCTTCCCTTTGCAAAAAAGCGCATGGTTGGACCGTTTATTTTCTGGGACCAAATGGGGCCGGGTGAATTTCTGACCGGACAAGGTGTTGATGTCAGACCGCATCCGCATATTGGCCTCTCAACAGTGACTTATCTATTTGATGGAACAATGGACCACAGGGATTCTTTGGGAAATGACATGCGCATCAAGCCCGGCGATGTTAATCTGATGACGGCCGGATCCGGCATTGTCCATTCCGAGCGCACAGGCCAGGATATTCGTGAGAACCCATCCCGCCTTTTTGGCATTCAAAGCTGGATTGCCCAGCCCAAAAACCACGAGCATGGTAGCCCTGACTTTCACCATAGCCCGGGGGATACCCTGCCGGAATTTGATAATGACAAGGTACAAGGCAAATTAATCCTGGGCGATTTTCATGGCTTAAAGTCGCCTGTAAAAACGCAGTGGGATACGCTGTATGTTGACCTTCAAATGAAGGCCGGCGCGCAAATCGATATTCCATCAACCACAGAAGAAAGAGCGCTCTACACACTGGGCGGCCGCATTGAGATTGGCGGCACGGAATACGATCCACACCAAATGATGGTGCTTCGCCCGGGTGATGTTATCACCATTCGCGCCTTGGAGGATGTGCGCGTTATGCTGCTCGGCGGGGCCACTATGGACGGACCGCGCTATATTTACTGGAACTTTGTGGCCTCTGACAAAGACCGCCTTGAACAGGCCAAGAAAGATTGGAAAGAGGGCCGCTTTGCCAAAGTGCCCGGCGATGATAAGGAGTTTATTCCACTCCCCTCTGATTAAAAAACCACGACAAGGAAAAACTATGCCCTATGTAATTTTAGCTATTGCAATTCTGATAGAAGTCGTAGCGACAACATTACTAAAAACAACCGAGAACTTTACGAAGCTTATGCCCTCAATCTTGGTTATCATGGGCTATAGCGCGTCTATCTATTTGCTTACTTTGGTCTTAAAATCTATTCCCGTTGGCATTGCTTATGCCATATGGGCCGGAGCAGGCATTGCACTTGTTGCTATTGTTGCGGCTATAACATTCAAGCAAATACCGGATCTGCCTGCGATTATAGGTATAAGCCTGATTATTGCAGGCGTTATTGTTTTGAACTTGTTTTCAAAAATGCCTGTGCACTAAAAATTTGGAATTATAGCGGGTTAGCCGTAATATTGATGCTGACCTTAATCTCTTGGCTCACCCATTCCGCTTTCGGGTCTGATTTTTTGCCAATATCAAAGGCAAGCCGGTCAACCACCAAAGTGCCCACCGCATTTACAGGGGCCGTGCCAAGATCACTCAGCGTAAAATCAAAGCTGACTTGGCGGGTAATGCCGCGCAAGGTTAAATCCCCATCCACCCGATAGCTGCCATCATCATTCGCACGGATCGATGTGCTTTCGAATGATGCGCCCTGATGATTTTGGACATCAAACCAATCGGCCTGCGGCAGTGTGCCGTCATACATCGCATTTCCGGTTTTTGCGCTAGCCGGCTTGAAACCGGCACTTAGGCGGCTGCCCTCAAGATTATCGGCATCAAAAACAATGCTGGCCTGCCACTCTTCGAACACGCCCTCGAAATCATTTCCCGCATGTACCCCACTAAATCCGATCGTGCTTTGCGCATAATCCACCGCATAGTCCTGCGCATGTGTTTGCACAGGCAGGGCCATCATAAATAGCGCCGCAAAAAGAGCAAAAAATCTCATCGCCAAAATCCTTTTCCTTAAAAACACTAACGCGTCCACCACATGCGGGGCAGCAAATTTTCATGATCCTTTACAGCATGTTTAATAACCGCACCCACATGCGCCACAATCATCAACCCCAATGATATCGCCAAAATCAAATGCATCGCTTCGGCAATTTCCTCGACCTGTTCATTGCCCTGAATACCCGGAATATGCGGCCATTCAAACCATCCAAACACAATAGTCGGCAGGCCGTACACGCTGGCCGACACCATCACCCAGCCCGATAACGGCAGCACGAACATCAACGCGTATAGCCCCCAATGACCGAGCTTGGCCATCACGCGCTCAACCTCTGGGAAATGACTTGGCAACGCCGGGATTTGTCCTCTCCATTGCGATATCAAACGCCAGATAATGCGCGCCCCGAAAGCCAGCAATAACAATACCCCGCCGCCCTTATGCCATTGATAGAGATTAAATTTCAGACTTTGCTCAATGGGCACATAGGACATGACAACACCGCTGCAGAACATCATCAACAAGCCAATAGCCATGAGCCAGTGCAGGATAATGGCAATGCTGTTATAACGCTGCGCTTTTTGAATGCTCATAACGACCTCCATGCTTTTGGTGTATTATTTCGCTCCAGTATCAAGGTAGTGCATCCGGCACGCAGCGACAACACCATAAAATGCCCAAAAATCGCACGTGACATTTTCAAAAAAGTAATGTAATTTCCGGCTCTATAAACAAATGCCGCGGTAGCTCAGTGGTAGAGCGCACCCTTGGTAAGGGTGAGGCCGAGAGTTCAATTCTCTCTCGTGGCACCATTATCCCATTTTAAACCATTCTCTCTTTTTTAATCGCCCAGCGCAAAGCCCCAGAGCCAGTAAGGTTTGGCCCGTCATAGGGTGAGGCTTCGCTGCCGTTATATCGCCCCTATATCTCCCATACTTTTCTCTAAATGGCCGTTTTTCTCTTTGAGGGTGTGACCTTGCCCCAAAAGGTCACACCCCTTAAAACCATGTATTTTCAAAGTTTTACGATTTTTGAAAAAGTTAATAGTTCACAAGATGCTTTGCTATAGCTTGGCTTCTGGGCGAACTTTTTTCGCGTATACAACTTCTTATTAGAGTAATTCGAAATCAAGCAGAAACACCAGATTCTAAAATGCTAAATTTATGTGATTCACAATCTATTTCAGCCTGAACGCCATAGGGGATTAAGAACATGGGATCAGTGTGCCCAAAATCCATTTGGGTCATAATAGGTAGATCCACCAATCCAAGTTCATCTCGTACAACTTTTATTAAAGCTTCATCATATTTAAAAAGCTCTTCATCTTTCAATTGGCCACCTGGTCGTCCCATTACAATACAGTTTAGATTATGTAATATTTCTTGCGAACCATAATTTCTGATCCAGCGTTCAAATAATGTTACATCCGGAGCTTCTTCTGATGTCTCTAGAAATAAAATAGCGCCTTTCCAAGTATCCAGAGTTGGCCAGTATTCCGTCCCTTTCAACATTTCGAGAACCTCTACACACCCACCTATGAGATGGCCTTGCACGATTCCCTCTCCTTGTAATATTCGAGATCCAGTTGGTTTACGCAATTTACGCTTTGTGCTTTGCAAGTCAGGGTTTGCCCAGTCTAAATGCTCAACAGTCCAGCCATCTGAATTTTTGTGAATGGTCCCTATGGGTTTACTGGAGAATAATGTTCTCTCGATCGATTGCTCCATGTAAGGAAAAAGCCCACCATTCTCGGCAAAACCAGCCATAAAGCTGGGACCATAAAAACTGGTAAGCCCAGCTTTAAAGCAAGCAAAGTGCGATATTGTGGTATCAGAATATCCAAGAAATATTTTTGGATTTTTTGCAATGGTTTCCAAATCGATGTAAGGCAAAATACGAACAGATTCATCTCCACCAATTGTAGAGATGATCGCTTTAATTGATGGATCTGCGAACGCCTCCATTAAATCGTCTGCTCTTGCTTTCGGATTTTTGTAAATCCAATTGGCGTCTTTTAGCGCATGCCGCGTTTCAACAACTTCTAAATTAAAGTTCTCTTGAAGCTGTTTCTTACCAGCTTCATAGCGGTGTGGAAATGTTCCGGGCCCACCCCATGATAATGTTATGGCTGCCACCCTATCGCCTTTTTCCAGTAATTTAGGCTTTAACATTGCTTCCTCTAAAATTCAAAAGTTGTCCATTTTAAGCTTATCAGACTATAGAGAAAAAGTTTCAGTTTGTCTCCTTTGCAGGGGCATTTAAAAACTTCAAAACTTTTCTCCAAGAATTGGCTGATTTACTTGGTTTTTGATGTAGACAAGAGATTGTAATCCGGTAAGATGACTTTCATCAAGATTGCTGCAAAAGGGCAAAAATGAAAAAACTGCAAATTTTTTGACCTAATATTTTATTTAAAAACAATGACTTAGGCGGAGAAAAATTTTCGTTTTGTCAACCACGCAGCACCATTTCCCCTTCTCGCTAAATTCTTACTTGAAAAACTTATGGGAAAGGTCTAGACAATTTAGTTCATTCACAGAAGAGAACAATATTTTTCCACAAGGTGTGCATAGTTTCACCACAAAGAGTTTGCACGATGCAAAGTGAAAAGAGCAAAATTAGAAGTGATAAGAGGGCTCAGGCGCTGCGAGACAATCTGAAAAAGAGAAAAGCCCCGCAGAAAACTGCAAAAAGCAAGCCCGAAGACACCAAGAGTGATAAAGACAAGTAAGAGTAATTGCATGCAAGTTCTAAAAGAATCATCCAAAGCCAATCAAGATATTGCGACATTGCCGGGTATCTTGCCCGATCACGAGATCCGCAGACTTGCCGAACAAGAGGGCATGATCGAGCCATTCGTAGAGAAACAAACACGTGATGGATGCATTTCTTATGGCCTGTCCTCTTATGGGTATGATGCGCGCTGCAGTGATGATTTTAAAATCTTCACCAATGTTGACAACGCACTCGTTGACCCAAAGGCATTTTCCGATCAGAGCTTTGTTGATCGAAAAACTGATATCTGTGTTATACCCCCAAATAGCTTTGTGCTCACCCATACGGTTGAATATTTCCGCATTCCAAAAGACGTTCTTGTGGTATGCTTGGGCAAGAGCACCTATGCGCGCTGTGGCCTGATTGTGAATGTCACACCGCTCGAGCCCGGCTGGGAAGGCCATGTCACATTAGAGATTTCAAATACTACGCCGCTACCGGCACGTGTCTATGCCAATGAAGGTTTGGCGCAGTTTTTATTTTTTAAAGGGTCAAGCCCCTGTGAGGTAAGTTATGCAGACCGTCAAGGAAAATACATGGGACAGCGTGGAGTTACCCTCCCCCGACTCTAAAGAGAGCGCTGCCTCTGATCTATTGGTAAAGCCAGAGATTAAATCCTCCGGCCTTGAGAAAATTGTTGTGCGCGGGGGAAACCAGCTCAATGGTGAGATCGCCATTCGCGGTGCGAAGAATGCTGCTTTGAAATTGATGTGCGCAGCGCTCCTGACCGAAGAGCCACTTCAACTCACAAATATGCCCGTGAGCCTTGGCGACATTCAAACCATGGCCACATTGCTTCAACATATCGGTGTCACAGTAGCGATGCGCGACGATGGCGTTGCAGTCATGCGTGCAGGGCAAATCAAAGACCCACGCGCACCTTATGACCTTGTGCGCAAAATGCGCTCATCGATTATGGTGCTGGGCCCGCTTCTGGCGCGCAATGGTTTGGCTGAAGTCTCCCTGCCGGGGGGATGTGCGATTGGAACACGCCCGGTTGATTTCCACATTGAGGGTCTGCGCGCTATGGGCGCGGAGATCATTCTGGAAGATGGTTACATCAAGGCAAAAGCCCCTGAGGGCCTTAAAGGCGCCACGTATACATTCCCGAAAGTCTCGCACACCGGCACAGAGAATTTGATGATGGCCGCGACATTGGCCAAAGGCACGACCGTGCTCAACAACACAGCGCGCGAGCCCGAAGTCTCCGACCTCGCTGAGTGCCTGATTGCGATGGGCGCACAGATTGAAGGCCACGGCACCAGCCGTATCACAATCACAGGCGTTCCGGCCCTTAAGTCCGCGACGCATGATGTGATAGCTGATCGTATTGAGACAGGCACATATATGATCGCTGTTGGCTTAACCGGCGGTGAGTTACGCCTTAAACATACATCTATCGAACATCTTGGCTCTTTGATGGGGCCACTGACAGAAGCAGGCGTTGATATCAGACAAGATGGTGATGATGTGATCGCCAAGCGCAATGGCCATCGCCCAAAAGGGATTGACATCATGACCGAGCCTCACCCGGGCTTCCCAACTGATCTGCAGGCGCAGTTCATGGCGATGCTTACGCTCTGTGATGGTGCCGGCATGATCACAGAAACCATTTTTGAAAATCGTTTTATGCATGTCCCCGAGTTGAACCGCATGGGCGCGAATATTACGGTTCAGGGCAATTCCGCGATTATCCGCGGTGTTGAAACGCTCAAAGGTGCCGAAGTTATGGCCACTGATCTGCGCGCCTCCGTTGCACTTGTCTTGGCGGGTCTGGTGGCCGAAGGGGAAACCACAATTAACCGCATTTATCATCTCGAGCGCGGCTATGAGAATATCGTTGATAAGCTCAGAGCCTGCGGTGCAGAGATTGATAAAAAAGCCGGCTAATCGTCTTATTCCATAAAACACATTTTTTTCTGGCATTTTTAGATCAGAGTTTGTACTGTCCGCATTAGTTACGGAAAAAAAACCATGTCAGAAGAACCGAAATCAAAAGTTATTCCTTTTAAGCCGCGCGAGGCTTTTCAAAAAAGCACCCAGAGCGGAGGCAGGGGACGCGTTCCACCAAGGGCACCGGAGACCGGACAAGCCACATCAAACAATGATGTTGTGTATTACCTTGATGATGCTGAAAACCCTCTCCCTAAAATGGTAAGGGATATTTTACTTGAAACGCAAATTAGACCGGATGTTGGTTTTATTCGTGGCCTGTCCATGATCCATGAAGATTTATTCCCGCCCGAAATGGATGAGTTCACAATCAGGGACATTCTGCGCACAAAGATTAAAGAATACTGGCTTGCCAAAATGCATTACGAGAGTTTTTGGCCAAGCTATAACAACGGCAAAAAACAAGAAATGCCGCTTGCAGTATCAACGATCCTGGCCATTGGCGAGCATGCGTTTGACAATAGTGATATCTATTCCAATGCCTCTGAGGAGATTGAACAACTCCTGCACGAACTGCGTCAGTTAAAACGCGACCCGTATATCAGATCAGTTGCCGATGCGGATCCGGTTACAATAAATGCCCGCTTTGTATATTTGATGAACATGATGCTGGCGCTGAATGATTTCACGCCGGAATATATGCGCGGAAATATCACCAAAGGTGATCGAGTCTATAACTATTTCAAGAAAGCCTTTTTCAAAAAGGCCAAACTCCTTGACCCGCAAGCTTCTGAGCTGGAGAAAAGCATTCAAAAACTAACGAATGAAATCGAGCACAAACTGGATAAGAACACCAAGGAGCTCTATCCCGTGACCAATTATATAGTGTCACAAGGTAAAAATGCGCGCATCACCCCGGAGCAAGTCGTCGAGCATTTCGGCTTTAAAAATGACAAAATAGCGCAGCAAGCGGTTCTGCTTCATATTGAACTGTTTGAGGACTCTTCCATCATGGGACATGCGGAGCTGGGCATGAAAGCCCTGGAAGAGGCACTACTGCCGCTCATGGTGATGAAAAATCTGGACATCTCCGTGCCGGATGAATTGATGATCATGGCGATCTTACTCGACAGCTTTGAGGCGCCGAATATCGAAGAAGCACTGGACGATTACTTCCCTGAGCATAAAGACAAGCTTCTATCCTATTATGAAGCCTATAAGGGGCACATGACGGCCCTGGATGATCTGCCTATCCGCGATCAAGACAAGCTCAAATACTTTTTTGCTGCAGAAGATGTTGTCAATGCGCACTACCACATAGACAAGCTCTCCCGCGATCCATCTGATGATGTGTTCTTTGATAATGATTTGGAAGACGCTCTTGATTTGATCAAAAATGCCCGCGGCATGGATCTGCCCAATCAAAAAATGCAGCGCCTGCATTATGAAACTCTGGCCGAGCTGGCGCAGATTGCCCATCGTATGTATAAGATCCGTGAGCCATATTTGGACATGGACGCTCCCGAGCCGGATTAAGACTTGCCGCAATGCAAAAATAAGGGTACTTCATTCTTATGAGTGCAGAACCAAATAAAATCATTCTGGCCATCCCCAAAGGCCGCATTCTTGACGAGCTGCTTCCTATTTTAAGCAAATGCGGAATTGAGCCCGAGCAAGATTTCTTTGAGAAATCATCGCGCAAATTACAGTTTGAAACCAATCATCCTGACTTGGATATCATTCGCGTGCGTGCCTTTGATGTCGCGACCTTTGTTGCCCATGGTGCGGCCGATATGGGCATTGTCGGCACGGATGTTTTGCATGAATTTCAATACACAGAGATATATGCACCGCTTGATATGAAGATAGGACATTGCCGTCTCTCCATTGCAGTGCCTGAACATGAAATTCAAAACCTCAAGGAAGAACAGCAAAGCCATGTGCGCATTGCGACCAAATACCCGAACCTGACAAAAGCATATTACGAGAAGCAAGGGATTCAAGCCGAGTGCATCAAGCTGAATGGCGCGATGGAGATTGCTCCTGCCCTTGGCTTGTGTCGTCGCATCGTCGATCTGGTATCAACCGGCAGCACATTAAAAGCCAACAAACTGGTGGAAACAGAATCGATACTTGACGTGTCGTCTTATTTTATTGTTAATCGCTCCAGCCTCAAAACACGCAACGCTCCTATGCAAGGCTGGATAAAGAAATTTGAAAACGCTGCATAGGAACACGCGAGCCATGCCCTCTTCTTCTGAAACTATTGATGAAATTGAAATCAAGATGATTGAGCTCTCAAGCCAGCCGAGCAGTATTTCATCCATCATCGAGAATGACATCAGAAACGCATTGAAAGCCCTTACAGAGCAGAGCTTCTTCTCGCCCCAAAATGATGCACATGGCCCCTATTCTCTTAGCCTGTCCATACAGGAAAACCGCCTTGTTTTTGAGATCACCAATGCAAAAAAAGAGCAGTTGCCGATGCTTGTGCTCTCCCTCAAACCATATAAAAGATTACTTCAGGACTACTTCCTTATCCTTCACAGCTATGATGAAGCGATGAGAGATGGTAAACCTTCCCGTATTGAAGCAATCGATATGGGCCGCCGCGGCCTACACAATGAGGGGGCATCCTTGCTGATGGAGCGCCTCGAGAGCAAAATTTCAATGGATCTGGATACGGCGCGCAGGCTCTTCACGCTGATTTGCGTCCTTCAAGATAGCAAAGCCATGAAATGGCGCTAATACTCCCCAAAATGGGAAAAGACAGCAAATTGCCGCATTGCCCCTTGCATGCTATACTGGCTTTGCTGTAAAAGTTTGAAAATTCATATTTTTATAAAAACAAACACAAACGGAAACAAAACATGGCAAAAGAAGATTTGATGGAATTTAAGGGCGTTGTTACGGAAGTTCTCCCGAATGCGATGTTCCGGGTCAAGCTTGAAAACGACCATGAAATTCTGGCACACACAGCCGGTAAAATGCGCAAAAACCGCATCCGTGTCCTGCAAAATGACACTGTCGTTGTTGAAATGACACCTTACGACCTGACCAAAGGCCGCATCATTTTCCGTGAAAAATAAGCCGCATAAAGACCTTATTCTGGCATCGGCCTCCCCCAGGCGGCTTGACCTGCTCAAGCAAATAAACGTTACTCCCGGCGCTATTGTCCCGGCCGATATAGATGAGTCAGAACATGCGGGCGAGCTGCCCAAAAATTTGGCGCTCAGGCTGGCATTAGAAAAAGCGGAAGCCGTAAAAAACAATCATCCCCAATCCTATACCCTTGCGGCAGATACGGTTGTTGCCTGCGGGCGCAGGATATTACCCAAAACGGAGACACGGGACGAAGCGCTGAAATGCCTGGAGCTTCTATCCGGGCGTCGCCACCGCGTTTATGGTGGGATTGCACTGCATTGCCCCGATGGCAGCACAAAATCGCGTCTTGTCACGACAATGGTTCAGCTAAAAAAATTAACACCGCAGGAAATTGCACACTACATTGAAAGCGAAGAGTGGACAGGCAAAGCGGGAGGCTATGCCATACAGGGATTTGCCAGCGCCTTTATTAAAACAATTTCAGGCTCTTATTCCAATGTGGTTGGTTTATCACTTTATGATACAATGCAATTATTACAAAGTTCCGGGTTTTACGCCCCGGAATAAGAACAACAGGGATCGTAAATGGATATTCTTATCGAAGAGCTGGGCGGGAGCCTCTGGGTTGCAAGCCTTAAAAATGGTCGGCTTGAGGGGCTGGAAATTGACCCGATCTACGAAGAGGTACGCTGGGGCTCTATCTACTGGGCAAAAATAAAGTCAATTAATGCAGCCCTTGATGCCGCATATCTTGATCTGGATGGCGATAATTCCGGCATTCTCTACAACCATGATGTCAGAATTGAAAACAAGGATGGCAGCGTTCAAAAAGGCGGTGCCGAGCCAATTGGGAAAACCCTTAAACCAGGTCAAATGGTTGCCGTGCAGGCTAAAACAGCCTACCTGCCGAAGGACACCGATCTTCACGCTATGCCGGAACATAAAATGCCACAAATGAGCATGGATATCACTTTGCCGGGGCGCTATATGATTTACTGCCCTTCTATGAAACAAAACCGTCTATCCATGCGTATTCGTGATAAGGCTATGCGCGAACAGCTTGGGGCCATGATGGATCAAATTGAGGATATGCAAGGCTTTATTCTGCGCGCTGCGGCGGCAAACACCCAAACAGACATCTTGCTCAGTGAGGGGCAAATCCTGCAAGCCGCATGGGTACAAATTGATGGATTTATGCAGGGCAACAGCCCCCAACTCATTGCACTGGGCCCCGATTCTATCCAACGAACACTCAGCGACCAAGCCACACATCAAATTGACCGTATCGAAGTTGTCACGATGGATCATTACGAAATGGCCGAAGAATGGTGTTCTCTCTTTGCGCCGGACCTTGTGCCCAAAATTGAGCCGATAGAAATGGAAAACGCAGATCAAGATCTCGCCCTGTTCGAATATCGAGACATTATGGGGCAGATTGAGGACCTTTCTCAAAGTTACACCCTTCTTGAAAGCGGCGGTAACATAATTATTCAAGAAACCAGTGCCCTGACCGCCGTAGATGTTAACCGCGGCGGCGACAAGGGCTCAAACCTCTCCGTTAACATTGAAGCAGCCCGTGAAGTGACCCGCCAAATTCGTCTGCGCAATATTGGCGGTATTGTTGTCGTTGATTTTCTAAACATGAAATCCAAAGCCGATAAAACCAAGCTGACACAAGCTCTGGAAGAGGCCATCCAGCACGACCCATGCACCGTACAACTGCACGGCTTAACCAACTTGGGATTGTTTGAAATTACGCGCAAACGCCGGACACCGACCTTGCAAGAGCGTATTGATAGCTAGAAGAAAAACTACT
>CAZTBB010000021.1:0-26046 GCA_964611755.1 uncultured Pseudobdellovibrionaceae bacterium
CTCCAAGACGCGATGGCAGAAGGCGGCTCAATGGGCCCCGAAATGCAAGAGCTGTTGAAAAACCTCATGGATCAATTGGCAAGTGGTCGGGGATTAAGCCCCGAGGCGCTTCAAGAGTTGCTCCGTCAGCTCCAAGAAATGGCCAACCAGAGCGGGCTTGCGAATGACCCTGTGATGCAAGAGCTGTTACGCCAGCTGCAAGATGCACTGGCCAATGGAAGCGGCCTGAGCCCGCAACAACTGGCCGAACTGATGCGCCAGCTCCAAGACGCGATGGCCAATGGCGGGCTTCTCAACCCAGAGATGGCCGAGCTCCTCAAGCAGCTGCAAGATGCAATGGCTGGCAGGGGTGCGCTCCATCCGGCCATGCAGGATTTACTTGAAAGCCTTATGGATCAACTGGCCAATGGCGCCGGAGCGCTCAGCCCGCAAGAAATGGCCGAGTTGTTGCGCCAACTCCAAGAGGCGTTGCGCAATGCCGGAGCGCTTAGCCCCGAAATGCAAGAGCTGCTCAACCGTTTGCTGGGTGATCTTGCCGATGGCCGCACATTAACGCCGGAACAATTGGCTGAATTGATGCGTCAACTTCAGGGAGCCTTAGAGGATAGCGGCGTACTCAGCCCCGAAGAGCTTGATGATCTTTTGGCACAAATTCGTGCCCTGCAAGAAGCGATGCGGAATGCACTTGGCGCAAGAGATGCGCTGGCCAATGATCCAAATAGCCTGGCCGCCCTAGAAGCCGAGCTTGCCCGCCAAAGACAAGAGCTGGAAGATGCGCTGGCTGCGCAGAGGGATGCACTGGCACGCGAAAGAGACAGGCAGGCAGGGCTTGGCGGAGATCCGCTGGCCAATGGATTGCCGGGGCAAAACGCGGGCAATAATGCCCAGAACGGCCAAAATGGACAAAATTTTGCGGACCTCAACAATCAGCAAGGCATTGACCCTGCATTATTGGCCGAGCAACAGGCACAAATTGATGCAGAGCGCGCCGCGGCTATAGAACGATTGGCCAAAGCCTTTTCCGATCAGATGAAAGGGATTTTGGAAACAAATATCCAGCAAGATGATGCGCGTGCCAATGTGAACTATGTTGGAATGACAAGCCCAAGCGCATGGACGGATTTACAACAAAGAGAAGCCCAACGCGCGCTCGAGCTTGTCGAAGCACAGGAAGTTGAGCGTCAGACAAGCGCCGCTCAAGGCCAAGAAGTGATTGTTCCGGCTGCCGAGATTGTCTATGCCCAGCTTCTGACCGAGGCCAATACCGATGCACCCGGCCCGATATTGGCAGAAATTATGTCCGGCCCCTTGATGGGGGCGCGTCTTCTTGGATCTTTCCAAGAGCAAAATGAATTGCTGACTTTGAATTTCAATACCATTGTTATTGATGGCGTATCACAATCAACTGATGCGGTTGCTCTTGACCCTGATACAACACTGCCGGGCTTGGCCACAGAGGTAAACCACCGTTATCTGCAGCGTATTGTTCTTCCCGCTGCCGCTGCCTTTATTGAGGGCATGGCCAATGCCGTTGCCGAATCAGGCCGCACGACGATTACCGTTAGCGGTGAAACCGTTACAGAATCAGAAAGCGATGCAAGCAATGACCAAGAGGTCTCGGCCGGTGTGGCGGAAGCAGGGGCGGAAATTCGTGAAATCCTGGATGAAGAGGCCTCCAACATTCGGGTTATGATCAGAATTTCTTCCGGTACGCCGCTTGGTATTTTATTCATGCAGCCGGTGCTTGAAGATGTCTCATTGAATGAGAATGAAGAATAGAGTAAAACAACTTCATAAATTTTTTTAGGCATAAAGCAGATCACAATGAGCGATAATAAAGATAACGAAGACGATTTCGACTTTGACTTTGATGATGAGGATGATTTCGATCCTGATCTGGACGATGAGCTGGGCGAATTGGACGATCTGGATGGCGATTTCGATGATGCCGATGATGAATTCGGAACGGATTTTGATGATGAAGAGGACTTCGATGCCTCCGAACCACTAGAAAGCACAAAAGATAAAATCACGGCGCAAAAACCCAAACCAGCCAAATCATCAACAGGATCCATGTTGAACAAAGCCATTATTGGTGTGGCCGTCTTATTTGCAGGCGCGATTGGTTGGACGCTCTTATCAGGCGGTGATTCCAATCAAAGCGCACAAATTATCGACCCGTCCACACCGCCGCCGGCACTCGATTTTGGTGACAATAATACCGCCGATCCGGACATGTTGCCCGATAATCGCCTCGATGAAGGGGTAAGCTTGCCGATGCCTGTCCCGATTGCGCCGGCCGAAGAAGAAATTTTTGAAGAGCCCAAAACACTCGCATCGCTGGATGAAGACCTCGCCATTGATCCGCCCGCGAGCCAAAACAACGACCCAGTGGGTTTACCGCCCATGCCTGCGGCAGAAAGCAATGTTGTTGTTCCCGAAGAAATTGAAGAAAATATCGATATTGCGAGCCTTGAAGCGCTCAAGCCCAAGACACCCGAAACATCCATTATGGAGGAAGAGACCCCTCCACCGCCCATGCCTGTAGAAGAGCCGCGAATGCCTGCGCCCATACCTGCGCCCATGCCCGCAGCGGAACATAACACGCAACAAGCCGGCATCGCTTTTGAAGTGCCACAAAATCAAGACACTGAGATTGCAAATAATATCGCTTCGAATAATCAAGCCATTGAGAAGATCGGCGAAGATTTTTCATCCAAAATTGAAACCCTCAATAAAAAGATATTAGAGACACAAACCGAGATGGCCGTTACATCCGGCAAGCTGGAACGTCAGGCGGACCGCCAGGATAAACGCCTCGACACCATAGAGAAATCTATGGGTGATATACAAAAATCCCTCACGCGTCTGGAAAGTAACCTAAGCAATGAGCTTAAAACACTTGTAAAAGAGGCCGTCAGTGCAGCCCCGCAACCCGCCACCGTGCCGCTGCGCACCCCCTCATCCACCAAAACAACGAGCACATCCGCACCAAGCAATGCGCCCGTACCTACGCAAGAGGCCGCCAGCAAAACTGCGCCACAGCAAATTATTAAACCATTGATTCCAAAAAGAAAAGCAAGCTATACCACACAATCTATTGCGATTAACCCGGCACCCGTCCAAAAGGTGCCAACCCCAACCACAACATCCGGCATTAAATGGGTTTTACGCGCCGCATCCCCTGGTGAGGCGGTTGTTGCCATGCAAGGGTCAAATGATTTAACCAGCATTAAAGTCGGCAGTACATTGCCCGGAATAGGCACAATTCAGTCGATTAGCCAACAAAATGGCATTTGGATCGTGCAAGGGACAACAGGCAGAATTACTCGGTAATTCCTATTTCATAAACAAAAACAAGCCCTTAGAAGAAATTTATAATTTACATAAATTTTTATCTATTTTCATGTTTTGTTAAACTTCTTCATCGTAAAATAAAGATAGTGAGCACATTTTTGTGCCCCCATTCGTGTGGTATAATAAAAATAAGAGTTTGGGGTAGCGGTAGAGATAACATGAGAGCAAGATTTAATACGACATGGCGTTTTGCCTTATGGGCATTGATCAGTACTGTAATTATCAGTGCTACGCCGCATATGGCCTTCGCGCAAGAAGCCAATGACATTGCCAGAAACATTGTTGCCAGCACATCCGAGCTCCCGGGCCTGATTACGGCACTGGCCTACCTTTTGGGGCTATTGCTCGGGATTCGCGGCATATTCAAACTCAAGGAACATTCGGAAAACCCCCAACAAGTCAAATTAATGCATGTTGTGGGCTATTTCCTGATTGGCGGAGCGTTATTCTCGCTTCCAATCGTTTACCAAGCCATGGAAACGCTCATCAATGGAGGGCAAGACGGCAATCTGGAGCTAAATCACGGCATTCTAAGCCGCCTATCCGGATGGATGGGCCAGCTTGGCGTGCTTCAACAAGGATCCGTGAACGCTATGCTCAACAATTTTGTTGATGCGACAAAGAAATTGCCGGGCCTATTAAGTGCACTGGCTTATCTCACAGGTTTATTCTTTGGTATTGCTGGCTTGTTCAAACTCAAAGAACACATGGAAAACCCGGATCAAAACCCCCTCAAAGAGGGTATTGTCCGTCTTGTTGTCGGTGGGGCCATGTTTGCGCTTCCTACGATTTATCAGGCCGCCAATGTGGCTATTGCAGGGGAAGATGGTATGAGCGCAGGTGGCGGCATTGGCGGCTTCCTATCAACACTCAGTTCATTAACATCCGCATCGAATATGATGTATTCCTCGGAAGCCGATGAAATTGCCTGTTCAGCGACCAGTTTCGGATCAACTGCCGCAGGCGTTCTGGGTCGCGGCGCGCAGATTGCCGATGATTGGCTCGGTATGGAAGGCGTTGCGGGGCGCCTGAATGGCTGGGCGGATGCGCTCGGGCCAAATGACGGGCTGAATACGGTGATTTGTCAGATGGTCAGCATGACCAATGCCCTGCCATCATTCCTGTCCACATTGGCCTATATGATTGGTCTGGTCTTTGGTTATTGGGGTCTTGTGAAAATTAAAGATCACGTACAAAACCCCCAACAAATCAGTATTTCTGAGCCGATTACACGCCTTCTGGCGGCGGGTGGCTTCTTTGCGCTGCCATATCTGGTCGAAACAGCGCGCACAACGGTGACGCCGGGCACCCTGACGACATTATCGGCCACATCAACCAATACAGGCTTTAACGAGGGCAGCACAGGCAGTGCCGATGGCGGTGGCATTATGGGTATGGTGACAGGATTTGTCGATAACTTACTCGGCACCAATTTCTCGGGCGATGAGGGCTGTCAGGCCGGCAGTATTGATGCCGCACTGAATTGTCTGACAAGCGGTATTTTTGGCCCATTGCAAGTTGCCTTGAATGCCTTTGCGTTCATTGCCGGTATGATTCTGATTATGGTCGCCATCAGCCGCGTGGTAAAAAGCGCGCAAGAAGGTGCAAAAGGCCCGCTTGGCTTCGGGACCATCATGACCTTTATCACAGGCGGTGCGCTGATTTCATTTAACGCCTTTATCCGCGCTTTCTCAGGCACGCTCTTTGGCGAAACAAAAACCAGAACACATGCAGAATTGCTCTATACCGATGGCATTGAAGACACAACAGCCATCTATGCGGTGATCAATTCTGTTCTTAAAATTATGATCCTTGTCGGATTAATCTCTCTTCTTCGTGGAATCTTTATTATCAGGGATTACGCGGAAGGAAATCAGCAAGCATCGCTGATGGCTGGCTCAACGCATTTAATAGGAGGCGCGTTGGCCATGAATTTGGGGCCATTACTCAATGCGCTTCAAGGAAGTCTCGGTGTGGCTGGAATTATATTCAGTTAAGAGGTACACTATTAGCTGGGTAGTTGAGCAAATCGAAAACAGATATAGGAGGTAGCAATCATGTTTTCTAAATTATATTACAAATTAGGGGTGAGCATGACGATGGGCATGTTCGCATTTTCAGGAACAGCGATGGCACAAGAAGGTGGCGGCGAAACTGCGGGCAACAACTTCAGCTCGATCGCACGTAACATCAACGATTCTATCGCAGACTTTCCGGGTCTTTTAACATCAATCTCATACCTTCTCGGTATTTTGCTTGGTGTTCTTGGTGTGATGAAAATCAAGGACCATGTTGAAAACCCATCACAAACACCAATGAAAGAAGGTGCTATGCGCTTGGCCGCTGGTGGTGCTTTATTCGCACTTCCGATCATCTTCGAGGCTATGTCTACAACAATTGGTGATGGTGAAACTGTTGAAGCTGCGAAACTTAAAGCGGCTACATTTAACGTGGAATAAATGAACCTAAAACCATTAACCCTTGGTATTGCCAGACCAATTGGCAAGGCCAAGGCCATAAAACATAAAGCGAGCGGGGCCGGTACATCTGGCCCCGCTTCGACGTCTGCGGTCAAAGACAAAAACAAGCTGACCGCAAAAGAAAAGAAGCGTAAAGATACGCTGCATAAAATCCCAAAAGAGCTTAAAGATAAAATTCTGGAACGTGATAATCACACGTGCCAATTCTGCGGCTTTCACTCTCAAAAATACCAAGAAGTTGTCTTCCTCAATTCAAACCAAGAAGATGAGCGGGAGAAAAACCTCGCCACCGCATGTATTTTTTGTCATCAATGCCACAATCTGGAACAAGTCGGGGAAATGCGTTCTGGCGTACTTATATGGCTGCCGGAGATAGAGCAATACCGCCTGCATCATATCGCGCGCGCGATTTACGTTGCCCGCATCTCCCAAGGGCCAATGTCGGATTCGGCACGCAAGGTTCTGGATGTATTGATGGAACGCCGCGAAGAAGTAAAAAATCGCCTCACAACCGATGATCCTTATATTCTTGCCACAATCATGCGTGATTATTTGGGCGAAAAACATTATTACTATCGCAATAAAAAGCTTGAAGGGGTGCGCCTCTTCCCCCTTGATCGGCGTATTATTAAAGAAGCTGATCTTGAATTTAACCAATTCCCGCAGATTTTGGCCTATTGGCGCTCGAAAAACGGGCCTTTTGGCGGGAAAACACCCCCGACCTGGTTCTCGATTTACAGTGAATTGACCGAGAAAAAAGCCGTATAAAACACGGCTGCATGCCCTTCGCCCCCTAGGCATGTATGCACAAACTCCGTTATAATCGAAAATGCGAAAAACTATATTAGTGAATCCATGGACTATTTAAGCCGACTCATAGCGCCGTTTCAAAAGGCCTTCCGCCAATCCGTTTCCTCCTTCATCCAGTTGGAGACATCGGATAATGAAACCACGCTTGTCAGCTCGGATGGCTCGCTAATCTCCTACATAAAAATTGATGGTAGCCGCCAAGTCATTGGCGATGAGGAATACGAGCAACTCGTCAATGCCTCCACTCTTAAAATCGGCTCCCGCTTTGATAAACGCGGCCATGCCATGCAGGTCTTCTTCTCGCGTGATCCGGGCCGTATATCCGAAGAGTTGGATAAACAAATCCGCCCGTGCCGCAATACATCGCGCGCTGCCGGTCTTGATATGGAAGATCTCTTTGATGAGCGCACCAAAAATCTGGAGCGTTTCCTCAGCCATGAAGAAATGTATTTTGTACTCTGGACTCGCCCCAGCATCCTGACGAAAAACGAAGCTGAGCGATCCGGCAAAGAGGCCAAGGAGAAAGTCAAAAACTGGTTTAATGCCGCTGATGCGCAATATGCACTGGCCGGAATGGAAGCGTTGCGCACACGCCATAAGAGCTATGTCTCGGCGATCTTATCGGCTTTAGACGAGCTGAAAATCAGTGCCGATCTTCTAGAGGTGCACCAAGCGCTGGCGCATGTCCGCGGTAATATGTTCCCGAACAGAGCCAATGATGACTGGCGCGCCTGCCTGCCGGGCGATACTGTTCCGCCGCGTGCCCCGTCGAGTAAAATTGATATGTCTGATCTGCTTTGGCCCAATCTTGCCGAGCAAATTAGTAATGCCGATGCCAAAGTGCTCAGCAAAAATGTTGTGCGCATTGGAGATCATTTATGGGCAGGGGCCGATTTAACCCTTGCCCCGATGGAGCCGACAAGCTTTGCTGTCCTCCTCAGCCGCATGGTGGAGGCTGATCTGCCATTCCGCATCTCGTTCCTGATCGAAGGCGGCGGCGCATCCGCGACCCAGTTCCGCGCCTTCTTGGCCACAATGCTGGGGCCAACCAATGCCTTTAACAAGCAAATTAAATTCTCGCTTGAAGGCTTGGAAAAAATGTCCCGCAGCGAACCTGTGGTTAAATTCCGCATGTCTTTTGCTACATGGTGCAAAGTCGGTGAGCGCGATAAAATCCTCGATCAACTCTCTATTCTGACCCAGGCGGTTGAAAGCTGGGGTTATTGCCAAGTCAGTGATCATTCCGGCGACCCGCTTGAATGCGTCATGTCATCCGCGATGGGGATTCATTGCGGCGGCACCGCGCCCACGGCCGTGGCTCCGCTGATGGAAATTTTGAAACTTATTCCATGGCAACGCCCATCCAGCCCGTTTGATAAAGGATCCATGCTGTTTCGAACGCCGGATGGAAAGCTCTGGCCGTATCAGACAGGAACAGCGCTGACCACGACCTGGTTTGATCTTGTCTTCGCCCAGCCGGGCGCCGGTAAGTCGGTAATGATGAATACAACAAATCTCGGCACGATCCTCAGCCCGGGTCTTAGCAAGCTACCTTTTATCGCCATTATTGATATTGGCCCCTCATCGGCAGGCTTGATTAGCCTGATCAAAGAATCCTTACCACTTAATCGCCAGCACGAAGCGGCCTATTACCGCCTGCAAATGTCGCATCAATATGCGATCAACCCTTTTGATACGCAGCTTGGCTGCCGCTATCCCCTGCCCGATGAGCGTAGTTATCTCGTAGAGCTCATCACGCTGCTTTGTACTCCGCCGGGTCAGGACAAGCCTTATGATGGGATCCAACAGCTCGCCGGTTTCGTTGTTGATGAAATGTTCCGATGGCGTGATGATAAACAATCCAATGCCGAAGCGCGCCCCTATCTTCCGCGTCTGGAAGCCGAAGTCGATGAAGCCATCCAAAAGCATAATATCCACCTGCCCGCCGATCCATATTGGTGGGATATTGTCGATAAGATGTTTGAAATTGGTGAATATAAAATCGCCAATATCGCACAACGCCATGCTGTACCGACATTAAATGATGCAATCACAGCCAGCCGCCGCCCACAAATTCGCTCGCTTCTGGAGGAGACCTCTGTTGGCTTTAGCGCCGAGACCGTAATTAACGCCTTTGAGCGTATGATCACCTCGACGATCCGTGAATATCCTATTTTGGCCTCGGTCACCCAGTTTGAAATTGCCGATACACGCATATGCTCGCTCGATCTTATGGATGTGTCCCCGCAAGGCGATGATGTTGCCGACCGTCAAACCGCGATCATGTATATGCTCGCGCGCCATGCCCTTGTACGGAGCTGGTGGATGGGTAAGGAATCTTTGCAATATGTGCCGGAAAAATACCGCGAATATCATGAACTTCGACTCCAAGATCTGGAAGAAAGCCCGAAACGTCTTTGCTATGATGAATTCCACCGCACCAGTAAATCATCCTCTGTGCGTGCGCAAGTTATCCGTGATGTCCGCGAGGGGCGCAAACGTGGTGTACAAATTATGCTGAGCTCACAGCTCTTGGAAGATTTCGACGATGATATGGTCAACCTCGCCACCGGCATATGGGTCTTGGGCACGGCCATTTCCGATAAAGCCGTCGAGAATGTGCAAGACCGTTTTGGCCTCAGCCAAACCGCACGCAAAATTATCCGCAACCAGCTCACCGGCCCAAAGGCAACGGGAGCGCCCTTCCTTCTGGTGCTTGGAACCAATGAAGGCCGTTATGAACAGCATCTCTATAATACATTAGGGCCGATTGAATTATGGGCGCTCGCCACCACGGTCGAGGATGTGACAATCCGTAATCGCCTTTACGCGAAATTAGGCGCAAGCCGCGCACGTCAAATGCTCGCCAAGGAATTCCCCGGCGGTAGCGCCAGAGCCGAAATCAGGCGCCGTGTCCTCTCCCGCTCGGAAGGGGGCGATTCCCGCCAGGCGATGATTAGTGTTATCACACAAGAAATTGTTGATGAGCTCATCGAAGCCAGCAAGGAAGAACAATCCAACGAAGAACCGAAACGCGTTACACATCTCACATAACAAAGAGCATAAACAATAAACTTTACATAATAAAATAGCTATGCTACCTTTCTTTCCATCATATAATTTTTGGGAGAACAGGCATGAAAAGTTATAGAGGTATTCTTACAACTATCGCAGGCTTAGCGATATTTGGAACAGTAGTGGCAATTGTAGCGCCTCCCCTATTCACAGCATTTACAGGCGCAGCAGAGACATTAAATGCAGTTTCCGCAGCAACTACCCCAACGCCATAAAAATACTGCTCATACTCTTGTCACTCATAATAGCTATATGATAGCTCTCACATATTGACATAAAGATTCTGCCTTGTTAGCGTGTCCGACATAATATTGCGCTAAGGAAGGTAATCGTGTCACAAAAACCTAAAAATAAATGGGATGGCCCCATCCTCGCCACAGGAGCAATCGTCGGGCTTTTTGCGCTCTCGACATGCGCCAAACAGGAAGAGTTACCAGATTTGCGCCAAATTCAAACACCCGAACCTGTGAAACAGCTTCTGGATGAATTAGACTTCACCCCCGATCACAATCGATAATGACTTGCTAACGTTGTTATGAAATAATCACTGTTATGAGTGATGATCCCGAAAAAATCGATGAAGAATTTTTCAGCCGTATTGATGCCCGTAAAGAGCAGCAACGCAAACGGCGCATCAAATTTGCGGCCTATGGCACGCTTATCATACTCGCGAGCTGGGCAAGCTTTTATCTTTTCGCCCCGTTCAAAGGTGGCATGACCTTTGCCGCCTGCAAAACATTTGTCGAACTATATGTGCGCTACCCCAATTCCATCCGCCTCAGCCAAGTCCGTAATTTTGGGGAATCCATTCGTATTTGGTACAGCCATATTGATGCGTTTGGTGAATACCGCCTTGAAAACATGGAGTGCTTTTTCCGCGCCGATGAAAAGAACGGTTTTGCGATTGATCGTATATTGGTCAATCGCCGCCCCATTGAAAAAGACGTCATTGACAGATTTAATATCTCCATCCCGGCTATCCGGGCCTATCCGCCCGATCTGACATATCCGGAAACCCTGCCGACCAATCTGGAAGACCTGCAATTGGAGACTGAGCGCTTTTGGAAAGTCCAACTGTAATACCATAATAATGGACAAAACCAATTGAAGTTTGCTATAGCTTGGCAAGATTAAACTGACTCGCGTAACAAAAACGATGACAAAGCCCCGACACAAAAAGAAAAAAGATAAAGGCAAAAAAAGAGAAGGCTATGAAAAGGCCGATGCGCCGCCTTATTTTATCGGCTTTCAACTCCCCGAACATTTACGAGAAAAGCTGAAAGCCAGCATGAATGCCAAGGCTTTGAAAAAAGCCGAAGTGAAGTGGACACCCAATGAAGAGCTTCATTTAACGCTGACTTTTTTACGCTCCGTGCACAATAACCGGTTAGATGAGCTTAAATCCCAAATCAAAGAAGCGGCCAAGCACAAAGCGCTGGAGTTACAAATAAAAGGATTAAACATCCTCGAGAAAAAAGATAAATGGATCCTTGTTCTGGATGTCACCATGACAAGGGCTCTTTCGGATCTCAGAGACGGCGTAATCGGCGCCGCCAATGATGCAGGGCTTGATCCGGTTAATCGCCGCGGCTTTAGCCCACATATTAAAATCGGAGAAATCGCGCGCCCGCAAACCAAAAAACAAGCCGGCCGTATTGATGCCTTTCTAAATGCAAATTACGGCAAAATGTCCGGAAAAATTGATGCGCGTGATATATCACTGATGCGCTCATCCGATGGCACGAAACCTTATGAAATTATTTTAACCGAGCCGTTTCAACGCCTTTAATTTTGCACCTTGGGCAATAACACCCAATAGCGCCCATCGGATTTCATACCGCCGGCCAGCGTCTCCGCCATTTCCCCATAGCCCCAAAAAACATCCCCGCGCACAGGGCCACGAATGGCGCCGCCCGTATCTTGTGTCACCATTAATTTACGAATGGGGCCCGCGCCATCAATTGGCTCTTCGATGTCCACCCAAATCGGCAAACCATAGGAAATCAAAGAGCGATCAATCGCCAGTGAGCGCCCCGGCGTGAGCGTCACCGTCGATCCACCAACCGGCCCATCTTCCTTCAGCTCACGGAAAAACACATAGGATTTATTGGTGTTCATAATCTCTTGTGCCTCATCGGGGTTGGCCTCCAACCAGGCTCGGATTGATTGCATGGACACCTCATCTTTTTCCAGATGCTCCCGCTTAATCAACTCACGGCCAATCGCATAATAAGGATGCCCATTCTGGCCTGCATATCCAATGCGCTTATAGCCCCCTTCGCGAAGCTCTACGCGGCCTGACCCCTGAATCTGCAGGAAAAACGCATCCACCGGATTCGAGACATAAAGCAATACCTCATCAGGGTGCGGCCAATCACCGGCAACAATCTCTTCACGTGTTTCATAAGGCTTTAATGTGCCATCAATCACGCGGCCTGCAATGCGCTCACCTTTCAGATGATCGCGAAACTGTCCCAAATGCACCATAACCAAATCATCGGGACGGCCATGCAATGGATATTGATACGGCCCCGTCTTTTTCAATGAGCCTTTCAGCGAAGCCTCGTAATAGCCGGTAAACAATCCCTCGGCTTTGGAGCCGGCATAGACAGCATATGGCGTGAAGTTATTTTCAAAGAAGCGCCTGATGATAGGCGCGCTGCCATCGCGCATGGCTTGAAAGGCAGAGCAAAGCTCTTTCCATCTCTTCGCTGTGCCCGCCTCCTGCAATGGACCCATCATCCGATCATCGGCACGGCGAAACACAATCTGACAGGATTTTTCGAATGCCGGAATGAATGTTCTCAGGTCATCATCCCCCCACCCTTTTAAAGATGAGAAACTTGCCTCCTTCAGGCGCAAAGGTGGTTTTTCATCCGTATCCTGAACCCCGCAAGCGCTAAGCAGAAAAATTAAAATAAGTGAAAAAAGAGATAAAGAAAATTGGCGTGTCATCATGGCCTCAATTATGAAGATAATTGCGGCAAAGAACCAGAATTTTTGAGATCAAAAGAAAAACTATTCCTTGGTATTTGGAATTGTTTCGTTATCGTCTTCATCCACGCGCGTTTCCATGAGGAACCAGCGCGGATCCTTGGAATTTACATCACGCGCAAAAACCCAAATATCGCGCATCTCGGTTACGCGGTCCGGATGGCCCGATAATAATTGGTCTTCCTTATCACGAATAACCGATGTTTCATCCGCAATAAAACGCAATGTGATAAAGGCCTTTTTCTTCAATAAATAGGCCTCGATCACTTCGGTTTTACGAATGGCATGAATTTCCGTTTCCATGGTTTCACCATCCAGATCGCGCTTGGCGATCGCCTGTTCGAAAACCGTGTAAACATCATTATCGAGCAAAGATTTCAGTGTCTCCAGATCACCGCGAGCAAAGGCCTCGACGATCATCACAAACGCCTCTTGAGCACCATCAAGGAAATGCTTAACATCGAAATTTCTATCTGCCCGTGAGATTTCCAACAAACCGTTTTCGGCTGTTTTGTTTTCAACATTCAAATTCTTGCTTCCGCCTTCACCAAGAAAGGCAATTTGCTCTTTATTGGAGGGCTCTTCTGATACGGCGCCGGATGGTGCATCCTCAACATCCGCACCAACAAACGGATTCGGTCGCTCGCGCTCTTCGCCATGGCGTGTGCCCAAAAGACTGCGCAGCCAGAGAACCAATCCGGCGGCAACTATTCCATAAACTATTAAATCTGCTGGCAAATCTTTATATCCCGTTTATTTTCATTTATACCTTATCAGCAATATATTGCGAAAGTGTGAATTTGCAATATATTTCGGCGCTAAGAAGGCTCTAAAAACCCCTTTATCACACTTGAAAACCGCAAATTTTAGGATTATAAGCCCTGCTATGCCCTTTTTTATCATATTTCTTGTTATCCCCTTCGTGGAAATCAGCGTCTTTATCGCCGTTGGTGAGAAAATCGGCTTGTTTACAACGCTTGGCCTTGCCTTTTTAACCGCTATTATTGGCGGTGCGATTATTCGCCATCAAGGTCTGCATATCTTAAGCACGGCGCGCGCGCAGCTGGGCGATAACATGCTCCCTGTGCAGGAAATTTTTGATGGGTTTTGTCTTGTTGCTGCAGGCGCGCTTCTTATTACGCCCGGCTTTGTAACAGATTTCATTGGCTTTACCCTGCTTGTCCCGCAAGCGCGCATTGCCCTGCGCAGCGCAGTTGGCCAGCATTTCAACTTTCAAAACCATACCCATAATGCAGGGCCCGTCCCCGGCAATCGGGCCTCGCGCCCACCGCCCGGCGTCATTGAAGGGGAGTTTGAAGATCTGACACAGGACAAAAACGAGAATTAAGCCCGGCGCTCTTGAGACCACGCTGTTTTCATGCTACCGATGGCATAGAGTTTAAGTAAAAAATCCGAAAGCTTAGGAATAAAATTATGAGTGAAGACAACAAACCACAAGCTGATCAACCGCAAACGCAAGATGCCCCTCCCGGCTCTGCTATGCCCATCACGGTGCATGCGCAATATGTGCGCGATATTTCCTTCGAAAACCCGAATACGCCGGAAATGCTCCGCGCCGGTCAAGACCAGCCCAATATGGATGTCAATATTGGTATGGATGCACGCAAAATCGAGGATGATCAGCTCGAAAACCTCTATGAGGTGGTTCTTAATGTACGCGCCGAAGCCATGCGCGGCGATGACATTATGTTCATTGCAGAATTGCAATACGGCATCACTCTGACATTAAACGGCGTACCGGAAGATCAGCATCACCCGCTGCTTTTGATTGAAATTCCGAAGCTTGCCTTCCCTTATGCGCGTCAAATTCTATCCGACCTAACCGTTCAAGGTGGCTACCCGCCTCTATTATTGACGCCGGTGGATTTCCACGCGCTTTATCTTGACCAATTCAAGGATGAAATTGCAAAAGCCCAGAAAGAGCAGCAAGCCGCTCAGGCGGATGCCGCGAAGGCCTCCGAGGAGTCAAAATCAGAGACCATTAATTAATCCGGTTTTTTTAATTGATACAAAAGATTAAAAGATTATAAGCCGGTATCTAGCCGGCTTTTTTCATATTTGCCCAAAGCGGGTCTTTCAGTTTATCAACCATCTCTGCATGCGCTTTTTGCTCTTCTTCCGTAATTGCAAAATTGCGCGGTTCACGAAATGGTTTTTCCTTGATGATCGATGTGGTCTTGCCTTCATCCGCACCGACATTTCCGGCCGCCCGAGATCCCGCAAATGTCAAACCATGTTGACGTCCTCCTATCAACTCAAGATAAACTTCGGCCAATAATTCCGAATCCAAAAGCGCGCCGTGATAGGTTCGATCACTGTTATCAATGCCAAACCGGCGGCATAACGCATCCAAATTAGCCGGCGAGCCCGGAAATCTCTTGCGCGCCATGGCCAAGGTATCGGTCACACGGCTCCAGGATATGGCCTTATGGCCGATATTTTGCAATTCCCAGTTTAAAAACTTCATATCAAATTCAGCGTTATGAATAACCAGCCGGCCATCATCGCCGATAAAATCAAGAAAATCGGTATAAACCTCGACGAATGTTGGCTTATCGGCAACAAATTCATTGGTTATACCGTGCACGGCCGTCGCCTCGGCCGGAATATCGCGCTCTGGGTTAATATAAAGCTGAAGGGTTTTCCCGCTGGGCAAATGATTCACCAGCTCCACGCATCCAATTTCAATGATGCGATCCCCTTGAGTGGGATCCATGCCTGTGGTTTCGGTATCGAGAACTATTTCGCGCATACAGCCATCTTAAGCGATGCTTTTGATCCATTCCAAGAGAAACTTATGCGATTGCTCCTGCAAAATGTGGGCATATTTCGCGCTATCAGCCCGCAATTGATCAATCGGCAGGGCTGCATTTTCGCCTGTGACTTGCCCAACAAACAGCACAGCCCATTCTTTGAGCTGTCGTTCCGTGATCTCAGGATGGCATTGAAAGGCAATAGATTTATCATAGGAGAAGACTTGATTCTCATATTTGTCGCTACTTGCTAGCAATGTCGCGTTTTTAGGCAAATCAAACGTATCACCATGCCAATGCAACATACTGGTATGCGCCTCATCAAAATGATGCATGGCCGTTTTCTTGCCCTCATCCGTAATTTTCAAGGGCAGCCAGCCTATTTCCTCGCCAGCGCCGCCTTTATAGACATTGGAGCCAAGCGCCTTGGCCAATATTTGTGCCCCCAGACAAATTCCGAAATTCGGCTGCCCGGCCGCCAGGCGTTTTTCCAAAATCTCGATCTCTTGCTTGATAAAAGGATAATCATTTTCTTGAGTGACACTGATCGGGCCGCCCGTAACAAACAAAATATCGGCCTCCAGAGCCTTTTTCTCATTAATTTCATCCACGGGCGTTACTACAATTTCAATATCGTAACCGGCCTCACGCAAAACCGGACCAAACGAGCCCAAATGCTCCTGTCCCAAATGCCTAAAGGCGTATATTTTCTTGCGCTCTTCCATCTCTCTTACAGTTCTACCAGATGTGTCTCTAATTCTTGGTTAACATGATGAGTGCCCTTATTAGCGCTTGCCTGCACCTTACGCAAGTCATGCACTATCTTTTTTACCTGCCGCATTGTATATGCCAGCCCTAAGCCTGTTTGAACAACATAATCCGCGCGCGCGCATTTTTCGCCATCGGCCATCTGTCTGTCTAATATTGCATGGAATTTTTCTTCGCTCATCCCTGGGCGCGCCAAAACGCGCTTTTTTTGTAATGCAAACGGTGCACTGACCACAATAACCCTGTCCACACGGCTTTCTGCGCCTGTTTCAAACAATAACGGAATATCCAAACCAACGATCAACCGGCCCTTTTGGCGCATGGTCTTGATAAACCGATCCTGTGATTGTCGCACGATCGGGTGCAAAATTTGCTCAAGCAAAACGCGTTTCTTTGCATCTTCAAACACGATCTTGCCTAATACTTGCCGGCTCAAATCTCCCGTCTCTTTGTCAATCAGGCCGGACGCAGCATCCAAATGACCAAACGCCTTCAACACCATTGTATAACCACCAGCGCCCGTTTTTAGGGCCTCATGCACGGCTCTATCAGAATCATGCACCGGAATACCTTGTTTTTGCAACATTGTCGCTAATGTTGACTTTCCCATCCCGATCGAGCCTGTAATTCCCACGCGTATCATGACTGCACCACCCCAAGAAGCGCCTCATCAATATCAGGCAATATTCCAAACCACGCCTCAAACGCAGGGCGTGCCTGATGCAACAACATACCAATGCCCGTGACTATGGTATTGCCGCGCTGGCGCGCTTGCCTTAATAAATCCGTGTGCAATGGATTATAAACAATGTCATAGACAATGGCCTGCGGATGCAACGCGCTTAAATCCAGATGAAGAGGCGCCTGCCCGCTCATGCCGAGGGCGGTTGTATTGCTCAAAAGCTGCGCCCGTCCCAGAGCATTATGCACCTGATCCCAATCAACAACAACAATCTTGCCAGCACCAAATTCATCCGCCAGAGCCTCCGCCTTTTCGCGTGTCCGGTTGGCAATGATAATCTCGGGACAGCCCGCCATTATAAGCCCGTATAGAGCCGCCCGCGCCGCGCCGCCCGCGCCCAAAATCATCGCTGGCCCTGCCTTAAAATCAAAATCAGCCGCGCCCTCTCTTAGATTTTGAATAAACCCAAACGCGTCGGTATTCATACCCACCGATCGGCCCTCTTTTATCGCGATGGTGTTCACCGCACCGATTTTTTGTGCCGTTTGATCAATGTCATCACACCAATCCAGCACAAGTTCCTTATGCGGGATAGTTAGATTAAACCCGCCATAACCATCGGCGACCAGACGGTCCAGCACGGGCAACAAATTCCCGGGCGCAATGTCAATCGCCTCATAGCTTCCCTTAAGGCCGTATTTCTCGATCCAATGTCCATGAATTAAGGGTGATTTACTATGAGAGATCGGATGGCCAATCACGGCGGCCTTTACAAGGCCATTATCAGACATAATCCACCTCTAGCGTTGATAAAAACCCAAGCAAGGGAAGCAAGGGCATGCCCAAAATGGTGAAAAAATCACCCTTTACCTCTTCAAAAAGCCACGCACCATAAGCCTCTAATTCATACCCACCAACCGCGCGCACCAAGGCATCACCCGCCTGATTGCAATAATGGCTCAGCGCCCCATCATCAAGACTGCGCATGCGAAGACGGGCAAGATCGACTGTGCTCCAAATGACTTTATCATCGCGCGCAACACATACGGCCGAACATAAATAATGTTCGCGGCCCGAGAGCCGATCAAGCTTTGCGCGCGCCTCTTCCTCATTGGCAGATTTCGATAAAATTTGCCCCTCAAAAGACAATGTCTGATCCGATCCGATCACCCACGCATCCGGATTTTGTGCCGCCACCGCCAAGGCCTTTTCCTGCGCAAGGCGTAAAGCAATATCTTCGGCGCCCTGACCTTGTGCAACCATCTCATTCAGGATAGAGGCCTCATCCAGATCGGCCGGACGCGTCAAAAAGGCAAGGCCGCAATTTTCCAACATCGTTTTGCGCGCCTTGCTTTGGGATGCCAATATGAGTCTGATATCCGGGCTCATTTCTATTCCGACCCGCCAACAACCGGAATTTTCTCACCGCTATCTTGATATATCTTCATAATCTCGGCGGCGGTTTCTTCCACCGAACGCTTTGTGACATCAATCACCGGCCAGCCATATTTGGAAAATAATCGCCGGGCGCTGCGCACCTCTTCTTCAATTTCCAACTCATCCAGATATAAATTTTCTGAAAATTTCTTGGCATCGCTCTCATTGGCCTGCAAGCGCGTGCGCCGGAGATGTTGCAGCCTTACCGGCGATGCGCTCAAACCCACATAGATTGGATGGTCTAATTCAAAATGTTCATCCGGAACCTTCACACCGGGCACGAGGGGAATATTCGCGCATTTAATGCCGCGCCGCGCGAGAAAAACACTGGTCGGTGTTTTGGAAGTTCGCGATACCCCGACCAAAATAACATCGGCCTCCCTGAGGCCATCCAGACTTTTTCCATCATCAAAACGCATGGCAAAATCCACCGCCGCAACGCGCTTAAAATAGGCCTCGTCCATAATATGCTGCAGACCCGGCACACCTTTGGCATGTTTGCCCAAATATGTTGAAAGCCCGCGAATAATCGGATCAAGAACGGCAATACAGGGCACGCCCAACTCTTCGCATCTCTCCTCTAAACGCCAGCGCATTTTTTCATCGACAAATGTAAAGATAACCGGCCCGGGGTTTTCTTCGATCGCCTTAATCACTTTTTCCAACTGTTTTTGTGAACGGATAAGCGGCCAAAACTTTTGATTGGGCTCAATGTCACTAAACTGTGCCAGACAAGCACGCGCAAGCCCGAGCAATGTTGTCCCCGTCGCATCGGAGACCAAATGCAATTGAAATTTTCTGCGGCTATCATCATCATTGCTCATAAACATGTCTTAGCATGAAAACACGCAGGAGAACAGATAAGCCAATCGATCTATGCAGAAGATTAATGAAATGTAGTTTCGCCGGTAAGCGTATCCGGAAAGATTTTCCCGGCCAGATGAGAATCACGAAAAGCGACATTGCCAATAAGCGTTGTCTCAAGATCCAGCATAATATGGAAGAGATGCGATTGATTAATCTCATCGCGCAAACCGGCATAACGCGGATCGCGGATAACATCACGCGCGCGTTTGTGTAAATATGCGCTCCGGTCGGGAAGACAGGTTAATGCCTCTAGATGGTGTTCATTTAATCGCTTACGATTGAACGGGTTCTCTTTCATAATCTCAATCACCTCATCCATATATTCAAGCGTTTCATGATCGGCCGCATTCACGCGATCATTGCTCTCGAACCAAAGCTGAAAGGCCGAAAAAAGCGCATCATTGTTGAATGCCGATGATGGATTGCGCTCCAGATAGGATGAATAGGCCATCGCCAAATCCCCTTCATTTGATCCAATCAAATGGCGCCAGATATCGGAAAAATTCTCATGACGCAATTCCCATGCAACCTGCACGGCAATCACATCCAGATCGGCGGCACGGACGCGTTCAATTAAAAGAATATCTTCCGGCGAGAATTGTTCTTCCGATCCGCCATTGCGGTTTTCTTGCCAGATATCGCGCAAAGCACGCACCAAATTCAACAACATGTCATATTTAAAATAAGCGCTGCGCCCTAAAGCGGCAGGCAATAATCCATTACTATTCAGGGTAATTGTCTTCTCGCTAACATCGAGACAAAATCCGGTTTTGCCAAGATCGGCAAATCCAAGTTGATACTGCTCATCCAAAGCGTCCTCAACCAACGCCTGAGCCAGCGGGCTAAAGGAAAGCGTGAACAAAATATCAGCCAGAATATCGAATTCTGTTTCCAGATAAAGCGCGCCGTCCTGATCAAAATTCACCGAAACCAAGTCGTCCATGTCAAAGAAATCCTGAATCGGCGGATGTGATAATGAATAAGGTTGTAGAGAGCCGCCTGCCCTTTTAGGACAAATTTTAATGCGGTTTTTGTCTTGATACGCTCTCACAGAATCCTCGTTAGTGTTGTCATGATCTGATGGTGGATTACTCTCCTGACCAGGCGCGAAGATATACGATGTCCGCGCTCTTTGAACCTTTGTCATCAGCATTTTCACTTTTGGCTGCGCTTGACAATGGCTTTTGAGAGGATGCGCCGTCTTCTTGCTCATTGGCGTTATCGGCATAGATTGCGATGACTGTCCCATTGCTCTCTTTTTCATGACTCTTTCCTTTGTCGTGTGATTGACCAGACGAGAATTGCTGATCAAGGTTGGAGCCATCATCTTGCAAAGCCTGTTCCGTTTCGCGGAAAGAACGCTCAAACTTAATAAACCATAGGAAATTTGCGTTAGAGCGGTCACGCACATCTGTAAAAATAGGATCGGAAATAATCAAATTAGCATAGCGTGCCAGGTAATTTTTGCCGAATGGCATCTCACCAAGAGCACCAATAAGATCCAATGTTACATTTTGCGCTACTTTTTCCGTGTCAGACACATAGCCTTCTTGATCGGCCAGCATTTGCTGGATCAAGATGCGGTCTTGCTTGCGGCAACGCTCGGATAGGAACCAGGCCTCAAAAACGGCCGCCGCGGCAGTGCCATTATTAATCGTGCGGAAATCCAGAAAAGCTTCGCGGGCAAAGGCACGTCCAAGATCGGCCATCGGAGAATTCTCGATGCGCTCCCATACGGCTTTATATCCTGCCAATTGCATTTCCCACGCCACGCGTACCATAGATGTCAATAAATCGGCTTGTTGCGCACGATTAACCAACACCGCATTATCCGGTTGGAAATTCAATGGGTGAATAAGAGCCCCTTTACGATGTTGCCAGTGACGGCGCAATTCCTGAATTGTTGCCAAAACCAAATCGGCCTCATTCAAATCCGGATTGAGTGCAATAACACCATCGCGGCGATTATAATGACTTGAAAGCACAGATTGTGAAAATACAATCTCAACATCATGGCGCTCTGCACATTCAAGATATGCTGCGGCCAAGCGGCTTTTTTCCAAAATTTCTCTCAAAGCATTCATGCTTTGTGATTCTGCATCACGAGATGTGTCTGAAATATGGTCTGCATTCTCAAAGAACGATTCCATGAACACGGTATCATCATGATGAAATTCACTGGCATGTGATTCGCATTGATCAATCGTATTCTTTAAATTGCGGATCTCACGCTCAAGGATCGTATACTCAACATCATCGAGCATCTCATCCTCATAGAGATCATCTTCATAATCCATATAGAAAAGCGGCTGTTCCCCGACATAAGTACACACAACCGGTTGTTCATTATTCAACGTGTAAGCAACGCGGCAAACCCTAGCATCCTGCGCTGACAAAGCTGAAATTTGTTCAAATATATCACTCATTTTTTTAACCCCGACCCCTGTTAAAAGGTTCTTATTTATGAATATCTTAACGACCCAAAAAATACCGCGTTTCATCACGATATGGTTCTATTATGGGCTGGAGTAGTTAACGCTTTACTACCAAAACAAAGAAAAAGAGCGATTTTTATATTTTCTTAATTATTATGTAAAATATTAAGGTTTTTATGAGGATTTCTGCGGGTTTTAGAGGCGATGTTTTTTGCAATTTTTTTCAAAAAACAGGCCAAAATACAGGTGTATTTTCCCTAATGACCGAAAATATCGTCCAGAATCGGCATGTCTTCAATTAAAAGTTCTTCATTCTTTAATTGAACCTGCCCATTGGGCTGAACAAATATATCGGCCCTAAAAAGAGAATTCTTAAAAACCATGCGTGCGTTTAAGTGATAAGAACCATCTTCTGCTTTTTCTACCAATTGAACCGATTCAATCATTTTGGAAATCGCTTTACGCGCTTGCGGGGGTGGCTCTTCCTTCCAATTAATATCATCCACGCTCTCAACTATAATAAAACGCCCGTGACGGCCCTTTACATGATAGAAGAAAAACTTCGCATAGGATAAAACATTTGTATCGTTGAGCTGGATAGGTGCTTTTTGAGCAAGCTCATATATAGGTGTGTTCGTCCAATTCATCGCAATAACCTCAGAGCTATCCTCACGCATCACCGCATAACTCTCGATTTTCGGCATAGCAGAACAATCTTCCAAGACAACATAATGATATCCCGGGAAAAAGCCGGTAGGGACAGTGCGTACTTCTGTTTCCATTGGATCAAAGCGCAACCCTTCGAGTTGCGGATTTACCAGATCAACAATCTGCGCCACATCACTATCATCACATTTTGTATAAGCAGCATCAAACATGCGAAACTCCAACCCTTATTCATGATTCTTCCCTCAATCATTATCATAGAAGAGTGCCTTGGGATAGGGCTGTGCGGGAATCATGAGATAACCCTGTGAGTGTTTCTGAGGATGAATTTATCCCGATTTCATGAGACTTTATAAACATGACTCATCCCCATGCGGATAAATGAGAAAACTTTAAATCATCATCCGTGCGTGAATCATTCCGAATCGTGAGAAAACCTCAGACCGTTATACATTCAATTCTGGGGATCAAAATGGGGATCAATTTCATCCCCGTTTTACACAGCCCCTACTATCAAACAAAACCTTTTTTAAAAAAATAAAAAGATTAGTATTCAGGGCATATTGGCTTTAAAAGAGTTTGAATGAAAAACGAATCAAGATTGAAAAAGGAGCGTTTCACGTGAGTGAAAAAAGCTATTCATTGATCAATGCCTATCAGGGGCATAAAACCGATATTATTCCATTTTGGTTTATGCGCCAGGCAGGGCGCTATTTGCCGGAATATCGGTCATTACGCGCCAGCAAAGGCGGGTTTTTGGAAATGGTTTATGATCCGGACGCGGCGTGTGAAATAACCATTCAACCCATCCGCCGGTTTGAATCATCAGGGGCAATTTTATTTTCTGATATTCTGGTTGTCCCTCAAGCGATGGGCCAGAGATTAGAATTTGAACCGGGTGTTGGCCCTGTCTTAGAGCCAGTTGATAATGCCCAAAGATTAGAGCAAATGGGCTTTGATTCCGATTTTTTAAGTCCTGTTTATCAAACCGTGCGCAATTTGCGTCAGGAACTTGTCAGCGAAGGCTTTGAGGATACAGCCCTGATCGGCTTTGCGGGCGCGCCGTGGACAGTGGCCTGTTACATGGTGCATGGACGCGGATCAAAAGATTTTCTGGATGTGAAGGCTTTATCATATTCCGATCCGGCATTCTTTGCTGAGCTAATGGATAAAATTGTGAAGCAAACAACGGATTACTTAATTGGTCAGGCCGATGCTGGCGCCCAAGCATTGAAGATTTTTGATAGTTGGTCAGGTTTGTGCGATGTTGCACAATTTGAGAAATGGGTGATTGCCCCGACGCGCAAGATTGTGGATCAGGTCAAAGCCGAACATCCCGATATTCCGATTATTGGTTTTCCAAAAGGCGCAGGACTTTTATACGAGGCCTATGCCGAACAAGCAGGGGTCGATGCCATTGCGATCGATAGCGCAGTGCCAACACAATGGGCAGCTAAAACATTGCAAACAAAAATGCCTGTGCAAGGCAATCTGGATCCGGCTTTGCTGCTTTCCGGTGGTCAGGGCTTAATCGATCAAGCGCATGCCATTTTAAAAGATTTAGGCGAGGGGCCTTTTGTATTTAATCTTGGCCATGGCATTAATAAAGAAACGCCGATCCCGCATGTACAAGAGCTGGTTGATTTGATCCGTGATTTCAGGGCAGGATAGAGAATAAAATTTTTAAATAGGGACCAATACGATGGATAGTGAACTCCTCAATGACGCGCAAGTAATACTCTCGATGAATTATGACTGGCTAAGAGCATTGCATATTATCTCTATCATTTCATGGATGGCAGGTCTTCTTTATTTGCCACGCATTTTTGTATATCACGCGGATGTAAAACCAACATCGAAACAATCCGATACATTTAAAATCATGGAGTATCGTCTTTATAAATTCATTATGACACCGGCAATGATTGCAAGCTGGGTGTTTGGTGCATCAATGTTGCTCGCCAATCCGGCCATTTTACAGGGGGCCGGATGGATGCATGCGAAATTAACATTGGTTGTATTGATGACAGGCGCGCACCATGTTTTTGGCGCATGGATGAAAAAATTTGCACGTAATGAAAATACAAAATCAGATAGATTCTATCGCTGGGCGAATGAAATTCCGACCGTGCTTATGATCTTGATTGTCCTTTTGGCCATTCTGGAGCCGTTTTAATTAAACGCGGAAGGGTTGGGCTGATCCCCGTCACGGGCCAATTCATGTGGATCAAGATGCGGTACGGCTATCGCCATAAGATCATGATCGATGGCAACCTGATTGAAATAATCAAATGAGTCTTGCAATGAAAACGGCAAATCCCCTTTCGGGCCTTTTGTATTGAACATGTCGACACTATAGCCTCTGGATGCGGCAAATCGTCCAATCATAATCACAAGACCGCGCCAATCATAAAAATCGATGCAAAAAGAATTGCAGTTGAGCTCGTCTTTGCCATCATCCGCCTGAATAACAGATTTATCATACAAATCGAATGAGCCCGCAAAGAGCTCATGCAGAAAAGCCGCGAGTTTAAATTGTGCCTGTGTCAGATCACTTTTATTGGCGTAAGTATACTCATCCCCTTTAAGCGGATCCAATAAGGATAAAACAACCTGGTCACCATCATTAAACAAGCGAGCACCATAAAACAGCCCTTCTTCCTCATCGCTCTCATAATTAAGCTCCATCGCCATGACATTGAACGGATGTGCGCTTTCCGATTTTGGCAAATCAATTTCATTTTCGATGAGAAAAGCAAGATTTTGAAGAACATGAATATAATTGCGCGCATTGCTCTCGGCTAAGCCCTCATCAGCGGCGGGGCGATAGATGCTGCTCTGTCCTTCTTCGGTATAAAAATAAATATTGCTAAAATCTGTCATGGGTATGGGCGCACCTTAATGCTTGTTAAAATCGGGGCCGGCGATGGGCTCTATGGTTTGGGCATAAGGCACAGGAATTTCCAGTGGTTCTTCGGCCATTTCCAGTGCACGGTCATTGAGAAAATCAAAGGCATCTTTTAAAGAATGGGGCAAATTCCCCTTCGGGCCTTCAATGCCGAACATATCAACACTATAGCCTTTTGCTGCGGCAAATCGTGCGGCCATCACGGCAAGAAGACGCCAATCCATAATATGAAGAGCAACAAATTTTGCATCCATATTAAAGAAATCACCGACGCGCTCAATGTCCAATAAATCAGAGGAATATTGCACGAATTCTTCATAAAAATTATAAAGCGTGAAAAGGGCAGATTGGGATGATTTCGTTACACTGTAGAGAGGGTTTTTATGGTTTTTGGGATCGGTAATCGCCAAGAATAATGTCTCGCCCTCTGAAAAGATCCGCGGCCCGACAATTTCTTCGTCTTCAGCATTTTGAACACAAACCAGAAAAAAGGGATTATCGCCTCTATAATTCTCGAACTGAAATTCGGAGCGGATCAGATAATCAATAACCTGTAGGATATTCACATATTGCTGAGGGATAAGGTCAGCCATGCGAGGGTCAGTTATATCTATGAACTGCAGCACCTCTTCTTTATGCCTTCCCAGAAAAATATTATTGTCTCTCAAATCCATGGCGACAAACCTTGTGATACCCGATTTTGTAAAAAGATTAAGCATGACATTTAAACAAAGCGCAGGGTTATGTCAATTTTATTGTATTTGGACACAATATTTTAAATAAACACTTGACT
>CAZTBB010000022.1:0-25813 GCA_964611755.1 uncultured Pseudobdellovibrionaceae bacterium
CTGTCTTTGATACGCGGCCAACATCATTGCGCCCGAGATCGAGCAGCATAAGATGCTCCGCGCGTTCTTTTTCATCGGACAGTAAATCGGCCGCATTGGCTTTGTCTTCGGCATCATCTTTTCCACGTTTGCGTGTGCCTGCAATCGGACGCACAGTGACCTGATCATCCCGCACACGGACTAAAATCTCCGGACTGGAGCCAACAAGCGCAAAACTGTCAAATTGAACATGAAACAGGAAGGGGGACGGGTTTAATCTGCGCAAGGAGCGGTATAGCTCAATCGATGGAAGATCGAAATCCATCGTAAAGCGTTGTGATGGGACAACCTGAAAAATCTCACCCGCCTCAATATAGTCAACCGCCTTATGCACCATATGATGATAGTCTTCGCGCGTGAGGTTGGATATGGCCTCAGGCATGTCCGTCATCTCGGAGCGCGGCGATAAAATCTCAGGGGCAATGGATTGATGCAATTTGGCAATGACTTTATCGATTTCAGCCATGGCCAAGTCATAAGTTTGAGCCGCGTTCTTTTTAGAAATTTTGGCATGATCATAAACAGGTGTGATCACACAGATTTCATTTTTTACATTATCAAAGATCACCAAAATTGTCGGGCGCATTAAAATACTGTCCGGGACACGAATTTCCGATCCGTTTTCATCGGGGATGTTTTCATATAGCCGGATCATGTCATAGCCCATATACCCATATAAGCCGGGCACAGCCATAGGGGGCAGGTGATCGGGAATAAAATCAATATGGCAGGACTCAATCAGGTCGCGCAATGAGTCCAGAGCCTCTTTATTTTCAACATTCCAGGATTCAGAATAATCCGTCCATGTTTTTGGGCTTTGATCAGCAAGCTGGTAAGACCAGATCGTATCGGGTTGAAAGCCGATAATGGAATAGCGTCCTAATGTTTTTCCACCCTCTACGGATTCCAGTAAAAAGCTGTTCTCCATATTATGGCACAGCTTCAGATAGGCGCTGACCGGGGTTTCCAGATCGCCCGCAATCCATTTATAGGCAAGCTGGGTGTGGCCTTGGTCAAAATGCTCGGTAAAGAGGATAAGGTCTGCCGCTTTATTCATAAGTAATTATAAGCCCTTTACTGGTCTTCCAGGCGATAGGCCAAATCAAGTAAGCGCTGATTGATGGTCACCCCATACTTGTCTTGGAGGTGCTGCACATATGTGCTGATCGCTTCGTTGCGGGCTGTGCGCGCCAATGTCTCTTGCGTCAGTTCAAGGTCTTCGGGGGCAACCTTGCTCGGCAGGCTAACATTTGTAATGCGGATCAGGGCTGCGCCATCGGATGTATCGCTCATGATGATACTGTCCGGATCGGCATTGAAAATATTGCTCAATGCTAAGCCGTCGAGGGGCTTTGCCGGCTCTTCGCCACGTTTTACATTCGATAGTTTTTGAACGTTTTTGCCATAGCTCGCCGCAATGTCATTGAAGCTTTTCTCGCCGCTCTCAATATTTGTGAGTTCGGCCAGTAATTGGGCTCTGTTTGCGGAAGCGCGTTGATCATTTTTCCATCCTTGTGCAATCTCGTCTTTGACCTCTTCAAAGGGAACAAAGCTCTCTTCGTTGACTTTATTGATGCCGACAACAACCATACGGCCATCGCTCAGTTCCATGACGGGTGAGAATTCGGTTTCAAAAAGAGAGAAAGCAAGCTCCAAAACGGCTTCGCGATCCTCGGCATAATTTTCCAGCAGATCGTTACCATCCGGATCACTGCCAAAGCTGGTGACGTTTAGAATTTTATCTTCAGTGATTTTGATTTGTTCACTGACGTCTTTCAATGTGGCGCCGCCCGCCAGTAAATCATCAACACTATTGGCGAGATCAAATTGTTGGTCAGCAATCTTGATTTGCTTGAGTTCGGCTTTGATTTGATCTTTGACTTCCTCATAGGGGCGTGTGCGCGGGTCTTTGATGCCGACAATCTTCATGACGTGGTAACCAAGCGGGGTTTGCAATGGTCCGATGATATCGTCCTTTGATGCGGTGAAGACGGGCTCCCTTAATGCTTCGGGAAGGCCGTTTTCCTCGAAATCAATTGTGTCCCGGTAGGGTCCTGTGCCGCCTGTAACAGACCGTACCGCTTTTTGCAGGGCGACGCCTTCACGGGCTTTTTCAAGAACCTCTAATGCGCTTTCTTCTGTTTTTAAGATGGCTTGAGCGACGCTGCGCTGTTCCGGTAATTGAAAGGCGTCAATCTCTTGTTGATACAGGGAGCGCATTTCTTCGTCGGTAATGTCCAGGGTTTTTTCAAGCGCGCTTGTATCAATCGTCCCGATGACCAAATCACGTCTTTGCGGTATTTTATAAGCGTTTTGTCTGGCTTGGTAACGTTGCAAAAGCTGTTCTTCTGTTGGCTCGGGGATGTTCTTGATATCTTTGTGGGGGATGAAGATTACCTCAAGGTTACGTTTTTCATTATCGTATTTGTATATATCCCTGGCCATAATCGGAGAGATATCCGAAAAGCCTGCGCGTACGGCATTGAGTAAAAGCGAGCTGGATAATTCAGAGGCAATGGCATTGACAAAGTCACGTTCGCTCATGCCCTGCGACATCAGAATTTGGTCAAGAATATCTTGTTTGCTCTGGCCTTCTTGCACAAGCGGCTCAACCATGCGCGATATTTGGCGTGCAATGCGCTTATCTCCGACAACGATGCCAAGCTGTTCGGCCTCTTGGCGCATCAAGAGATTGCGCACTTCGGCGGCCAGCATTTCATCAATATAACCAAGCTGATAGGCTTCTTGCGGTGTGATACCAAGATTGCCAAGTGAACGGCGCACCGTGCGATCAAAGCTCTGGAGGCTGAGTTTTGCATCACCGGCTTTGGCGACATCAGAATTCGAGACACCACCGCGGAAAAATCCACCAACATCGGTTAAAACCAAACCGCCCGTGGCCAGAACCAAGAAGCCAAAGAGAATGATTTTTGTGATCCCACCTGATGCGCCTTCGCGCAAGCTTGTCATGACCATCTGTTTATTCTTCCTTATCCTAAACGTGAATTATCATGAGGGACTATAAAAGTCTTGGGATGAAGGGGCAAGGGTTCATTAAGAGGCATTGCACATTTACCCGCAAGAATGCTACTCAGGAATATCCCTGCTCGAGAATAACCAAAGTGAGAGAATAGGATGACTGATAAAAAACTGATTGCCGGGAATTGGAAGATGAATGGCTCCATTGAGGATGCCAAAAGCCTGATTGCAGATATTGCCAATGGGCTGCACCGTGAACCAGAGCTTCTGGATAAGGCTGATTTCCTTGTCTGCCCGCCTTTTGTCCATATTAATATTATTCGCCATGCGCTGTTTACGCTCGATACCGTTGATTTTGGAGCGCAGGATTGCTCGGCCCATGAAAATGGCGCCTATACGGGTGATATCTCAGCTGCGATGTTGGCGGATGCCCAATGCAGCTATGTCATATTAGGTCATTCCGAGCGCCGTCACGGCCTTGGTGAAACCAATCAGATGATTGCGGATAAGGCTGCGTGCGCGCATGAGAATAATCTTACAACAATTATTTGTGTCGGAGAGACAGAGGCCGAGCGCGATGCAGGCAAAGAAATTGATGTTGTTCTGGAACAGCTCGAGGGCTCGATCCCCTCTGGGGTTGATGCCAAAAACCTTGTCATTGCCTATGAGCCGGTCTGGGCGATTGGTACAGGAAAAACCGCCATGTCAAAGGATGTGGATGTGATGCACCGCTTTATTCGTGAGTGCCTGCAAAATAATATTCATAATGGCCTTGAAGATTTTGAGAATATCCGTATTTTATACGGCGGATCCGTAAAACCAGATAATGCCAATGTGCTCTTGAATATCCCGAATGTGGATGGAGCCTTGATTGGTGGAGCCAGTTTAAAAGCGCAGGATTTCCTCGGGATTGCCCGCGCAGTATAAAAACCACGTAAAAGGTAGAGTTTAAAATGGAATCAGTTGTCCTTGTCATACATTTATTTTTGGCCCTTGCCATTATCGGTCTGGTCTTATTGCAACGCTCGGAAGGCGGCGGTCTTGGTATTGGCGGCGGATCAGGGGGCGGTCTTGGAAATTTTGCGTCCGCGCAAGGAACCGCAAACGCTCTGACAAAAGTAACGGCCATTTGTGCCGGTTTGTTTTTCTGTACAAGCCTTTTCTTGGGCATTTTGGCTGGTCAAAACTCGGATGGCGGTAAAGGGATCCTTGAACAGTATAGTGACGGTGAGCCTGCCATTGAAGATGTTCTTGATGCGATGCCGAGTGCCCCAAGTCAGGACGCATTGCAACCGCCAACAGTGCCTTTATCGGAGTAATTGCTCTAACGTGAAAACAAAAGCTTGGCATTCTGATCTGATAAGGCTATGGTGCAGGCGTTCTAACCGTTTTTAAAACTAAAACATACACATGACACGATATATTTTTATTACAGGCGGCGTTGTTTCCTCATTAGGAAAAGGCCTCGGCTCCGCTGCGCTTGGCGCATTGTTACAAGCGCGCGGCTATCGTGTTCGTCTTGTTAAACTCGACCCGTATTTGAATGTTGACCCCGGCACAATGAGCCCGTTTCAGCATGGTGAGGTCTATGTAACCGATGATGGCGCCGAAACGGATCTGGATTTAGGCCATTATGAACGTTTTACGGGTGTACCTGCCAAGAAGCGCGACAATATCACAACCGGTAAAATTTATACCGATGTTCTTTCCAAAGAACGTAAAGGGGATTATCTGGGGGCCACAATTCAGGTGATCCCGCATATTACCGATGAAATCAAAGATTTTATCCGTGAAAAAGAGGGAACAGCCGATTTTGTTCTATGCGAAATTGGCGGCACGGTTGGTGATATTGAAAGCTTGCCATTCCTCGAAGCCATTCGTCAGTTCGGCAATGAAGTCGGGGCGGATCGCTCGCTCTTTATTCATGTAACATTGCTGCCTTATATTCCGGCGGCCGGTGAGCTTAAAACAAAACCAACACAGCACTCTGTGAAAGAATTGATGAGCTATGGTATTCGCCCGCAAATTTTGCTGTGCCGTGCGGACCGCCCGATCGAGGAAGAAGAGCGCCGCAAAATTGGCCTGTTCTGTAATATCCCTGAAGAGAACGTTATTCCCGGACTGGATGTCTCGTCTATCTATGAAGTGCCTTTATCCTATCACCGTGAGGGACTGGATAAACAGGTTATGGCCACATTCGGCATTAAGGATATTCCCGATCTTGATCTCTCTATCTGGGATAATATCGTCAAGCGCATCAAAGAGCCTGAAGGCAAAGTCAAAATTGCGATTGTCGGGAAATACACGAACTTGGCCGATAGTTATAAATCGCTGAATGAGGCCCTTATTCATGGCGGTATTGCCAATCAGGTCAAGGTGCAGTTGAAGTTCATTGAATCCGAAGTCTTTGAGAGCGAAGACCCTGCACCGCATTTGCAAAATATCCACGGTATTCTTGTGCCGGGTGGTTTTGGTGAGCGTGGTGCGGAAGGTAAAATCAAGGCCGTTGAATATGCGCGCAGTCACAAGATCCCGTATTTCGGGATTTGTTTTGGGATGCAAATGGCCGTGATCGAGGCGGCACGCAATATGTGTGGTATTAAAGGGGCAAATTCGACGGAGTTCGGCCCATGTGATGAGAATATTGTCGGTATTATGACCGAGTGGGAAAAAGACGGTAAAAAGCAAAAGCGCGGCGCGGATGCTGATATGGGCGGGACGATGCGCCTTGGTGCTTACGATGCAACTCTGATGGATGGATCTCTCGTGGCTGATATATACGGCACCACAAAAATTTCGGAGCGTCACCGTCACCGTTATGAGGTCAATACAAGCTATATTGATCGTCTGGAAAAAGAAGGGCTCATCTTCTCCGGTATGTCGCCGGATGGGAAGCTGCCGGAAATTGTCGAGAATAAGAACCACCCATGGTTTGTGGGGGTACAATTCCACCCGGAATTAAAATCAAAACCCTTTGATCCGCATCCCTTATTTGTGTCTTTCATCGAGGCTGCGGTAAAACAAAGCAGGTTAGTTTAAATTATTATTTATAATAATAATGCGTACAAATATTATTGATATTACGGGACATCGAATTCCCAATGAAAGAGAGCGTTGCAATAAAATACGTGAGCGCTTTAACACCCTTGTCGGTCGTCGTAAAAAGATTGATATCGAAACGCGCAAACAGCTTCTCGAACAGTTATTATATGATTACATGTTGTTTGTCAGGCGTGTTATAGACCAGCATGGATCAACGGCTTTCCCGGTCATTGCCGAATTTATAGATTATCTTGATCAACGTGATGAAGGGCTGGCCGAGGTACTCAATCGAATTTTCCCCGAATGGAAAAATAAACCGGAAATCAAAAAGCTTTATGTTGTTCAGCTAACCCAGCAGGCCGAAAACTATGCGGATCTGTGCCGTGATCAACTCCATGTCTCTGCAGGCTAATTCGGTTGGCTTATGTTGAAATGCATTTTACTTTTTAGGCGCTTTGTGATTTAAGAATGGGCATGAAAACTATATCACTTCAGAATATTGAATTTTCCAACGAAAAACCATTTGTACTGATTGCCGGGCCATGCCAGATGGAAAGCCGCGATCACGCCTTTGATATGTGTGGGGCACTGGTTGAGATGACCAACGCACTTGGGATTCCTTTTGTTTATAAAACATCCTTCGATAAGGCGAATAGAACCAGTGTCGATGGTATTCGTGGCATGGGGCTGGATGCGGCTTTGCCGGTTTTTAAAGATTTGAAGGCCGAATTTAACGTGCCGATGTTGACGGATATTCATACCGCCGATCAATGTGCGCCGGTCGCCGAGGTGGTTGATGTGCTACAAATTCCGGCATTCTTGTGCCGCCAGACAGATTTACTTTTGGCTGCAGGCAAAACGGGTGCTGTTATTAATATCAAGAAGGGACAATTTCTGGCGCCTTGGGATATGGCCAATGTCGCAAAGAAAGTGGCCTCTACGGGCAATGAGAATATCGTCCTTACGGAGCGTGGGGCAAGCTTTGGGTATAATACGCTAGTTTCGGATATGCGCAGTCTACCGATTATGGCCTCTACGGGCTATCCCGTTGTGATGGATGCAACGCATTCCGTTCAACAACCGGGCGGGCAGGGCACATCCTCGGGCGGTGATCGCACTATGGTTCCTGTGATTGCCCGTGCGGCTGTTGCGGTTGGTGTTGCCGGTGTATTCATGGAAACGCATCAGGATCCGGATAATGCGCCTTCGGATGGCCCGAACATGGTCAAGCTGGAAGACATGCCGGGCTTGCTGGAGACGCTTAAGAAATTGGACGATATTGCAAAAGCATAAGATTATTTAGGAGACAAAAAAATGACAGCCATTATTGATATTCACGCCCGCCAGATTCTTGATAGCCGTGGTAACCCAACGGTTGAAGTTGATGTGCAACTGGAAAGTGGCGGTTTTGGACGCGCCGCTGTGCCCTCAGGGGCATCAACAGGCGCCTATGAGGCGGTTGAGCTGCGTGATGGCGATAAGAATTTTTACAACGGCAAGTCCGTGCATAAGGCGGTTGAGAATGTAAACACCACTATTCTTGAGGCCTTGCTTGGAATGGACGCCGAAGAGCAGCTTTACATTGACCAAATCTTAAACGAGATTGATGGAACGGACAATAAATCAAACCTTGGTGCGAATGCGACGCTTGGCGTATCGATGGCTGTGGCCCGCGCGATGGCAGATGAACTGGACATGCCGCTTTATCGCTATATTGGCGGCAGCTTCGCGCATGTATTGCCGACACCGATGATGAATATCTTGAATGGCGGTGCGCATGCGGATAACCCCGTTGATATTCAGGAATTTATGATTATGCCGATCGCGGCGCCCGATTACAGTGAGGCTCTGCGCGCGGGTGCGGAGATTTTCCATGCGCTCAAAAAAGAACTTTCCGCGGCTGGTTTAAATACAAATGTGGGTGATGAGGGCGGTTTTGCCCCCGAAGTAAAATCATCCGAACAGGCCTTGGATTATATCATGCAGGCCATTGATAAAGCCGGTTATAAGCCGGGTGAAGAGATTGCGATCGCGCTGGATTCTGCCTCCACAGAATTCTTTAAAGATGGCAAATATGAATTGGCCGGTGAAGGAAAAACACTCAGCGCCGATGAAATGGTGCGCTACTACGAGGATCTCTGTGCGCGTTACCCGATTGTCTCTATCGAAGATGGCTTGGCTGAGGATGATTGGGCTGGCTGGCAGGCATTGACCGCCGCCATCGGCCATCAAGTGCAGCTTGTCGGTGATGATCTCTATGTTACCAATGCGAAACGCTTGGCTCAAGGCATTGAGCAAAAAGCCGGAAACGCCGTCTTGGTTAAGGTGAACCAGATCGGAACCTTGTCCGAGACGTTGGAAACCATTGAAATGGCGAAAAAGGCGGGTTTCGGGATTGTTCTCTCGCACCGTTCGGGTGAGACAGAGGACAGCACAATCGCTGATTTGGCTGTGGCGACGAATGCGGGCCAGATTAAAACGGGATCACTCTCCAGATCAGACCGCATGGCTAAATATAACCAACTTCTTCGGATCGAGGAGGAGCTTGGCCCGACAGCAAAATACGAGGCGGCAGGCTTCTTGCGGGCGCCGATCGGAAAAAAGGCCAAAAAAGCCGCTGCCTGAAAAAGTTGAGTCTTTAGAATCGCTTAGCGGGTTTTGTTCTTTTTTTGTTCACCTTAAGTGGTTGAATCTATTAAGTTTTTACACTTGCATGCGCGAATCAGATGTGATTCGATAGGGCTATGAACAGGATTTCATCACATCATCTTTTCTTAAGGCGCCATTTGATGTTCATCATTGGCCTATGCCTTTGCCTGTATTTTTCCTATCATGCGATGCATGGTAAACGCAGCATCTTTCAGGTGATGGATGTGCAATCCGAGATAAAGCAAGCCGAGACAGAGTTGGCTTTACTGCGCGCGCAGCGTGAAGATCTGGAAAAGCAGGTCATCAGTATGCGTGAGGGCTCGTTGCGTCTGGATCTTCTGGAGGAGCAGGTGCGCAGAATTTTGGGGTATAAATATCCCGGTGAATTCTCACTCCCGAGCCATTAGGCTTTTCATCATAAAATCAACGCATTGCAGCATGAAAATAATCTATTTTTTGCTGGAAGTGTGATTGAAAATTGTGTACTCATACTGGCATGTCTTTTTTTAGAGGACATGTTGCTATTTGCGACATTCATTAAAGTCATTTTATTCAAAAGAGAGATTCCATGGCTGCATCCAAAGGTAAAAAGAAAACCAATCTGAAGACTGTGTCCAATTCATCCCCCACACCATCCCCGGAAGAGATGAAAAAGCTCTACCGCGATATGTTGTTGATCCGCCGCTTCGAAGAAAAGGCCGGACAACTATACGGCATGGGCTTGATTGGGGGGTTCTGTCACCTTTACATCGGGCAGGAAGCTGTAGTTACCGGAATTGCCTCCGTTCAGGAAGAGCAAGACACGGTTGTCACCGCTTACCGTGATCATGCGCATATGCTGGCCTGTGATATGGACCCGCGCGGCATTATGGCTGAACTGACAGGCCGTGAGGGCGGATACTCTCGTGGTAAGGGTGGTTCCATGCATATGTTTTCTAAGGAAAAAGGGTTCTTTGGTGGCCACGGCATTGTTGGCGCGTCTACGGCCATTGGAACGGGTCTTGGCTTTGCGCATAAATATAAAGATGATGGCGGTGTTGCCATTGCTTATATGGGTGATGGCGCGTCGAACCAAGGGCAGGTGGCAGAATGTTATAATATGGCGGCGCTTTGGAAGCTGCCTATTCTTTATGTGATTGAGAATAACCAATATGGGATGGGCACATCTGTCTCACGATCATCGGCCGGGACACTCTATAAACGCGGTGTTGGTTTTGATATTCCGGGTGAACAGGTGGATGGCATGGATGTCTTTACCGTGCAGGCGGCGGCGCGCCAGGCGCTCGATTATGTGCGCTCCGGCAATGGTCCGTATATTCTGGAGGTGATGACCTATCGTTACCGCGGTCATTCCATGTCCGATCCGGCAAAATATCGAACAAAAGAAGAGGTGGCCTCCTTTAAAGAGGAGCGCGATCCGATTTCACTGCTCAAGGATTTAATGCAGGAACAGGGCATTGATGAGGCCGAGATCAAAGAGATCGATAAAGATATCAAAGCAGTCGTCAGTGATGCGGCGCAATTCTCTCAGGACTCGCCAGAGCCAGCAGAGAGTGAGCTTTGGACCGATGTCTTGGTTGAAACTGAATAGATTAATAAGACTTTTTTTAAGAGAGAGACGATAAAAATGCCTACACCAATTTTAATGCCGGCACTATCACCAACAATGACAGAAGGGAACTTGGCCAAATGGCTGAAATCCGAAGGCGACAAGGTTGAGGCCGGTGATGTGATTGCCGAAATTGAAACCGATAAAGCGACCATGGAAGTCGAGGCCGTGGATGAAGGTGTGATTGGTAAAATTTTGATTGCCGAGGGCACGGAAGGCGTGGCGGTGAATACGCAAATTGCTGTCCTGCTTGAGGAGGGCGAGAGCGCTGACGATATTGGCGATGTCTCCGCCGATGCACCTTCTGCGGCACCTGAGAAAGCTGCCGAAGCTGAGCAGGGGGCTGTAGCCTCGCCTGTCGCCGCCGATCAGCCCGTGGGCGCTGTCGTTGAAAATCGCGATATTCTCTATGCGCAGGGCGCCGTGATTGAGCCGCCGCCATTTGATGAGGCGTCTTTTACAGACACAGCCGAGATGACAGTTCGCGAAGCGTTGCGCGATGCGATGGCCGAAGAAATGCGCGCTGATGAAACTGTATACCTGATGGGTGAAGAGGTTGCCGAATATAATGGTGCCTATAAAGTCTCCCAGGGGCTCTTGGATGAATTTGGTGATAAGCGCGTGATTGATACGCCAATTACCGAACACGGATTTGCCGGCTTGGCTGTTGGGTCGGCGATGTCCGGTCTGAAGCCGATTGTCGAGTTTATGACATGGAACTTTGGGATGCAGGCTATTGACCATATCATCAACTCTGCTGCCAAGACATTATACATGGCGGGTGGTCAGCTCGGATCGCCGATTGTTTTCCGTGGCCCTAATGGCGCGGCATCGCGCGTAGCGGCGCAGCACTCGCAATGCTATGCGTCATGGTATGCCCACGTGCCGGGCCTTAAGGTTGTATCACCTTGGTCTGCTGCGGATGCCAAGGGTTTGATGAAGGCGGCTATTCGTGATCCAAATCCGGTTGTGTTCTTGGAAAATGAAATTCTTTACGGGCAATCATTTGAGGCGCCGACATCGGAAGATTTTGTAATACCGCTTGGGCGCGCAAAGATTGAACGCTCTGGCTCTGATGTCACAATTGTGGCTTTCTCGATTATGGTTGGAAAAGCACTTGAGGCGGCCGAAAAGCTAGCCGAGCAGGGGATCGATGCCGAAGTGATTAACTTGCGTACTATTCGTCCGCTCGATCGTCATACGATTTTGGAATCGGTCAAGAAAACAAATCGCATCGTCAGTGTAGAAGAAGGCTGGGGCTTTGCCGGTATCGGCTCGGAGATTGCCGCCCTGATTGGAGAGCACGCTTTTGATTATCTGGATGCGCCTTTAAAACGTGTATGTGCGGCCGATGTGCCATTGCCATATGCGGCCAATCTGGAGGCTCTTGCTTTGCCGCAGGCCGAACAAATTATTCATGCCGCCAGGGAGGTTTGCTATGCAAGCTGACATTGATCCGGATCATTTGGCATCCTATCATGCAGGGCTTATTCGAACGCATTTCAAGAAAATGGTTTTGATTATGCGCGGCAAGAAACCGTTATGGAGAAGCCCAAGGATCAGTGGCGCCGAATTAGAAAATCTGCGCGATGAATTTACAAACAGGGTTATTGCCTCGTCAGTGCATAATATTTGTAATGGCAAGCGCATAGAGGACCCGTCTTTACAGCTTTATGACCTATTAGATGAGAAGGGATACGTATAATGCCAATTCGTGTGACTATGCCGGCTTTATCGCCGACAATGACTGAGGGAACATTGGCCAAATGGCTTAAGACCGAAGGGGAGATGGTCGAAGCCGGTGACGTGATTGCCGAAATTGAAACCGATAAGGCGACCATGGAGGTCGAAGCTGTGGATGAAGGCAAGCTGGCCAAGATTGTCATTCCGGAAGGCACGGAGAATGTGCCCGTGAATGAGATGATTGCCGTGCTTCTTGAAGATGGTGAGGATGAGAGCGCTCTTGATGGGTTTAGTGCCTCGAATGATAGTGCAGCGCCTGCGCCCGAATCCGCCGCCAGCGCGGATACAGCGGCAGCCCCGGCGGCTTCACCTGCGCCAGCACAGGCACCTGCTGCCTCGGCGCCAGCTCCGGCTGTATCAACAGAAGGCCGTGTCTTTGCATCACCGCTGGCTCGCCGCCTTGCCAAGGATGCAGGCATTGATCTATCGGGCGTAAAGGGCACGGGGCCGCGTGGCCGGATTGTGAAAGCGGATATCGAAAAGGCGAAGTCTTCGCGTGCGACTACTCATGCGCCAGCTGCAAGTTCATCTGCTGCGCTTCCCGACGGGGCACAGACAAATATCTTTGGCATGGCCTATGTGGAGCAGCCGATTAACAACATCCAGAAAGTAACGGCGCGCCGTTTATCGGAGAGCAAACAAACAGTGCCGCATTTCTATTTAACTGTGGAATGTAATCTTGATGCCTTGCTGGCTGCACGCAAGGAGCTGAATGAGGCGGCCAATGGTGCGTATAAGCTCTCTGTGAATGATTTTATCATCAAAGCATCAGCCATGGCATTGAAATCCTATCCAGCGGCAAATGTGAGCTGGCAGGACACAGCGGTGCATCAATATCTGCATTCTGATATCTCGGTTGCTGTGGCTACGCCAACTGGTCTCATTACACCGATTATCAAGCGCGCTGAAGAAAAAGGCTTGCGTGCGATATCGGATGAAATGAAAGAACTGGCTGGCCGCGCACGTGAAGGCAAGCTGAAACCTGAAGAGTTTCAGGGGGGATCCTTCTCCATTTCTAATCTTGGTATGTTTGGTGTGAAGAATTTCCAGGCCATCGTAAACCCACCGCAAAGCTGTATTTTGGCTGTGGGGGCAGGTGAGCAAATGCCTAAGGTTGTGAATGGCGAGGTGAAAATCTGCACGATTATGAATGTAACCCTCTCGACCGATCACCGCACTGTTGATGGCGCTGTTGGGGCAGAATGGCTACAGCACTTTAAGCGTTACATTGAAAACCCTGTGAGTATGCTGGTCTAAATCATGACAGAGATCTGGCAAATCAATAACCCAGAGGAGCGTCTCGCCCGTGTCTTTGCATTGGCCGAGGATGTGTACGGGGATCCGGATGATGCGGAAGTGTTTATGCAAGAAGTCCATAGCGGGCATATGGCCAGCGCGATGGGTGAGGAGGGCGGTATTATTATGCCGGAGAACGAAGTCAAGGCAGGCGCGGATGGCACACGAAAGGTTGTGGCATATCTCTATCGCAATGATATTCACACGCGTTTGAAGCGTATCTTTAAGGATAATGCCGAAGCCGCGATGCGCTTTATGGATAAACCGCACGCAATGCTGGATATGCAAAAACCACAAGACGTCATTGATAGTGAGGCCGGGTATAAGCAGGTGAAGCAGATCCTGAGCGGTGCCGAAGCGGGATTTGCAGTTTAGGTGGAATAAGAGAGAACAAATAAAAGGACCGTTAGTATGAATAATTTTGATCTTATCGTTATTGGTGGTGGCCCCGGCGGATATGTAGCAGCCATCCGGGCGGCCCAATTGAAAATGAAAGTGGCATTGGTCGAGTCACAACATTTGGGCGGTATTTGTTTGAACTGGGGATGCATCCCGACAAAGGCGCTTTTGCGTTCCTCTGAGGTGCATCACCTGATCCAGCATGCAGATAGTTTTGGATTAAAAGTCAGTGGCTTGGAGTTTGATACAAAGAAAATAGTTGAACGTTCCCGAGGCGTGGCGAACCAACTCTCAAAAGGGGTTCAACATCTGCTGAAGAAGAATAAAGTCACTGTCATTGATGGCTGGGCCAAATTGCAGGGCAAGGGAAAGGTTCTGGTTGAGAAAGATGGCAAAAAAATTGATGAGCTAAGTGCCAAACATATTATTGTGGCAACAGGCGCGCGCGCCCGTGAATTGCCGGGTCTGGAGCCGGATGGCAAACTGATCTGGACATACAAAGAAGCCATGGTGCCGGAAGCCATGCCAAAATCATTGGTTGTTGTTGGCTCCGGTGCAATTGGCATCGAATTCGCCAGCTTCTATCGAACAATGGGCGTTGATGTTACGGTTATTGAGTTGATGGATCGTATCTTACCGATTGAGGATGAAGAAATCTCCGCCCATGCTCATAAGCACTTTGAAAAGCAGGGCATGAAGATTATGACAGGTGCGAAAACAACTAAACTTGAGAAGGGCAAAGATAATGTCACCGTGCATGTTGAGGTGAAGGGTAAAACTCAGAAAATCACTGTTGACCGTGTTATCATGGCCGTGGGTATTATCGGCAATACGGAGAATGTGGGCCTTGAGAATACGAAGGTAAAAGTTGATCGTGGTCATATTGTGACGGATGAATATCTCAAAACCGATGAACCGGGCGTTTATGCCATTGGTGATGTGACGGGGGCGCCATGGCTCGCGCATAAAGCGTCACATGAAGGTGTAATCTGCGTTGAGAAAATTGCCGGCCTTAATAATGTGCACCCTATGAATAAGCTGAATATTCCGGGCTGTACCTATTGCCATCCGCAAGTGGCCAGTGTGGGTCTGACCGAGGCCAAAGCCAAAGAGCAGGGCTATAAGATCAAGGTTGGCCGCTTCCCGTTTATGGGGAATGGAAAAGCCATTGCGCTTGGTGAACCGGAAGGCCTTGTAAAAACAATCTTTGATGAGAAAACAGGTGAGCTTTTGGGCGCGCATATGGTTGGCGCAGAAGTCACCGAGATGATCCAAGGCTATGTGATTGGGAAGCAAGCGGAATTGGTTGAGGAAGACTTTATGCACACCATCTTCCCACATCCAACATTATCCGAGATGATGCATGAGAGCGTCCTTGATGCTTATGGCAAGGTTGTACATTTTTAGCGGGTTAGTTTAAAGCGGAGCTCGGTGAAAATTCTGAAGTTTTCTGTGTTGGCATTGCGCCGTATGTCCTAATTGTCCGTTCAACGTCATCAAAACTATGCAGAACATAATCCTCAATATCATCTTTTGAAATAGGTGGGTAAAAAGGGCCAGCATGCGCTTGTACAAGCTTTAGCACAGGATCTTGTGTGCTCATATCAATCAGTCCAAAAATGCGTGTTAGAAGATGCTCATCAGTTAAGGCAGATTGTTGCATATAGGATGGCATATGGAGCTCCGTCCTCACATTAATCGCTTCTAGAGGAAATGATGAAATATAGGACAGGACTCTTTTAGCCATTGGTTCTCCTGATCTTGCACTGGATATCAATGTTTGTGGATCTGTTCCAAATGTTGTGAAGTAATCTTCGAATAGACGCGCCACATATACACGCATAATTGGGCGATATTCATCAAACATATCTATGAGTTGCTCAGCATTGTAACTGCCGCCTTCGCCGTCATGCAGGATATAGTATTGGTCCAGTTTTACGCCATGATAAATGTCCATGATAAAGGAATCGTGTAGCAATTTTAGAAGGTCAAAGTGTTCTTGGTCGAATTTAACCCCCTTTATTTGATAAGCTTCACTCAGTAATTTCATAGCATAAGGTGTTCTTGGCTCGCCAATATTCATAAATTACACTCCATTTAATTTTTGCTATGTAAAATGCTTATATTGTTTTTGTCAAATTTAATTTTATGGCGAAAATGCAGCTTTATCGCTATGATCAGGTCTTAAGGCTTGATCTCCGCTTTAAAGGGGATTACATCTTTACTGGCCTTAAAAACTGCTGTCATAGACCCCCCGGGTATATTTTTGGCAGAACGAAATGAGTAAGTTGAATTAACGAGTGTTTTGAATGACTTATAACCCAGAACTTCTAGACAAAGCCAAACGCCATCCGGAAAAGCAGAAAAATCCGGATCGTCCTGCTGGGCGTAAGCCGGAATGGATCCGCGCAAAGGCACCACAAGGCCAGGTTTTTGCGGAAACAAAAGCCACAGTACGTAAACACAAGCTGACAACTGTGTGTGAAGAAGCGGGCTGCCCGAATATCGGGGAGTGCTGGAACCAGAAACATGCGACATTCATGATTATGGGTGAGGTCTGCACGCGCGCCTGTGCGTTTTGTAATGTGGCCACAGGGAAACCAGATGAATTGGATAAGCTCGAGCCTCTGCGAGTTGGTGTGGCCACCATGCAGATGGGGCTAAAGCATGTTGTTGTGACCTCGGTTGATCGCGATGATCTGGATGATTTTGGTTCGGATCACTTTGTAAAAACAATACAAGCCATTCGTATGAAAAGCCCGGAGACAACAGTCGAGATACTACCGGGTGATTTTGGCGGGGACTGGCAGGCGCTTGATCCTGTGATTGCTGCGCGCCCCGATGTGTTTAATCACAATTTGGAAACCGTGCCGCGCTTATATCCGACTATTCGTCCGGGGGCCCGTTACTTCCGTTCATTGCGTTTATTGGAACGTGTGAAAGAGCGTGATGAGATGATTTTTACCAAATCGGGCATGATGGTCGGTCTTGGTGAAACGCGCGAAGAGGTTGGGCAGGTCATGGATGATTTGCGCGCGGCTGGCGTTGATTTTATTACCATTGGACAATATCTCCAGCCAACGCCTAAGCATGCGCCGGTTGATAAATGGTGGACCCCTGAGGAATTTGAAGGTTTGGAGCGCATGGCTCGCTCCAAAGGCTTCCTAATGGCCTCGTGCACGCCCTTGACGCGCTCTTCGCATCATGCGGGTGATGATTTTGCCAAGCTAAAAGAGGCGCGCGCCGAAAAACTCATGAAGCAGGTTGCTGAATAGGCAGTTTGGCAAGGCTCTTATGCTCTCTCATATTGAAAAGAAGCAGGTGAATTACAGCGCGGACCAAATGTTCGATCTGGTGGCGGATGTGGCAAAATATAAAGAATTCGCCCCCTGGTGTGTCGCTAGCCGTATCAATAAATGGGATGGGGATACCATTTTTTATGCCGATCTGATCGTTGGCTATAAACTCCTCCGCGAACGGTTTTCATCCAAGGTATTCCTCGATAAAGACGCCAATCATATTTATATTGAATACCTGCATGGCCCCCTGAAACATCTCAAAAATCATTGGCGGTTCATCCCTCAGGACAATGGGTCATGTATAATTGATTTTAGTGTAGAATTTGAATTCCAAAACAACATCTTACAAGGTTTGGCTGAAGTGTTCTTTCAAGAGGTTATTCGCCGTATGGTTGGCGCGTTTGAGGATCGCGCGCGACAAATATACGGTGATCAGGCGGCCTTGTCGGATACCGGTGAAAATACAGGTGGATCGAGTTCGCATTCTGCCTCGCCATCATAATAGGGGTAACGAAAGCTGAGCCTTTTATCTTTTCCATCAATGGTTTTGGCGTCAATGGAAACGGTGCGGTTCTTGCGCATCTCATCATAGCCGGAAATATGAACGATTGAGATCTCTTCATGAGGGAGGAAGTTCTCTACAAAGCTTTGCTTGTCTTCGTCCCATAGAGGCTTATTCTCACAGAGCCATTGTGTCCATGCGGGTAATATCTCGGCAGGGTAGTCTTCCAGATAGACCATCATCCCAAGCGTCAGTTGCTCGGCCGTAAAGATTTTGCCCTTCTTGCAGGCTTGTTCAACAAGCTCTTGCCAGCGCGCCCAATGAGGCGCATCGCCTGCCATGGAAAAAGCTCCGGCATTGAGAACATGATAGGGCATGAGCTTTTGCGCGGTCTTGAACCCGAATGCCTTGAGGGCATTGGACATGTAAAAGCCGCGAATTTTAAGAGGGAGGCTGCCCAGCCATTTAACACGGACTTGCTTAAAGTAACCGCGATCAACTTGCCCAGTGATTGTCAGCTTACCGCGCTGTGCTCCTTTAATATAAAGTTCTACACCGCGCCAATCTTGAATCCATGTGTCCCCATCCATCCAGACATAAAGATCGTAGCCCGGAAAAATTTTGGGAATAGAGGGGCGACAAATGCAGGCTTTGAGATACTCGCGGCCACGGATTTTGCTCTCAGGAACCCTGAATGGCCAGTCTGGCTTGACCACATGACAGCCGGCTTGCTCAAGCTTTTGAACCTGAGCAGGCTCCAGGCCTACATCCATGATGCATATATCAATGCCCTCGGATTGTTTGAAACGGCGCACAGAGTGCACCCATTCACACAGAATGGCGTAATAGTTAGCATCACCGCCAGAGATAAAAGCAATCTTATCTGCGGTCATGTCGTTTCACTTTCCAGTACGGTGAGAAGCTGTTTAAGAGCGGTTACAGCAGCTTGGCCACGAATTTGTTCACGAGTCCCTTCAAATTGCACTTCAATTGATCCAGCTGAACCTCCCTTCAAGGCAAAGCCGAAAAAAACAAGGCCAACCGGCTTTTCATCCGAACCGCCACCGGGGCCTGCAATGCCGGTGATAGATACACTTAAATGGGCATTGCTGTGTTTGAGAGCGCCTCTGGCCATAGCCTCAGCGCATTGAGAGCTAACGGCGCCATTCATCGTCAGAAGTTGTTCAGGAACACTCAAAAGCTCAATTTTTGCCTCGTTAGAATATGTAATAAAGCCGCGGTCAAATATTTTGGATGAGCCGGGTCGGTGTGTGATGGCCGCGCATAACAATCCGCCCGTGCATGATTCCGCTGTGGCGAGCATCCATTCCCGCTTTTCAAGTTGTTCAGTCAGTTTTTCAACAAGGTCTTGCATGGGTGAGCTATAAAATCCAATCCATTTTTATACAACCAGCCAGCAGCAGAGCAGCAAAGAGACCGGCGATAATATCGTCAAACATAACGCCAACGGCATTTTGCATTTTTTGGTCGATGTCACGTATCGGCCAAGGTTTAAGTATGTCAAAAAACCGGAACAGAAGAAAGGCGAGAATGATGCCGAATGTCGTCACGCTATCGAATAAAACAAGAGGGACAAGGGCAAGCCATTGCCCGGCGACTTCATCAATGACAATCATTTTTGAATCATGCACGCCGCTTGCTGCCTCAAATTGCTTGGAGACTATAATTCCGATTGCCGTAACGATAAGAATCCCGGCAAGAAGAGCTTTAAGGCCGCCGGCATGAATGAGCAATAATCCGAAAGGAAGGGCGCCAAGGCTTCCCCATGTCCCGGGAGCGGGTTTCAAAAACCCAAGGCCAAACCAGGTAGCCAGCCACGTGTAGGGTGCGCGCATATCAAGCTTGCGAATGATCGCCATATCATCAGGGGAGGGCTTAAATTTATTTAGCATCACGGGTCACCTGTCGTTGCTATCGGGATTGTGACTGTGGCTATGGCTTGTGCTGCTATGCCTTCTTTGCGCCCTGTGAAGCCTAATCGCTCAGTCGTGGTGGCTTTTATATTAATGCGATCTGCGGATATATTACATATCTCTGCGATGCGCTGGCGCATTTTAGGTGCATATGGGCCGATTTTTGGCGCCTCACATATAATTGTTAGATCAATATTGGTGATGTTTCCTTGTTTTTTTTCAATAAGTTCAGCGGCTTTTTTAAGAAAGGTGGAGCTATCCATATCTTTGTAAGTTGCATCGCTTGGTGGGAAGTGCACACCGATATCACCTGCGCCGATAGCGCCCAAGAGCGCATCGGTAATTGTATGAAGGGCAACATCGGCGTCGGAATGACCTTTCAGTTTTTTATCAAAGGGAATATCAATGCCGCCCAAGCGGATTGTGTCCGTTTGGGTATCATCAAAGGCATGCACATCAAAACCCATTCCGGTGCGCGTTTCAGATCCAGTATTGTTAAGGATGGCTCTGGCCATAATCAGGTCGTCTTGCGTTGTGATTTTAAAATTAAGGCGGGAGCCTTGAATGAATTCTACATGTCCACCGGATTGTCTGACAAGCCCTGCATCATCTGTAACCTGCGCATCGGGATTGTTTTTGTGGGCTGAGATAATGGTTTTATACCGAAAGGCTTGCGGTGTTTGACTGGCCAGGAGTTGATCACGATCAATGGATGATCCGTCTTTGTGTAAAATAGTATCACTTAATCCATGGCATAATGTGGCCGCTTCATGTGCTGCCAAAGCTTTAAGCAGCTCATCGATATCAGCCTTTTGTACAAGCGGGCGAGCGGCATCATGAATGAGAATAATATCTTCACTTTTTAAATTAGATAAATCTTTTAAGCCATTATATACACTTGACCTTCTATCTTCGCCTCCAGAAGAAAAATCGAGGATATCAATCCCCTTTATTGAGGATTCATAGAAGGGGTAATCGTCCGGATGGATAACGACTTTTACCCCTTTGCAGTGGGGGTGTGTGATAAATTGATTAATTGTTTGGCGCAGCACCGTTAAGCCGGGCACGATCTCGTGATATTGCTTGGGAATATCATGACCAAAGCGCTGGCCTTTTCCAGCTGCAACAATCAGCGCATAAAAATCGAAATTATGGTTTTGTTCGTCAATCATCTCTTTTAGTTGAGTTTCCTTGCGTAAATTGCTAAAACTGTGGATATTTTGCATATATTGGCTCAATAACACAGTGGCAGGGTTGCATTGTTACGAAAAGAACTTAATAAAGAAAGCGGAATTTTTCCATCTCTACTCGCATTTCTTTTATCACTTTATACATCCACGAGAGACTTCATTGTGAGCACAATAGCCGATTACGCGCCATTTTTCTTGCGGGCTGCCTATTACAAACGGTCCCGTAACAAGACACGCATGCGCCGTGAATGGCAAAATAGAGTTGCGATTGCTCTTATTGCTGTTGGAATCTTGTCAGGCATAGCCACTTATGCGGCTTTTACAGAAATACCGCCATTCGGCAACGATCCGGATACGCTGATTTGGTTGCTCAATCTTGATTTGATTATCCTGATCGGTCTTGTTTCTTTGGTCGCATACAAAATTGTGGGCCTCTGGAGTGGCCGAAAAAGAGGGCTGGCTGGGTCCCATCTGCAGGTGCGCCTTGTTTACACGTTCAGCCTTTTGGCGGCGCTTCCTGTTATTATTATGACGGTGTTCTCGGCCGTATTCTTCCATTACGGTGTTCAAACGTGGTTTAGCCAGCGCGTTCAGACGGCTGTTAATGAATCACAGGCTGTGGCGCAATCATATCTGCAAGAGCACAAGCAGGTGATCCGTGCCGACACGCTTGCTATGGCCAGTGACTTGAATAGGCAGGCATCGCTATTGGTCATGAATGATCAGGCTTTGGAGCGGATTATGCGGACGCAATCCATTTTGCGAAACCTGTCGGAAGCCATTATTTTTGATTCATCAGGCCGTGTCATATCGCGCTCGGGTATTACTTTTTCTCTGGAATTAGAGCAGGTGCCGCGTTTTGCAATCGAGCAGGCAGAGGCCGGTGAGGTTGTATTGATGACCGGCGCGCAGGATGACCGTGTGCGCGCTCTGGTGAAGCTGAGCAACTTTATTGACAGCTATCTTTATGTCGGGCGTAAAATTGACCCGCAAGTTCTGGCGCATTTGGATGCCACACAAAAGGCGGTTCAGGATTATCAGGATCTGCAGGCGCGTTATGCTGGCATGCAAGTGACTGTGACTTTGATGTTCTTTGTTGTGGGTATTCTCCTTTTGCTGGCTGCTATTTGGTTCGGTCTGCTGTTGGCACGCCAGCTTGTAAGCCCGATCGGTGAGCTGATTAATGTATCGGACCGTGTGCGCGGAGGGGATCTCTCGGCGCGTGTTGATATCAAGCAAGCGATCGAGGAGTTTGACTATCTCGGGCAATCCTTTAACCGTATGACAAAACGGATTCAGGAGCAGCAAAACGAATTGATTGATGCGAATAGACAGCTGGATCGCCGCCGCCGCTTTACCGAGACAATCCTGACCGGGGTGACATCCGGCGTTATCGGTATCGACAAAGAAGGCAAAATCACCATGGCAAATGAAGCCGCTGCCGACTTCCTTGGTGCTCAGGTCTCTGAGATTACGAATTCTAAAATTGTAGATGTAATGCCGCAGATCGAAGAGCTTCTCGCCACTGCGCATGAGCGGCCCAATAAAATTACACAATCCGAGGTGCCTGTTTCATTTTCGGAAAAATCGCGCCGTATTTTCTTGGTACGGATTGCCATTGAATTAGTCGGTGACCAGGATGTTGGCGCCATCATCACCTTTGATGACATTACCGACCTTCAATCCGCGCAGAAAAAAGCAGCTTGGGCCGATGTGGCGCGTCGCATTGCCCATGAAATTAAAAACCCACTGACTCCGATCCAACTCTCTGCCGAGCGTTTGAAGAGGAAATACATCAAGGAAATTGAATCGGATCCTGAAACATTTATTCAATGTACGGATACTATTATCAAGCATGTGAATGATATCGGACATATGGTGAATGAATTTTCATCCTTTGCCCGTATGCCGGAACCGGTTATGAAGCCAGAGAAACTAAATCGCCATATTCAGGATATGCTTGTACTTCAAAAACAGGCACACACCGATATTCAATTTAATGTTTTTGGGCTTGAGGAAAAAGAATACATGGTACGTTGTGATGCGCAGCAATTGCGCCAGGCTATGACAAATCTTGTTCAAAATGCGATCGACTCGATTGAGTCTAAAAATATGCAACATGCCGGTAACGGTTCCGGATCGGATTATGTGGATGTTCTTGTTTTCGAAAATACAGAAGCGGAAGAGCTTGTTGTTGCAGTTTCGGATAGCGGTGTAGGCTTTCCGGCGGATCATGTGGTAGAAACATTGGCTGACCCCTATGTTACGCATAAGGAAAAGGGAACCGGCCTTGGGCTTGCGATTGTAAAGAAAATTATGGAAGATCATAAAGGGCGCCTGATACTTGGTGCGCCGACTTGGCTTCGCTCGGAAAAGGGCTGGCGCGATCTGGGCGGTGCAAGTGTTTGTCTTGTCCTGCCGATATCAAAGCCCGATATTGATCAACAGGCAGATGCAGCCTAAGATCAAAGTTAAGTGACTTAAGTAACCAACGTGATATTATTACTCTATGACAAAAGATATTCTTATTGTTGATGATGAAGCCGATATTTGTAATCTGGTTTGCGGCATTTTAGAAGATGAAGGGTTCTCAACCCGCACGGCCGCGAATTCTCAACAAGCTTTCGAAAAAATAGCCGATAAGCGCCCTGACCTGATTATTCAGGATATTTGGTTGCAGGGAAGCGATAAAGATGGAATCCAGATTCTTGAGCAGGTCAAAAAGGACTATCCTTATCTTCCCGTCGTTATGATTAGTGGCCACGGTACTATTGAAACGGCGGTGTCGGCCATAAAAAAAGGCGCGTATGATTTTATCGAAAAGCCGTTCAAGTCTGATCGTTTGTTATTAATGATTGCCCGTGCTTTGGAAAATGCCTCTCTGAGGCGCGAGAATGATGCGTTCAAACAAAAAACAAAACCTTTGAGTGATTTGATTGGCAAGTCTGCTGCTATAGATTCCGTGCGTCAGGTTTTGGAGAGGGTATCCCCAACCAATAGCCGCGTGCTGATTACGGGCAAGCCCGGTACAGGAAAAGAAATTGCAGCGCGCTATATCCACGCCGCTTCATCGCGCGCGAATGAGCCCTTTATGACCTTGAATTGTGCCATTTTACGCCCAGAGCGGCTGGAGATAGAACTTTTCGGATCAGAAGAAGAGGGCGGCACCAGAAGTGGTATTTTAGAGCAGGCAAATGGAGGGACATTATTTCTCGATGAGGTGTCTGATATGCCGCTTGAGACGCAAGGCAAAATTGTTAACGTCCTGCAAAATCAGACTTTTCAAAGACTGGGCAGTGATCGGCAAACCCAGATTGACGTGCGCATTATTGCTTCGACCAACAAAGATTTAGAAGAAATGATTGATGAGGGCAATTTCCGCCAAGATCTTTATTACCGTTTAAATGTTGTTCCGGTTGTTATGCCAAGCCTTCAGCAACGCGCGGATGATATACCCGAATTGTTGAAATATTTTTCAGGAATTATTTCCGATGTAACAGGCATGCCTCAAAAAGGGTTTACGCAAGGGGCTATCTCAGCGTTGCAAGAATATGCATGGCCCGGAAACGTGCGTCAATTGCGCAATGTTGTGGAATGGATCATGATTATGCATGGCGGGATCGAGGCTAAATCTTTTGATGTTTCCCATCTTCCGCCCGAAATTTCGACGGGTGAGAACACTCAATCCTCTTATCAGGCTTCCGAGGCGGGCTCCGTTGAATCTTATGATTTTATGGCTTTGCCGTTGCGTGATGCACGTGAGGTTTTTGAAAAAGCGTATCTTGGCCAGCAAATCAAACGCTTTGGTGGTAACGTCTCTAAAACCGCGCAATTTATTGGCATGGAAAGATCTGCTCTGCACAGAAAGCTAAAATCTCTTGATATTATCGGCAATGAAAAAGCCTCTGATGAGAAATCAGATTCAACAGCCAAGCAAGTAGAAGACAAAAAAGTCGCTTCGATGTAAACTACCTCCACAAGCCAGAAACGATTCTGGCTTTATGTTGTAAAACAATGACAAGGATAGAATAGATGAGGGTCATAATTTGTGGGGCCGGTCAGGTTGGATACAATATAGCTGCTTATCTCTCACGCGAAGATAATGATGTTACGGTGATTGATAAAGACCCGTTAGCCATCGCCAAGGTGAATGAAGACCTTGATGTGAACGGTGTCGTTGGCCACGCATCAAACCCGGCTGTACTGATGGGTGGGGGCGCTAGTGACGCTGATATGATTATCGCGGTTACGGAATCCGATGAGGTGAATATGGTTGCCTGTCAGGTGACCCATTCTTTGTTTAATATTCCTAAAAAAATTGCCCGTATCCGGCGTCAGGATTACTTGGATCCGGCGTGGTCAAACTTGTTCAGCCGTGCCCACATGCCGATTGACGTGATTATCTCGCCTGAAATTATTGTGGCCGAGGATATTAACCGTCGCCTATCTGTTCCCGGGACAACATCTGTTGTCAGGGTGGCAGGCGGCCTTGCCCATGTGATCGGTGTGATTTGTGAGGATAATTGCCCGGTCTTGCATACGCCACTGGATCAAATCGCATCACTCTTTCCGGATCTTGATTTTAAAATTGTAGCGGTTATTCGAAACAATAAGCCGGTCTTGCTTGATTCAAGTGAGCAGATTTTACCCGAAGATGAGGTGTATTTTGTAGCCAATACCGAGCACGTGCAGCGTGTTATGGCGGCTTTTGGCCATGAGGAGCAAGAGGCGCGCCGTATTGTGATTGCCGGAGGTGGTAATATCGGCCTTGGGCTTGCGCGTATGTTGATTAAAACCAATCCTGGCCTTCAAATTAAAATCATAGAGAGAAACCGAGAGCGTGCAGAATATCTGAGCGAACAACTGCCGGAGACAATTATTTTGAATGGTGATGGCCTCGTAAAGGAGATCATGCTTGAGGCCGGTATTGAGAATGCAGAGACATATGTGGCGGTGACCAATGATGATGAAAGCAATATTATCGGCTCACTGCTTGCCAAGCAGCAGGGCTGTGCCCGAGCCATTACATTGGTTAATAATACGTCCTATTCTTCTCTCGTAGGATCATTGGGGGTTGATGCGATGGTATCCCCGCGCTCGACGGTTGTGGCGACAATTATGCAGCATGTCAG
>CAZTBB010000023.1:0-15557 GCA_964611755.1 uncultured Pseudobdellovibrionaceae bacterium
TTAACTTCGCCCTTTTGATGATGCAAAAGGATGACCATATTGTTCTCCCCATTACCACCAAAGAAAGCGTTTTATATCTTGGCCCCATTCCTTTGGGAACATTCAAAGAAAAGAATGAGGCGGATCTTATCCGGTAAACTCTATGCCACTTATCGCTCATAAAAACCTGCCCGCTTTTGATGACCTCCGCAAAGAGGGGCGCACCGTCCTCAGCTCAAAAGAGGCGATGACACAGGATATTCGGGAAATGCATATCGGCCTGCTCAATATGATGCCCGATAAAGCATTAATTGAGACAGAGCGACAATTTATGCGCCTGATCGGTGAGAGCAATCCCGTCGTTCAAATCTTTGTCCATCCCTTCACCCTTGATGAGTTGGATCGCAGCGGTGCTGCCAAAGATCATGTTGAAGCCCATTATGAGAGCTTTGAAGATATTAAAGCGCATAATCTTGATGCTCTTATTATCTCCGGGGCGAATATCACCCAGCCTCATATTGATAAGGAAAAAATCTGGGAACCCATGAAAGATGTGATGGATTGGGCATGGGATAATGTTGTCTCGACGATGACCTCTTGCCTGGCGACCCATACATTTATGCAATACGCGCATAATCAAATTCGCTCACCATTAGATGACAAACTCTGGGGTGTCTACCGCCACAGAGTGACCAATCGCTCTCACCCGCTCGTGCGTGATATCAACACCGTTTTTGATGTGCCGCATTCACGCTATAACGCCGTAAACGAAGACCAATTCACCGATAGCGGAATGCATGTTCTGGTTAAATGTGAGACCGCCGGCGTTCATATTGCCACCAGTGCTGATGGAATCCGCACAATCTGTATGCAAGGCCATCCGGAATACAACACGGATAGCTTATTGCTGGAATATCGCCGCGAAATTGGTCGATACATCTTGATGGAACGGGATGATTACCCGCCATTGCCACAACATTATATTTCATCTGCGCTAGAGCAAATTCTGGCCGCCTATCAGAGCCGTGTCCTCAGCGGCAAAGCAAGCCTTGATGATTTCCCCTTAGAGCAAGCCATGCCGCTATTGGAAAATACGTGGCGCGATAGTGCAAAAACCATGATGGGAAATTGGGTCGGCCTTGTCTATCGCCTCACCCATGTTGATCGCCAAAAGCAATTTATGGATGGCATCGATCCGCATGATCCTCTGGGTCTAAAGTAAAAAAATCACGAGCCCTGCAGCACAGGAACAGGGCGCAAACCAAACAATCCTTTTGATACACGTTGTTTGCTTCCCCCTCCAATATCCGCTCCGGCATAAAGCTGCTTTGTTACCTCAACCATATGCACACCGGCAATAAAAGGGAGAATATGAGGGCCAATTTTTTCAAAACTGCTGGCGACGCGGCCTGCCATACTATTTTTGAAGGCAGGCATAAACAGAGCCTCTTCAATGCGTTCAACCACAAACATATGCTCACGCAAATCCTGTCCAAGTTGGTTGATGGAATACGGTGTGCCTTGACCAAACGGCGACCAATCTGCCTTCGCCCAATACCCTTTACGGTTTGTCACAACAAGAAGCATCTTCCCATTGGGTTTTAATATTCGCCAGATTTCATTCAAACTCTCATGCAGGCGCTCTGTGTATTCCAGACCATGCACCATCAGCACACGATCAACCGAAGCCATCGCAAAGGGCAAGGCACTTTCATGAGAGAGCGACACCAGATTTTTGCCTTCCTCTGGCCAGTGATGAACACCGAGTGCTTGTGGCATAACACTAAAAATACGCTCTGCACCCTGATCAAGCATCATATCCAAATAAGGCAGCGCATAACCCATCCCGCACACAGACAAACCTTTTAACTCCGGCCAGATTTTTTCAATGCGCTCTTGTAAAACAGAGCAGACTTTTTGCCCCTGTCGGGTCTTATAAAAGGCTTTAAAATCATAGGCATTCCTGAACATCTTAAAGCTCCCTATAAGATATCTCGTAATGCAGATACAAGCGGGACATCGGCCTCGGGCATGGGGTAATTGATCATATCAATTGGGCGTACCCATTTTATGTTCTGGTGTTCTTTGGTCACGATATCACCGCGCCAGAAACGACAGACAAAAAGCGGCATCAGCAAATGAAAATCATCATATTCATGCGATGCAAATGCAATCGGAGTAAAACATGTGGGGCGCGTTTCAATGCCAAGCTCTTCTTCCAACTCACGCATCAGCGCGAATTCCGGCGTCTCCCCCGGATCGACCTTTCCACCCGGAAACTCCCATAAACCGGCCATCGATTTCCCCTCCGGCCTTTGTGCAATTAAGACACGCCCGTCCTCATCCACAAGGGCGGCCGCACTGACAAGCACAATAGCCTTATCCGGCTTTTGCGGCCTTGGCTGATCCAGAGCGTCTTCACATGAACGTTTCATTGCTTTCCTTTAATACCCGTCATAAAAAAACCGCAAGACCATGATGATACAGATCTCGCGGTTTCATGAATATTATAAAATGCGCGTTTTATCCCGCATTCTCAGGCTCACCTTGAGGCTGAGGCGCCTGCAATGGATCACCATTGATGTTAAACACCTCAATCTCTGATCCCTCTCTCCATTGACGCAACAAATCAGTCAATAGCGCCTGACGAAGCTGAGCATCGATAAATTGCTCCATTTGCTCAAATGTTGGTGGTGGGCTCATACGCTTAGACGTGACTTGCACAACATGATAGCCAACCTCTGTTTCCACAGGAGCCTTACTGTATTCTCCCGGCTCCAGGGCAAAGGCAGCTTCGGCAAATTCAGGCAAAACATCCGTTTTGGAAAAGAACCCGAGATATCCCTCATTGCCCGGATTGTTTTTGGTCGCATCGATCGAATACTCGATCGCCAAAGACTTGATATCGGCGCCCTCATCCAATTTTTTGATGACTTCACGTGCATCTTTGCGCTCTTCTACAAGAATGTGATAGGCCTCAACCTGTTCGACTGGCTTATGCTGTTCAGAGAGCAGTTTATACGCCTCTTGCTTGCGCTCATCTGTCATCAGTTTTTGAACCTCTTTTTCGACAAACACATTGCGCACAACCTGCTTTTTAAGCTCTTCCAGTTGTTGTTTAACCATTTTGTCATTATCCAAGCGGGCTTTCGAGGCTTTCTCGGCAATCACAGTATTATTGATCACCTGTGCCAAAACTTCCGGAAATAAAACCTCGATAGAATTGGTCTGCCGTGTTGCAAGCGGCAACGTATTATAGACGGCCAATACATCCTCGCGATTGATGTCCTTACCATTCACCTTCGCAACAACAGGGTTACCGGGACGGACTTGCGATAAAATCTGCTGGTTTTGCTCTTGAACCTGCTGAATGCGCTCTTGAACCTCTTTTGTTTGCGGATCGCTGCCTGATTCTGCGGCCATTTGACCTGACAAATAGGCCAAAGCACCGATAGCAACAACAACAAGCACACCGAGTACAATAAGGACAGCATTGCCTGATTCTGATTGACGGAACATAGGTTAAAACTCCATTTCTTGTTTATAAAAAGAATATATGCGCCTTAAAAACTATATAAACAAGTCCAAGCTTTCAAGATTCTTTCCACCCTTGTTCAACAAGCCATGAATAAGTGTTGTTGACGAGGGCCTCCCCGCGCTTTATATCTCTTGGCAAGAACCCTATTACGAACGCTTTAAAGAAATATGTTTGCAAAGATACTATCTAAAATTTTCGGCTCTTCAAATGAGCGTACACTCAAGATTCTCTCAAAAGAAATTGAGCCAATTGCAGGATTTGAATCCAATCTCGAGACACTGAGCGATTCTGACCTAAAGGCCAAAACAGATGAGTTTCGCTCACGCATTGAAAAAGGCGAAACATTGGATGATATCGCATGCGAAGCTTTTGCAGTCGTGCGCGAAGCATCAAAGCGCGCACTCGGTCTGCGCCCCTATGATGTACAGCTCATAGGCGGCATGGTGTTGCATCAGGGTAAAATTGCCGAAATGAAAACCGGTGAAGGTAAAACTCTGATGGCCACGCTTGCGGTTTACCTGAACGCCCTCGAAGGTAAAGGCGTTCATGTTGTCACCGTGAATGACTATTTGGCCTCGCGTGATGCCGAATGGATGAGCGCTGTATACAACTTCCTCGGCCTCAGCGTTGGGTGCATTACCAATGATATGGATGATATCGCCCGCAAGCAGGCATACGCCGCCGATATCACTTATGGAACGAATAACGAATTCGGCTTTGATTATCTGCGCGATAACATGAAGTTTTCTTTGGAACAAATGGTTCAACGCCCGTTCAATTTTGCCATTGTCGACGAAGTTGACTCGATCTTGATTGATGAGGCGCGAACACCTTTGATTATTTCAGGCCCCTCGGAAACGTCCACAGATCTCTATATCAAAGTTGACAAGCTAATCCCGCTCTTGAGCGATGAAGATTTCGAGAAAGATGAAAAGCACAAAACGATCACGCTGACCGAAGCAGGACAGGAAAGTATCGAGAATCTTTTGCGTGAACATGGGCTTTTAGAAGAAGGTTCGATGTATGATCTACAGAATATTTCGCTGGTTCACCACGCCAATCAGGCGTTGCGCGCCCATAAACTCTTTCACCGGGATACGGACTATGTCGTCAATGATGAAGGCCGGGTTGTCCTTATTGATGAATTTACCGGCCGTATGATGCCGGGGCGCCGCCTCTCTGAAGGGCTTCATCAGGCTATCGAGGCAAAGGAAAATGTCCAAATTCAAAATGAGAACCAGACATTGGCCTCCATCACATTCCAGAACTACTTCCGCCTCTATCCAAAATTGGCGGGGATGACAGGAACGGCCATGACCGAAGCCTCCGAATTTATGGAGATTTACAAACTGGGTGTTGTCGCCATCCCGACCAACGTGCCAGTTTCCCGTCTGGATCATGATGATAAAATTTATAAATCAATCGCCGATAAAGAGGCGGCTATTATTGCTCTGGCAAAAGATTGTCAGGAAAGAGGCCAGCCTGTTTTGATCGGAACCGTCTCGATTGAGAAATCAGAGAGCCTGTCGGCCAGTCTCAAAAAAGCCAAAGTCAAACACAATGTTTTGAATGCCCGCTATCATGAACAAGAAGCCTATATCGTTGCCCAAGCTGGCCGCCCGGGCACAGTAACAATTGCCACCAATATGGCTGGCCGCGGAACAGATATCAAGCTTGGCGGGAATGCCGAAATGCGTATCGAGCAAGAGGTTGATGCCTCATGGAGCGATGATAAAAAACAAAAAGCCATCGCTAAAATCGAAGACGAAGTTGCGGCGGATAAGGCGCGCGTAAAAGAGGCCGGCGGCCTGTACATTATCGGCACGGAACGCCATGAATCACGCCGTATTGATAACCAGCTAAGAGGCCGCTCAGGCCGTCAGGGTGACCCGGGGGCCTCCATGTTCTTCCTCTCCGTTGAAGATGATTTGATGCGTATTTTTGCCGGTGATCGCCTCGAAGGTCTTCTGGCTAATTCCCGCATCGGGCTTAAAGATGGCGAGTCTCTTGAACATCCGATGATCTCCAAAATGTTGGAGCATGCGCAAGGCAAAGTTGAATCCATGCATTTCGAGGTGCGTAAGAACATCCTCAAATATGATGATGTCATGAATGACCAACGAAAGGTTATTTATGAGCAACGCCGTGAAATCATGGACGCATCCGAGGTCGAAGAGCTTGTTAAAGATATGCGCCATGAAATCATTGAAGACAGTGTGGCCATTGCGGTTCCTCCTGGTGCCTATGCCGAGAAATGGGATGTCGATACGCTGCAGAATGAAATACAGCGTGTGCTTGGAATGGATCTGCCTATTGCAGATTGGGCCAAGGAAGAAGGCATTGCCGATAAGGAACTGCTCGAGCGCATTATTCAAGCCTCTGATGATAAAATGGCACAAAAAGCTGCCAATGCCGGGCCGGATATCTGGCGCCGCGCAGAAAAAGCGATTCTGCTCCAGCTGCTCGATCAACACTGGAAAGAACACCTCCTTAATCTGGACCATTTGCGACAGGGGATTAACCTGCGTGCCTTCGGCCAGAAAGACCCGCTGAATGAATATAAAACCGAAGCCTTCGCCATGTTTGAACAAATGCTCGATCAATTGCGCGAGACCACCACACAAACCCTGAGCCTTGTGGAGCTGAATGTTGATCAGGACGGCTACGCACAGCTGATGATGCCTGGCATGATGCCAGAAGATCAGGAAATGCATGAAACCCGCCAAGATCCGGCTTTGCGTGAAGCTGGCGGACAGGAAACCGGCCAAATAACACAATTCCCCAAGCGCAACACATTTGACCAGAATGATCCATCCACATGGGGCAAAACACCACGTAATGCCCCCTGCCCCTGCAAATCAGGGAAAAAATTCAAGCATTGCCATGGCGCTGTTGCCAAGGCAACGTGATGGCCTGCACCGCATAGACCTTGACATAAAAGATCTGATTTTCTATAAAACGTAAATATTGAATCACGGCGCCGTCAATTAGCCGGGTATCCCTGATGGCGCGACATTAATGGAGTCCCCTATGTCCAGGCCAGAACATTCATCGCAAGCAATTGATCTTGTCGACACCTTCAAAACATCCGCTGCCGTTAAGTTTGGTTTTTTTAACATTACTTTGCCGGTGCTCTCATCAACAATTGTCAGAGACACACCCCGTAATGGCGATAAAGAGCTTCCTGTCCTTGCCTATGCCGATCTATCCGGCGCCGATGCCCAGGACACCGATATTCTGTTTGGCAAAGACAAGGTAACTCTACTCGAAGCTTCATTATCGCTCAATGAAAACGGTCACTTTATTCCATTTGATCCGGCCATGGACAAACTTCCTGTCAAAGGAAATCTCAGACATCACAAAACCGTTATGAAAGATGGTATCAATGACGGCATCTATATTCAGGATGACCATGTTGGTCATATCCAATCCGTGCTAATCGTTGGTGAGCAGATTTATTTCTTGCCCCTGAGTACAGAGGATGTTCTGGCCAGAGTGAACAACAGAGACAATGAAATCAAAGCCGATGTCTCGCGCTGGCTGTCCAGCAATGATGTCACTATAGGCTAGAAAACCACTCTGGCGTTCCGGCATGATCTGAGGCACACTATGTGCCATGGGATATTCCGAAAAAACATTTCAATCCGCAAACCCGCAAGGCTTTCACCATATTGTCTATAACGATTGGGGAGAGCGTGATGCCATGCCGATCATTTGCGTCCATGGCCTCACAGGAAATGGTCATGATTTTGATTATCTGGCCGAAGATCTGATCACACGTGGATATCGCCTGATTTGCGTTGATCTGGCTGGCCGCTCACGCTCTGATTTTCTGAGCGATCCGATGGATTACAATTACGGCCAATATTTTAAGGACCTCGAAGCCTTGATGGCCCATCTTGACCTTAGCGAACCGAACAGCGTGGACTGGATCGGCATTTCTCTTGGCGGACTGCTTGGCATTTATCTCGCCAGCCTTCCCGGCTCTCCTATCAAACGCCTAATCCTCAATGATGTGGGCCCAGATGTTCCGAAAACCGCCCTTGATTTCATTTATCAGGTTGTCTCTAAAGAATATCACTTCAACTCTGTTGATGAACTTGAACAACGCATGCGCGAGACCCGCGGCCTGACATGGGGGCCAATGACCGACGAACAATGGGCGCATATGGCCAGGCATAATGCACGGGCGCTGGATAACGGGCAAATCACCTATGGCTATGACCCTAAAATCGCGGAAGTCTTCAAACATGAACCAATCGGCACGATTGATCTTTGGCCGAGCTGGAAAAAGCTTACCTGCCCGACGCTTCTGATCCGTGGCCAGCATTCTGTCGTTCTCCCAACGGATATTGTTGATCGTATGCGCAAAAAAGGCCCCGATTTTGATTTTATTGAATTTGAAAATTGCGGCCATGTCCCTTCCCTTATGGCCCCTGATCAGATAGAAGCAATAGCATCATGGCTACATACAACACAGACATCGTCATAATAGGCGCAGGCATTGCCGGCCTTTGGCTGTTTCACCGCCTCAAGAAAGCGGGCTATCATGCTATTTTACTTGAGAAAAATGCCATTGGGGCCGGACAAACGATAGCCTCGCAGGGTATTATTCACTCCGGAATGAAATACGCCTTTGCCGGAAAGATCAATAAACTGGCCGAAGAGATCAGCGCCATGCCTGACCTCTGGCGTGCCGCCATGGCCTCCGGGGATGGCGATGTTGACCTCAGAGCGGCTAAAACCAATGCCGATTCTCAATATATGCTCATCCCATCAGGCTTCATGGGTGGCCTCGTAAAACTTGTGGCCAAGAATGCGCTTGGCACAGGGGTGCGCGAAATCCCAAAAGAGGATTGGCCGGATAATATTAAACAAAGCGGCTTCAAAGGCTCCGTGATTTTTATGAATGAACCGGTTTTAGACATCCCCTCGGTGATCCGCGCTCTGGCAGACCCCTACAAAGACTATATCTACAAAATTGACTGGGACGCATGCGAAATCATAAGCAGCAAGGATGGTATCTCTGCACTTAAAATTGGTGATGATACCATCAAGGCGGGCAAATTCATCTTCACCAGCGCCGCCTCCAATCACCATATCGCCAAACAGCTTGGGCACAGCCATGGGCTTCAAACGCAAGCGCGGCCTCTGCTCATGGGTTTTCTTAAACCCGCACCATTTGAATTCTATGCGCATCTTGTTGGCTCTTCGGATAAGCCCGTCGCCACGATCACGACTCACAAAACTGCAGATAATGAAATTGTCTGGTATCTCGGCGGCGGCGTAGCCGAACGCGCGAAAGAATCAGACCCGAATGACGTGATAAGCGCCACGATCAAAGGCTTCAAAAAATATTTGCCGCATATTGATCTCTCTGATGTGACTTGGGCAACTCTGCCCATTGACCGTATAGAAGGCAAATCCGAAACGGATGGATGGATGCCCGACACACCGACAATTCACTCATATGGGAATGTTTTTTATTGTTGGCCAACCAAGCTTACCTTTTCACCGTTGCTTAGCGACAGGCTCTACGATAGTGTTACCAAATCGGAAACTCAGCCGAATATGTCAACGAAACATCAAACTTGTAATTTTTTGCCACTCTGTGGTTATACTGCCGCCCCATGGGACACAAAGGACTGGAAAAAACTGAACTAGGAAATACGGGGATTTACCTCTCCCCTATTGGTCTTGGCACGGTTAAGTTTGGTCGCAATGAAGGGGTGAAATACCCGCATGGCTTTGATCTCCCCTCTGAAAAAGAATGCGCTCAAATTCTAGAGCTCTGCAAAAGTCTTGGCATAAACACTCTGGATACGGCTCCCGCCTATGGCCTTAGCGAGCAGAGATTGGGCAAGCTCCTTAAAGGCCAGCGTGATGATTGGGTTATCATTGGCAAAATCGGCGAAGAATTTGACAATGGTGTTTCCTCGCATGACTTCACCATAGAACACATGGATTACAGCCTTGCGCGTTCACTGGAGCGCCTAAAAACCGACTATATAGACGTGCTTTTGCTGCATTCTGATGGCAATGACATGGATATCCTGGAGGATGATGCTGTCATTGCGCGCTTGCTTGATTATCAAAAACAAGGAAAAGTGCGTGCCGTAGGGGCATCCACCAAAACCGTCGAAGGCGGCATAAAAACACTGGAAGATCTTGATGTCGTCATGGCCACCTATAACCCGGCCTATACAGAGGAAGAGCCGGTTCTTGATTTTGCCAAGAAAAACGGCAAAGGCGTGCTCCTCAAAAAAGCGTTGGCCAGCGGCCATATCGATACAATTCTGCCCAAAAACAAAGACCCATGGAATGAAGCCATGCCTCTCGATCCTGTGCAATATGCCATGGACTTCGCCTTTGATCATCCCGCAACCAGCAGCATCATTATCGGCAGCATCAATCAAAAACATATTTGTGAGAATATGGAACGCGCTAACCGCGTCATCAACAATAAAAGCTTTAGGCGGAAATGGCTGGTGGGATAACGTCTGGTTTCGCATCACTTTCATGTGTGCCTTGCGGCTCAGGCGGTGTCACGCGCACCATGGTGATTTGATTATTCAACCGGCGGACAATATCAAATTGAAACCCGTAAAAACGGAATGATTGCCCGACCTTTGGCAAGATTTGTGACTCATACAAAATCAAACCCGCAAGCGTGGAATATTCCTCATCCGGCAATCCCCAATCAAATTCACGATTCAAATCTCTGATTGTGACACTACCATCAACGAGATAAGGGCCAGTAATGAGCTTACGCACACCCGGCATCGCCAAATCATGCTCATCATCAATATCGCCAACAATCTCCTCTAGAATATCCTCAAGCGTAACAACGCCCATAAAGGCACCATATTCATCCACTACAATGGCAAAATGCTCCCGGCGCTGCCTGAAGGCCTGCAATTGGTCATAGAGCATGGTGCTCTCGGGGATAAACCACGGCTCCAGCATGATTTTCTCGATATCAAGCTTTGCTGTATCGCCGCCACATTCACGCAGAGCCCGTAAAACCTCTTTCGCATGAAGGATCCCAACGATATTATCCTGCTCGCCCTTCCAGAGAGGAATACGTGTATACGGGCTTTCCAAAACCTCATCAACAATTTGATTAACATCCTGACCAGCATCAATCATGGTCACCTTGCCGCGGTGAATCATGATCTCCTCGACATCCACCTCGGCCAAATCAAGAATAGAGCGCAGCATGTTACGTTGCTCCTGGGTTTCCTCCTCCGGCCCCTCATGCATTTCGATGGCTCCGCGCAAAAGCTCGAGATGAGAGCCCGCCGCCACTTTCGAGATATCAACGCCAAATAGTTTAAGCACGCGACGGACAATCCATGTCACCGCCTCGGTGACCGGAGCAAATATAAGAATCACAAGCCGTATCACGGGCGCAATTTTTTTAGACATGCTCTCAGCATGATGAAACGCATAGGTTTTGGGCAAAACCTCGGCAAAAATCAAAACCAGCATGGTCATGATCAGCGTGGCATAGACCACGCCGGCCTCGCCAAAAACTTTAATCAATACGCTGGTTGCCAGAGCCGAAGCCAAAATATTGACCATATTATTCCCGAGCAACAAAGCACCGATCATCTTGTCCTTGGCCGCGCGTATCTTATTGACCAACGCCGCCCGCTCATCCCCTTCTTTTTCCTGATTGTGCAAGCGCACGCGCGAGGCAGCCGTCAGGGCCGTCTCGGATCCTGAGAAAAATCCGGACATTAAAAGCAAAACGGCAATGCCGCCTATTGAGAGGAGAAAGCCAATTTCCATCGTTCTCTTAATACATCACCCGAGGCCTGTTCATCATCCCCGAGTGATCTCTTTAAAACATCACGTACAAGTTTTTCATCAACATCTTGTGATGTAAAGGCATCGCCAATTTCATTCACAAGAATAAAGGTCATCTTCCCATCCGCCACTTTCTTATCGCGGCGCATAATATCCATCAAATCATCAACAGATGCGCGCAACGGCTTCTCCATGAAAGAGGCACGTGATGGCAGACCCATATTCACCATATGCTCTTCCACGCGCTCATAATCCTGCGTAGAGCATAACCCCATACGCGAAGAGATATCGAAGGCCATCACCATCCCCATTGCCACAGCCTCCCCGTGCAAAAGCGAGCCATCATATCCGGCCGCCCCTTCCAATGCGTGCCCGAATGTGTGCCCCAAATTCAAAAGGGCTCGGCGCCCTGCCTCACGCTCATCGGCTTGCACTATCTTCGCCTTGGCTTCGCAGCTTTTTTGTATGGCATAGCTCAGTGCCTCATAATCCCCATCAATAACCCTCTGGCCATTTTCTTCCAGCCAGCCAAAGAACTGATAATCGCCGAGCAATCCATATTTTACGACTTCGGCGTATCCGGCCAGAAACTCCCTGCGCGGAAGTGTTTGAAGAGCATTCACATCAATAATCACCGCGCGCGGCTGATAAAACGCCCCCACCAGGTTTTTTCCCTCGGCCGTATTTATCCCTGTCTTCCCGCCGACCGAGCTATCGACCTGCGCCAGTAATGTTGTCGGCACTTGAATAAAATTAATCCCCCGCATCGTCACCGAAGCGGCAAAGCCAGCGAGATCACCAACCACACCGCCGCCCACAGCCAATAATGTGGCTTTACGGTTCACGCCATTTTGCAACATCCAGCGGGTCAGTTTTTCAATATTCTCAAAGGATTTAGACGCTTCTCCCGCCTCTATAAGCATCATCTCGCAGCGCCCGGCCCCGGCCCCGCTCAAAAGATGGTGTATCTGATCGGCATATTGCGCTGTATTATGATCGGCCACGATAAAGAAATCTTTACCCTCTGGTTTTTCAGGCAGGAAATCCAACAAACGCGTGATCAAATCCTCTCCGATATAAATATCGTAGGAACGCTCTCCCAAATCGATTGTCACTATCTTGGTATTCATCACATAAACCTAATCCAGAAATTCTGAAATCCCGTCAATAAGGCCGGCAACTGCATGGTCAACGGCTTGCTGGCTGGTATTACACACTAAAGGAGCCTTTTTATAGATATCTTCGCGCTCTGTCATCAGTTTTTCTAAAACTGCCCTGGGGTTTGGCGCTTGTAAAAGCGGTCTCGACGTGTCGCCCTGCAAACGCTCCAGCGTGATATCCAAATCGCAATAGACCCAGACAGCGATGCCATGCCTTAAAACATGCTCTTGCGTCTGCGGATTCATCATCGCGCCGCCGCCTGTTGAAATAATACCTGCCCCCTGACCGATCAACTCAATGATAGTTGAACTTTCAACCTCTCTGAATTTCGGCTCGCCATCCCGCTCGAATATCTCGGCAATACTGCAGCCTGCCTTCTCTTCAATCATGGAATCACTATCATAAAAGGGAAGCGCCAAGGCCTGCGATAATGCGCGGCCGATACGTGTCTTTCCGGCGCCCATCATTCCAATCATTACAATCGGGCGATTTAATTTTGCTTTTAATCCTTGGTACAGCTCAGCCATATTGTCTTTTCAATTGCGTTTCTATATTGTTTGTCGCATTAACAAACCAGCCTACCCAGAAATAAACAGGTGCCCGAATTAATCAAGGACAATATCGATATGAAACTCTTTAAACTCTTATTCTTTGTCATGATCATTGCCTTTATTGGCGGCTTTGCATTCTTTGCCATGACAGATGTGGATGTCGAACAAAAAACTGTGACCAAAACAATCGGTAATGACCGATTCTTTGTAGAATGAATATATTGCCTCCCATGCATGCCATACGATTTTTTTATGCCGTGATGATTGCAGCAGGCCTGCTCATTACAGTTCCGCACCTGAGCGCTTACGCCGAAGACCAGAAAACCATCATCCTTGAGGTTGATACGAAAGCCTTGGAAGAAAACGGGCTGATAGACTCGTCCCATCCGGATTATCTGGCCAAGGATATCTATGACGATCATCAACGAAGCCTGCTCACATATTTATTTGAAACACTAGAGGGGCCGGGCAAATCCGTCATCACCCAAAAACTCTATCGCGGTATTATGCTCGGCGGATATCGTACAGATAAAATTGATAATGATCTGAGCGATGAGATGGCGGCAGGTAGAGATTTTCTAACTTTGCGCATAAAGGCTCTGTTGCGTGCAGGTTATTTTGAAGATGCTCTCTCATTATATACGGCCAGCGGATCACCACCTTATCACCCTGCTCTAGCCGAGGCCGGCATATCGGCCATGCTTTTGACACATCAAACATCCTTGGCGTGCGTTGAATATAAAACACTATCCGCGCGGCATTTTAAGGGAGAATTCTGGGATGGCCTTGCGGCGCTCTGTAATCATGTTTTTGACGAGAAGAAGGATGCCAAGGACGCGGCAAAAACCAAGACAGGAGAATCCGTACCAACGATCATAGAGGCGTATCTGAAAACAGATGCACAAAAACAGGCCTACCGCCTTTATGAATTCGATCAAAGCGGGGCGCTCATCCCCGAAGATATCGTTATTGATGCCGTGGCATACGGGCTATGGGATCAAGACAAGCTTCGTTCCTATTATAAGCGTCACGATAAAGCATCAAGCTTTAAGGCCATTAGTTCTGCCGAGGATGACGATGCGCAATGGGCTCTTCTGCGCGACGAGATACGGTCAAAACCCGCCGAGCTGATGATTGCCTATATTCCGATGCTGAATGATATTGAACCCGAGCAGCTAAGCCCGGAAACGATGATCCGGCTTGTTGATATTTTTTACCGTGGCCGTGACGATATCCCGAATTTCCTTCTCGATGCTATCGAAGACATTGATCTCGAGACCGATTCGTCGAGCCGGGCCGTGCAATTAAAGCTGATTCATTTGGCCCTAGATAAGGGGCATACGCTGGACGCTGAGGATTTTCATAATTTTATGCCTAAAAGTATATTAGAACATAATGACCAGAAGAAATATTACTTTAATATTATGAAAAAGCTTGACATGGGATTTGATAGTTTGCATAATCCAGCCCAAGCTTATGAAAAAGATTTACGCTTGACATCAATGGGTAATTATGTAATGCCTTATCGGTATGTGTGGGATCGTCTACTCGAGTCAAGCAAAGGTCGCCGTTACGGCGAAACGGTCCTGTTGAGTATCTCAATGTTGCGACAAAGTTCTGTTGATAAAATATATCCAGGGCTTTCCAGTGACATAAGAAACGCTTTATTAGAAGCGGGATATAGAAAACACTTTTCGGATCTGGTTCTCGAAACCATGCTCATGGAAAGTCTATAATATAAGGAGAAAGATGATGGCTCGTCCAGGTCGCCCAGCAATGCCTAAACCGGATCTACACCCCTATGTAGACCAGTTTCTAAACATGCTCACTACAGAACGGGGAGCAGCTCTAAATACACGTCAGGCCTACTGGCGTGATCTAGCAGATGTTTCACTCTACTTGAGAGACAATAAATCCTCAGATATCGACAAAGCATCAACAGATGACTTGAAAGCTTATCTGAAGCACCTGTCTGAAAAGACGCACACAAAAGGTGAAAATTCATCACAGATCGCAACACGCACAGTCGCTCGTCGCCTATCTGCCTTGCGTCAGTTCTACCGCTTCATGATTTCGGAAGAACTTCGTCAGGATGACCCGACATCAACAATCGAAAGCCCAAAACAAAAGCGCACATTGCCCAAGGTTTTGAGTGAAGCTGAAGTTGATGCACTCATCACAACAGCCGCAGCCCCCGGTACAGCCGAGAGCGTGCGTCTGGTTTGCCTTCTTGAAATGCTCTACGCTACTGGCCTGCGCGTTTCTGAATTGGTTGGCCTTCCAATGTCTGCTGTTGGTGAAGATTCTCAATTCCTCATGGTGGCCGGTAAGGCTGGCCGTGAGCGCATGGTTCCCTTGTCAGACTCAGCGCAAAAAGCGATTAGCTCTTACATGGGTATCCGCAAACAATTTATCAGCCCGGAAGATGATGGCACACAGGCACAATGGCTGTTCCCATCCAAGACATCCGTTGTTGGTCACTTAACACGCCAGCGCTTTGCGCAGCTTCTCAAAGA
>CAZTBB010000023.1:15567-25651 GCA_964611755.1 uncultured Pseudobdellovibrionaceae bacterium
TTGCGCGTGCAGCGAAGGTGGATGAAGATCGTGTGAGCCCACATGTTCTGCGTCACGCATTCGCAACACATCTCTTGAACAATGGTGCGGATCTGCGCTCCGTTCAGAAGATGCTTGGCCATGCTGACATTGCTACAACCCAGATCTACACACATATGTTGGGTGAAGGTTTGAAAGAGACAGTCGAGGAGAAACACCCTCTTTCGAAATCAGGCTCTAAGTAAGTCTTAAACACAGAATTTTAAAATCAGGCGCATTTCATTTGATTGAGTGCGCCTGATTTGCTAATGATCACTATTCTTATTTGAACTAATCGATAAATAAAAACCTATAAGTGGGCACTGAGAAAATATGGCGCAACTTGATTTTGAAAAACCGGTTCTGGAACTCGAAGCTAAAATAGCGGAGCTCCGCAATGTAAGCGGCGACAATGCGATCAATATCGCAGAAGAAATAAGCCGCATGCAAAACAAAGCCGACAGGCTTTTGCAACAAACCTATGTCAAGCTAAGCCCCGAGCAAAAAGTCAAAGTGGCCCGCCATCAAAACCGTCCGCACTGCGTTGACTATGTGAACGCACTCATCACAGATTTTACGCCTCTGGCCGGTGATCGTAACTTTGCCGAAGATGATGCGCTGATTGGTGGGCTTGGCCGGTTTAATGGCCAATCTTGCGTTATTCTCGGTCATGAAAAAGGCAGCGACACAGAAAGCCGTATCAAACATAATTTCGGCATGGTGCGCCCTGAAGGTTACCGCAAAGCCCAGCGCCTCATGGCCATGGCACATCAATTTCAGATTCCGATCATCACCTTTATTGACACAGCAGGCGCCTATCCCGGGAAAGGCGCAGAAGAGCGCGGCCAATCAGAAGCCATCGCCAAATCGATCGAATCCTGCCTGCGCACAGAAGTGCCTATTATCTCGGTTGTTATCGGCGAAGGTGGATCAGGTGGCGCCATCGCCATTGGCGTGGCCGATCGCGTTTATATGCTTGAACACTCCATCTATTCCGTGATTTCGCCGGAGGGCTGTGCGTCCATTCTATGGCGCAGTGGCGATAACGCAAAAGACGCGGCAAGCGCCCTTAAATTGACCGCACAAGATCTTTACGGTTTAAAGCTGATTGATGGAATCATCTCCGAGCCTGTGGGCGGCGCACATCGCAAACGTGAAGAAACAATCGTGAATGTCGGCTCGATTATTGAAAAATCACTCTCCGAGCTTATGCCATGGGACAGAGCCAATATCCTGAAAGAGCGTCATAAAAAGTTTTTGGCACTTGGCCGCGGCATCTAAGCCCTGCCTGAACCTATAAAAAAAGCCCTGAAATTTCAGGGCTTTGTTTTATTATTCTCTTAGCACACCATTAAGCATGACCATATTTTTGTAAACTGCTGTCTTCATCCCTCTTATGTGATGAAGATCCGTAATTCACGCGATAAATCTCTTTAGCCTCGCGCTCTTGTCTGATTTTCTCATGATACTGGCTGAAATATTCATCTGTGACGCGCGCTCTGCGAATCATATTGGAAAATTCGCCATGACCGGCGCTGATATGCCCGTCTTCTGTCGAAGAGGCTTGAAAGTAAAGCATCAGAAAAACCCGGATAGCGGCCGTCAGCGATGTTTCTTCCTTTTTGCGCACCGATACCAATGAGCAAATGTCATGAATGCTGCATTTCTCACGTTCGGCAATCGACCTCAAAGCCGTCCACATTTCCGGCTCTAGTCGAATAGATGTCCGCCTTCCCAGAACAGTGATATTGCGGCTGACCAAACTACTTTTATCTTCAGAACAATGTACTGTCATAATTTTTCCCCATTTATTGAGTTATCAATTTTACCCGGATACACCTGATATCAGGCCATTCCACCCTATTTTAAGTCTACATACTCGGCATACTTTAGTATAGCGAATGAACATTAAGTAGACATTAAAAAAATTACAACTTCAAGTTGTTTTCCACATAATTTTAGTGTGGTTATTATATTTTTGCAAGTTTTATCGATAAAGCATGTATTTTATTGCGTAATTCACTTTCCAAAATCGCATTTATTGCGCGATGTGCCTCGACGCGCGATTGGGCATTAAGCTGCTCTGATGCAATAATGATCCGCCAATGGCTCTCCCCCGATCCATCATCGCCCATATGCCCGGCATGCAGGTGGCTTTCATTGATGATCTCTAAATGATGAGGTGAAAACGCCGTTTCTAGTTTTGACTTGATTATTTGCTCTAAAGACATAATTTTGCTCATCTCATATACTGATTTTTGATAGAATATAAGAAGTATGCCAAAAATTCGTTTAAAACCCAATTCACCGGAATTCGCTGATCCACAAGAAGAGATCATTGCGAAGATATGCGAAATGCCGGGATGTCAGGCTGGCGCTGACCACAAAGCCCCTAAACATCGCGGGCTGAATGAATATCATCACTTTTGTCTCGATCATGTGCGTGAATATAACAATGCATGGGATTTCTTTTCCGGCATGGCAGAAAAAGAAGTCGAGGATCACATTATCAACTCGAATTACGGCTTTCGCCCGACATGGCGTTACGACACCGAAGCCGCCAGTGAAGATATTTTGCGCAGTGCCGCATGGAAAACCTATCACTTCACCGATGAGGAACCGCCGAAAAGCGATGCAAACAAGCGCGCAGATTTTGGTGCAAACGGCTTTGACAAACACTCCCCCGAATTCGAAGCGCTGGCGATTATGGGTCTTGCGCCGCCCATCACATTGGATGAAATCAAAAAACACTACAAAGCCTTGGTCAAAAAACATCATCCGGACCTCAATAAAGGCTGCAAAAAATCAGAAGACCTTCTCAAACGCGTGAATATGGCCTATACCATATTGAAGATGGCCTATGCAGAGTTTGATAAGCTGCAAAAACGCGATTAAGTTTTACTCTTACCTATAAAAAAGAAGTGTTTGAATATCCATTATGACGACAACGCAAAACCTCCCTGTTAGTAACAGCAATCTTGAAATGATCGGCACCCCCGATAAAGCCTATAAAGCAAAGGATTTATTCGGACTAGATATCGACCTTGAAATACCGGGCTTTGCATCTCCCAGTGAACATGTTCCGGCAATTGATGACAGCTATCAATTTGATCACGATACGACATTGGCGATTCTCGCCGGTTTTGGCCATAACCGCCGTGTGATGATCCAGGGCTATCACGGCACGGGCAAATCCACCCATATTGAACAAGTGGCTGCTCGCCTCAACTGGCCATGTGTGCGGATCAATCTGGACAGCCATGTCAGCCGCGTTGATTTGATCGGCAAGGACACCATCACCCTGAAGGACGGCAAACAGGTCACAGAATGGAAAGAAGGCTTGCTACCATGGGCGCTGCAAAATCCTGTTGCTCTTGTTTTTGATGAATATGACGCCGGCCGTCCCGATGTCATGTTCGTGATCCAGCGCGTGCTGGAATCAGAGGGTCGCCTGACATTACTGGATCAGAACAAAGTGATTACGCCGCATCCGGCTTTCCGCCTCTTTGCAACGGCCAACACCGTTGGGCTGGGCGATACAACGGGGCTGTATCATGGGACACAGCAAATCAACCAAGGCCAGATGGACCGCTGGAATGTTGTGGCGACACTCAACTATCTCCCGCACGATGATGAAGTTAGGATTATGCTGGCGAAATTTCCGGAGCTTCAAAGCGATGATGGCAAACAAGAGGTTGGCCAAATGGTTCAGCTGGCTGACCTTACGCGTCAGGGCTTTATCAATGGCGATCTCTCAACGCTCATGTCACCGCGCACTGTTTTGGCATGGATTGAAAATACAAAAATATTTAAAGACCGTGAACTGGCCTTCCAGCTCTCTTTCCTCAACAAAAGTGATGAAACGGAGCGTCCGATTATCGCTGAATATTATCAACGTTGCTTTGATGTGGACTTGCCGCAATCCGCTATTCATCCTGTAATCGTGGAAACATGAGATAAATGATATGAGCGGAGATCACGCCGAGCATTTCAAACAAATCACCGCCGCTACTCTGCGCACTATGGCGCGCAAAGCTGAAATGGATATTTCATTTTCCGCTGCCGAGGCTCCTATTGGGCTTGTGCGCGATGCGAAAAAACCGCGCCTGCCTGTTCCGGATCAAAGCATGAGTGATGATGCGCTGCGCCTTGTGCGCGGCTGTGCGGATGCCAATGCCCTGCGCCTCTCGAAACATGACGAAACAGCCCATGCGCGCAATGCCCCGCAAGATATCACCGCCAGAGCCGCCTTCGATGCCATGGAACAAGCCCGTATTGAGGCGCTTGGCGCGCAATATATGGATGGCGTTGGGCACAATCTGAGCCGCGTCCTGGAAGAAAAATTCAAACGCCGTGGTTTTATCTCCGCCGAGGAGCGTGATGATATCCCCCTGCCCGATGCACTGCACGCCCTTGTGCGTCAGGCCGTCACAGGCGAAGAGATGACCCCTGCCCTGCAAAAGGCGCAAGATCTGTGGGGGCCATGGATTGAAGGCCACCTGAAGGATCATGGCTTTGAAAGCCTCAAGCCACTTATTGCAGACCAGAATGCCTATGCCGAGATGGCAAAATCCCTGATTGCCGAGATGCAGATGCAGATCAGTGATAACAAGGCCGGATCAGACACAGATGAGCCGGAGGATGGTGATGGCGAGCAAGATCAGCAAGATAATCAAGATGACAGCCAGAGCGATTCATCCGATGAGCAACCCGACACAGCCGGCGTACAAGGCATGGATGATGGCACAGATGGGTCCGGCGAGCAGGAACAGGCCTTTGAGAGCGGCTATGAAGATATTATGGAGGATATGAGCTCCGATGGCGCGGGAGAGATGAATCCTGACCAGATTCCAGAGCGCCCAAGCGGCTTTCAACCGGGCGAGCATGGCTATTATAAAATTTATACCAGCCAGTATGATGAAGAAATCGAAGCCGAAGAGCTCGCCGATACGATCGAACTCACCCGCCTGCGCCGTATGCTCGACCAACAACTTACCCATCATCAGCAGATCATCACCAAGCTGGCTAACCGCCTCGGGCGTCGCCTGATGGCACGCCAACAACGTAGCTGGCAATTTGATCTGGAGGAAGGCATTTTGGATTCCGCGCGCTTGGCACGCGTGATTGCCAACCCCAATGTCCCTTTATCCTTCAAACAAGAGCAAGAAACCGATTTCCGCGATACGATCGTCAGCTTGCTGATTGATAATTCCGGCTCTATGCGCGGGCGTCCGATTGCTCTGGCGGCGATGAGCGCCGATATTATCGCCCGCACGCTCGAGCGCTGCGGTGTGAAAGTAGAAATACTGGGCTTCACCACCCGCGCCTGGAAAGGCGGTAAGGCGCGTGACCTGTGGATGCAAAATGGCCGCCCTGAAAATCCGGGGCGCCTCAATGATTTGCGCCATATTATCTACAAGAGTGCCGATTCCCCCATGCGCCGCACCCGCAAAAATCTGGGGCTTATGCTCAAAGAAGGCGTGCTCAAGGAAAATATTGATGGCGAGGCTTTGGCCTGGGCTTATAATCGCCTCGTAAGACGCGCCGAAGCGCGTAAAATTATGATGGTCATCTCTGATGGCGCGCCGGTGGATGATTCCACCCTATCGGTTAATCCATCCAATATATTGGAACACGATCTGCGCAACATCATTCACTGGATTGAGAATAAAAGCGCGATCGAGCTTACGGCCATTGGCATTGGCCACGATGTCACGCGCTATTACAATAAAGCGATTACCATCGCCGATGCAGAAGACCTCGGCCGCGCCCTTGTGGGGCAACTCGATAGCCTTTTTGCAGAGAGTTAAGCTTAAGCGACGTCTGCCTTTAACGCGCTAACAGCCGGAGCCGGATCATTCTGACGGGGGCCAAATGGGTTTAAGACATTATGCTCACCAAAAGTATCAACAAGCTTATCATAAGCCATTTTGAGCGCGATATTATAATCAGGGTCATGGATGTTCACAGTTGAGGTAAAAATACCATCTCTTTTATGTGTAGCATCATCATTTGCGACAAGTTGATCTGTCGGCATTACAAAATGATGCGGGTTAAGTGGAAGCGCCATTGTTTGCTCCACATCAGGAAGTGCTTTCCCCAGAAATTCACGCCCCTTCTTAAGCGTGATCTTCACCTGATTCATACCCATGGGCAAAATGCCAATTTCAAAATCAACAGGTTTAAATTTCATTTTTACCGACTGCAATGAAAAATCAATATTTAGCTTTGGAGCACCCAAGCCGACATTATCACGTTCCATTTTAACCATCCTTCCGCAAGGTCATTATTAATCACAAATAAGTTATCTTTTTTAAACTCAGGGGACATTACCAACAACAAAGAGTTATGTCAACTAAAAATGTACTAGAAATATATAATTTTTGTATTATTTTAAAAATATGAACAAAAAACAAGCCATTCTAGCCGGCGGATGCTTTTGGGGCATGGAAGATCTCTTTCGCAAGATTGAGGGCGTGACAGCCACGCGCGTGGGCTATACGGGCGGATCAACCGCCAACCCCACCTATAAAGATGTCAAGACAGGCACAACCGGCCACGCCGAGGCCATTGAGGTGACCTATGATCCGGCTCGCGCTGATTTCAGAGCCCTGCTGGAATTTTTCTTTCAAATGCATGACCCGACAACCACAGACCGTCAGGGCAATGACATAGGCAGCCAGTATCGATCGGCCATCTTTTATCAAAGCGAGGATCAAGCGCAAATTGCATATGAATTGATCAGAGAGATCAATGAGGCCGCCTTTTTACCAAGGCCGGTTGTAACAGATATTGTCCCCGCATCCACATTTTATGAGGCCGAAGAGTATCATCAAGATTATCTGGAAAAAAATCCGGGCGGGTATACCTGCCATTTTATTCGCCCGAACTGGCGCCTGCCGGCAAAAGAAAAAGCCGCCTCTTAAAAACCTTCTTTAAACAGGCGCGCTGTGATAGACTACATTTCATGGCTAACCATCTGAAACAAAAGAACAAACACCCCCACCCCTGCTTTTTAGCGGAACAAACTGAGTAACTCTATTTCCTGTATGAATTCAATCTGTTATAAGACAATCCCATGAGCAAGAAACAAATTTATAAACCAAAAGCCATTAGCGGATTTCCCGAATGGCTTCCTGAAGTCCGCCGCGTCGAACAACTCTGGATGGATCAGATCCGTTCCGTCTTTGAATCCTATGGTTATTGCTCGATTGAAACACCATCAGTGGAAGAGCTTGATGTCATTAACGCCAAGGGTGGTGATGGCGGCGCGGATGTCGATAAAGAGGTCTATGTCCTCGAACGCCTCCACAAAGATGATGACGACAAAGAAGCCCGCCTTGCACTACACTTCGATCAAACGGTGCCGCTGGCCCGTTATGTCGCCCAACATTTTAATGATCTGACCTTCCCCTTCAAACGCTATCAAATGCAAAAAGTATGGCGCGGGGAAAGACCTCAGGCCGGGCGTTTTCGTGAATTTTACCAATGTGACATTGATGTTATCAATGTTGATAATCTTCCCATCCTCTTTGATGCGGAAGCTCCGGCCATTATCTGGGAGATTTTATCTTCCCTGCCCGGGATGGAGAATGAGAATATTCAAATGCGTATCTCGAACCGCAAAATCCTGATGGGTCTTCTGGATGCGCTGGGCGTAGCCGAAGACAACAAAGTCATCGTCACCCGCCTGATTGATAAGTTTGAAAAATTGCCGCATGACCAAATCAAAAACCTTCTAAAGACCGATGCAGGTTTGAATGATGAACAGATTGGCAAAATTTTTGATATTGTCAGCGCCAAAAACCTATCGGATATCTCTGCTGAAAATGACCTTATGCAAGAAGGACTCGATGAGCTCAGCTATGTCATGGACAACATCCCTGATGGTGCCGGCATAGCCGACCTCTCGATTGTACGCGGCCTGGATTACTACACAGGAACAGTCTATGAGACCGTGTTCGTTGATGATCCATCCTATGGCTCTATCTGTTCAGGCGGGCGTTATGATGATCTGGCGGGCAATTATATCAATAAAAACCTGCCGGGCGTCGGGATCTCGATTGGCTTTTCACGGCTGTTTGATCGCTTGCGCATTCAAGGCAAACTGCCCGTCTCACGCAAATGCCCGACCGATGTGCTTGTTCTCCCTGCCCGTGATGATGATGGCAAGGGCGCACAAGAGATTGCACGCACGTTGCGCGCCGGCGGCGCCAATGTTGAAATCGCCACGGCCAAGAAATTGCAAAAACAAATGGCCTATGCCGAAAAGAAAGGCATTCCTTATGTCTGGTTTGCCGAAGATGGTGAAGTCAAAAATATGGAGAGCGGTGAACAAATATCCGCTGATCCGAAGAGCTGGAAACCATAATGCATTTGCTATTTGTTCTCCTCATCGCGATGCTGTTTGTTTATCCGGTGCAGGCAGGCGCACAAGAGAATGCATTAAAGTACAGCCCGCCGCATTGTGATTTTTCCATCACCTTCCCCGCCCCCTATACCATAGAGCCAAGATGCAAAAATAACGGCATGGATTGTTATGATTTAGTAAGCTTTATCAAAGACTTTGATGATAAAACTCAAGCTAAAACTGAAGTGATATGCAACGCATCTCCGCACAGCTATTATGCGCGCTATACGCCCGAAGCGATGCTCGATACGGTTATCGCCATCAAAGACCGCACCGGGCACGATCTGGTTTTCCGTACAGGATTTGAAGATATGGGGGATTATAAGGCCGCCAATCTGATCGCAGAATCAGAGCAAGAGAATATTCTCTATATCGCGCAATTCATGATCTCGGAACAATCCATGATGACGATTGAAGCAACATTGAGCGGTCAGGAAAACGCCCAAGCTGATCAGATGATTGGTAATATTCTGGGCTCCGTGGCTTTTGAGAAAAAAGCCCCCTCAATCGGCAAATGATTCCAGCCGCTCCACCATCGCATAAAACCCATTGCGACGGTTTGGACTTAAATTTTGCTCCAAGCCAATTTTTTCGAAATAATCACGTATATTCAATGCTTTAATGTCAGTTAGCGCTATACCATTATAGGCTTTGTGCAGAATACCAATCAAACCACGTACAATATGGGCATCACTATCGGCTGTGAAATACAAATGCTGGTCTTTGATCTCGCTATGCATCCACACGCGCGATGTACAGCCTTTGACAATATTGGCCTCAACCTTCAATACCTCATTCATTTCAGGCAGCGTACGGCCAAGGTCAATCAAATAGCGGTAACGCTCTTCCCAATCATCAAACAGCGCAAAATTTTCGCTTAGCTCGTCTATCTCTGCCTTCGGCATCGTTTACAGGTCCAATTCTTCCTCTGGGTTTGTCGTAATCAATTAAGATTGTACTCACCTTTGATATAGTAAGATAAACCCATGCGAACAAGCCTTTATTGCTTTCATGGGATAAAAACATAAATTATATCCTTTAGGGGCTTGCACTAAAGCCAAGCAGTTGGCAGATTGAAAGTAACGGTACGTATAAACAAGGAAGAAAGCCTTATATCCATGAGCAAATCTACAAGTAGCGATTCGAAAAACACCCTTTATTGCTCCTTCTGCGGGAAGAGCCAACATGAGGTGCGCAAGCTGATTGCGGGGCCAAACGTGTTCATCTGTAATGAATGTGTTGAGCTTTGCATGGATATTATCCGCGAAGAAGACAAGAGCCAGATTGTTCGCTCCGGTGATTCTGTTCCTGCCCCCTCCGAGATCAAACAAGTCCTTGATGACTATGTTATCGGCCAAGAAGCCGCCAAGCGGGTTCTGTCCGTTGCAGTTCACAACCACTATAAACGTCTTGAGCATGGTGGTACTGGCTCAGGGGCTGATATCGAGCTTGCAAAATCAAATATCCTTCTTGTTGGCCCAACAGGTTGTGGTAAGACACTCCTCGCACAGACATTGGCTCGCATTCTGGATGTTCCCTTCACGATGGCGGATGCCACAACATTGACCGAAGCCGGATATGTGGGTGAAGATGTTGAAAATATTGTTCTCAAGCTCCTGCAAGCATCCGACTACAATGTCGAGCGTGCGCAAAAAG
>CAZTBB010000024.1:0-4045 GCA_964611755.1 uncultured Pseudobdellovibrionaceae bacterium
AGCTTGGCACGGATTTGAGTCAAAAAGTGCCCCAGATCAGCGCCAATTTAAAGCTCGGCGACATGGTCTATCAGGAAACACTTTTTGAAAGACGTCAGGGCACATCATCAGGCCAGCGCGTAACCTCTAGCCCCTGGTCGCGTGAGGCTATTGATAAGACCTGGATGCATAGTACAAATCTGGATCTTGATTTATCGGCCCAATCATTATTGTACAACAACTGGAACCTCAAAAATGCACTCATCAAGGCTAGCCTGAAAAATGGCGTTTTGAAGGTGGAGAATTTCAGTTCCAAACTGTTTGGCGGAGATATAGCCGGAGCCATCAACCTGTCCTCATCCCCTGAACCAAGGGAACCACTGAACTTTGATGGGAGTTTTCAGCTGCGTGATGTGGAGTTCGCAGACCTTATCAAAAGCCTGAGCGGCTCCGCATTGGTCAAGGGAAAGGGGAAGCTCAGTACAGATGTTAATTTGAAGGCTAGCGGCATTTCACAGGTGGCCATGATTTTTGATCTGTCCGGCGGGGGCAATATTACCGGAAAAGAGATTGTTATCGAAGGCATGGATTTAACGCGTTTTGCCAAGGCACTCTCGGCGGACCAGAAAATCTCCGATTCTGTTCAGGGGCTATGGAAGGGCACAACAGGGGGAGGCTCAACCAGCTTTGATGCGTTGGACGGCGCTTTTGTCATCAAGGAAGGTGTGGCGGATATTACCAAGCTTGATCTTGATGGGCCCAAAGCCTATATCGGCACAACCGGAAAGGTTGATTTAACCAAATGGCAGTTAGATACACAACATAGAATTACAATGAAACCGCCCGAACAGGTCGAGCCATTTGATATCGAGTTCTCAGGGCCGTTGAATAATCCATCGCAAACATTTGGCCAGGGCGCACTTGAGAATTATTTTGAGCGCAAAATCGAGCGCAAACTGAATAAGGTGCTGACGGATAAACTCGGTTTGCCTTCCAATGATAATGGCCAAGCTAACCCGGCTGAAGATGCTGTCAGGGGGCTGTTGCAGGGTATTTTAGGCGGTCAATAAATCTTGGTTTATTGAAAAGCAGCCTGAAAGGCGTGGTCAAGATCGGCAATCAAATCATCGGGATGCTCCAGACCAATGGATACGCGGATCAAACCATCGCTGACGCCTGCTTTGGCACGCTCTTCTGCGGCAACGCCGGAATGCGTTGTGCTGGCCGGATGACAAATGAGAGATTCCGTACCGCCAAGGCTGACGGCGGATTTGAAGAGCGAGAGCGCATTAATCAGTTTAAATGCCCTTTGTTTAGTATCCGCGCCCGTATCAATCACAAAAGAAAAGGTCGAGCCGGGACCAGAGCATTGTTTCTTATAGAGTGCCCGATAGTCTGCATCCTCAATAAAGTCCGGGTGTAATAATGTTACCTGATGATAGGGATTGTCTTTGAGCCATTCTGCCACAGCAACCGAACTGCTGGCTGCGCGTTCCATGCGGATATTCAGTGTTTCCATTGATCGGCCGATCATCCAGCACGAATGTGGGTCGAGCTGCATGCCAAAGGCACTGCGGGTTTGCTTAACTTTAGTGAGGTGGGTTTTTGATCCGCACACGGCGCCGCCGACAAGGTCGCTATGCCCACCAATATATTTTGTCAAAGAATAAACTACCAGATCAACCCCATGTTTGATTGGGTTTTGAAATACGGGGCCAAGCATTGTGTTATCACACACAGTAATAGGTTTATCTGTATTGTTATCAGAGGCAAATTGATCAAGAGCCTTGCCGATAGACTCAAAATCTATGAGCGCATTGGTCGGGTTGGCAGGCGTTTCCACATAAACCATTTTTACAGGGCCAAGCTCTTTTGCCTGCTCGAGAGCTTTTTCAATGTTGTTGCCATTAAAGCCAACAGCCTTGATATCAAATTGTTTGAGAACATTGACAATCAATGTCTCGGTACCGCCATATAGGGGCTGGCTGTGAACAATCACATCACCCGGGCGCAAGAATGCCAGAAAAGTTGTGCTGATCGCGCCCATACCGCTGGCGAAGGCCGCGCAGCTCTCGGAGCCTTCATAAAGAGCAAGCCTGTCTTCTATGATCTCCATATTCGGGTGGTTAAAACGGCTATAGATCAGGCCGGATTCTTGACCTTCGGGGGCTGGTTTGCGGCCTGCCATAATATGAAAAAACTCTTCACCATCTTCTGCATTTTGAAACGCATAGGTTGATGTAAGAAAGACAGGGGGTTTTACCGATCCCTCGGACATAAAAGGATCAAATCCGTAGGACATCATCTGGCTTTCGGGTTTTAAGGTATGACCATGAATATCTTTTTTCTTATATTTTGAAACGGGCATTTTTCTTCTCTTATGTGTTTTTTAGCCAATCTATGACGGCCAAACGCAAGGCGCTGGATAGATTGCTCTGTTGACGTTTTTCATCAATTTGCGTGACCAGCTGGTTTAAGGATATCCCTTGCTCCGCAGCTATAGCCTTTAATTCCGTCCAGAATTCCTCTTCCAGGGAAACGCTGGTGGCATGGCCGGCAATATTAACGGAGCGCTTTTTCAAATGGGTATCCACCCTAATCGCGCGGCTTAATCATGTCGATGGGTTGTACCCATTCATCAAACTGCTCATCGGTCAAAAGCTCGAGTGCCAAAGCCGCTTCTTTTAAGGTTGAGCCATCCGCATGGGCCTTTTTGGCGATCTTTGCCGCATTATCATAACCAATATGCGGGTTAAGTGCCGTGACCAGCATAAGGCTTTCATTTAAAAGCTTCTCAAGGCGTGGCAAGTTTGGCTCAATGCCTTGGACGCAATTATCTGTAAAGCTGCGCGCGCCATCGGCAATAAGACGTATGGATTGCAGCACATTGTAAATGATGACTGGCTTGAAAACATTTAACTCAAAATGACCATTGGAGTTGGCAATGCTTACGGCTGTGTTGTTCCCCATGACTTGCGCACAGATCATTGTCAGCGCTTCACATTGTGTTGGGTTTACCTTACCCGGCATGATCGAAGAGCCAGGCTCATTGGCCGGCAGGTTAATCTCCCCGATACCGCAACGCGGGCCAGATCCAAGCAGACGAATATCATTTGCGATTTTCATTAATGATGTGGCGATAACGTTCAAAGCGCCGGAGACTTCGACCATAGCATCATGCGCGGCTAGCGCCTCAAATTTATTCTCGGCAGTAACAAATTCAAGACCGGTAATATTGGCCACATTGGCCGCGAATTGCACATCAAACCCCGCTTTGGAATTAATCCCTGTCCCAACAGCTGTGCCGCCTTGGGCAAGCTGCATGAGGCGTGGCAATGTGTCTTGGATACGCTTAATGCCATTTTCAACTTGTTTGGCATAGCCAGAGAATTCTTGTCCCAATGTAAGCGGCGTTGCATCCTGTAAATGCGTGCGGCCAATTTTAACGATCTTCTCATATTCTTTCGCCTTGCTATCAAGCGCGGCGTGTAATTTTTGAAGGTTAGGGACAAGCTCATGATGAATTTGCTCTCCGGCGGCAATATGCATGGCTGTCGGGAAGGTGTCATTCGAGGATTGCCCCATATTGACATGATCATTCGGGTGCACCGGCGTTTTCCCGCCGCGCGTCCCATCCAGCATTTCATTGGCCCGTCCCGCGATCACTTCGTTTGCGTTCATATTGCTTTGTGTGCCGGAACCGGTTTGCCACACAGAAAGCGGGAACTCATCGGCTAGGGTGCCATCGATCACTTCATCGGCGGCCTTCACAATGGCATCGCCGAGTTTTTGATCTAAAACTCCAAGGGCAATATTGGTCAGAGCAGAGGCTTTCTTTTGAATCCCCAGCGCTCTTACAAGCGGGGCCGGCATTTTTTCTGTACCAATATCAAAGTTTTTCAGGCTGCGCTGCGTTTGCGCGCCCCAATAACTGCTTGCCGGGACGTCAATCTCACCAATTGAATCTGTTTCTGTCCGTGTTTCTGCGTCTTTCATCGCTGGGTTTGCCATATGATTTGCTCCTTATGCTTCCATCAAAATCATTCTTAGTATTATTTATCCGTCT
>CAZTBB010000024.1:4055-24796 GCA_964611755.1 uncultured Pseudobdellovibrionaceae bacterium
AAATCGTGACATGTCCCATTTTCCGGCCATCACGCACGTCATCCTTGCCGTAAAGATGCACACTCGCGCGCGGGTTTTCAAGATAGTTTTCAAGGCTCTCCACGTCTTTGCCAATCAAGTTAATCATCACGCAGGAACCAAGGCGCTGTGGGTCGAGGACGGGCAGGCCGCATACGGCACGCACATGGTTTTCAAACTGTGATGTGATACAGGCATCGATGCTCCAATGCCCTGAGTTATGGGTGCGGGGGGCGATTTCGTTGGCCAAAATACGCCCATCTTTCGTGACAAAAAGCTCCAGCGCCAAAACACCTTGTAAATTAATGTGGTGCGCGAGTTGCTCCGTCATATGGATGGCTTTTTGGGCAATATCATTACTGATGGGGGCGGGCAGGATGGTCTTATCGAGAATGTGGTTCTTATGTTCATTCAAACACGGGCCATAGGTAACGCATTCACCTTCCACATCGCGGGCAATAATAACAGAGATTTCACACTCGAAATCAACGATTTCTTCGGCAATCATTTTTTGCCCGTCAAATCCGCTCCACACCGTTTCGATATCTGTGGATGTCTTAATCCTTGCCTGACCCTTTCCATCATATCCAAAACGTGCCGTTTTTAATATGCACTGCTCCGTGTTCCACTCCCTCAAAATAGATGTAACATCATCGGCGGATGTGGGTTCGGCCCATCGTGCCGTATCAATGCCAATTTCATTCAAGAAAGACTTTTCAGAGATGCGGTCCTGCGCCACGTTCAAAAGATTTTCGTCGGGGTAAACCGGCTTGAATTTTTTAAGGTGTTTTACGGCGTCTACGGGGATATTTTCAAATTCATAGGTGATGACATCAACGCGGCTGGCAAACTCCTCAAGCGCGGTTTCATTATCATAATCGGCTATGATGGTTTTTTTGCTGACGGTCTCTGCCGGGCTGTTTTCTTCCGGTGTGAAGATGATGCACTCTATACCAAGCTGTGCTGCTGCTAAGGCGCTCATGCGGCCAAGCTGGCCTCCGCCTACAATGCCTAATGTAATCTTTTCCATGAGATTTTATGTATCAGTCTTTTGGCGCTTCCGCAACGGCTTCGCTTTGGGTTTTGCGAAAATCATCAAGGCGCGTTGCAAGTGCGTCATCCGTTGTTGCCAGAATGGATGCTGCGAGTATGCCTGCATTCTTTGCGCCGGCCTTGCCAATGGCCAATGTGCCAACAGGAATACCGCCCGGCATCTGCGCAATTGAGAGAAGGCTATCCATACCTTTTAGGGCTTTACTTTCAACCGGAACGCCTAAAACGGGGAGCGGCGTCAAGCTCGCAACCATGCCGGGCAAGTGCGCTGCGCCGCCTGCGCCCGCAATAATGACGCGTAAGCCGTTATCTTTGGCTGATTTTGCAAATTCAACCATGCGGTCAGGTGTGCGGTGTGCAGATACAATCTTCACTTCATGGGGGATGTCTAATGCATGCAGTATGTCATGGGCTTCTTTCATTGTGTCCCAATCGGATTGGGATCCCATGATAACGGCAACGAGTGGGTTTGAATCGGAATATGTCATGGCTTGCTTATAATATATTACAAGGTCTTAAGCAATGATATCGTCAATCAATGCGCTTTCAATTTTCTGGATCATATCTTTGAGCCAGAGTTTCTTTTTCTTAAGCTGCTGCATGTGGAAAAGGTTAATCGGCTGGTCACTATGCAAGGCGCGCTCGATCATCTCATCGAGGGCTTGGTGTTCCGTTTTATATTCTGTGAGCTTTAAGCGAAGCTCTTCTTCATCTTCCATAATTTTGTATAATCTCAAAATTCTTTTCGAGTTAGAAAATAAACATTACCAGATAATTCATTGTTTGATAATATGAAATTTAGATCAATGTTCGATGTTGATCTGAGAAAAACATATTTTCCATATTTATAATAGTATTAACCAATAAACTGTTCAAGTAAAAAGTAAGCAAAATGAGTAAAACAATTGGAATTCTTACAAGTGGCGGTGATTGCGCAGGATTGAATGCGGTGATGCGCGCGGTTGTGCTTTATGCCGATACGCTGGGTTGGACGGTGATTGGCCTGGAGGACGGGACTGCCGGGCTGTTGGAGCCCGCCCCGCGCTATCGCAGATTGGGTCCCGCGGATTTTGATAATAATGTTCTGCGTCAGGGGGGAACGATCCTCGGGACAACCAATAACCGTAACCCGTTTGAATACCCGATGGAGGATGGAACAACCAAAGACCGTTCGGATGAATTAATCGCTGAGCTCAAAAAGCTCGGCATTGAGGCGCTTATCGGGATTGGCGGGGATGGAAGTTTTGCAATCCTTAGCCGTTTAGCCGAGCAGGGCGGGATTAACTTTATTGGCGTGCCCAAGACAATTGATAATGATGTGTGTGAAACATCGGCCTCTGTCGGGTTTGATACGGCCGTTGCTGTGGCGACCGAGGCGCTTGATCGCTTACAACCAACGGCGGCCAGCCATGACCGTGTGATGATATTAGAGGTTATGGGGCGTGATGCCGGGCATATCGCTCTTGGCGCCGGTATCGCAGGTGGGGCAGATGTTGTCTTAATTCCTGAAATTCCATATTCAATTGAAGCAGTTGCCAAGAAAATAAAGGCCGTTAAGAGAACGGGGCGTAATTTTGCACTTGTGATTGTATCCGAAGCCGTGAAAACGCCGGATGGCGAGAAGCAAGAGGTTGTCTATCATGGCGGAGAAAGTCGCTATGGTGGTATTGGGGAATATCTTGGCCCTAAGATTGCCCAAGCAACAGGCTTTGAGACACGCGTCACTGTTTTGGGGCATGTCCAGCGCGGTGGGTCGCCCACATATAATGACCGCCTATTGGCGCAGTGTTTTGGAATTAAAGCCGTTGACCTTATTCAAGCAGGCAGATTTAACCGCATGGTAGCCTGGAAAAACCGTGAGGTTGTCGATGTGGCTATTGCGGATGCCATTAAACATCCGCATATCGTCAACAAAGACGGGCATTTGATGCATACGGCCAGAGCGCTGGGTATTTCTTTTGGTGATGACGGTTAAGAGAGCCTTGCCCCGCCGCGCTAGCCGCGATACAGTTTTCAAAGTTAGATATAATTTTTTTAATAAGGCAGATTTTTTGTGCTCTATGTTCAACAATCTTTAGGTGATAACGAAGAGCTTATCCATATTGGTAAGTTTCACTGGATGTATACATGCGAGGCCTTTATCTCCATTTTTTGGGGGATGTTGGGTAGCATCATCGTTATTATCGGAGCCGTAGAGATATATCGACAGCTTGGTTATCTTCCGGATAGTTATCCATGGCTGGATGCCATTAATTATCTGCATCCGGGTATTCGTATCTTTTCTTTTCTTGTCTTTGTATTTGGGTTGATGAAATTTGCACAAATGATGATTGTTAAGGCCTCGACCGAGATTGCGATTACCAATACCCGTCTTATTTATAAGCGCGGGCTTGTCGCACGTCAGGTCGGGGAGATGAGCATTGACCGCATTGAAGGGGTGAATGTTTTACAATCTGTTTTGGGGCGTTTGCTGAACTATGGCCGCTTGGCCGTGCGTGGCATGGGGGTGGGAGAGGTGATTTTGCCGCCCATCGAGAACCCTATTGCCTTCCGCCAGGCTATTGAAAAAGCCAAAACGATATAGCCGAGAACACAGCCATGAAAAGCCTGACAATGAGCATCTCTGTACAAGATCTTCTTGATGATATTTTGATCAAGGATGAAGAAGCCATTGTGATTTCCGAATTTCACAACATGATCTATTGGCCCTCGATAGCGGTTCTTATTCTCGCATTCTTTTTTGCGTTCATCGCCATTGAGCTTGGCGCATTTCTCGGGCTTGTCGGCTCGATTATGATTGTGCATACAATTTTGAAAAAGCATTTCCTGTTATTGGTGTTAACCAATAAACGCCTTTTGATGCGTTATGGAATCTTGCAAACGGATTTGGTGGATATGCCCTTTGACCGTGTTGAAAGCGTTGAGTTGGAGCAGATGTTGCCCGGGCACATATTTGGTTATGCGGTAGTGGCCATTATGGGGACGGGGCAACGATTGGTGCGTATTCCTTATGTGGCCAATGCACGTCAATTCCGCCGTAAATATAATGAATTAACGCTAGACCCCGTGACAAAGGTTGAGATTGCGCAACCCAAAGCCAATAAGGCAGCACAACAAGATTCAGAGACATTCGAGATTGAAGAGGACTAAAAAAGAATGACATTTAATCCACGACGCGCCCATCCGGATGGTTGGAATAAAGATAAACTCGTCAGCCGTTATGTGACCGAAGGCCCTGAAAGTGCGCCGCACCGCTCTTATTATTATGCAATGGGGATGAGCGAAGAAGAAATTCATCAGCCTTTGGTTGGTGTGGCCACATGCTGGAATGAGGCGGCACCCTGTAATATTGCTTTAGCGCGCCAAGCCCAATCCGTTAAGCGCGGCGTGAGTGAACATAAAGCTACACCGCGGGAGTTTACGACCATTACAGTCACAGATGGCATCGCGATGGGGCATGAGGGGATGCGCTCATCTCTTGCCAGCCGTGAGGCGATCGCGGATTCGGTTGAGCTGACCATGCGTGGGCATTGTTATGATGCGCTTGTTGGCCTTGCGGGCTGTGATAAATCGCTCCCGGGGATGATGATGGTGATGGTGCGCCTGAATATCCCATCGGTCTTTATGTATGGCGGGACGATCCTGCCCGGTAAATTCCGCGGCAAGGATGTGGATGTCGTCAATGTCTTCGAAGCGGTTGGCCAGCATGCTGCGGGGAATATGAGTGATGAAGATCTGCATGAGCTGGAATGCGTGGCTTGTCCATCCGCGGGTGCCTGCGGCGGACAATTTACGGCCAATACAATGGCCTGTGTTTCTGAGGCTATGGGTTTGGCTATCCCAAATTCGGCGGGCGCTCCGGCCGTGTATGAGAGCCGCGATGAATATGGCTATGCATCAGGGCAGGCGGTAGTGAATCTGATCAAGAATGGCGGCCCTTATCCGCGCGATATTGTCACGCGCAAATCATTGGAAAATGCGGCTGTGATTGTGGCGGCCACAGGTGGTTCAACAAATGCCGCCTTGCACTTGCCGGCCATCGCACATGAAGCGGGGATTGATTATGATCTTTTTGATGTGTGTGAGACGTTCCGCAAAACGCCTTATATCGCCAATTTGCGGCCGGGCGGCAAATATGTCGCCAAAGACCTGTTTGATGTAGGCGGCGTCGGTATTGTTCTCAAGGAATTGCTCGATCATGGATATTTGCACGGTGATTGTATCACGGTTACGGGTAAAACGCTGGCCGAGAATTTGGAGGGGGTGAAACTGCCTGAGGATCAGGATGTTGTCTATCCGGTCAAAAAGCCAATCTCCAAGACAGGCGGGGTTGTTGGCCTGAAAGGGAATTTGGCGCCTGATGGGGCGATTGTAAAAATCGCCGGCATGCAGAATTTGCAATTTGAAGGGCCAGCGCGCGTCTTTGATGGGGAGCAGGCGGCCTTTGATGCGGTTCAAAAAGGTGAATTCGAGGAGGGCGAGGTTCTTGTTATTCGTTATGAAGGGCCCAAAGGTGGGCCGGGTATGCGTGAGATGCTATCCACGACGGCGGCTCTTTACGGGCAAGGCATGGGCGAGAAGGTGGCTTTGATCACGGATGGGCGCTTTTCTGGCGGCACGCGTGGCTTTTGTATTGGTCATGTTGGACCTGAGGCGGCGGTTGGCGGGCCGATTGGTTTGATTGAAAGCGGTGATACAATCCGTATTGACGCCGAGGCAGGCACTCTGGATGTCGATTTAAGCGATGAGGAGCTGGCCAAGCGTAAGGAAAACTTCAAAACGCGTCAAACAAACTACAATTCCGGGGCATTGGAGAAATATGCATCTCTGGTTGGATCTGCGCGCTATGGTGCGGTCACACATTCCGGCGCGAAGAAAGAAACGCATACATTTGTGGATTTGTAATAAAAACGGTTGATTTGTTCGGGTGAATTTTCTTATAAGTTCATTTCTGAACGCGGTAACAATCAATCAAATAGAGTATAGAAAATGAAATCATCTGATTTGACGCTAAGTCTTCCATCATCTTTGACACGAATGAAGGGCGGATCTGATCCAACGGTCACGCCTTTGGCAGATGGGCGCCTCGAGCTGGCCTTTACCGATGCGCACGGCCATGCCGGCCCGCGTGTTCTTGGTTTTTTCCAAGAGAATATCCGGGATATTGAGCTTGGTGAACAAAGTTCCTATCCGGTTATCATTCTGGCGCCTGCGCAGGTTGCCCAGCTTGAGAATATGGCTTAAGGCACGATTGTATAAATTACCATAAGAAACTAACTCTCTTTTAAAACTCTTTTGCTAACCTGTTTAAGTCGGTTCAGACTAATTCGGAGCAGAAGATGTCATTTCACATTGGGAGAAAACATTTATTAGGCTTTATGAGTGGCTTATCACTTGTTACTTGTGCCGTTGCTTTAAACGCAAATGCACCGGCGCATGCACAATTTGATAAATTATCCACGATAGAGGCATCCGCAGCTACTCCGACCAGTGATGCAACGCTGCACATGCAGGTGTCATTGAGCCAGGCGGTATATTCAGGGCGTGTTCATGAAACCCGCCTTGAGCATGCGGAGGCCATCGCTGATTTTTACCGCACACGCCATTATCAACGCATATGGACAGATGATCATCATATGCTGGCCCGAGGGCATCATCTTTTTGAGGCGATTGAAACATCCTGGCAGCACGGGTTGAACCCCGATACATATCATTATTCTAAAATCAAAAAAATTATGGGGTCCATGGACCCGCTTCATAAAGTCTGGCTGGATATTCTAATGACAGATGCCGCCATTCGTTATGTGCAACATATGAGCGGCATGCGTGTCGACCCCACAGCCTTTAAGCTTGATGTGGAGCATTGGAGTGTCAGTGAACCTGCTGAGGCAATATTGCTAAATATCTCAAATAAAATAAATATTCAGGATTACCTTAAATCTTTTGAACCGCAAAGCAGGACATATAAAATACTGCAAAATGAGCTCATCCGCTTGATTGAAGAGCCGGTAAATCCGCATGAAAAATTTGTGGAAGTGAAATTCAAAGGTATTTTAAAACCCGGCTGGGGCAATGATGCGGTGCCTTTATTGCGTGAGCGTATGGGATTGCCACAGCCAAATGCCAATCATTATAAATATGACGCCGCTTTGGTGGAAAAGGTGAAAGCCTTTCAAAAAGCCAATAAACTCAAGGATGATGGCATTATAGGCCAGCGCACTCTGGAGATTATGAATCGCTCGCGTGATGCTAAAATCAGACAGTTGATTGTCAACCTAGAGCGCTTGCGCTGGGCGGATGATGATTTTTATAAAGATTCCAGCCGCGCTGTGATCGTAAATGTGCCCTCGGCCAGCCTGTGGGCCCTTCGTAATGGCCGTGTACAGTTTGAGATGCCCGTTATTGTAGGGAAAGCCTATCGTAAGACACAAACATTTCGCACAGAAATAAGCGGTGTGCGCTTTAATCCGGATTGGACAGTGCCGCCAACCATTAAATACCGCGATATTTTGCCCAAGCTGCGCAAGGATGTGAATTATTTGAATGAGAAAGGCATTGATCTTATCAAGGGTTATGGCTCCAATGCGCGCCGTCTGAATTCCACCCAGATTGATTGGAATGCTATCACGTTCAAGGAGCTGGCCGGCCTTCGTATGGTTCAGGCGCCGGGCGAAGATAATCCTTTAGGGCGTATCCGTATCCTCATGGAAAATAAGTATAATATCTATTTGCACGATACCAATAAGCCGGAATATTTTGAACGCAGCAATCTCGCACTTTCATCAGGATGCATGCGCATGAAAGATCCGGAGCGTATGGCCCAATTCATTATGAATGGCACGCAAGGATGGTCGGATAAAAAGATGAACAAAATATTGTCGAGCGGCGAGAAGACAGATATTGAAATTGAGCAAAAAATTCCAATTTACATCAAATATTATACCGCATGGGCGGATGCCACGGGCAGAGTGATTTACGGCCCTGATGTGTATAATCATGATGAAAAACTTTATAACATTTTGAAGTCTATTGACGGAATTTCAATTCCGCGTCAGAATATACCTACTGTTGCGTTCGCGTCAGTTCAGTAAGGTATAGCTATCCCGGTTATATTTTTTCTGTAAAATTAAAACTTTGACGATTACAAAAAAAATCGTTATAGAGTCTCGACTTTCAATCATTGACACCTAGATAAGGATCATGATGGCACAGAAAAAAGACAGTCTTTTAGACTTGCAGACAGAATTAAATACAATTGAGCGCCGTGATGTGCTCAAGCTGGGTTTGGGCGGGTTGCTGGCCGGTTTGATGCCGCTTTTCCCAAGCACATCACAAGCCAGCCGTTATGAAGCTTGGCGTATTGATTTTCGCCACGCGCACACAGGGGAGCGCTTCTCCGGTGTTTACCGCGTGGGTGATCGCTATCTTCCGGAGGCCTTTGAGCGTTTGAATTATGTGATGCGTGATTTTCGCACAGGCGAAATTTTTCCAATGGATCCACGTGTGATTGATTTGATTAAGATGATCCACGACAAAACAGGATCAAATGAGCCTTTGGAGATACTCTCCGGCTACCGTAGCCCCAAAACCAATGCGATGTTGCGTGGTGCCAGCACAGGCGTTGCAAAGAATTCATTGCACATGTATGGTCAGGCCATAGATATGCGCTTGGCGCGGTTTAGTACAAAAAAATTGCGTAATGTTGCTGTGTCTATGAAATCCGGCGGTGTAGGCTTCTACCCACGCAGTAACTTTGTTCATGTGGATACAGGCAAAGTCAGAAGCTGGTAGCGTCTCTCTCCGGGTATAGTCTTATTAAATTGAAGAGATTTTGACCATGATCATTATCGGGTTGGGGGCAAACTTGCCCAGTATCCATGGGGCGCCGCCTGAAACATTACGCGCAGCCATGGCCGAAATTGAACAGAGGGGCATCCGTATCCTGCAGAGCTCCTCCGTGTATGAAACATCTCCTGTGCCGGTATCTGACCAACCTTTATATTATAATGCGGTAGCGAAGATTGATACGGCATTGCCTGTGCATGATTTGCTGGCCTTACTGCATAGCATAGAGGAGGAATTTGGCCGTACCCGCCACATAAAGGACGAGCCGCGCATATTGGATTTAGACGTGCTGGCCTATAATGATAACAATATCAATGAAAGAGGCGTTGTTGTGCCGCATCCACGGATGCATGAGAGGGGGTTTGTTCTTATCCCTTTGCACGAAATTGCACCGAATTGGACCCATCCTGTGACGGGGCTAGATCTTCAAACGCTTATTGATGCTCTCCCAAACGATCAGGATGTGAGGATTGTTCCTCAAAAGGCGGCCTGACATGGAAAAGGCCTCTGTCTCAAGAAAGGTTCCTCCATTTGGTGATGCACCTCTTATCATGGGGATTGTGAACGTGACCCCCGACAGCTTTTCTGATGGCGGTGAATTTTACAATAAAGACAAAGCGATAGAGCACGGGGTCACATTATTAGAAGAGGGCGCACACATCCTCGATATTGGCGGGGAGTCCACGCGGCCTGGTGCGCAAGTCGTTGGAATACAAGAGGAAATTGATCGTGTGTGCCCAGTGATAGAGGGGCTCAGCAAAATTGCTCCGCATATCTCGGTTGATACCAGAAATGCTGAGACAATGAGGGCTGCCTTAAAATCCGGGGCGACTTCTATCAATGATGTGAGTGGGTTAACACATGATCCTGAGTCTATTGACGTGGCGGCCTCAACGGATGTTCCTTTATTTATCATGCACATGCAGGGTAATCCTCAACTTATGCAGAATAGCCCATCATATGAAAATGTAGTTGATGAAATATATCAATATTTTCAAAACTCTATCGATATATTAAAAACGAAACATATCGAAATGAATAGGGTTGTATTGGATGTTGGGATTGGTTTTGGGAAAACACTCGAGCATAATCTGCTACTGCTCAGAAATATAAAGAAATTCCATGATTTAGGCTGTCCTTTGCTGCTTGGGACATCGCGCAAGAGCTTCATTCCATCTCTCTCAAGGGGTGAACCGGCAGATAAGCGTCTCGCTGGGTCACTCTCCAGTGCCCTATGGGGGCTATCTCAAGGGGTGCAGATCTTTCGTGTGCATGATGTCGCCGAGACGGCGCAAGCGTTCAAAATTTACGAGGCCATTGAATCCAGCGCAGAGTCATAAATCGTACTTCTGCTTCGGATAATCTCTCCTTCAACCTCATCATATTGCCACACGGCCCATGGGAAGGCCTTGTTTTCATCCAGAGGCTGAAATTCATAGAGATGACAGTTCTGGAACATGCCAGGTGTCAAAATTCCATAGAGACCGCCAAAGCCCCGCATAACACCTCCATGGCAGACAAGCAATGGCTTTGCGTGAGCTTCAAGAGCGCGGGTTTTTGCCCGCTTTAGCCGTACAAAGAAATCATCAAACCGCTCACCACCCGGCGGATCAACCCAATCATCCATGACAGGTCGGCATTCGGCATAAGGCACACCCTCCCAATCACCGGCATGGAGCTCCGCTAAATCCGGCTCTTCTTTGATCTCAAGGTCTAAATACTCATTTATAATCAAGGCTGTATCACGCGCTCTTGAAAGGTTAGAGTGGATCACCACATCCGGGCGCGTATCCAGTGCACGGAATACATTATGCAAGCGATAGGCTTGTTGGCGTCCTCGCTCTGTGAGGGGAGAATCAACGGATCCCGCCATAACTTTGGCGGCGTTGGCTTCGGTTTCACCGTGGCGGATCATATAAAAGCTTTTTAGGGGGAGGGGCATCGTATTCTCACTTGGGGGCTTTGGTTTCATAGTAAAATAAGGTGATTATGCCGGTCTTTCAAGCCCGCGATAATACTGGCCGCGGCCAGCATGCTGCTTTTTGGGTTATTGGGATCGGGAAAATTCTCAATCCGTGAGGTGATGCGGCTAAATTCGCCTTCCACCAGAATTTCATGCGTGTTCGCTGTGCTTTGCGGGTCAGCCCAAATCTCAACTTCTGTGTGCTCCGGGCCGATACCCGCCATGCTCAATGTCGCGGCAACATTCACATTGGCAGGAAAGCCTTTGGCCGCGTCTAATGCGTTCCCCGCAAAGATGCGTGTGGGTTTATCAATGCTATCAAGCGCGATATTGTGGTGTGTAATAAAGGGGGCGCCCGAAAAACCATGTGGCGCTTTAATGGTTTTAATTTGCGCCTTTTTAATTCCAAGCTCTTTCAATGACTTAACACCATCTATGCCCGCTAGAGCTCCAGATGGCACGTAAATGCGACCTGTTTCTCGAGTGTCTATATCTACCATGTCAGGAAACATCAAAAAGGCGCAAGAAGATATTATAATAACGTCATTTTTATATGTTCTGATGTGATTAAACAGATGCGGAACCTCAGGCGGGGGCAAGGCTTCAACAATCAGATCGCATGAGCGGCATAGATCTTCAAAACCCATATGCGCGACATCGTAGGATTTTATGGGGTTGGGATCCGCTATCGCATACAGTTCAAACCCATCAATCCCCTTAATCAAAGCATCAGCCACAGTGCTTCCGATAGCGCCGCAGCCAGCTATCCCGACCTTTTTTATGCTTTGAGCCTCTGCGCTCATGATCTTCTCCTCTTCCGGTGTTATGTTTGAAGTAATATGGAACAATGGGAAGATCAAGGCATTATATTAAGCGTGCGCCCGCATGGTGAAAGCGGAGCGATCGTTGGATTGCTTACAGAAAATCTTGGACGCCATGCCGGCTATGTGCGCGGAGCGGGGTCATCTAAAATGCGCGGCACCTTAGAGGCAGGCAGCCTAGTTGATGCGCGCTGGCAATCCAGAACCTCGGATCAGCTTGGCAGTTATGCGCTTGAGCTATCACGTTCGCATGCGGCTTTTATTATGCAAGAGCCGCTCAAGCTGGCGGCGCTGCAATCCGCCTGTGCGCTCTGTGATGCGGCCTTGCCGGATAGGGAGGGCCATCCGGGGTTGTTTCATGGTTTGCTGGCCCTTTTTGAGGCGTTGCAAAGTGATGTCTGGGCACAAGCCTATATCATGTGGGAAATTGCATTTCTAAAGGAGCTGGGATTTTCACTCGATTTCTCAAAATGTGCCGGCGGCGGAGCTGACGATAATTTGCTTTATGTGAGCCCTAAAACGGGGCGCTCAGTCAGCGCCGAGGCAGGAGAGCCATATAAAGACAAGCTATTAACCTTGCCGGCTTTTTTGCGGCCACAGGGCGGTGATAATGATGAATCCGAGGATATAAGGCTGGGCTTGAAACTCACCAGTTATTTTCTGGAGCATTGGGTCTTTGTGCATCATTCCAGTGGATTACCTGAGGCGCGGGCAAGACTGGCCTTGCGTTTTGACCAACATTTTGCAAAAACAAAAGATCACAACGAACAAGAAAACACGGCCTGACATCTATGTCACAAGATAACAGCGCTTTAGACGAGCAAAATATCATTGACCAATCGTTCGGAGAGATTCTCTCTGATCGTTACCTCTCTTATGCGCTGTCGACCATTATGAGCCGTTCTCTGCCTGATGTGCGCGATGGCATGAAGCCTGTGCATCGTCGCTTGATGTATGCGATGTATCAGCTGAAATTGAACCCGACGACCCAGCCCAAGAAGTCAGCGCGCGTGGTTGGTGATGTGATTGGTAAATTCCACCCGCACGGTGATACGGCCGTTTATGATGCGATGGTACGACTGGCGCAAGACTTTGCCCAGCGCTATCCACTCGTCGATGGACAAGGCAACTTCGGGAATATTGATGGTGATAATGCGGCCGCGATGCGTTACACAGAGGCGCGTCTCACCGATGTGGCCTTGATGCTTCTCGAGGGTATAGAGCAAAATGCTGTTGATTTTCGCCCCACCTATGATGGATCGGAAATCGAGCCTGTTGTTTTGCCGGGCGGCTTCCCAAATCTTCTTGCGAATGGGGCGAGCGGTATTGCTGTTGGGATGGCCACGAATATTCCTCCGCATAATGTTGCTGAGCTCTGTGAGGCAATGGAATTAATGCTTGAGGAAGATCCGGATGATCGCGCTCTCGCCAAGATCGTTAAAGGGCCTGACTTCCCGACAGGCGGCACATTAGTAGAAGATGCCAAGGATGTAGCCGAAGCCTATGCAACGGGTAAGGGCGGTTTCCGTGTGCGCGCAAAATGGGAAAAGGAAGAGCTGAAGCAAGGGCAATATCAGATTGTTGTCACAGAAATCCCGTATCAGGTACAAAAATCAAAATTGATTGAGAAAATTGCCGAGCTTATCCAAACCCGCAAATTGCCGATGCTGGATGATGTGAGGGATGAATCGGCGGAGGATATCCGTCTTGTGCTGGTGCCAAAAAGCCGCAACGTAGAAGCTGAACTCCTAATGGAGGCGCTTTATCGTACCAGTGATCTGGAATCGCGTTTTTCCATGAATATGAATGTATTGGATGGCGGCACTGTGCCGCGCGTGATGACACTTAAGGAGGTTTTGCGCGCATGGCTGGATCACCAACAAGAGGTTTTGGTGCGCCGCTCTGCCCATAGGCTTGAAAAGGTTAAGCATCGTATTGAGGTGTTGGACGGCTATCTTATTGTCTATCTCAACATCGATGAGGTTATCCGCATTATTCGCGAAGAGGATCACCCGAAGGAATCGCTGATGACAACCTTTTCATTGAGTGATGTTCAGGCCGAGGCGGTTCTCAATATGCGCCTGCGCTCCCTACGTAAGCTTGAGGAGATGGAGATCAGGGGCGAGCATGACAAACTCTCAGAAGAGCGCGATATGCTCGAGAAGTTGATTAAATCCGAAGCGCGCCAATGGACAAAAATTAAAAAGCAAATTGGCGAGATTAAAAAGAAATTCGGGCCCGATACGGAGCTTGGTGCGCGCCGAACAAAGATAGGATCTGCGCCTGCGCCTGTGGCTGTTGATCTTGATGCCGCAATGATCGAGAAAGAGCCGATCACGATTGTGTGCTCACATCTTGGTTGGATCAAGGCGATGAAGGGACATGGCCAGAGTGAAAAGGATGTGAAGTACAAAGACGGAGATCGTGGGCGTTTCTTCATCGAGGCACAGACAACGGATAAATTGCTGATATTTGGAACGAATGGGCGCTTCTATACACTTGGTTGCGATAAGTTACCGCCCGGTCGCGGTTATGGTGAGCCTTTGCGCATTATGGTCGATCTTGGCAATGATGTTGATATTGCCGGTATGATGCTTCATCAAGATGGACAAATGATTTTGGTGGCCTCCACAGATGGGCGCGGCTTTATCGTGAGATCCGATGATGTTCTGGCGCAAACCAAGAATGGAAAACAGGTGCTCAATGTCTCAGGTAGAGTTGAGGCTTATGCATGCAAGCCTGTTGCGGCGGATGATGATCATGTGGCTGTGATCGGTAAAAATCGCAAAATGCTGGTCTTTGCCCGTGATGAGTTGCCGGAAATGGCGCGCGGTAAAGGTGTAATCCTTCAGAAGTATAAGGATGGTGGGCTTTCGGATATAAAAACATTCAGCGCAGAGCAGGGGCTTGAATTCAAATATGGCTCAGGAACTACGCTTGTCGAAGACTTGGCCCCATGGGTCGGAAAGAGGGCCAGTGCCGGACGCTTGCCACCCAATGGATTCCCCAAAAGCAACAAGTTTGATTAGCAACTCTTCATTTTTATGATCGGTATTTGATCAAGGAAATTCAACCTGACCCGGTGTGCGTTGGAATGTACCAATCGGAACCTGCTTGGGTGTTTGCAAGGATTGAACATCATCTTCTGTTGTGTTGTCCTCTGATGGATCTATATCCTGATAATTATCATCGCTGGCTGCGTTCTGGGACTGGTAAAGCTCAGGATTCGTCAGCTCCTCTTTTAGAAGAATAATTGAAATACGGCGGTTCTGGGCGTTCTTCGGCTCCTCCGGGATGAGATGCTCAGTATCGGCTTTGCCCATAACATTATTAATACGCTCACGCTCGAGGTTAGCACCAAGCATAACGCGGCGACTTGCATTGGCACGATCCGAAGACAGCTCCCAGTTTGTATACGTCGCCCCCGGGCCATAAGGTGAGCTGTCGGTATGGCCGCGCACGGACAGCTCATTCGGCAGTTTTGCTATGATATCTGTAATCATAGCAAGAAGATTGCGTGTTTTTTCATACATTTGCGCGGAGCCGGAAGGGAACATAGGTTCGCCGTCCTGATCGACAATCTGAATACGCAAGCCTTCGGGCGTCATATCAATGATGAGGTTCTTTTCAAGCGCTTTGAGATCGGGGTTATCCTGAATGGCCTGCTTGATTTCCTGCGCAGCCTTCTCAAAACGTTTTTCTTCGGCTTTACGGCGGGCCTCATTCTTTTTTTGCTGTTCGGCATCAGCCTTGCTATCCGATTTCTTTTTTCCCGGCGTGTCTTTGTTGGGTTTGTTATTGACCATGGGTTGTTGTTGATCAACCATGGCGCCATCCACGGAGGCGGTTAATCCGCCCAGAACGCCGCCGGCCCCGCTTTCGGAGATAGAAACCTTTGGGTGCGTTGGGTCAAAATAGGTGGCAATGGCCGTTAGTTGCTCATCGGAAGCCGAGCTGAGCAGCCATAAAAGCAAGAAGAAGGCCATCATGGCCGTCACAAAGTCAGCATAAGCCACCTTCCACGCGCCGCCGTGCAAAGGCTCTTGCGGCTCCAGCGATATGCGTGTTTTTTGAGGTGTCTCTGACATTAATCTGTCCATATTCAAAATTCAAAATCTCTTTATTTAAGAGATGCTTGGCAATTCATTCAAATGCTCTTCCAGCTCTGCAAAGCTTGGTTGAACATCATGTGGTAAAAACTTTCTTGCAAATTCAACGGCTACCTGCGGTGCGGCGCCATTCAAGAAGGATAGTGTCGCCACCTTGATCGCTTGGAAATAGACAATTTCGGTCTCGGCTTTTGCGCTCATGGCTGCGGCAATAGGGCCAACAAAAGCGTAGGATAGCCACACGCCGAGGAACGTACCCACAAGGGCCCCACCAATCATTTTACCCAAAACCTCAGGCGGTTCAGTAATAGAGGCCATTGTTTTAATCACACCAAGCACAGCGGCCACAATACCCAAGGCCGGAATACCGTCTGCCATGTGTTGCACGGCGTGGCCGGGGTGACGTTCATGCGCAGCATAGGTGCCGATTTCCTCGCTCATGAGGGCGCCGATCTCGGCGGGTTTGTCATTCCCCAAAGAGATAATCCGCAAATAATCACACAAGAAAACAAGTGCATGATGGTTTGCCTGAAATTGCGGGAATTGTCCGAAAAGGTCACTATCATCCGGGTTTTCAATATGTTGTTCAAGGGCCAGCCAGCCTTTTGTTCGGGCCATCTTGAAAATGGTGAAGAGCATGCTCAGCAGCTCCATATAATCATCTTTGCTATGCGCAGTTGGCTTAGTCAGCGCACTAAGATATTTGATGGTGTGTTTGATGGCATCGCTGGTTTCACCAATGACAAAGGCACAGATGGCACACCCCATAATAATGATAAATTCGCCTGTGAATGCTTTGGCGATAACATACATAACCCCCATAAATTGAGGCATATTGAAGCCCATTGCGACGAGCAAACCGCCGAATGTGCAGACAAAGACCATTAAAATGCCAACTATTTTCATGTTTTTATAACGGCTATTCTTATCAAGGTTGTCTTACATAACGTGTTAAGCGAGTGATACATGATTGCCTTTTAAGGATGCTATGAAAGCGTAAAGAAAGTGTTAGCAATCATCAAATATTAGGATAGCAAAAAATATGCATTATCCAAAACTGATTTTGTGTTTTATTTCAAATGCTTTACGTAAATTTTATGTGGATATTACCCGGCGAGCTTATTCTTAAGTGAGGCAGGTAAAACAAAGTCCGGTTTTTGGATTGGTTTACTGAATAAATAGCCTTGGCCGTATTCGATGCCCATTTCGCGAAGCATTTCCATTTGGGCCTCTTCTTCGACAAATTCAGCCACGACCTCGATGCCGAGATCCTTGCACATTTGTGAGAGGTTTTTGACCATGGCGGCATCACGTTGGGATTCTTGGATTTTACGAATATATTTTCCATCAATCTTGACCCAATCAACGGTCAATTTCTGCAGGTATTCAAAGGATGCCGATCCGGCGCCAAAATCATCCAGTGCCACTTTAAAGCCTGCATTTTGGAGCTTGGTAATGAAATGGCTGACTTTATCCAGATCATGGATATGGCTGGATTCGGTGATCTCAAAAATTATACGATCGGAAATATTGTGATGAACGGAGAGTTTTTGTTCCAGTTTTTCAAAGAAACTCTCATCCTGAATGGACTGACCGGAGATGTTGATTGAAAATTTGGAGCTGCTGCCCCCTGCCTTGAAAACAATATAATTAATGGCACGCTCGCAAACCGCGATATCAAACTCGGAGGCAAGCCCGATATCCTCACCGAACATGATCCATTCCATGGTATCGCCTTCTTCAAAGCGGCTCAGCATTTCAAAATGAGAGGCCTCCAAGGTTTGAAGGTTGACGATGGGCTGGAAATACATTTTGAAATCAAGACGCTCAACAAGGCTTTGGAAGTCTTTGATCTTCTGTGCATTGGCGGCCACATAGGCCTTGAAGCCTGTGTTTAAATTGTCGATGGTCAGGTCGGTTCCTTTGCGCTCAAATTCGTTGATTGTATAGACAAGGGCCCGCGCCGCATCGCGGTCTGACATATCACTGAGATCGGAGGCGACTGTTTTTGTGCTGACCTCAAGGCCTTCGCCCGTCGGGTCATTTTCAATGGCGAGCTGTTTGATTTGTTCTTTAATGGTATCGCCATCAACATTTTTGTCATGGATCACGCTATATTTCCCATCGGCGATTTCGGCGGCTGTTTGGCCATCAATCGAGCGGGATTTCAGGAAATCACCGATAGAGGTGGCAAGCGCATTCCAGCCATCCTCGCCCATTCGGTCCTTATCAGCCTCGCTGGCTTTAAGGTCTAGGAGGGTGACATCAACATCTTGCCCCAGCTCTCTGGCTGTTTTCAGGGCTTCTTCAGCGGCCTCCGAAAATTCCTCGCGGGTCATAACCTTGCCATCAAACTCACTCGAGATGACTTCGCCGATCTTGGACATCAACATATTGCTGACTCCAAGTGTCAGGTAAAATACGTCTGTACCCGGCATTTTAATACCGGTAACAAGAGCTTTTTTATCCTCGCCGATTTCTGGGGATAGTTTTACCAGGCTAGGCCCGCAGCGAATGCCGGCCTTTGCCTTGTATCGCATGTTTTTGAGGAGCGGGCGGTCAACCTTGTCAAAAAGGCTCAGCCATTCGCGGCCGATAAGCTCGCTTTCCTGAATGCCAATCATGCCTTTAATCGCGCCGATAGCATAGCTGACATTCTCATCCGCTCCGACTTCAATAAAGAGGTCGGAGGATGCAAAAGCGAAGGCCAGAAAGCGATCGCGCTGTGATTTAAAGCTATCTTTTTCGGACATGACGCGTTGATTTGCCCTTCAAATGCATAAAGAATCCCAAATTCCACGATACACTATAAAGGCTTAAGAATAAATTGAGCTTTGCTAATCTTTTAACAGTCTCGCTGCATCAATGGCGCCATATGTTAAAATGGCCGAGCAGCCGGCGCGTTTGAAACCAAGCAGTGTTTCAAAAAGAGCGCTTTCATAATCAAGCCAGCCTTTTTTTTCCGCCGCGCGCAGCGTCGCATATTCACCGCTGACGTGATACGCCATGACCGGAACATCAAAATGATCGGCGCTCTGGCGGATAATATCGAGATAGGGCAGGCCGGGCTTGATCATGACCATATCCGCACCCTCCGCGATATCCATTTCAATTTCACGCAAAGCTTCTTGTGAATTGGCCGGGTTCATTTGATAGGTTTTTTTATCTCCTCTAAGTTTGGCGCCGGATCCGACCGCATCGCGGAAAGGCCCGTAAAAAGCAGAGGCATATTTGGCGGCGTAGGAGAAAATGGTTGTGTTCTGTAATCCATTGTCATCCAGAGCGGAGCGGATGACGCCAATGCGGCCATCCATCATATCGGACGGCGCAATAATATCTGCGCCGGCTTGGGCTTGGCATACGGCTTGTTTGGCGAGTATCTCATTGGTTTCATCATTGAGGATTTCATCACCCTTCATGATTCCATCATGGCCATGCGCGGTATAGGGGTCGAGCGCGACATCTGCGATCAGGCCGAGATCAGGCAGGGCATTTTTAATCTCATTCAGGGCACGGCAGATGAGGTTGTCCGGGTTATAGGCCTCTTTTCCATCATCTGTTTTTTTGTCATCCGGCGTGCATGGAAACAGAGCGGCGGCCTTGATTCCCAAATCATGCGCCTGTTTGAGTTTTTCTATGCTCAGATCAATCGAGGCACGGCTTTGCCCGGGCATAGAGGCAATATCCTCTTGATGATTTTGTCCCTCAGTGACAAATATCGGATAGATAAGATCACTAGGGCGCAAGTGGTTTTCCTGAACAAGGTCTCTGATCCAACCGCTCTGGCGCAGGCGGCGCAGGCGTGTGCTCGGGAAGTGTCGTGAACTCTGGGTCATTATTGTCGCTCTCAAATCAGTTTTCTTTTATTGTTTTGGTAATTTTTTTTCTGTAGTTTTAATAGATAATGCGAAAAAACAAAAGCTTATTGACCTCATCCACGCAAATCTTCACAATCATACAGCAATAATAATTGGAGACTAAACCCGTGAATATCACACCATATTACGAAGCAATTCAATTAATCGAGCGTCTACACCGCTATTTCCTTGATGGTTTGAAGGTGGAGCTCGACCGTAAAGGCATTCAGGATATCAATAACGTTCAATCCATGATTCTCTATAATATTGGCGATGAAGAGATGACCGTTGGTGAATTGACCATTCGCGGTTATTACTTGGGCTCAAATGTGTCCTATAACGTGAAGAAAATGGTGGAAAACGGATATTTGATTCAGGAGCGCTCTGTTCATGATAAGCGTTCTATCCGCGTGAAGCTCTCAGAAAAGGGTGTTGAGTTGCGCGATGCTATCCGCCTCATGTTTAGCCGCCATGAAGAGAAAATTCAGGGGACTGAGATTACCGATGAAGATCTCCGTGATTTGAATAAAACGCTTCACTTGCTCGAGCGTTTTTGGGCCGGTGAAACAAACTTTTCCGGACTTTAAATAACCCTACTTTACGGCTCTCCGCCTGCTGATGGCGCGCCAAAGGGAAGGAATTCTTCTGGTTCGCCGGCATTTCCCGTGGCATTTTCCGTAAGCATGGGCTTCGGTTTTGCCGGAGCCCTATAGGCCGGGGCTCCCTCACTATAGGGAACAAAATCTCTTTCGATTAAATCGAGGATTGCATCCTTGGAAAATTCTGCGACAACATCACCAATGCCGGCATAGGCCCCAAATGAAAGGCCCCAATCCACCTTATAGCCATTGCCGATACGCTCAATCGGGACATAATTAAAGAAATTATCGCCGCTATGGGCATAACAAAGCAGCAGATCACCATGTTTGAGGCGGCCTCTCATGGCGCAATGGCCAATACGGTCATTGGCTGCATTGACATCCTCAACGCGAACAACGTCGCCTTTATTTTGTTGGCCATGCCAGCCAGTATTGCCCGTACTGGTCTCAAAGGCTGTTTTGATATCTGATCTGGA
>CAZTBB010000025.1:0-24413 GCA_964611755.1 uncultured Pseudobdellovibrionaceae bacterium
TTTTTGCAACAATTGGGGTGATCGCCTCCTCGATAGAAAATTTATCGGTGGAGTTGCGCCACCTTCAACGCACAGAGGTGCGTGAGGCAGAAGAATATTTTGACCCGCTCCAAAAGGGATCCAGTGCGATGCCTCACAAGCGGAATCCGATCTCAGGTGAGAATCTGACAGGTCAAGCCCGAATTATCCGTGCCGCTGTTATTCCGGCGCTTGAAAACGTAGCTTTATGGCATGAGCGTGATATCTCGCACTCCGCTGTTGAGCGCACAATTTTGCCGGATGCTCTCATTTCTTGTGATTACGCGCTGAGCCGTATGGCTGGCGTGATCGAAAAGCTGCTTGTCTACCCTGATATCATGCTTGATAACCTCAATAAAATGGGTGGTTTGGTATTCTCTCAGCGTATTTTATTGGCTCTTACCCAGGCCGGTGTATCGCGCGAAGATGCTTATCGATTAGTGCAACGAAATGCCATGAAGGTATGGGAAAGTAAGGGGCAAAAAACACTTCTTGAGCTGCTCTGTGAAGATGCGGATGTTACGGCTCATTTAGATAGCGAAAAATTAACTAAAATTTGTGATTTTTCAGCCTATACTAAAAATAGTGGAATGATTTTTGAGCGTGTTTTCGAAAAAAGTAAAAAGGCAGCCTAGAAAAATAGAGGGTTAGAGGCATAAACCCAAATAGTTATGCCGTAATTGCCTGAAAATAATCATCCAAGAGACAATCCTGACGAAAACACTGTAGAGACTTCCGCGTATATTTGGAGTCATATCAGATCGAGTTTTTAAAAGGGTTTAAGTCAGGATGAGCAAAATAGCATCTTTTCGGGAATTTTTCAGACGTAACAAAAATAAATTTATCAAAACAAATGACGCGCTCTCTATGGTATCCGCGTTTCTGTTGTTGTTCTTTATTGCCGGTGATCAGACGTATCAAATCAAAGAACGTCAATTTATGATCAATGAAATTGAGATTAAAGCGCTGATTACAGGGCTTCATTCGGGCGTGTATGATGTGAATGATACTGTTCTGGAGGCGATGTCTCGTGTTCCGCGTGAGCGTTTTTTGAAGGCAAGCCTTAGAGGCTATGCTTACAAGGATATGGCTTTGCCAATGCAGGTGGAAGGTCAGATTGTTCCCGAGCCATTCCTGACAGCCATGATGATCAATCTTTTGGGGGTTACCGATCATGATAAGGTTCTTGAGATTGGCTATGGCATTGGTTATGAGGCCGCTATTTTGTCTAAATTGGTCAAGCAAGTGTATTCCGTTGAACAAATCCACCCCTTGGGCAGTGGCTTTAGCAGTCAGGACATATTGCGTGATCATGAGAATATAACCTTTAAAAAGGGGTTCGGCCTGCATGGATGGGCAGAGAAAGGCAGCTTTGATGCAATTTTAATCAAACAAGCTGTGGAAGAAGTGCCACAAGCTCTCTTTGATCAACTCAGCCCCTATGGGCGTATAGTTGTTCCTCTGGCGGATAAAGATACAGGGGATCAACGCATGGTGGTTTATCTTAAAATGCCGGATGGTGACATTATCAAACGCAATACGCTCTATGTAAAGTTCCCGTTTCTTATTCAGGGAACGGATATTTAAATTGCCAATCATCTAATTGTGAATGCGTATCAATTGAGCGCATTGCATTTTGGCGCACACATGCCTATCTTCTTTATAACAATTAACGAAATAAGGATTTAGTCATTATGAAGGGCGATAAGAAAATCATCGAACATCTCAATGAAGCACTGAAGAAAGAGCTGACAGCCATTAATCAGTATTTTTTGCATTCGCGTATGCTGGATGATTGGGGTGTGACAAAACTGGCAAAACATGAATACAAAGAATCAATCGAAGAAATGCATCATGCTGACGAGTTGATCCAGCGCATCTTATTCCTGGGCGGGCTTCCCAATTTGCAAGATTTAGGTAAGCTTCAAATCGGTGAAAGTGTTAAGGAGATCCTTGAATGCGATCTTAAGATCGAGCTGGAAGGGGCCGCGCATTACCGCGAAGCCGTTGCCTATGCCGAGCAAGTCAAAGATTTTGTCTCACGTGACCTTTTCGCCAAAATTTTGGGCGAAGAAGAAGGGCATATTGATTATCTGGAAACGCAGCTGGATCTATTCGATAAAATCGGTGAGCAGAATTATATCCAGTTAAATGCAGAAAGCCCTCTGGATAGCGAAGCTGACAAGTAATCAAGCGGGTCAGCGTTAAGCTGTTTTGTCCTTGAACTTACACAGATCATACACAAGACATTGCGCGCAATCCGGTTTGCGCGCTTTGCATATGTAGCGTCCGTGCAAGATCAGCCAGTGATGGGCATGAAGAGCATATTCGGCAGGAACACGTTTCTCTAACTTGGCCTCAACCTCATCAACATTTTTTCCAGGCGCTAGGCCTGTACGATTAGAGAGGCGAAATATGTGGGTGTCTACGGCCATGGTGGGTTGCTTAAAAACAATATTGAGAACAACATTCGCCGTCTTGCGACCAACACCGGGCAAAGCAACCAGTTCATCTCTGGTGTTTGGTACGTCGCCATGATGATTTTTTATGAGCTGTTCGGATAGAGCAATCACATTTTTGGCCTTGTTGTTATACAGGCCAATTGTTTTGATATGATCCTTGAGTTTTTCTAGTCCCAAATCCAGCATCTTTTGCGGGGTATCTACCGTTTTGAATAGCTCGGCCGTGGCACGGTTTACACCTTCATCGGTGGCTTGTGCGGACAAAACCACAGCGACTAAAAGTGTGTATGGGTTTGTCCATTTCAAATCACTTTGTGGATGCGGGTTCTCTCTCCTCAAGCGTTCAAAAAATTCCGGAATATCTTTTTTGAGCATGAATAACGCCTCTTTATTGCGTGTGTTTAATCATTGATACAGAAGCAGGCACCATCAATCAATCACACAGATCACAATTTTCGGATTGGTTCGTATCGGCAAAAGCCCTAGGATGGGGCCATGACAGAAGAACGCATCGCCCAATCGATTGAAACGATTATCCGGACCTATACAGATAATCCCTCGCTTGAAGATTTATCCGAACAAGCGGGATACTCGCCGGCGCATTTTCAAAAGACATTTAAAGAATATGTAGGGATCAGTCCTAAGCGCATGATGCAATATATGAAGATGCGCCATGCACGTGATTTGTTAACGGATGGCCATACAACATTGGAGGCGGCCTTTGATGCGGGGTTAAGCGGGAATGGGCGGCTGCATGATTTGTTTGTATCATGTGAGGGCATGAGCCCGGGAGATGTTAAAGGTCGGGGGAAGGGGCTCGTCATTCATTATGGCTTTGCCCCCACTGTTTTAGGCGAGATGATGCTCGCTAAAACATCGAAAGGGGTATGTTGGCTGGGGTTTCTTATGAAGGGCTCTCGAGATGTTCCAACACAGCGTATGAAGGCCTATTGGCCGCATGCCTCTTTTGTTGAAGATGATAAAAGCATTGCTGTAGAAGGGCGCCTCATTAATAAGATTTGGTCTGGCGAGACCACCCAAGGGAAAATTCAACTTGATATTTATGGCACAAATTTTCAGATCCACGTTTGGAAGGCTTTGTTGCAAATTCCCATGGATGGTTTGCGCACATATCAACAAATTGGCCAAAATATCGGAAAACCAAAAGCGGCGCGCGCCGTGGGGAATGCTGTGGGGGCAAACCCCATATCGTTGTTAATACCGTGCCACCGGGTTATTCGGGCAAGCGGCATTATTGATAATTACGGATGGGGCAGTCCGCGTAAAAAATTATTGCTTGCTATTGAAAAAGCGCTCTCTTAATCTCGTTTTTAGGTGAAAACCGACGGATGGAACGGATTACAAGGTTTTTAACATGGTAGATCATGGCAGAGATCCCTACAGGGATCTCATATCATATGCCAATCAATTTTTGGCAAGAAAATTTGAAGATCAGGCGCAGCTCCAATTCATGTCTGATAAATTTGGCAGAGATATTCTCGGCGAAAAAGTCATAGGTCTATCAGAACGCTTGATGCGTATTAACGCATCAGATTTAACCGCCAATGAGGCCTTTGCCATCCATGATGCCGTTTCAAGATGTATTACTGTTGCCAATGAAATCACACAGCAATCATCCCGGTCTGTGAATATGCTGCAAAGGCGCTTGGTTCCTATTGAAGAGCGGGCTTTAACCCTGGAAGCTTAATATGGATGTCCGTCTTTAGATATCCAGCACATCACGCATAGTGAAAATTCCGGCATCTTTATCCTGTACCCAAAGCGCGGCGCGCAGAGCTCCTTTGGCAAAAAGAGAGCGGTCGCCCGCTTTGTGAGTGAGCTCAATGCGCTCACTATCCCCGAAAAAGAAAACTGTATGCTCGCCGATAACATCGCCGCCTCTGGCAACGGAAAAGCCGATTTCGCCGCTTTCTCTTTGACCGCTGCGGTCTGTGGATGGGGTGTGGGGCAGTGTTGCGCCGCGCCCTTTGGCGGCCGCCTTGCCCAGCGCAAGCGCTGTGCCGGAAGGGGCATCGATTTTGTGTTTGTGGTGCGATTCAAAGATTTCTATATCCCAGTCTTCACCGAGAGCTTGTGCTGTTTTTTCAACAAGGGCCGATAAAAGCGTGACCCCGATGCTTGTGTTGGCCGCATAAATAATGGCTGTGTCCTTAGCCGCCGCATGAAGCGCTGTTTCATCAGATTCGCTAAGACCTGTTGTGCCAATAATCATTTTGGTTTTTGTTCTGGCGGCAATTTCAATGTGCTTTAACGTTGCCTCGGGTGTTGTGAAATCAATCACAAGATCGGCATGCTCGAATAAGGCTTCGGGCGTATCGACAATGGCATAACCGGAAATCTCAGCGGCTTTTGATACATCACGCACACTGCCTGCGACGAGTGTGAGCCCATTCCAGTTACCTGTTTGCAGTTCTTGGATCAAAAGCTGACCAACACGGCCTGTGCATCCTGCAATCCCAATTTTCATGTCCATTGTCCTTTCCACATAGAGTAGAACAGTTTAAAGAAACAAATCGCTGATTTCTAGCATTCAATCGGAAGGTTATTCAAAGACCTGAATATTGTCTTCGGGTTTTGAGGAGACACGCTTTACCGATCTACTCGGCTGGTTGAGTATTTCGGCAATAACGCGTCTTAATCTCTCTTGCGGGGATTTGATTTTGAAAATAGGGAAGGCTTTTTCCAGCTTGCCTTTCCAATGAAGCTCGCCCGATCCCTTCCATTCTCGTGCGGGAATGAACGTTCCACTATAATAGACCTGTGATCCACGAATGCCGTCTTTTGCATCAATCTCTCTAGCCTCTTTGATGGCTTGGGCGTCTTTTTCATTCCGCGGCTTACGCTCATCATAGACACCGAAATCAACACAGAACGGTGTTAATGTCATATCACCCGGAACAGTGAGGAAGTTTTGAGGGCCCGTATCATCCATATGATAACCAAGTTTTTCCATTGCTTGTCGGTGAGCGCGCATCCACGGTGTGCGATCTGAGGCGCGCAGCTCTTCCATTTTCGGGACAATCATGATACGGATTCCATGCTTACCGCCCTGAAGGATTTCATGGTAAACAGGCTTGACCATAGGGCTGGGAAGATCATCTTTATCATGGTCAACACTTCGGTTATAGGCTTGGGATATCCTGAAGATATAAGAAGCGCTGACAAGATCATCTGTCTCCAATGTAAAGACCATGGATTCCTCGCCACAACTATAGAATTTGATGAGGCCGTTGAGGCCTAATTCCTCCAGCCTTTTTTCCAAGGCGTTTAAAAGCTCCGGGTTCTCCAAAAGTTCTTGCATAACGGCAGGGGCTTTGGCGGACGCTCTGAATTCTGCCATGTGGCCAAATTCCACTACATCCGGGATGTAGTCCAGCTTGTTACGCATCAGCTTGTAAACCATATCTTTGACGTCGTCGTCATGGATAGAGTTTATCCCCGATGCCGGATTGAAATGTTCGCGCGAAATAATGCCCACGGTGTGCTCTTCTTCCTCTTGATGCGTTAGCATTAGGGTGATCCTCTAGATTATGCAAATGAAAAATTTTCTGCGATGCAGCGTGAATAAAGAATATGGCAAAGAGTCTTACTCTTTTAGATCATCCCAAAATTCCCGGACCTTGGTAAAAAAGCCGCTTGTTTCGGGAGAGTGCTTACCGCTAGATCCGTCCCCGATAGAACCATCAAGCTGTTTGAGCAAGTCTTTCTGCTTTGTGGTCAGATTGATAGGGGTCTCGACAAAAATATCAATGTAGAGATCGCCTCTTGCATCGCTTTGCAACATGCTCATCCCTTTGCCTTTGAGGCGGAATTGCTGGCCTGTTTGCGTGCCTGCCGGAATTTTTACCTTTGATCGGCCACCATCAATCACAGGGACGTCTACTTCACCGCCTAGCGAGGCTTTTGTCATCGGGATTGGCACGCGGCAATACAGATTGGCACCTTCACGGCGGAAAATCTTATGTGGTTTCATAGCGATTAAAATATAAAGATCGCCATGGGGGCCTCCGCGCATGCCGGCTTCGCCTTCATTGCTAAGGCGAATACGGCGGCCTGAGTCAACACCGGCCGGAATTTTAACTTTGAGTGTTTTTTGTTTTTGAACACGCCCTGATCCCGAACATTTCGTACATGGATCACGCAAAATTTGTCCGCCGCCCTGACATGTGGGGCAGGTTCTCTCGATTGTAAAAAAGCCCTGTTGTTGACGAACGCGGCCAACGCCATCACATGTGGAACAATTTTCCACGCCTGTTCCGGGTTCGGCTCCTTTACCATCACAACGATCACAGGTTTCGTTTTTTGGGATTGTAATTTTGCTTTCCTTACCCTTGAAGGCTTCTTCGAGCGTAATTTCAAGCGTGTATTGCATGTCTGCGCCGCGAGTAGTGCCGCCACGACCAGTGCGCCCGCCGCCATGTCCGCCAGGGCCACCGCCCATGAATTCCCCGAACATATCTTCAAAAATATCGGAAAACCCGCCGCCGCCAAAGCCACGGAAGTCAGAGCCGGGGCCACCGGCACCGCCACCGAATCCCCCCATAGAGCCATCAAATGCCGCAGATCCATATTGGTCATAGGCGGCGCGTTTTTGATCATCCTTGAGGATGTCATAGGCTTCGTTCACTTCCTTGAACTTGGCTTCCGCTTCGGGGTTGTCTTTGTTCTGATCCGGGTGATATTTCATCGCCAGTTTGCGATACGCTTTTTTAAGCTCATCCTTGCTGGCACCTTTGTCGACGCCCAGAGTTTTATAAAAATCTTTGCTCATGGTTTTTCCACGTTATGAAGAGCGAAAAAGGGGCAGGAAAAATAATCCTGCCCGTTATTCATGGATTAGTCTTTTTTCTCATCATCTTCCTCGACTTCAAGGTCAATAACCTCTTCGTCGTTTGAGGAGATATCTTCAATGTCTTCGCCATCCATCACAGGTTCAGCATTGTCCGGTTCACCGGCGGCCTCCTCCTGTGCTTTGCGGTAGGCCAATTCACCGAGTTTCATACTGGCTTGTGACAATGCTTCTGTTTTTGCCTTAATGTCATCCGCATCATCGCCTTCCAGAGCGGTCTTCAAATCTGCCAAGGCGTCTTCTGCTGCCTGTTTTTCTTCTTCTGGAAGTTCACCACCAAGTTCTTCGAGAGATTTTTCGGTCGCATGGATCATGGCCTCGGCCTGATTTTTAGTTTCGGCGGCATCACGGCGCTTCTTATCATCTTCGGCATTGGCTTCAGCATCTTTCACCATTTGATCAATATCCTCATCAGAGAGGCCACCGCTGGCTTGGATACGGATCTGTTGCTCTTTGTTGGTTGCTTTGTCTTTGGCCGACACCTGCACAATACCGTTCGCATCAATATCGAAGGTGACTTCGATTTGAGGGATGCCGCGCGGAGCCGGGGGGATACCAACCAGGTCAAACTGACCGAGCAGTTTGTTGTCTGCTGCCATTTCGCGTTCCCCTTGGAAGACACGAATGGTCACAGCATTCTGATTGTCTTCGGCTGTGGAGAAGACTTGAGACTTTTTCGTTGGAATTGTTGTGTTACGGTCAATCAAACGTGTGAACACGCCGCCCATTGTTTCAATACCAAGAGAAAGCGGTGTGACATCCAACAAAAGGACGTCTTTGACATCGCCTTGAAGAACACCACCTTGAATAGCAGCACCATCAGCCACAACTTCATCCGGGTTCACGCCTTTATGAGGCTCTTTACCGAAATACTCTTTCACTGTTTCGATAATTTTAGGCATGCGTGTCATTCCACCAACCAAAACAACTTCATCAATATCGGACGGTTTCAGCCCGGCATCTTTCAGCGCAGCTTTTACAGGGTCGATAGAGCGCTTCACCAGATCCTCAACAAGGCTCTCAAGCTTCGCACGGGAGAGTTTAATGTTTAGGTGCTTAGGGCCTGAGGCATCAGCTGTGATAAAAGGAAGGTTAACTTCTGTTTGTGAGGTGGAAGATAGCTCAATCTTTGCTTTTTCAGCCGCTTCTTTGAGGCGTTGAAGCGCAAGCTTATCTTCACGCAGGTCAATGCTTTGCTCTTTCTTGAACTCATCGGCTAAATAATCAATGATACGCAGGTCAAAATCTTCCCCGCCAAGGAAGGTATCACCATTGGTTGCTTTAACTTCAAAGACACCATCACCAACTTCAAGGACAGAGATATCAAATGTACCGCCCCCAAGGTCGTATACAGCAATCGTGCCGGTGTTTTTCTTATCAAGGCCATAAGCCAGCGCCGCGGCTGTTGGCTCGTTGATAATGCGCTCAACTTCCAGACCGGCAATCTTACCGGCATCTTTCGTCGCTTGGCGCTGTGAGTCATTAAAATAAGCAGGCACAGTGATGACCGCCTTCGTGACTTTCTCACCAAGGAAGCTCTCTGCTGTTTCCTTCATTTTTTGCAAGATCATGGCTGAGATTTGTGATGGCGCATATTTTTCACCATCAATCTCGACCCATGCATCGCCATTATCACCTTCAACAATGTTATAGGGGGCCTTTGAAGCCAAATCCTGGACTTCTGCATCCTTGAACTGTCGTCCAATCAGACGTTTGATGGCGTAAAGCGTGTTCTCTGGATTGGTTACGGCTTGGCGTTTGGCCGGGCCTCCAACAAGTTTTTCATCATCTTTTGAAAAGGCAACCATGGAAGGGGTCGTGCGCGTGCCTTCTGCGTTTTCAATAACGCGCGGCTCTTTACCGTCCATGACGGCCACACATGAATTGGTTGTTCCAAGGTCAATTCCGATTATTTTGCTCATAGCTTTAACTCCTTGTATTAGCAAGTTAATTGGTGATGGCCCACTTCAGCAGCACCATCTATGTTATGCCGTGGATTTGGCATCTCTGGATAGGGAATATAGCATGTATTTTGCGAATTACCAGACCCAAAACCACTATTTTTAAGGGCTTTTTGCACCATTTTTATGCCTGCATATATACCCATAATTATTTACGGGGTTATGTTGGTTTTGGATCAAAAAATGAAAAAACTTTATAATTTTCATAAAATTTTAAATAAATTATAGCATTATGGTATGAAAGGGAGATTTTAAAAGGAAAATCAATGCAATCGGGGCAACCATCAGCTTTATCATCTATGACTGTTCTGGATTATCTGGAGCACCGAATTTGCGGTTTTGGTGATGATTTGCGCAGCTTAGGCAAATTGACACTGACCGAAGTTGAGGATCGCCTGAATCAAATTGATACGCATGGTGAGCTTTCAGTTAGTCTCGATGATGATCCCATCCGCCGTGATGACGTGTTTACATGCCTGGTCTATGGCCAGTATATGAATGATCCAGAGGCTTTATCTGATCTCCCGATACAAAATTTGTTTGATTATGGGCCGTTGAATAGTCAGGTGGGCGCCATTGTCAGCAGACATCACTCAGATTTGAGTGCATTGTTGGCGGAGTTATCCGATCAAGCAAATACCAACGTGATTTCCGCTCGTAACGAGCAAATCAATCCGGAAAATGCCCATATCGCTTAATTTCTAAGCTTCTGTATCCACTTGATGTGGCTGGCCTTGACCACCATCATCCTTGGCAATCCCAACGCGGGCAGGGCGCAATAAACGCTCGTTCAGGATATAGCCTTCTTCAATTACTTGAATTACCGTGCCGGCCGGTTTTCCTGTGCCCGGTGTTTCGAACATGACTTCATGAAAATTCGGGTTGAAGGGTTGATCGAGCGGGTTGAGCTTTTCAATTTTGTTTTTCTCAAATGTTTTCAAAAGCTCTTTTTCGGTGGCCTCCACGCCTTCGATAATGGTGCTTACGCGCTCATCCGATTTGATGTCATCGGGAATAGCATCAAGCGCCCGGCGCAGATTATCGGCAACATTCAAAAGATCTTTGGCAAAGCCTGAAATCGCAAATTTTCCGGCATCCTCACGATCTTTGAGGGCGCGCCTGCGTGTGTTTTCCGCTTCCGCCAGTGCGCGCATGAGTTGATCTTTTGTCGTGTCTAATTCGGCCTGTAAGGCATGCAGTGCCGCATTCTCGGAGCCCAAAGCATTTGCCGCATCTGTGACCTCACTATCTTCGGCGTTGGTCTGGTCTTGCTCATCGGCAAAGCTCAGGGGGCCGTCTTGCTCCTCTGTATGGGCCTGCTCGTTGTCAAAATCGTCGTTATGTTCATCCATGTGGTTCTCAGGTTTTTGGTTTGTATTATCCATTCTTCTGCCTTTAAAAATCATTCTGGGCGTACCATGCCAGCTTTAACTTTGGTTTTCAATCATCTTGGAGATGACTTTTGATGTGTAATCCACCATCGGTATAATCCGGTCATAATTCAGGCGCGTTGGCCCAATAACCCCAATGGCACCAACAATCCTTTGGTCCATATCCTTATAGGGGGATAAAATCATGGACCAGCCCGATTGATCAAAAATTTTATTTTCCGTGCCCAAAAAGATTTGCACGCCCTGCGCATCATCCACCAAATCAAGCAGTTTGAGCATTAATTCCTGTTCTTCAAGGCGGTTAAGAAGGCTGCGGGCATTTTCGAGATCGGCAATCGCCCTGACATCTTCTAGAAGTTTTGATTGGCCTCTCACGATAATATGCCCATCTTTTTTACCGACAGGCAAAGCCAACCCCCGTTGCACGAGTGTTTGAGTGATTTGATCAAGCTTGGTGCGCTGTTGTTCGATTTCTTGGTGAATAACGGCTTGCAGTGTGTCAATACGCTCACCATTAATTTTGCTGTTAATATAATTCGCGGCCTGCACAATTTGACCATCTGTAATATTGGCAGGGATGTGCATGACACGATTTTCAACCAGGCCATTTTGCATGACAAGCACAACTAACAGTTTTTCCGGCTCTATACGGACAAATTGCACCTGTTTGATCCCGTCATCCGTTTTGGGGGCAATCACCATACTGGCACACGCGGACAGATTAGAAAGGGTGCTTGAGGCTTTATCAATAGCATCATTCATAGAAATGCCCTTGATGGCACACTCGGTTTTAATGTGGGCGCGCTCTGCCTCTGTCAGGTCACCCACTTCCATAAGGCCGTCAATATAGAGGCGAAGCCCCTCCTGTGTCGGGATGCGTCCGGCCGACGTGTGGGGGGAGGCTAAGAGGCCCATCTCCTCAAGGTCAGACATGGTGTTGCGAATACTTGCCGCAGACAGATTGATGATGCTGGATTTTGAGATCGTGCGCGAACCAATGGGATCCCCTGTTTCAAGGTAGGAGTCCACAATAATACGAAAAATTTCTCTCGATCGTTCATTCAACTCTGAAATCATAACAAGGAATATAATATCTGATGAAAAAATTGACAATCACCCTCAGCACCTTAGAGTGATCGAAGTGTTCACTTTTTTATCTTAAGGAGATTTATTTATGACCAGACCCTCTGGCCGCGCCAATGATGAAATGCGCAAGGTTGAGATTGAAACCAATGTATCAAAACATGCAGAAGGGTCATGCTTGATCAAATGCGGTGATACGCATGTGCTTTGTTTGGCCTCGGCCGAAGACCGCGTTCCCGGCTGGATGAAGGGCTCCGGCGCGGGTTGGGTTACGGCCGAATACGGCATGTTGCCGCGCTCAACGGGCACGCGTATGGATCGTGAGGCGGCACGCGGAAAGCAATCCGGCCGCACACAGGAGATTCAACGTCTTATCGGGCGCTCGCTCAGGGCTGTTGTTGATCTGGAAAAGATGGGAGAACGTCAGGTGCGCGTCGATTGCGATGTGATTCAGGCCGATGGCGGGACACGCACAGCCTCAATTACCGGGGCGTATGTGGCAATGGCGATGGCGTTTCAATATTGGCAGGAGATTGGCTTGATAAAGGACATTCCGATTACGGATTCCGTTGCCGCTATTTCATGTGGAATTTATGAAGGCCAGCTAGTGTCTGATTTGGATTATGCCGAAGACTCCGAGGCCGAGACCGATGCCAATTTTGTTATGACAGGCAAAGGCGGTATATGTGAAATTCAAGGCACGGCCGAAAAGGAGCCATTCAGCGAAGAGGAATTCATTCAGCTATTGAATTTGGCAAAGGGCGGCTGTGAGCAGCTCTCTCAAATTCAAAAGCAAGCATTGGGTCAATAGGGTATGAGTGCTCAGGCCGCAAATAGCATGGTAGGTTTTACATCCATAGATGAGTTGGTCATTGCGACACATAACAAGGGCAAGGCCCGTGAAATATCTGACTTGCTTGGGCCATATATTAACAAATTTTATACAGCCATTGATCTTGACCTGCCTGAGCCAGAGGAAACTGGCCTGACATTCCATGAAAATGCTATTTTGAAAGCACAGGCTGGCGCCGAAAATAGCGGCAAAGTCGCTCTTGCCGATGATAGTGGTCTCTCGGTGTGTGCTTTAGGAGGAGAGCCGGGGATATACTCCGCGCGCTGGGCAGAAAAACCGGATGGATCAGGCCGTGATTTTGAGTATGCCATGGCAAGGGTGAATGAAGCTCTGGCTGGTTCTGCAGATCGCTCGGCCTATTTTATGTGCGTATTGGCACTGGCATGGCCGGATGGGCGGGTTGAGACCTTTGAGGGGCGCGTTGATGGCCAAATTATTTGGCCAGCCAGAGGGGATAAGGGCTTTGGGTATGATCCAATTTTTGTTGCCGATGGGTATGACATTACTTTTGCAGAAATGGAGCCATCTGCTAAGCACTCCATTAGTCACAGAGCCAAAGCTTTTGAAAAACTCTTGAAAGCCTTCTCTGAAAAGGGATAGAGTGGTTTTATAAAGTTGACAAAAATACAGAATATATAGTATTTTTTTTACATAAGTTTTTAATGTGTTCGATATGCAAAGAGGGCTCAAAGATGAAAACAATAGCTGAGAGATTATTATGGCTTCAGGTCGCGTTTTTTGTCGGTGTGCTGAGTGCGCCGGGTGATGCTTATGCGCAGATTGGCGGCGGTGCAGGCGGTGTGAATTTTGGAACCATTGCACGCAATATCAATGACTCCATCTCTGAGTTGCCGGGGCTTCTGACCAGCGTGTCCTATCTTATGGGTATTTTGCTGGGTGTTCTGGGGATTATGAAGGTCAAAGATCATGTTGAAAACCCATCACAAACGCCAATGAAAGAGGGCGCTGTGCGCCTTGTGGCGGGCGGGGCTCTTTTTGGTCTTCCCATCATTTTCGAGGCCATGTCCAATACGATTGGTGTATCGACAGAAGATGTCGCGCCAGCTCCTCTAAGGCGTGCAACATTTAACGTTGATTAAATTCATTTTTAACCCCTTCTTTTTCTGATACATAAAGAGCCATGCAAAACTCTTCGCTTGGAATTTATGTGCATTGGCCATTTTGTGCCTCGAAATGTCCGTATTGTGACTTTAACTCGCATGTGCGGGATAATATTGATGAAGATCTTTGGGCTTCGGCCTATGAAAAGGCTCTGGATGATTATGTGGATCTGCAACCAGACAGGGCTGTGGGCAGTATATTCTTTGGCGGTGGTACGCCATCTTTGATGTCTCCCAACACAGTTGAGCGGATTGTTGCGCGTATTCAAAAGAACTGGCATGTGGCCAATGACGTAGAGATCACCTTAGAGGCCAACCCGACCTCTATCGAAGCGAGCAAGTTTCAAGGGTTTCAATTGGCCGGTGTGAATCGCGTGTCTATTGGTGTGCAGGCGCTCAATGATAAGGCGCTTAAATTTCTTGGTCGTCAGCATAGCGCCAAGGAGGCAAAGGGCGCCATAGAGATTGCCGCGCGGTATTTTGATCGGTTCAGTTTTGATTTGATTTATGCGCGGCCGGATCAAAGTTTGGGGGAGTGGGAAGCAGAGTTGTCGGATGCATTGAAATTGCAAGCTGGCCATCTCTCGCTCTATCAACTGACAATAGAACGCAACACACCGTTTTATAATGAATATAAAAAGGGAAACTTTTTCATTCCAGATCAGGATCTTGCGGCTGATTTTTATAATCTTACTCAAGATGTTTTGGAGGTAAAAGGCTTGAGGGCTTATGAAGTGTCTAATCATGCGCAGGGCGGGCATGAATCGCGTCATAATATGAATTACTGGCTTTACGGCGATTATATTGGTGTCGGGCCGGGGGCGCATGGGCGTATTTCCAAAGGCCACGCAAAATATGAAACACGTGAACATGCGGCTCCTGAAATTTGGCTGGAACAAACCCTTCAAGGAGATGGGCCGGCTTTTACCTATTTCAATGAGATTGATGCCCGAGGACAGGCCTATGAAACATTGATCATGGGGCTGCGCTTGAGAGAGGGGATCACGATGCCTACGGGCTGGATAGGCTCCCTCATTAATGCTGATAGGCTGCACACAGCCTATCAGCAGGGCTGGCTTATCGCATCTGATAAACCCAACCATTTGCAAGCCAGCCTTGAGGGCTGGCTACGCCTTAATGCTTTGATTGATTTTATTACGGTTGATCAGCCTGTTGCGGCGTAGCAGGCGCGCTCGGATCTTGCTGGTCTTCCTCTGCTTGTTTTTGAAGGCTTGGGGCCATGCCCTGTGTCGGCGGCAGTGAATCAACCGGGAAGTCTTGTCCGGAAAGGGAGCTGTCTTGAGCGGAATTTTTATTCTCCGCATTAGGCGCCGCTGGAGGAGCCGCTTGCATAGATTGCATGGCCGCGCCCATAATCATCGGCATAATGAGCGCCTGAGCATCTTGTCCATTGATTGTAAAACGGCCTTGTTTGTTCATGATTATCTCTAAGATATGCGCATTACGGCCATTTTCTGTTTTTGTCTCCGCAATGGTTTGGATGAGCGAGAGCGCCTGCAAGGCCTGGTTCATAGTGGTCACTTTCTGAAGATTATACTGCAGCTCTTGCGCGCCCATCTCGTCTTTTGGTTTTTGAAGTTTTGATAATTCACCGGCAATCAAATCCTTAATCTTTACAAGGTCAAAGAAGGTTAGTGTTGAGTCCAATGTCGCGCTGTTAACGGCGGTGACATCAACCTTTGCCAAGGCATCATAGACCATATCATAATTGTCGTTACCGGCCTTAAGATCAAGGTCAAGTGTTGTGCCGGCCTCTGCCAGCAAGGCGGGGATTTGCATGACTTTGCCCATTTGTGCCATGCCAAGAGCTTTTTCCTGGGCTTCGCGCGCTTCTTTTGACAAATCTTGCTGATCTAGGCGTTCCTGAGCGGCGGCGTTTTCTTCCAAGGTCTGAACCAGGAGTTTGGTAATGTCTTGGAGCGGAATATTATTCGCCTGCAGCGAGATATGATTGTTCAGAGGAAGCATGATATTGAAATCGGATAAGGGGCCGCTCGGCTTCAGGCCGTCATAGCCAAGCTTGAATGCAATTTGCGCGTTTTTCTTATCAACATCGATGACATCCATACCAATCATCGCAGAGCTGAGCCCGAATTCGGCTTTATTGCCGGCATCATCGGTATGGGCGGCCTGAAGGCCTGTAATGGAATGCGATGATTTAAACCCACCTTGTGTTTTTTCAATCATGTCCTTGAGGAAGGAAAAAAACTGCTTGTTATTTTGTGCATCGGCATTGCGTATCATATCCTTGTTTTTCTTCGCCAAGTCCGGGTCATAGCGGTCCATATCGATTTTGAGCGCATATGAATCCAAAGTTGCATTGAAAACATCGTTTTCGGCGGCGATGGATACATCTTTCAAGGTGAAGCCGGAAGGCCCTGACCAGAGACCGTCCTGCTCTTTTAAATCTTGCGAAAATTGGGATGAGGCAGCTTTGAATATAAGTGCCTTTTCCTGTTTTTCATTAAAAAAGGCAATATCAATATTGTCGTATGCTCCATCAAGCTTAATGAAATATCCGAAATCTTGGTTCCAAATACCGCTTATTTTTTGTCCTCCAATCGAAAACGTGGCCATGGTTTTACCCGCGCCATCACTCAGGCGGATGGGGGTGGGCAAGGCATAGGTCATTTTCCACTGGCCCTCTTGTGAATCAGGCACAGCGTTTAGAGAGATGATACCAAAATCCAGTCTGGCTTTTTCATCGTCTTCACCTTCAAACTCAGCCGATATATGCGGGAAAGTAACGGCAAAATATCCACCGGCATCCTCAACCAGAATATCACCCTTAAAGATAAGATCAGGGGTATCCTTCTTCATTTCATCCAGAAAATGCTGGATAATAGTGCGCAGCTCTTCTTTTTTTTGTGCCCTGGGGTCAAGCTGTTCTGCGGATGCTGTTTCTTGCGCGGTTGCGTATGGCGTGATGCTCGTGATACCGGCAAGGATAAGGCTGAATGTAAAAAGAAAAACCTTCATGGCTGTGTCCTTTGTTCTGGGTAATAATTCTGCCCCCTATTAAAGCAGAGATATGTGCGGGACAAAACCATCATTTTTACTTTGTTTGAGCGGCAAAACCTTTTATCTCTTAAGTCTATGAATATCACAAATAAAGCGGCACGCTCGCACAGCCAGATAATAGCCCTGCTCGGGCCGACCAATACCGGTAAAACATATGAGGCTATCGAACAGATGTGCGCGCATAATTCTGGCGTTATGGGCTTTCCACTGCGTTTGCTTGCCCGCGAGAATTATGAGCGTATGGTGAAGATAAAGGGACGCCATGCGGTAGCCTTGGTTACGGGGGAGGAGAAAATTATTCCCCGCCATGCGCGTTATTTTCTGTGCACGGTGGAGGCAATGCCCATTGAACAGGATTTTGAATTTCTGGGCGTAGACGAAATCCAATTGGCTGTAGACCCAGATCGCGGGCATGTTTTCACCGATCGATTGCTGAGAGCGCGCGGCACAAGAACGAGCGTGTTTTTAGGTGCGGAGACGATGCGGCCTGTTCTAGCGGGCCTTATCCCCGGCATTGAATTTCAAACCAAGCAGCGTTTTTCTTCTCTTGGCTATAGCGGCTATAAGAAGCTCTCACGCTTGCCGAAGCGAACGGCCGTTGTCGCCTTCTCTATGGATGATGTATATGACATCGCCGAACAAATGCGCCGCCAGCGCGGCGGTACGGCTGTTGTTCTGGGCGCCTTGAGCCCGCGCACACGCAATGCGCAAGTCGAGATGTATCAATCCGGTGAGGTTGATTTTATGGTCGCGACTGATGCGATTGGCATGGGGCTTAATATGGATATTCATCATGTGGCCCTGGCCGCTACACGTAAATTTGATGGGCGCAAGGCGCGTTATTTGCGCAAGGATGAAATGGCACAGATTGCCGGTCGTGCCGGTCGTTATCGCCGTGATGGCACATTTGGTGTCACAGGCCGCGTACAGGAATTGGATACAGATGATGTAGAAGCGATAGAAAATCATAAATTTGAAGCCGTGCGCGAGATTTGCTGGCGCAATGCAGCGCTCGATTTCTCATCGCCTGTGGCGCTCATGAAATCGCTTGAGTGCCCATCAGGCCATAGCATGCTCGTCCGTGGGCGTAATTCGGATGATTTTGCCACGCTAACGGCCCTCATGAAGCACGAAGATGTGATGCGCCGAGCCAATAATCCGGAGATGGTGCGCTTGCTATGGGATGTGTGTCAGATCCCGGATTTTCGCAAAACCATGGCGGATACGCATGAAAACCTGATCGCGGATATCTTCCAGAGACTAAGCTATGCACGCCTTGATGAGGATTGGGTGGCCAAACAAATTAAGCGCCTTGATAATATGAATGGTGATGTTGACATGTTGATGACGCGGATCGCGCATATTCGCACATGGACTTATATTTCCTATAAGAATGAGTGGCTTCAGCGCTCTGAATATTGGCAGGGGCAGGCACGGGATATTGAGGATCGCTTATCTGATGCCTTGCACCAAGCCTTGCTCCACCGTTTTGTGGATCAGCGCGCATCGGTTCTTATCCGCTCTATGGAGGAGAAAGGCAATAACCTGCTTGTGGGGGTCCGCGCGAATGGAGAAGTGGTCGTTGAGGGTCATTTGATTGGACATTTGCATGCATTTCGTTTTATACCCGATGAGACGCATGCAAAACTTGAGCACAAGACAGTCATGAGTGCTGCCAAGCGTGCCTTAAAAGATGAAATAAAAAGACGGCTTACAATGATTTTAAAAGCACAACCAGATCAGTTCCAACTCTCGCCCGAAGGACATATCCTATGGCAGGAAAAACAGGGCAGCCCTTTGCCTGGACAATCTATTGCCAGTATACGCAAGGGGGATAATATCCTGCGCCCGGTGGTTGAGTTGGTCGAGAGTGAGTTGCTGGCCGATCAGGATGCCAAGGCTATTCAAGAGCATTTGCAGGCATGGCTTAATGCGCATATTACAACCACCTTAGAGCCCCTTATTAAATTGGCCGATAGTGAGGAAATCCATCCATCGGCCAGAGGAATCGCCTTTCAGCTATTCGAAGCAATGGGGATCGTGCCCCGTGAACAGGTGCAAGACCTAATCAATGATATTGATGCGGAAGGCCGCGCCGCCTTGCGTGCGCGTAAGGTTCGGCTAGGGCCGATTCTTGTATTTGTTCCTGCGCTGAACAAACCTGCTGCTGTTAAACTAAGGGCGCTGCTCTGGTCATTATGGAATGACAAAAGCTTGCCTGTGTCATGCCCGCCTGATGGGATGGTCTCTCAAAAATTAGATAAGGATGAAAAGGATATTGATAAAGCCTTTTATCAGTCCATTGGTTATCCGGTTTATGGTGGCCGCGCAATCCGCATTGATATGCTCGACCGCGTGATTAGCGCCGTTTACGATGGTGCCGATCAAGGCAAGTTCCATGCCCAGCATGAAATGGCGGAATGGCTGGGCTGCTCGATTGATGATTTATACGATGTCCTCACAGCTATGGGGCATAAGAAGATTGAGACGAAACCGTCTTCTGAGGCCGATGAGAACAATCAATCTCCTGAGGCTGAGGAAAAGGCCGGGGCTGATCCTGTGGTCGAGCTTGGTGAATCTGAACCACAAAAATCAGATGATGGTTCTGAGGGTGATAAGGAAGCCGAGCCGAAAGCACAAGCGCAAGCTACAGAGCAAGATAAAGAGCAAGATGCAGAGAAAGCAGAAGGGTCAAAGAAGGCGCCTGAAAAACCTGTCTTGGCGCAATTTTGGCTGAAGAAGGGCAAGGCTTTTGAAAAGGGCTCCAAGGGCAAGAAGCCATTCCATAAAGCCAAAGGAAAGAGTTATGGCAAGGATGACAAGAAAAAACCCCATCGCACCAAAGGTAAAAACCGTGCGCCAAAACAACCGAAGATTATGTCGGTGGGGCCTGAAAAGAAACTGGAAGATTCTCCCTTTGCCATTTTAGGGCAGTTGAAAAAAGGCAATGATAGCTAATTCTATTAAATTTTTTGGCAAACTCCTTATCCTGGGAGGCCTGCTTGTTATTACATTAAAGCCATTATCCGTAAACGCAGCCCGCTTTTCGGGCGCTTATTTGCTTTATGTGTGTTCATCGGATGGCGTCGGAAAAGAGCTTGTGCCGGGTGGGCATGGGGTCTGCCAATCCTACATTGCGGGGATTGTTGATTATCACACGCTCATAAAATCATTAGGCACAGCCCCTAGCGTTGATTTTTGTTTGCCCAAAGAGATTACCATGAATGAATTACACCGCATCGTCGCCAATTATTTGCGCCTTAATCGTAGCCAGCATGAAGATTTTATCGCCGCACCTGCTGTGGGGTTGGCGCTTTATAATGCTTATCCGTGTGATTAAGTACGCTTAACCCAGGCTCGCCATATTCATGATCCACCCAAGAAGAACGATCTGGGGCACGGTGATCAGCGGAAGGGAGAGGGCAATCATCCATTTTCCTGTGAATTCCTTCACAACCATAATTTCCGTGTAATCGGTGGATACGCCGGCCATCAAAAATGTAAAGCCGTTTCCGGGCGCACCCGCCCCGTTAACAAGCTCTGCTGCAATGGGGGATGACCCTTCCGAGCAGACCTCAATAAGTGTGGTTGCCGCAAGTGTAAACAGAAGACCAACCATAGTCGGGCCAAAATATTGCGCAAACATTTCTGGCTCCATAAAGGTTCTAAGAGCAGAGGCAACAATGACGCCAACCAAAAGCCACTTGATGATCATCTTGGCTTCATGCATGCCGCCATGAATAACCTCTTTGAAAAAGGTGAGGTTCGGGCGGAAATCTTTTAGGCGTGCTTTTGCATCCGCCTTGAGGTCAAAATTCGGATCTATGTCGGTTTTATTCGGATTTTCAGGCAAATAACCTGCCTTTATTAAAGCTTGGTATATCAAGCCAGTTAAAATGGCAATCACCGCCGATCCGGCAATGAATATCAGCGTCCACTGAAGCCCGATCAGGGCGATCAAAATAAATGTCAAAGACATTGAATTCCATGGGCTGGCGATCAAAAATGCCATAACCTGAGCCAGTGATGTTCCTCTTTCATAGAGCTTGGCGCCAACCATCAAAATTCCGTGATTGCATAAATCCAAAAGAACGCCTGCTATGGCGGCTTTGACGATGCTGCCTGCGCTGTCTCCGGCGCCTATGACGGCCGTGAAATAGCTGCGCGGGATTTTGCTCATCAGCCCAACAAAAATAAGGCCAGCCAGAATACCCCACCACATGGTGCTGAAAAGCTCTAAAACAGAATGGCCAAATTGGTTTACAAACCCAAAGGGCAGATTGCTCGCATAGGCGGCCAGGCTGATAAAAATAATGGTAAGCGATCCATGGAAAATAAGATCGAATTTAAATTTACGGCTTTGCCCGTTTTTAGGGGCCTCATCATTGGCGCAGCAGCTAGACATACTAGTAATAAAGGCGCTCTCGGAAGATATATCAAGGGGCAGGGAATAGGTTTTATGTATTTTTAGGGGGTAATTTAGCGATGCCGAGCCAAAAATCACTGATCACTGAGATGGTTTTTTTGAAGCGATCAAAGTTAATCGGTTTCACAACATAACAATTTGCAAGTGCACGGTAACATTTGGAAATATCATTTTCATTGGACGAAGTGGTTAATATGATGACCGGAATATGTTGAAAGATAGAGTCTTGCTTTAATGTTTTTAATAGGTCCAGTCCCGAAATGCCCGGCATATTTAAATCCATAAAAATAAGATCCGGCCGAGGGCATTCTTTGAAATCCCCCTCCTTGTTTAAAAAGGCAAGCGCTTCATCGGCACTACTGACTGTAAAAAGACTGTTTTGCATGGCCGTGCCTTTGATGGCTTCTTTCATCAAAAGCATATCGCTCTCATTGTCTTCAACGATAAGAATATCAACACTCATGATAATAGGCTCCTTGAGATATAAACATCGAATTCTGTGCCTTTTCCTAATTCGGATTGGACATCTATGCGGCCTTTGTGGAACTCCGCAATGCGTTTGCAGATAGACAGGCCAACGCCTGTCCCTGCGTAATTTTGATCATTATGCAAGCGATGGAACATTAAAAAGATTTTATCAATATGATCTTTCTTCATACCAATGCCATTGTCCTTAAAGCTCAGCTTGTAATACAGATCATCAGCTGTGCAATTGATTTCTATAACAGGGGGATCGCTCTCATTATATTTGATCGCGTTTTGAATAAGATTGAATATCAGGCGATGCATCATTTCCGGATAGCAAACAATATCGCAGCTATCGCCGTATTTGATTTCAACCCCAAGGTCATCAATGTCAAAAATCAAACCTTGAATGGCTTGTTCAATAAGAATGGTTGAGTCAATGGTTTCAGGGGCCTCGCTCGCGTTTTCCAGGCGCGCATATTCCAATATGCCCTCAATAAGAGCTTCCATTTTATCAGAGCTTTCAATGGTTTTTTCAATATAGGTTTGTGCTTCATCATCAAGTTTATCGCTATATTTATCTCTTAAAAGACTCATAAAGCCGCCAATAGTCCTGAGTGGTTGTTTTAAATCATGCGACGCTGTGGTTGCGAATTGCTCCAGATCCTGGTTTGACTGCTCTAGCTTTCTCTCTCGATCCTTAAGTTCTTCAATATAGATGGATTGCGATATTTCCGAGCTGATGGCTTGCCCTAATAAAGCTGCAAATGATTTTTCCTGCTCCGAGAAATCCACATCTCTTGATTCTGTGTTCGAAAAATTAAGACTGCCATATATTTGGCCGTTTACAACAAGGGGGATGCCAATAAAGCTTCTGATTGTTTGCCCCTCATAACAAGGATGCACATCGGGGTTGTCTTCATTTGTTTTGGCATTGATAAAAACCTGCTCTTTTTGAAGAAGCGTTATGCAGCAATCAATGTCGTTAACCCGACATGAAAAACCGGTGCGATCCTGCTCTGTGTTCGAGGAAAAGTTTCTGATAACAAAATCCGCGCCATCAAGGCGCCCGACAAGGGCTGTTTCCATTCGTAAGTAATAACAGCCAGTCTGCAAAAGGTTTTGAATACGCTCTGATGCATCAAGCTCATCATTGGAGGTGATTTTTTGAATATCGTGAAGGCCTTTTTGGATTTTTTTGGTTTGGGTGATATCCGTTAAAGTACATAGCAAGAACTCTTCACCTTGCGGGGATTTGAAAACTTGCTTTTTAATCAGCTTTTCATGGCTGTTGCCGACATAATCAATGACTATTTCCTCGCTCTCGGTATAGCCGTCATCAAACGCTTTCATATCGAGCTCTTCTGCTGTTTGCTCTCTCTCAAACAGATTTATTTCCGGGGTGTCGCCGATCACCTCGGATTCGGGCTGGCCAATCAATTCCAGGAAGGCAGAGTTACAGGCGGCAATCGCTCTTTTTTTATTGCGGACATATACAGCATCGGGAATAGAATCGATCACGGCTTTTAAAAATAATCTGTTCTGCTTGCTTTCAACGTCCTTAAGGTGTTTTTCCGTGATGTCTGTGAAAACACCAAAGATCGCTTTCACATTTCCGTCTTCATCCAGCTCCGGTTCTCCTTCCGAGCGGACGTAGCGCAGCGTGTGATTGGGCCGGATAATACGCATCTCAAAAACAAAAGGCTGTTTGTTTTCAATCGTACCTTGAATGGCTTGCTCTACCCTGTCTCGGTCATCGGGATGATAGGCGTCAATCGCAGAGTCTAGCTCGGGTTTATACTCGTCCGGGTTGAGGCCATGAATTTTATAAATTTCGTTGGACCAGAAAACGCTCTCGGTCTCAAGGTCGAGATACCAGTGGCCGGTATGGGATACGCGCTCGGCCTTTTCCAGCAGCTTTTTTTCTAGCTCGTGTTTTTGATTGAATAGGATATCTTGCGTGATGTCTTGTTTGGACATGATCATGCCGCCAATTTTATCATCTGGCGTATGCCAGGGGCGGTTTTCCCATTTGATGTATTGAACGGATCCGTCTTCTTTTTCCACGCTATCGCATTCAGAAGATTCCTTTTTCCCGGAGAGAGTCCTCAGATGGCTGGCGCGCAGCTCCGGCATAGAGTCAGTCTCGGGGAAAACATCGTAATATGTTTTGCCAATGACATCGGTACCCTCGATATCATGCAATTCTTGCCAGCTTTTGCTGACCATCATAAAGCGCATTTTCGCATCAACAACGGCCAATGCCATGGGACTGTTGCGCACAATAACGGAAATAACCTCGTTATCGTTTGGCAAAACGAAGTTATCTGTATCCGTAAAAATGCTGAATATGCTCGGCATGCAATCCCCCAACTGAACTGACAATTTTAGGATAGTTTGAAAATCCTAACAAGTTGTTTAAATTAGGTTTTTTATGTTAAGTGAGAGGGTTAATGATCTCTATTCACGGTAAAGTTCAAAATATCGACCAAATGTGATTTTATGGGATGATTATCCATATGCTCGAGGTTGGCCATGGCTTTTTGCGCATAGTTATTGGCCAAATCTTTGCTTTTTTCAATAGCGTTATGCTTGGCGATGATTTCTTGGGCTTTGCTAAGATCTTGTTCTGATTGGTTTAGTTCCGATAATGTGCGCTTCCAGAAATCTGTTTCGGCCTGATCTGCGTCTTGGAGAGCGAAGAGAATAGGCGCGGTGATT
>CAZTBB010000026.1:0-23337 GCA_964611755.1 uncultured Pseudobdellovibrionaceae bacterium
AAATGGTTTTGGCAAGAAATATGTTTTGTCATCCATATGATCCTTGAGCTTATCTTCCGTATAGCCGGACACAAATATGATCTTCAAATCAGGGTGGCTTTCGCGAATCTTGGCGGCCATTGTTGGCCCATCCATATTCGGCATTACAACGTCGGTTACAAGCAGGTCAAAGGGGTTATCCTTATTGTCTTCAAACAATTCCAGTGCTCGCTCTCCGCTCTCAGCCCCGACAACCTCATAGCCCTTATTCATCAGAGCACGCTCACTGAATGTTCGGACAGCATCCTCATCCTCCACCAAGAGAATGCGTTCAGTTCCTGTCAAATCACGGCTTTCTGTTTCCTCGGCCTCGACAGCTTGCTCATCATGCTGGATATCTTGCTCGCTGGCGCGCGGCAGATAAATAATAAAGCTTGTACCCTGTTCTACAACACTTTCTACATCCAGATATCCGCCCGTTTGACGAATAATCCCATAAACCGTCGCCAGCCCGAGCCCCGTTCCCTCACCAATAGCCTTCGTGGTAAAGAACGGCTCAAAAATACGGCTCATATTCTCTTTGGGAATACCACAGCCGGTATCTGTGACCTTGATTGTCACCCAATGCCCCGGCGGCAATTCCTCTGAGACAAGCTCAACAGGCTTCCGGTTTGTATAATTTTCCGTGGAAATGCTCAGCTCCCCGCCGCCATCCATAGCATCTCTGGCGTTCACAGCCAGATTGATAAGCACCTGCTCCATTTGCCCTTCATCAACCTTCACAAGCCCCAGATCATCCCCATGAATAACCTCAAGCTCGATATTTGCACCAATCAGGCGCCGCATAAGATGGGAAAGCTCTGTCAGGATATCACCAACATCCTGCACCTTTGGGCGCAATGTTTGCTGGCGCGAAAAGGCCAGAAGCTGGCGCACCAAATTCGAAGCTCGGTTCGAGTTCTGCTTGATCTGGTTGATATCTGAAAAAGACGGGTCACCGGGTTTATGGCGCAGGAGAAGCAAATCACAAAACCCAATAATCGCCGTCAGCAAATTATTAAAATCATGCGCAACACCCCCGGCCAGCTGTCCAATTGCCTGCATCTTCTGGGATTGAACGAATTGCTGTTCCAATGATTTTTGTTCCGAGCGATCAATGAAGTGTAGAACAATATCTTCGCCCTCACGGAAACGACGGGCGTGGAGCTGCGTCATAAGATCATCGCCATCTTTTTTAAGCGTCACATCAAGAGCAGTGCCCATCTGTGCACCTTGCTCCAGACGACTAATCGCGGCAAATAACTCTGCGCGCTCCTCTTCCAAGATCAATTCCTCAAGAGGTACCCCCTCAAGGTCAGCAACATCCTTGCCTAACATCGCCGCAAATTCGGCATTAATATCTTGGATCACACGCTCTTGATCAATCAAAACAATGCCAAGTGGCGCCTCTTCAAAGAAACGCTCAAAACGATCTTCCGACGCCTTCAGCGCTTGGCGCATCTCACGCTCGGACGTCAGATCATGCACCACTCCGCGCGTACGAACACGGCCGTCATTTTCATGCACCACCGCCTGATTCACAGAAGCCAAAAACGTCTTGCCGGCAGCGCCCTTCATTTGCAGCTCAACAACCTGGCGAGCTCCGCCATTATCGATTAAATCATAAGGCGCCGCATCTTGGGGGGGATCCGCCAAATAGGTATGCAATGTACTGGTATCCAGCAATGTGCGGATATCATGGCCGACCCAACGCGCAAAAGTTGCATTGGCAAACACAAATTTTCCATTCTCATCAACGGAGAAAAAGCCGACAGGCGCATTATCGGTAAAATCAATTAACTTTTCACGTTCTTCACGAATGGCACGATCAATCGTATGGCGTTGTGTCACATCATCAATACGCCAATGGATGAAACCCTTCCACCCCATCACAGGCTGCGCAGTCACCATAAACCAGCGATCACGGTCCTCATGCTTGGAAAACAGCTCAATCGTATCCGTTAGCCCCCGGTGTGCCTGATCGGCCAGCAAACGAAAATGCGCCAGCGCCTCTTCATTATCCTCAAACAAACGAATAAGGCTCTTATACCCGGGAGGGCCGAGGCCTTTACACAACTCTTTAAATTTATCATTGGCAAAAACCGTCTGGTCGGAAGAATCGGCAATCAGACGGGCCCCGCGTGATCCTTCCATAACCTGACGCAGTAAAACCCTCTCCTCCTCCAGCATCACATTTTGGGAACTGGAATATGCGGTAAACGCCGCAAGCGCCGTTGTAAGGACAAACAACCCGGCCGCAACCGTTAAATCCTGAACACTCATTTCAGAGACAAGAATGATGAAAGCAAAAAGCCCTATATAAAGAAAAATAATCAACAAAGCGCTCCATGAACGAAGGTCGCGCTTAACTTTTCTTGCCGGCTTGGGCTCACCGGAATCGTCCACTTTATGATGGCGTTTTATAAACTCTTCATGATCGACTTTCATGATTTCGATCATAAAAGAAACACAGCGATAAAAGAAGGTTTTTTCATAGGCATAAACAAGTTATGCCATCGGTATTAAAAATGGTGCGTCTTAACGGCGGCCTTTTTGTTTGTAAACATAAGAGATAATTTCAGCCACAGCCTTGAAATGCTCGGTCGGGATGATGTCATCGATCTCAACCGCATCAAACAAGGCCCGTGCCAAAGGTTTGTTTTCGACGATCTCAACCTTATGCTCTTTTGCCAATTCACGGATGCGCAATGCCACATCATCGACACCCTTCGCCACACACATTGGTGCCGCCATATCAGCACGGTCATATTTCAGCGCAATCGCATAATGCGTCGGGTTTGTGATAACCACATCGGCCTCCGGAACGGCTTGCATCATGCGCCTGCGCCCGCGCTCCATACGAAGCTGTCGCAGCTTGGCTTTCACATGCGGATCCCCTTCGCTCTGCTTGTGCTCGTCCTTGACTTCCTGCCGTGTCATCTTCATTTGCTTGTGGTGCTGGTAACGTTGAAAAGAAAGATCAATAGCGGCGATAATAATCAAAACAACCAGCACACCGATCATCATTCTGATCACAAGACCGAGCAACTCATCCATAGAGGTTGTGATGCTCATATCAATCATATTGCCCAATTTATCAAAAGACGGGTACAGGATGATGACACTAACCAGACCAATGACGGCAATCTTGAAAATCCCCTTGAAGAACTCCATTAAAGAGCGCATCGAAAACAGGCGCTGAAACCCCTTTATCAAAGATATCTTACTCAAATCGGGCTTAATGGCCTCGGGGGCAAATAATGGTCCGACCTGCGCAAAAGGGGCAATAAATGCAATAACAAACAGCCCTAAAAACACCAAAAACAAGATACCGAACATTTCGGATGTAGTGTGGGTTAAGACAAAAAATGCGCCCTCTTCCCCTCCCGGCAACACGTGTGATTTTTCAATAAATGTTCTCAAAACAGATTGCATTTGCGAGAACAAAGGACCCGATGCAAGAGCGATCAACACAGTCCCGGCCAACAAGATCAACCAATTATTGACCTCTTTGGAAATGGCCACCTGACCTTTCTTTTTCGCCTCCTCCAATTTCTTGGGGGTAGGCTCCTCGGTCTTCTGGGCATCATCTGGCTGTTCACCTTCACTCATCTTTATAGTTTACCATGAATTTCATCTCTCATGCGCGAAAGAACAAATATTCAGGCTCCTTCTCTTATAATGTCAGGAAAAACACAATGGCGTTTTCAAACTCTGACAACCAGAAAATGAAAACCGATGTCACAACAAACGACATCACAATCAAGGCCAGTAAAATCTGTATCGGAAGCGCAATCATAAAGACCTGCACTTGTGGCATTAATCGAGACAATACGCCCATTCCAACAAATAATAACAATGTTACAATCATAAACGGCATGGCGATCTTAACCCCGATCAAAAAGCTCGCCGAAACAGCTCTGGATATCAACTCAGCCATCCCACCGGCATTGGGTACGTCACCAAAGGAAAACAGCTCATAACTCTCTAAAAGCCCCCTGATTAACAAATGGTGCAGATCGGTTGCGAATAATAAAACCCCGGCCGTTATCGTTAAAAACGCGCCCATAATTGAGCCCTGCGTCGCCAAGCCGGGGTTAAAGACCTGCGCATTGGCCAATCCTGATTGCATGGAAATAATCATCCCGGCCACATCAAGGGCCAGCAAAAAGATACGTGCCACAATCCCGAAAAACAGCCCGATAATAAATTCAAACCCAACCAGCAATAAAAAGAAGAAGCCATCCGGAATATCAGCCGGCAAGTACGGCATAACGAGAGGATAGAGCATAAAGGAAATCGCCAATGCAATATAAAGACGCACCTTGGAAGAGACGAAGGCATCCCCGATACCGGGCATAATAATCATCGCCGTACCAAAACGTACAAATGTCATGATAAAGGCATAGACATTGCTGACTAAAAAGGCTTCGAGTTCGCTTTGAAACATTTGGTTGCCTGCCCTTGAAATAAACAGCCAATAAAAATCAGCCTGCGCCAATCATAATGTCGGCCAAAGATTGCATAAAGTTGGATAATGTCTTCATCATCGTCGGGAAGAAAACAAACATAGCAAGAAAAATAGCAATAATCTTGGGAACAAAAACCAATGTGATTTCTTGTACTTGTGTCAACGCCTGAATCAATGCAATAGCCACCCCGACAAACAGGCCAATCAACAAAATTGGCAAGCTGATCTCGATACACAACAAGATCATTTGACGGGCTATTTCTATGACTTCTTCTTCATTCATTGCTTACTCAGTATACAAAAAGGAATCCGGCGATGTATAGGGCGCTCGAAAAAACCATGCACTGATATCTGCAATATGAACCCTCATACAGGGCTATTACATCGGCATTCTTAGAATTTCCTGGAAAGAGCTGATCAGGCGATCTCTTACGGCAACAACCGTCTCCAGGGTCAATTCGGCTGCGTTGACGGCCTGAACGACATCGGTCAATTGGGCCTCACCTGTCACGGCCTTGGCGGACATGCGCTCCCCTTGTTTCATTGTATCCAGAGAGTCGCGCGCTGCATTTTCAAGGAAATCCGAAAATGTCACGCCATCATTGCCGCCGGATGTCCTGCGAGCCGCAATATTGGAGGTCTGGCCATAGGCCTTAGCCGCAACATTCGGATCCATCATTTTGTTAATATCAACCATCTTGAAATATTCCTTACCTGTTTATTATACGTCTTTGTGACTATCGCAGCAAATCAATCGTGCGCGTAACCATCGTTTTTGATTGCTCGATCATACCCAGATTTGCCTCATAGCTGCGCTGTGCTTCCCGAACATTCATCATCTCAACCAAAGTATTCACATTTGGCAATTTCACGATGCCGTTTTCATCCGCCCCCGGATGATCCGGCATATAACGCGTCGGATAGGCATCAGGCTTATCATCTGTGATATCTTTCACATCAACCATGCGAATGCCGAGCTCTCTATCCAGTCGGTTTTCAAATGAAATAACTTGGCGTGTGTATGGGTCACCACCCGGTGTCGTCGCAGCTGTATCGGCGTTGGCAAGGTTTTCCGAGGCCACACGAATACGCGCCCCTTGCGCCTTCATACCCATGGCTGAAATTTGCATTGCATTAATAATATCATCACTCATGTATTCTCTCCTTATATTACCCTACTGGCCTTACTGACCGCCGCGCCCAAGCGACGTTTTCATCATTGCCATATTCTTTTTATAAATATTGGTGATCAGGTTGTAATCCATGCGGTTGGCCCCCGCCTTAATCAGCTGCTCTTCCATGACAACCGCATTTCCCGCAGGCGCCACTTCATATGTCTCTTTTTGATCACCCTCTCGCGGTGCTGGCGCCGTATTCGGTGGCGGCATATGAAGCCCGTCTGTTGTCTCCATGCGGACACTGAGCTTTCCTTTTTCTTCGATATTCTTCATCAAGCGCCCAAAGTCATATTCTTTGAGATCATGCGGTACATAATTTGGCGTATCACCATTGGAGATATTCTGTGCAAGAACACGCTGACGCGTATTCAAATAATCCATTTTTGCCCCAAGAGCGCGGAAAAGTGTTATATTTTCTGTAGTCATCGCTGTAACCTTAACTTTAGATTTCCAATCCTGCTCAGAACTATGCAGAAAGCGTGCCAAAATGAACAAAGACGATAAAAACAGCCCTAAAAACGACCTAACCCCCTCAAATATAAAGAAAATACCTAAAAACCAGACAGCCGTTTCCATCAAAGAAAGTGATGATAGACAAAAAGCCCCGCTAATCACCTCTGCCGGGCGCGGGCATATGGCTGAAAAAATTATTCAGCTGGCCTTGGAAAACGATGTAAAAATACGCCAAGACAGCGATTTAGCCGAATTATTGGCGAAAATTGAAATTGATAGCCCCATCCCGACAGAGGCTTTTTTCGCCGTGGCCGAAATTTTATCCTATGTTTACCGCGCCAATGGGCAGCCTGACCCTTTTAATACCGTCATAGATGATGATATAGAGAAAGAATAAGCAAAACGCATCATAAACAACGCAAAAAAGGCCAAACCATGAGCGAACAGGAGCAAACAGAGGGGTTTCAAAAGCAATTTCAAGAGCTTAAACAGAAAATCTCAAGCGCAATAGAAACAACAGAGGCCGGAGATATGCCCGATTTGGGCTCTATGGAACAGGATGTCACAACTTTATGCGCAGCGGTGGATGATGCGCCCGCCCCCGTGGCCAAAGCCGTGCAAAATGACATGGCAGAGCTTATTTCCACGCTTGATCGCCTTGCCATCGCTCTTGGGGAGCTAAAAGCAAAGGAATAAACCGGATGAATAGCTTTTCAGACCTCCTCACCCTTGCTATGGCTCTTGGCTTTGTATTGGCTTTAATGGGACTGCTCGCCTTTGCCCTTAAAAAGCTAAATTTGGCAGGGCCCGCCATCACGGTAGGACAAAAACGCCGCCTAAAAGTCATTGAAGTGATGAATCTGGATGCGCGCAGGCGCCTGATGATTATAAAACGTGATAATACAGAACATCTGGTTATTTTAGGCGCTAACGGGGAGACCATCATTGAAAGCGGGTTTTCTTCTGATGAAGAATCGGCGCAAAATAACAAAAAGATCAATAAAGAACGCAGCAAAAAGGCAGCTTAATATGGCCAAAGCACTAACGATGAAAACTATTTTACAGCCCTGCCTGAAAAGACCGCTTCTAATGCTGAGCTTGCTGGCCGCCATGACCAGCTTCTTCTCCCTGATTTATATAGAAAATGTTTTTGCGCAGAGCATTTCCATCGATCTGGGGCAGGAAAATGACGGCACCGTAACAGGGCGCATCGTCCAGATGGTTTTGCTCTTAACTGTATTGTCTTTGGCCCCATCCATTCTTGTGATGATGACATCCTTTACCCGTATTGTTGTCGCCTTATCTTTCTTAAGAACCGCGATTGGCATTCAACAAACCCCTCCGAATACGGTCATGATCTCGCTGGCTCTGTTTTTAACGTTCTTTATTATGGCCCCCACATTCGAGAAGGCCTATCAAGAGGGTATTCAGCCGCTTATTAATGAAGAGATCGATGAGTTCACCGCCCTTGAAAATGCCGTGGATCCCTTCAAGGAATTCATGATCAAACATGTCAGAGAACAGGACCTCACCCTCTTTCTGGAAGTCAGCAAAATGGATATGCCACAAAATATTATGGATGTCCCCATCCAAGTCTTGGTGCCCGCCTTTATGATTTCCGAGCTCAGGCGCGCCTTTGAAATTGGCTTTATGTTATTCATGCCGTTTTTGATTATCGATCTTGTCACGGCATCCATTCTGATGTCGATGGGGATGATGATGCTCCCGCCCGTAACGGTATCGCTGCCGTTTAAGATTATTTTCTTTGTCTTGGTTGATGGGTGGTATTTGATTGCGGGATCATTGATACAAAGCTTTGATGCTCCGAATATAAGCCCCGCAGGGTAGAGCGCTTTATTACTCTTGCTTGTTTTTGTATTTCTCTAAAAAGCTGCCGAATAAATCCACCTCAGAGACAATCGAGAGCAATGTCTCCCGATCGGCCAGACCGGCATTTTGACGCGGCCGCGTCACAACCTCGAATACGGATGATTTATCTGTCTGGCTCATAAGCTCGGTAAATTTTTCACGCATATTGGCCAATGAAATACGATCACCACCAAGATTAAGTGCAACCGCTCTATGGAGAACCAGCGTTGCCTGATGCGGCTTTAATGGGCGCGTGAGTGATAAATTCTCATCTGTGATCACTTCGGCCAGCGCATCGGCGGCATCATCCCAATAACCTGCCTGCCATGCAATATCCGCCCGCAACTTGTTTACATCCGGCTCATACCCCATCTGCAATAATAAATCCAGAGCGCGGTCAGGACGATCCAGTTCGGCAAATGTTTTTGCCTTGAGCAAATTAATTTCTTTTCTGCGTGCAGGTGTATCCTGATCAGGCAGCTCTTCAATCAACTTTTCTGCTTTTTGCAAGTTTTCCAACGCCTGCCTTGGCTGTTTATTCATAAGGCGAATAGCCCCCAGACGAATAGATGTTCGCAAAGCATCAACACCGCTTAGCCTTGCATCGAGCTGCAAGGTCAAGAAACCGGCCGCACGGTCCAATAATCCGGATTTAACCAAATGCTCCGCCAAAGCCTCGATAACCTGATTTCCGCGATCCCCCGTGGGTACAAGCTCGGTAAATCCCTCATACAAAGAGACCGCATCTTGCGGCAACATTTCATCAATTTTGTTGCTCAAAAAGACTTCGGAAAAAATATCGCTCATCTCAGATGTCACGCGCTCAGCCAAAGTCGAGTCCGGCGCGAATGTGGCAGAATCACGCATAATGCGAAGGCCTTTCATATATTGGCCATGATCAAAATATGTCCGCCCGAGCCAATAATTAATTTGAGCCTCTAACTCATCACCGCGCCACGCATAACGAAGCTGTTCCAGGCGATCAATCGCCTCCGCATAGCTAATCTCTTTTTTATCAATCAAAAGTTTGGTCAAAGCCAGTCCCGCCTTGGCACGGTGGTAATCATCCTGCCCTGCGATTAATGGCTCCCAATACATTTTAGTATCATCCAAATTGCCACGTTGGCGCGCTTCTTCACCTTTAAGATAGGCCATGCCGGATTGGAAGAATGGCTGTAATTCTTTTTCGGTCTCCATCATTTGCAACAACTCTTCGGCGGCATTGACGTTGCCGTCACGCAGCGCTACCTCGGCCAAAATCAAGGCCAGACGATAACGGATATATTCCGGATAATCATACAGACGACTTAGCCTGCGCGGCAAAAACTTTGCGGCCTGTTGCCAATCGCCCAATTCGGCCAAAACCACTGACTTCCATAAATCAATTTCTTCAAATTCTTTTAATGGCTCGATAAACAAATCAGAAAAGGCTTCCTCATATTTCCATGCCAAAGCACGGACAGCACCACGAATAGCAAGAAAAATAGGATTGTTGTTTAGCTCGGGGAGCTCCTGCGCGGCAAACCTCAAAAAGCCGAGAGCCTCTGAGGCTTGGCCATTGGCAAAATACATCTTGGAAAGTGTGATAAGGTCTTCGGCGCGCCCGCCCGGTGTCAAATCATTCAAGCTCGAAAGCATAATATTGGCATTATCATTCAACGCGCCGACACCCCCCATTTCCCATTGCTTGAACTCAAAAATATTCCGGCTTGACCGTCCACTTTGAGCACCACCCGCAGCATCCTCTGTGGCTTCCACCTCCTGTTGGTATTTCTTTTCCATGTCGGCAAGGGACGCCATAATCTTACTTTCTTGTGTGATCGCAAGGCCGGCAGGTCTGGATACCTGAATACCGCCCTCGACTTTTTTGACCTCCAAATCATCCACTTTAGGGCGAATAACAAGACCGATTTTGCTCTCCAGAACATCAAAATCAATAAATTGACGCGCAAGCCCGCCATATTCAGTTGCATCTTCGGTTGTAACAATCTTGAGACGCTGCCCTGTCTTTGGGTCCTCCATATCAATAATCGCGCCCGGAGCATCAAAGGCCCAAAAAACCGTGCCGGACCGGAAAGCCCCTTCTTCATCAACATCCATGCGCCTCGGCACAACAGGTTCTGTCGATGGTCCCACTTCGTCAATTTTAATATTCGTCAAAAGCGCCCCGCCCTGCCCATAGACCTCTGTACCGGGCATGGGCCTGGTTATATAGACCTTTCCCATTGGAAGTGCTTTTTCCCTTAGCGGTAAAAAATAATCAGAATCGCGTCCACTGACTTGCGGCCTGATAAACAAGTCAGGGTCATCAACGACAACATAAAGTGCCCCATCCTGCTCAAAAACGGCAGTCGCTATGGATTTGGTTGATGTGATTGTAATCAAATGCGGCGATACAGGCTGCTGCTCCGCACCCTTGGCTGCCGCGACCGCCTCCGCAGCATTCATCGCTTGCGCTTGTTCTAGAATCTTATCCAGCGAACTACTTTGTGCGCGGATTTCTTCATCCTTAAGAGCCTCTTGAGGGTTTTCTTCCAAGACAGGCTTTAAACTGGATGGATCAGGCGCTGAAGAGGCACTCACCTCCTTTGCTGGGGGTGCACGCTCCGGGACTTTGGGTTTTGCTTGTGCTGGCTTGGGCTGCGTTGGCGCTGGTTTTGGCGGTTCGACTGCCGCATTATTGCGCACGGGCTCTTTTATATTTGCCTTCACACCGGACGGGTAATAAAAATCAAGAATGACACGATCACCAATCGCAAAATGCTTTAGCTCAACACCTGCTTGACGGCTAAAACTCACCGTAAGTGGTTGTTCTGATACAATAGAACTGGCGGATAAAGCCAATTCCGATCCTGCGCCAATTGCGCTCAAGCCTGAAAAACCGCTTACCCCCCGATCAAACCGAATACGGCTTGTATTGCCTCCTAAATCGGCAATGTCATACGTCACACTCTCATTCCAATCAAAAACAACGCGGTAAAAATCCTGTTTTTGCGTTATACGCAATTCCGGCCCGTTTTGCGCGAAGGCTGAAAAGGACGGGATCATAAGGAAAGCAAGAAAGATCAGGCGTAATAAAACCATAGAATAAAATTGCCATACAGGCCCAAAAAGAACAAGCTCTCTCAAGGGTTTTAACATTATTGTCAACGGCTTAAACATTACATACCCGGCACGTTGAACAATGTCACTTTTGATCCGTCATCACGCGTTAGCGCAATATCAACACGGCGCGAAAGGCTAAGCCTCTCGTCTTCGGTTAAACTATCCGGTAATTCCGTATAACGGCTGCTTGACAAACCTCGCACCGTAATCGGCCTTTGATAGCCCACATTGCGCAACACACCGGCCACTGCGCTGGCTCTGGCTAATGATAACTCCCAATTTGTCGGATAATCGCCATCAGGATTGTTAATTGGAATGGGGTCTGCATGCCCTAAAACTTCGATGCGGTTTTTAATTCGCGCCAGCGCCCCCCCTAAAACAAACAAAGCCCGGCGACCGCGCCCGCGCACATCTGCCTGCCCCGGCTCAAACAACAAATCTTGAGGCAAGGAAATAACCAACCGTTTATCCTGATGAATCAAAACGATATTTTCCAGGTTCTCGTCCTTTTCAATGATCTGGGAAAGCAGCGTTTTAAGATAACCAAGGTCGAGCGCTTCGGCGAAATCAACGCGGTCAATCGTAATGGCATCCTGACGCCCCTCCTCGAATTTTGCGCTATATGTTTCTCCAAATTGCTCATTAAAAGAGGCGGTGATCTCTGTCCACGCTTCCTCTTGCGGCTGTGACATCGCATAGAGCAGCACAAAAAACGTCAACATCAAGGCCATAACATCGGTAAAAGTAACCAGCCACAAGCTACTATCACCCTCTCCATCATCGTTGACCGCTTGGAACGCTGATTTTTCCTGCGTGAATTTAACGACAGGTTTCTTCTGTTTCTTCTTCTTTTTTTCCTCCTCAAGCCGCTCTTTTTCTGCGGCATCAAAAGGGTCCTCTTCCTTTTTGCTTTTGCGTTTGGCAGAAGGCCCCTTCTTCAGGCCATCAAGATCATATCCCTCACTCATACAGCGCCTCCCGCCTCTTCACTTTCCTCAATCGGAATAAACGGCCTGTAGCGTTTGAAATGCAGCGTGATCATCCCCTCTTCCCCAAGAGCCAAGCCGGAGCTGAAATATTTACTCTCAAGCCCGGAATTGCCGATAATCTGCGCCAAACGTCCCGCCTTTTGAATAAGCCCCAACGCTATAGCGGGTTCATCATTTTGCAAAACCGCAGGTTCTTGTGGCGTATTAACAATCATATCCACATGATAGGCCACTTCGGTTTGCGAGGCCTGTAGCAGAGATACAAACATCGGCAAGAAACTCACACCGCCGCCGGAAAAGGCAATCCCCTCCTGTCCGGCCATAGAGGCATCAATAATGGTTAGATTTCTCTCGAATTCACGCAAGGGCATGCGCACATACATCTCTGTGCCTAAACGGTTTTTCTGAATATCAACACCGGCGATTTCCGCATTAAAAAGCGCTTCGAGCTTATCCAATGTGGAGCCTTCCTTGTAGGACTCCTCTATCTCCTGCACCGTCTCGATCGAGCTTTTGGCAGATATACGCGGCTCTGTAATACCGGATGAGAAAGCCACCTCCAAGCTCCGCTTTACAGGCTCAAACTTTGCCTCGGTATAGTTCGAGTTCACGTTCAAAACAATAAAGAACGCGAGCAAAACAATAAAAAGTGATAACGCTAAAAATTGATTACCCATAAAGAAACACGTTTAAACATCAATAAACACACGTCTTTATGATATCACAGGAGCCATAAAATCAGAATGCAGGAATTGCGTTTAGCGCAATCAATCAAACTCGGATAAGAGTTTGTCGATCTCGTCTTGTGAAATAGCCTGATCCGGCATCTGTGGGCCATTAAGAAGACTTTCCGGATCATTGACATCAGCAACATCCGATCTATCCGTCGCCCCAGAGCCACTGGCGGCTTCGCCCTGATCCTCAATACCAAGCGCGGCCAATAAGGATGATATTTTCATCTCAATAGTACGCAACGTTGTGACAACCTTTGTAATACGCTGCCCTGTAATATCCTGAAACGAGCAGGCTTCGTATACTTTAACAACTTCGGCCGTTAATTTTTCAGCATGCGCCGGATCAATTTCTGCCGCAACGGCTTCAATAGCCTCACAGGAATCCATGATATCGCCTGTCGCCGATGCCGTCGCCTTCACAACGGCATCCAACTCATCCGTAGCCGTAGGGATGTGCTTGTCATTAATCTCCATAGGGCTCAGCGCGACGTCTTTACGAAAATCTTCGATTACTTTCAAGATATCCGTCAACTCGGAGACAACGCTATCCTTGGCCATCGGCTCATTTTGTCTGACGCGATCAATCACAGAATTTATGATCGATACAACCTGATCCTTTTCATATGAATTACCAGCACTCATCCCCAACCCCTTTGCTTAACGGATTAAAAATCACCAAGAACAGATGCAATCTTAGTCTTTAGTGTCTCGGCATTAAACGGCTTCACAATATAGTTATTAACGCCCGCCTGCTTGGCTGCCACAACATTCTCTGTCTTACTCTCGGCCGTCACCATAATGAACGGAATGTCTTTGTATGGCTTCTCACTGGCGCGCACCTTCTTCAGAAGATCAATGCCTGTCATTGGCTCCATATTCCAGTCCGAAATAACCAAACCATATGATTTCTGGTCCAACATGCCATAGGCCATTTCACCGTCAGTAGCCTCATCCACATTATTAAAGCCCAGCTGCTTCAATAAGTTTTTAATAATACGCAGCATTGTATTGTAATCATCTACGATCAATACATTCATGTTCATGTCGACACTCATTAATATTCCCCTTTGTTGCCCTAAAAACGATTATTTACTCCACAAATACTCAAGTATGAAAGCAAAAGCTTAAAGAAATGTAACCAGATTCTAACGTATTTTCCGATCCAACAATAGAGGGAATGGGCATAAAATCCGCCATGCAATGCAAATGTATGCTTATTGGGCGTCCGGCAGGGTTGGAAGTTTTGATTGTTCCGCCAGCATGATCGTGACTGTGCGCGCCCTTTCCGGGTTCATTGATGCCAAAATCCCCGACAATCGTCGCTCTGACATTTTAGACATAACCGAGACAAGAACATCCAAATCCAATGTGTTAAAAATAGCCGCAGCATCCTTTGGCTTCATACCTTCGTATATTTTTACCAAGGATGAAACACGCGCCTGCTCTTCGGCGGATTGCTTCTCTAATAATTTTTCAATATCGCGGCGCAGGGATGCCAGCTCCTGAAACTTTCTCTCTAACTCCTGCTCCGCTGCCCTTAACAACGCTTCGCGGGTAACAAGATCTTTCTCTATCTCATCAAGTTTCTTGCGCCTTTCAACCAAGTCTTCGAAAACTTCCATTTTCACTTCATCGACCGACAAATCGCCATCACTTGCATCTTGCCATTTGCTGATATCCGGCTCCTCGGGCTTTTCATCCTCCTTTTTGGAGGCCATCTCTTCTTTGTTATCGCCCTCACCTTCCCCAGTCATCTCTTTTGACTCATCATCTGCCGCTTGCGCGGGCGCCAAAGCAATTCTGGTTTCGGAATGAGAGGTTGTAGCCTGCTTACCATCCTGCAAATGTGCCGCAGGCTTGTTTTTGGATAGAGTTGCAACACCGCTTGCCACATCCACAAGGCGCAACGAGAAGGCCATCATGGCTATAACAATCAAAAGCGGTAATATCCGTATTCTCTGCACCCAGCTCATGGCATTACTTTCCTCTATTTGCTCTTAAGGCTTTATAGAGTTCCTTCTCCGCATCGCTCTGTAAATCATCCGGAACAGGCACATCATCACCGGCCGCCCACTCCTCATGATCGGATGCACCATCTTGGTGATCAAATTCAGGGTCACGAATAGCAAAGCCATCAGAAGCATGGCCATTCAAGCCATGCGCCTTATTTTTCCGCTCGGCGCCACGGGCATCGGCCACACCTTCCAGCCTGTTTGCTAAACTCTCCCCAGCCTCATTCATTAATTTAAGCTCATCGGCCAAAAAACGGGCTTCTCCGATGACTTTTTCCAGATCTTCACCTGTCGATCCGGCTGTTTCCTTCAACTGTGCGATGGATGTTTGCGCCTTATCAATATTTGTCGTGAGATCAACAATAAGCGCTTGAAACGCCTGACGCTGTTCTTTGAAACTATTGAGGCTCTTGGAGAGGCGAAACGCAAAAAAGATGGTCACACCCAGACCAATCATAATTAAAATATCAATAGTAATACTCAGTAACCCTACACTCACGTGTTTTCCTCTTCTTCCGGCTCGATATAATCTTCAATGCGAACGGCAATATGTTCTTTTTTCTGCCCCACCGGACCTGTGAACATCGGGAAATCACCGCATCGCAATTCCAAATCCTGATCCACCTCGGTAGGAAATACCAATTGTGTTCCTACCTTCCATTGTAGCATTTTGCCAAGAGGGAGAGTCAATTCCCCTAAAACAGCCTGCAACTGAACATCGGTTTTGTAGAGCTCCAAAGTCAGGTGATTTTCCCAGATTGAGTCACGTCCGAACTTCTCACCCATAAACATTTGCAAGAGCAGCTCACGAATAGGCTCCAATGTCGCATAGGGGATCAAAATTTCAACACGGCCACCGCGGTCCCCCATATCAATACGCAGGCGCGCAAGCACACAGGCATTATTTCCTTGCGTAATGGTTGCAAAACGCGGGTTTGTTTCAATTCTGTCCAAAGAAAAACTCACAGGTGAGAGCGGGTCAAATGCCGAGGATAAATCCCCCAGAGCAACCTGCACCATTTTCTCAACGAGCTTGCTCTCAATCGTTGTATAGGGGCGTCCCTCAACACGAATGGCCGGCGTTCCTTTTCGCCCGCCCAACAACACATCAACAACGGAATAGATAAGCGCACTATCGGTCACCATCAAACCGTTATTGTCCCACTCCTCTGCTTTGAAGACGGATAGCATTGCCGGCAATGGAATGGAATTCATGTAATCGCCGAAACGCACTGTCGACACTTGGTCCAAACTCACCTCAACGTTATCCGATGTAAGGTTACGCAAAGATGTAGACATCAACCGCACAAGGCGATCAAAAACGATATCCAGCATCGGCAAACGTTCATAGTTCACCATGGCCGAATTAATCAAAGCCATGACACCGGATGTTTGACCATCGCCGATATCATCATCATCAAAGCCAAGAAGGGAATCGATTTCATCCTGGTTCAGAATACGCGTACCACCTTCATCATCGGTCGCAAATTCATCGCCGGCCACATCACCAGAACCATCACCATCAGAGCCTTCATCATCGGCCATATCAGACCACTGCTCCATCATGGCGCGTTCTTCTTCGCTCATCTGATCCAGTTCTTCTGTTTCGGTCTCACTCATGGTTCTATCTTAAAATTCTTTATCTTATGCTGTTTTTAATCCGCTACACCTTAGTATATGTTTCATAAGCAAAAAGCGTGCCGATTTAGCAAAGCACGCCTTATTATACCATTATTGGATCAAAATTTCCTGAAACAACACATCTTTGACCTCTACAGGGGCTGCAGCCTGATTAACGCGCCACAAAAGCTCCATCTGCAGGCGATAAATACCGGCGGATCCACGCAGATCACGCACCCGCAACTCCCGCAAATAGGTCTGGAATTGATCAACAACGCGCGGAATAACAGCCTCTACCTTGGATGCATCAGAAGCTCGCTTGAGCTCCAATTGTACAGTCAGGCGAAGATAACGCGGCTCTCCGTCATCGGTATTCAGATTGACAATCATGGTTGGAATTTCAATGAAGGGAGATCCTCCCTTTTCATCACCATGCCCCTCTTCGACATGTTCTTCTTCAACATGCTCTTCCTCTACTTTTTCTTCCTTGGGCTCGGATTTCAGGAATGGATCAAAAACACCGGCCATAAACAAACCACCCAAAACCCCCAGAAGGATGAGAACAGGCAAAACTATAAATAAAATCAGCTTCTTGGAATCGCCGCCGCCGCCGCTGCCCTCGTCTTCACCATCAGCAAACTCACCGCCCTCAACTGGCGCTTCTTCTTCTTTTTGGGCTTCTTCTTCAGACATGATCGAACAACTTTACCTAGGCTAGGGTTAGAACAAGACAATGTTATAATGCCCATTATAAATCAATTCCACGCAATCGTCTAACGCGTTTCTTGGTTGAATTCACAACTCTTGCAAGCAACAAATTCACCCCGCCACCTCAGCAGGTAATTTTTACCCCATCCCGATAACCCGGCACGGGTATTTGCCCCAACACACATGCTCAACGCCCCTCCAAAAAACGCCAAACTACTGTAATTAAACAAAAAATATAATTGGCATACTCCATGCAATACATTCCAACAAAGGATGCGCCCAATGCGCACATAACAAAAATCAAAGGGTAAGGACAAAGAGACGATGGAAAATTCCCTCTATCTAGGACTATCACGTCAAATGGTTTTGCGCACAGATATGCAGATCATTGCCAATAACGTTGCCAATATGAACACGCCGGGATTTCGTGGACAAAATACAATCTTTGATGAATATGTATCTGATCCCAAAGGCGCGGACGACCCCCTCTCATTTGTTTTAGACCGCGGGCAATATCAAGTGACCAAAGAAGGGCCTGTGTCCCGCACTGGCAACCCATTGGATATCGCCCTTGTGGGCCCTGGATTCTTCAGTGTTTTGGGCCGCGATGGCGAGGTTGGCTATTCCCGCGCCGGTAATTTCCAGCTCAATGCCAATAGTGAACTTATTAGCGCAGCCGGCCGCCCTGTTGTTGATCAAGGCGGGCAGCCCATCGTTATCCCGGAGGATACAACCGAGGTGACGATTGATGAAAATGGCGTTATTTCAAATCAGGATGGCGAGATCGCCCAACTTAACATTGTTGAATTTGGCGATGTGCAGGACCTTATCCCATTCGGGGACAATGTTTACAAACTGCCAGAAGGCGTAAATCCACAACCACCGGCAAATACACGCGTATCTCAAGGCATGCTGGAGGGCTCTAATGTTGAGCCGGTCATTGAAATGACACGCATGATCGAGACTTTGCGTACATATCAATCCCTGCAAAGAGCCATGAGCAGCGAGAATGAACGCCTGCAAGAGGCCATACGGACATTAACAAAAACACAGTAATAACAAAGCACTAAACAGGAAATTTAAATAAGGAGAGTAAAAAATGAGATCATTAGATATTGGCGCCACAGGTATGCTCGCCCAGCAAATCAATGTTGATGTTATTTCCAACAACATTGCCAACATGAACACAACAGGTTACAAGCGCCAGCGCGCCTCTTTTGCCGACCTGATGTATCAAAACATCCAGCGCCCCGGATCAACATCATCCGATGCCGGAACAACCGTGCCATCAGGCTTGCAAATTGGTCTTGGTGTGCGCTCCGGTGCGATTTACCGCTCCTTTGCTCAAGGCACATTGCAAGTCACAGAAAACCCGCTTGATCTTGCGATTAACGGCACAGGCTTTTTCCAGATTGAATTGCCTGATGGTCAAACGGCTTATTCGCGTGATGGTACATTCCAAGTCAATGAAAACGGTCAACTTGTCACATCCAACGGATATCCTGTTGAGCCGGGCATCACAATCCCCAGCAATGCGATTGGGATCGAGATCAACGCCTCGGGCGAAGTCTTGGTTAGCATTGATGGCCAGCCTGCCCTCTCTAATGTCGGGCAAATTCAGCTTGCCAGCTTTATTAACCCGGCAGGTCTGGAAGCCATTGGCGATAACCTGTTCCTTGAAACACAGGCATCAGGCACAGCAACGACAGGCAACCCGGCCGAGGATCAGTTTGGCAATATCCGCCAAGGTATTTTGGAACAAGCCAATGTAAATGTTGTTGAGGAAATCACGCGCCTCATTTCAGCACAGCGCGCTTATGAGATGAATTCAAACGTTATCTCTACAAGTGATGAAATGATGCAAACAGTCACACAAATCTAACACCCGTAAATCAGGACATAAAAGGCCAGACCCATGAAAAATCATCTTACACCATACCAAGAAGAGCAGTTCTTTAAGAAATGCTGTGCACTTGTACTGGGCGCCGCGCTGGTTTGTGTAATCACGATCCTGTTTTCATTCCAGAAAGCAGGCGCCGTATCACTCAAAAGCCAGTCCATGGTTAAAGAAGATATGATTCGTTTAGGTGATATTTTTTATGATCTTGGCTCCAAGCAGGAAAAAGTTTTAGGCCCGGCCCCACGCCCCGGTCAGGAAATGGTCCTCAATGCACGCACATTATTGCGCATTGCCCTTGCGATGGATCTCCCCTGGAGACCAAATAGCAGCTATGATCAGGTTGTTCTGCGCCGTGATGCAACATTGATCGACTACGACATGATCCGTGATGGATTGCATGAAGAATTATCAGAAAGAAACATTGAAGGCCTGTTTGATATCAGCTTTTCCCGTGAGCTTTCCGAAATCGCACTCCCCCCTGAAATGCCGGCGAGCTATGAAATCTCACGCCTGAGCGTAGACCATGATCGTGATGTCTTTTCCGCACGCATATCGGCCCCGTCTAATGACAAGCCTATTCAGGTCAGAGAAATCAGAGGCGCCATCAAGCGCATGGCTATGGTCCCCATGCTGAAAACGGCCATGCGCAACGGCCACATCATTCGTGAAAAGGACATTGATATGGTGATGATACCGGTGCGCTCCGTTAGCGACAATGCCATGCTTCGCAAAGAAGACCTTATCGGAATGACCCCGCGCCGCATTGTCCATGCCGGAAAACCCATCGATGCCTCAGAGCTGCAAGCCCCGCAAATAGTCTCCAGAGGACAAAATGTTACCGTCACATTTGAAAATGGGCCGCTTTTGCTGACCGCGTCCGGACGCGCGCTCGAAAATGGTGCCAAAGGGGATATGATCCGTGTTGTAAATACCGAAAGCAGCCGCACAATTGATGTTGTCATCACAGGTGAAAACGAAGTGCGCGTGCAAAGCTTCTAAATCAAAACAGGGAATAAAAAAATAAAAAGGTGGAGTAAACAATGACAAACATAAGACAATTCAAGAACTTAGCCCTTATTCTGCTAGCCGGAAGTGCGCTCAACGCCTGCACAGCTCTGGACCGCGTTGCCAATGTCGGCCAAGCCCCGCAGATGAGCAGCATTGCAAACCCCACCACCCAGCAAGGCTACCAACCTGTCAGCCTGCCTATGCCGGCGCCTAAAACGGTGACCCGCCAAATGAACTCCCTATGGGCATCAGACCGCAGCGCCTTCTTCGATGATCAACGCGCAAAAGATATTGGCGACATCATTACCGTGACCGTCAATATTGAAGATGAGGCTGAGATTGAAAATGAGTCTGAGCGTACTCGCAGCAGCAACGAAGACTCAAACCTCAACAGCATCTTAGGATACGAAGCTGCACTTGCCAGAGTGTTGCCTGAAGCCATTGATGGTATTCGCCCGGATATAGCCGCATTTGATTCCTCGTCCACTCACAATGGTACCGGATCAATAGAACGCGAAGAGGAAATTACCGTAAGACTGGCAGCTCTTGTGACGCAAATTTTACCTAACGGCAATATGGTGATCAATGGCCGCCAAGAGGTTCTTGTGAACTTTGAGAAACGTATTCTTCAAATTGATGGTGTCATCCGCCCCGAAGATATCACTGTCGAGAATACCATTGCCTATGACAAGATTGCCGAAGCACGGATTGTATATGGCGGTGAAGGTCAAATCACCGATGTCCAGCAACCACGCTACGGCCAACAACTTTACGACATTTTCTTCCCGTTCTAAGCCCCTCTCTCCAATCCCTTAAATGGAACGAGAAGAGACGTGTCGTATAGACCCCTTACCCACCAACCTCTGCGCCGGTTTTACTGATTTTCAGTAAACCGGTTCTTTTTTGACTTTTTTACATAATTATACTATTGTTTTAATCCAAGTTTTTTAAGGATAAGTATGGAAAAGGCACCACTCTATCAATCAAATACCATCATAGGCCTCGATGGCATGATGCAACCGGACCCGGCATTAACTGTATCTGAGGCCCTTGAACTCGGCACTGATGGGCTTGGCAGCCTTATTGGGCCGGATGGTACCGTGCTCGATGGTGAAGTAACTTTTATTGATGGACGCGCTTACTACAGTGGTGTTGATGGCCAAACACGCGCATTAGAACCGGATGAGAAGCTGTGCTTTTTTCAAATTTTTGACTTTAATGCAGCCCCCAAACAGACATTTAAGCTGGACCTTAAAAACCGTGAGGAATGGGAAAAATTCATTACTACCATGTACCCGGATCGATGTGTTGGCATTCGCGTAAAGGGCATGTTCAAAGCCATGGAAACACGCAGCGTCCAAGGCAAAGCCGAGCACAAATCACTTTCTGATGTTGTGAATGACCAGATACAGTTTGATCATTGTGAATACAGCGCATTTGAAGGAGCTGCCATTTTTACGCCCGATCGTTTTTCACCCGAAGACGAGTTTGCAGGCCTCCACATGCACGCAATCGAAGTGAAAGACGGCACCCTAAAATCAGGTGCGCATGTTCTTAACTTTGAGGATGGCTATGGCATTGAAATTGAGGTTGTTGTTTTGGATGATCCGCTCATCATAACGCCCGGCATAGGAAAACAAATTAGAAATACCCCACACACAGCAAGACCGGCTGTCACAAAAGATGCGCATGACGGGCTGGAACGAATACATCCTTAGGCACGTCATTTGACATATCAATAAAAATCTATTACTACATTTGCCAGTTACTTTGTAAAAAATACGCAACATATCGGCAAGCCATGACCTCAGCATTTGAACCGGAAATTCATCAAGACATTCTCATAGGAGAAGACGATTTTGTTCTCTTGATTAGCCCCTATTCTCATGAATTATCAGGCACATTTGATGAAACAGATGAAATTAATGGCTCCAAGGCTGTTGCTGCATTTGAACAGGCGCTTGCGAATGATCCCAATTTTGGGGTGTTTAAAGAATTTGTGGGTCAAATTGCGCTGGATCACAACTTACAAGGGGGCTGGATTGCCGATGATGTGCATATTCTTATTGGCCGTGAAGAAGACTGCGTAAGAGCGCATGAAAAACTTGATGCGCGATACACGGCCTCCTGCCCCCTAAACTATAAAGAGTATGTCGCTTATGCCGATGAAGCAAACCTTCCATATGAAGATGTTCCGGAAGCGGGCTCTGCAGCTTTCCACTAAACCATAGGGACCAAGCTTTTATTCGTCGCGCTGCGTTCGCTCTTTACGCTCGTGGCGCTCTTGAGCTTCCAGACTCAAAGTAGCGATAGGCCTTGCTTTTAAGCGTGCAAGCGAGATTGGCTCGCCTGTTTCCTCACAATAGCCATACTCATCTTCATTAATGCGTATGATCGCCTTGTTAATTTTGGAAATAAGCTTTCTTTCACGGTCACGCGTGCGAAGCTCAAGCGCATGATCTGTCTCGGCGGACGCACGATCAGCCAAGTCCGGCTTTTGCAATTCAGTGCCCTGCAATGTGTTTGAGATAGTCTCTTGTGATTCACGCAGCAGCTCATCCCGCCAAGCCATTAATTGCTTGCGGAAATATTCCTTCATAATCGGGTTCATGAACTCCTTTTTGTCCTTTTCAGGATCATAATCGGGAGGAATTGTTACGCTACTCGGTTCTGCCATATTTCGTACTTTCTTACTAAACATAGTTCAAAGAGCAGAAAATATACTGACACAATCCCTGAAAAACAAGCTTTTCGTGACGGAAAAGACAATTTTAGCTGTTGGTACTTGCACCGGCCTGCTTATCCAGAGCCATGCGCATCTTGGCCAGCTCAACCTGAGCCCGCAGATCAATTTCATCCATGATGGATGTGAGGGCCGGATCGGCGATTTTTTCACGGTGCGAGGCCACAACATCGGCGATATCAACCATATGGCCGACCGTCAGACTGCCATTCAGCATAGCCATGCGGATTTTATCCAATTCATTCAATATCGAACCCGCCAGATTTTTCATGCGTTTCTTGGCCGCGCGCGCCGTTGGGTCTTCTGTTGCCTGTACGGCAAGCAAAGAATCAACTTTGGCAATGGATTGTGAAGTCGTTGTCGCAGCACTTTCCTGTGGGCCGGATGTCACCATGTCAGAGAAGCTTTCTCCATCACCACCCTTTTTTGATGGCCCCTTTACCTTTGATGGGCCTGTTGTCCGTCCTGGTCCTGAAACTTTCATCAGACTGTGTCCTGTTGTTAATATTTTTACTTTTTTACAGTGCGC
>CAZTBB010000027.1:0-22880 GCA_964611755.1 uncultured Pseudobdellovibrionaceae bacterium
GGTCATCAACACATGAATGTCTTTATGCTGCTCTAGTATTTCATTGATTAAAATAAGCGCCGATTGCGCTTCACCGACACTGGCGGCATGAAGCCATACGAGCTTTCCTGTCGGGCGCTGTTGTGTCGTGATTCCTTTTCTTTCTTGCAGGCGATAGCGATCTTCCTTGCCTTGATTAACACGTTTATCCAACATTTTCTCCAATGCGGATGTGCTCAAAGCCATGGTTAGTCTATATATGCCAAGAAAAGGGTTCATTGCGATTTTTTATCTGATGCTAACGATCTATTAGTGAACTTTCCTGTATGGTATTAGAAAAGATGTTATTTTTATATTATTGCAAATAAATAGGCGTTTTGTGAAGACAATTTCAATGGAATCAGACAGAAAAAAGATTAAAGAACAGGCTTTGGCGCAATTGCGCAAGACGCGCTCGCTTATTGACGAGAAGAAACCGGGGCTTCTGGATGATATCGGACGCAAGGTTGAACAAAGCCAAGCGCAGGATAGAGCGCTAGAGCCCCAAATGGTTGCCGATGTGCCTATTGATCAAAAAAAGAATTTAGGAACAATCATGAAAATGTTGGAAGATGGGCAGAAGCGCTCCGATCATTTTCAAAATGAGCTTAAAAAGATGCTTTTGAAAAAGCTCAATTAAAGAATGTGCAAACTGGGTTGATTATTCAGATCCACCTCTGGCCGGAACCTCGATCTCTTCCTCTTCACCATCACCGCCATCAACGCCCTGCAATGTCAGGCCTGTCTGAATTGTAAACCCGTCTTCTTGGCGGGAGATATATTCTTCAATTTCGGTATCATCACGCTCCCATGGGACACCTGCACCGGCGGATTGATCTATGTTGGTTTGCCAATCACCGGCGGGTGAGCCGCATTCCTCGGGAAGTTTTCTGTAATCCTCGCTGGTATAGTCTGCAAAGGTAAAAAATCCATCATGGTCTTTATCGGCAAAATTCATGCATTTTGCTTTTTCCCAAACAAGGTTCATTTGTTCACAATCATAAGCGCCGGCGGAGACAGTTCCCTGATCATCACCATCAATATCGGCCCGTCCGCCAATATAGGAATGATCAAAATTGCTACCGTGATAGGAACCGGCGGCAGCCCCCACTATTGATCCAACTGTATCGGCTAATGTGCCTGTTTCGGAGGCGCCGAGACTTGCATTGTCACTGAAAAGGTTGGGGGCTTCTTGTGCTAAAACACCCAAAAACTTGTTGAAACATGTGTATTCAAGAACACTATCCGGTTTGGTAATCAGATTTGCATTTTGGTTGATTTCGCGTTGGGCTTCCATCCATGCACGAGCCTGTAGCGACTCAAAATAGCTGGCATCACATGGGGAGTCTGCCGGGCTAACGGCCATTGCATTACTCGCTGCAAACATACTTGCAGCGCAGGATAAGGCCAATAATAGCTTGGATGTTCTCGTTCTCATGCTCGTAATCTACCCCTTATCTCTTATTTTACCTGAATTTCTATTGATCTCGCAAATCATTCATATCTCTTTCATATCATTCGGGCTGTTTACACTCACCTTCGCCGCTCTCAGGATCATAGTGATAGTAACACCCAGGCGTAGCGCAGACAGCCTCTTCGAAGGTTTCTATGCGTGTGTCATTCCCCTCTGATGTGCTGCCCATATATGGGATAAAGGCCCAAATACTTTCATTCTCCGTATCAACCCGAATAGAGGCCGTCAGGCCTGTCGGTATAGGCTCCCCGCAGCTGCTTTCATAAACAAGATTATCCTTAAGGAAAGTATCCACGGCATCAAATTCCGTATCATTATTGATGTTCCCGGCGCGATCCAAATGCGCCTGTGTTATGCCGAGATCACAGTCTCTAGGGTCTGTGCCGCCCTCAACCAATGCCTGAAAACTCATGAATTCGCCTTCATAATTACGGCATTGTGCATTTTTCCAGATTGTTTTCATCGCATCGCAGGCATAATCCGTAAACCCATCAAGCGGTGTTTCAACCAAATTTGTAACCCCGTCACTCAAAACTTCATTACCAAATTCGCCGGTTTTGGCTGCGCTGCTGATTTCCTTGAAACAGCTGAGTGATAAAACGCTGAGAGGGGTGTCCATGAAGGACGGGTTGTAGGCGATTTCGCGCTGGGCTTCTATCCAGGCACGAGCCTGAACTTGTTTCATGAAATCGGCGGCGCATGATTTGCTGCCGAAGGTTTTCTCTTCGCCTGTCGGGGCTTGTAAAACGGCCTCAACGCAAGGTGTTCCGGCCGTGCACGCATAGGCTTCATGCGCTATTGAAAAGAATAACGCACAGTAAAAAATACCAATAAAAACAAAGCTTAATTTGTTCAACTATTGCCCCAAAATACCGTATCTCTTCTTATTTTACCAAAGGTTGGGAAGAAAGGGCAAAAGCTTTTGTCTTTTTATAGACAGAGTAGGGGGGTTAAGCCACCTGATCGAGATCGATATCAAGGATAGCCATGTTGAAGTCATAGGATGTTTCACCGTCTTCTTCGAGTTTGTAAACAATGCCAATAAACTCGCCCTTCATAAGGACTTCAACGGAATCTTGGGCCTTTTCACGCATCTTTAGTGCGATATTGGGGTTGCCAAATTTTGACTGGAGATACCCTTGAAGGCGTGACATTTCTTCAGGTTGAAAAGTGCTCATTTTTATCTCGTTCCTCTTTATTTTGGGTTAGTGATGCGTTTTTTCTATGCCTTTGCTTACGATGTTGTGGCATGTCTTTGCAAGTGTTTTTCTATTTTCATGGTCTTTGGCATGAATTGGATCATGAAATGTAATGGTTAATTGCGCGCCTTTGCTTTTGGCAAAACGCCATAAATGGTCGGGCATTTCCATGTCGAGTTCGCGCGGCCATGCATAAATGATTCGTTCATCGTAGTTTTGTGGTTCTGCATCATCGACATTATCCAGTCTAAGGCTTACAGGCTGAATTTGTATATGGCCAAACCCACCATCATAAAACAGAGAAAAAAGGCTGGATTTGAATGGTTCAACATTGGTGCCATCAGTGGAGGTGGCCTCTGCGAAAATAATCAGGCTTTTGCCGTCTTCTAACATGGTTTGCAGATTGCCGGCTTCTTTTTTAACAGCGCTCCTTTGACGGTTGAGGAAAGCAGTTTGTTGCAGCGTGGAGAGGTAGCCAAAGCCACCCCAGCCAGCAACCTCGCTTTTGGCTACAAAGGAGGCCAATATTTTTCCGCCCAGTGCCGGAATATCAAGATAGGAGACGTGATTGGATATGTACACTGTCTGTGTGTTGTCCTGTGGTTTGCCGATCCATGTGATTTTGATGCCAAAAATTAAACTGACCAGAGCATGCCATAAACGAGGCAAAATATAAGCGGCTTTTCCTTGCCCTCTGGTTATAAAAAGCATCAGGCTTTGTGCCGGAATGACCCAAAGGCAATTTAATAAAAAAAGGAATATTTTGAGCCCTGCAATGATGTTATACATTGTCTTTCGGCACTATGTGTAATTTGATGTTACCGGCGTTCGGTGTTGCTTTTTGTTCTGTCTCAGAGGCACCGTTATTTGGAATGTTTTTTTGAATTTTACGTTCGTAGTGTTTTCTGTAGCGCTCGCTCAAAAGATGAGTTTGCATGACGATGCATACATCTGTTGTATTGAATTGTTTATCAATGACGGCGCCATCACCAATCGCACTTCCTGTTCGCAAATAGCCCTTAATCAGAGGCGGGAGCTCAGAGAATACAGCGCGCGCATCTATGTCATCTTTATTCATAAGGTCCATATCAACATAACGCGATTCAAGGGCGCGCGGCCTGAATCCGGGAGGAGCAAGGTGATAGTGGTAGAGGTAGGATAGTTGCGGCGCTAGTTTTTCTATGTCTGTGCCTTCCAAAGAGGCGCATCCAAACATAATGTCGATATTATGCTCCGAGATATAGGCGGCAATCCCCTGCCACAATAATTGCAGAACAGGCCGCATGCGATAATCTGGCAAGACGCAGGATCGCCCAAGCTCCAGTAATTGTGTCTTGGAGTTTTTAAGGGGGGAGAGGTCATACTCATCCTCCGAATAAAACCGTCCATGAGCCTCGGCCTTTTCTTGCCGGACGAGCCTGTAGGTTCCAACGATTTTCTCATCTGTATTGCTTTCATCAATAACAATCAAATGGTCGGCAATATCATCAAATTCGTCAAAGTCTCGTTTTTCATGTGCCATGACATCGTTGGGTTTGGCATCATATTCTTCGTAGAAAACTTTGTAGCGTATTTCCTGCGCGCTCTGAATTTCTTCGTCTGTTTCTGCCAGACGCACATAAATATGGCTAAGATCTATTTTGTTCTTGGGCATTATTCCATCTCATATTCTTGAGACCATATCCTAAGCCTTGCCAATAATTCGTCAAGTTATTAGAGGGATAAGATTATATTAGATGTGTGTTTCAGGCTGGCTGTGCTCTTCTGCCGGGATGGGGGTGTCTTCTTCGAAATCCGGTTCTATTTCGCTTAGTCTTTCAAGGTGATCCTTCACGCGGTTTGCGATTTGCGATCGTTTGGATGAGAGCATATCAACCTCTTCTTTCAGTTCACGCCCAATCGTTGATAAAGGGCCAATACCGGCGGATGTAGAGAAGAGAAAAATCCCTGTTTCCATGTATTTTGTCGGAGAGACACGCCCGGTCATAGACCCCAAGAGCGTTTGTCCGGCTTTCCAGCTTGTTAACGCCACTAAAGACAGGTTGAACCAAAAAGCGACATTGTAGGAGGAGCGTAACATTTTTGCTTGTTCAATATGTTGTTCAACTCTTTTATTTTCTTGCTGGATTTGGGTTACGAAGTCGCTGCTAAGCCTTATGGCTGACCCGTTATATTCAATATCCAGAGCCGAGCCCCCATCATGGGCCAGAATTTTTCGCATGATACGGCTTCTTTTGTTTCTTTTCTGAAGATAGGTTTTTAATTTTTTCTTGGCTTTCCATCCTTCTTTGATGTTCGGCATGGTTTCGGAATGGATGTTCTTGAGGCTATCGATATATTCAGCGCCAACTGCTTTGGCAAATTTTGCGCTAATGGATATTTTTTCCAACGCCGATTTTATAAAACCCTGGGGACGTTCATGTTTATGTTCATCAAGATGCTTGCGTGCATTCAGGACGCTATCACTGATTTTGATTTCTTTTTTGTCATTGTTCTTATTAAAGCTTTGAAGCCATGCCCCCACTTTTTGAGTGCGCTCCCACAATGTTAATTTTTGTTGAGGGACATCCAATACTTTTGCCCAGTTCCGAAGCTCCGCGCGCTCCACTTCCCATTCTTTGTGGCTGATTTTTTCCGGCAAGCCTTCAAAGCTAACATTTCCACGTTGCATACGGTAAATCAGGCGGTCAATCGCATCATCTTGGCCATAATGTTTTTGCAAATGTTCGAATTCGGCAAAATACAGAAGAAGTTCACGGAATTCGTCATCCTTAAATCCTTTTTGCTTCATCAGATCATGAATGATCTTGATAGCCGCACCGGCTGATGCGGCGTTAAATCCATGCATGGCAAGGTTTGTTGGGGTTATATCCAGCTCTTCGGCGTTGATCAGCTGTGTTCCGGTCGAAATGCTGAAGCTGGCAAGGCTGACAAAAGTCGCCAGATCGGATAGGGCTTCCAATCCCTGAGCTTTTAGAAGCTCTTTCGCGGAATCACGTGTGTGCAGTAATTTTAGAAAAAAGGTGAGGACAAGCTTTTTACGGTTCGTATCATCATCTGCGATATCGGCAATTGGCAGAGACGTAAAACCACCAGTGAGCTCATCCACCGACTTGGAGACCTTGATGCTGTTTTCCGCATCTTGTTTCTCTGGCGCTACACGAGTATTCGCCTCAATTTGCCCCTGCTTTTTTTCCATAGTGCCGACACTGTAGCAAATGATAACGGAGAAGTGCAAATAGGTTCTTAAGCCACGTTAGCTGGCTTATCTCTCCCCGGTCTTTTATTCAATTGTCTGTTAACGTACGTAGATACGTACTTCGTTATCTCTTATTGCACTATCGCTTGTGTAGGAGAGGTCGATTTTACCTGCATCCAAGCCCATTTGCGTAAGTGAGCGAAGCACCTCTTCTGCCTTACGGCGTGCGCGCGTGCTCTGGATAGCGTTTTCGGCATTGTTACCGCTATCGACGCTTACAGCTACAAGGTCCAGGCGCGCTTCCGGGAAACGCTGCATAACTTCGTTGACGGCAACATAGACAGGTTGCTCGTAATTTACATCATCCTGGTCAAAGCGGATGCGCACCAAGGGGCGAGGGCCGGAAGGGCTTGCTTGTGTTTGAGGTGTTGATGGCGCTTGCATAAAACCATCCTCGATCGGGCTTTGTTCAACCTCGGGGGCCATAAATGGCGCCGATGGGGATACGGAGGCTTCGAATAGACGGGCGCTAGAAAACGGTCTGTTTGCTAAGCTTCGGCCATAGAGGTCACCATTCGTAACAGCCAAGGCCAGTGTACGAATATTGTTACGCTCGGAATTCATGTAGCTGGTGGAGCGGATAATAGCATCATTGGTGTTATTGAGCAGGCGTTCAATAAACACGATATTGCTGCTGATATTGTCTTCCAATTCGGCCAGATTGACGTGATCCTCTTCCACCGCGCCGGACAGGGCGTAGGTGGCACGTGCCGATTCCAGGAGGAAAGAGGCTGCAGAGCCAAGCTCCTTAACGGTCAGGCCAAGGTCATTCAAGCGGCCAATATTAATAGAGAGGTCGTCCAGCGCATTTTGGGCAACGCCAATGCGCTCGATCAAACGCGGGTTGCCGCGTGTTGTTCCCGCCTGTAGTTGTGTGTTGATTGTCGCCACAGCAGAGTAGTATTTAGCGGCGGTTTGAATGTTGTTTTGCTCCAGACCATTTAATGTACCGGATAGCGCTGCAATATCACTTTGAAGATCAAATAGCTCATTGCTTAGCTCATTAATTTTGCGGCCGACCACGGTTTCTGTGGGCTCGAAATAAAGCGCTCCGGTCACATCGGAAGGTGTAATGTCCGGATAGGATGGCGGCGGCGCGTAAACGCGGTTTTTCAAGTCGTCGGGAATGGGGTCATTTGTGATGGTTAACGGCGGTGATGTTACGCTGTAGCCCTGCGCCAATACAGGTGCAGCGCTCGTGACCGCTGTTGTTAATAAACCAACAAATAATAGTTTCAAGTGTCTAGACATGTCGCAATTCTAGTAAAAATCGTATGTTTATTTGCAAATACTACATCACTTTGTGGCGCACTCCTTATTTGATGTCAAGCATGAGCCCACAGAGTTTATGCAATTTATGGGGTATAAGTTGAAATAACGGGGAGGGCAAGGCGAATTGATATTTTTTTCAAAAAAACGTGTAACAAAACTTGCATTTCAAAGATGGATAGCATATTGTCCCGTTGATTTTTTGAACATATCCACGTTCACATGCGCCCCTAGCTCAGCTGGATAGAGCGTCTGACTACGGATCAGAAGGTCGGGGGTTCGAATCCTCCGGGGCGCGCCATTTTCTCTTACTTAATTCCTAAGCCTTTTTATTGCGTAACGATATATCAAGATTGATAATAATATTTCTTCAAAAAACCTTTTTCATAGCATAATTGCTGCGCCGCGAAAGAATATTGCTTTTTTAGGGTGTTATACGGAAATGATCTGATTTGCTCTTGCGGTGCATCAAATGATTGTGGCTATATAGATGCAACAAGCACATCATTAATTTTTAGGAGAGACAATAATGAGCAATCTTTCAATGGTTGAATATCTATGGATTGATGGGAATGTTCCTACCCGTCACATTCGTTCCAAGGCCCGCGTGGTCAAGCTGGGTGCCAAGCCTAAGCTGGAAGACTTCCCTGAGTGGAGCTTTGATGGTTCATCAACGAATCAGGCCGATGGCGGTGATTCTGACTGTATCTTGAAGCCGGTAACATTTGTTGAGGACCCAATCCGCGGTGAAGGCAATTACATTGTGATGACAGAAGTTTATGATCCGGATGGTAAGACACCGCATGAATCAAATTCACGTGCGCAGCTGCGTGCTGTATTGGATGCCGGTGGCGATAAACAAGCACCTTGGTGTGGTTTTGAGCAGGAATACACCATGTTTGAAGGTCGTCAGCCTCTTGGTTGGCCTGAAAATGGTTACCCTGGTCCTCAAGGTCCATATTATTGCGGTGTTGGTGCCGATGAAGTATTTGGCCGTGAAGTCGCGGAAGACCATGCGCAGGCATGTATGGCTGCAGGCCTTATGTATTACGGTTTGAACGCCGAAGTGATGCCGGGTCAGTGGGAATTCCAAATCGGATACCGCGGTGATGATAAGGAAGATCCGGGCGCATTGACTGTGTCTGATCACACATGGATTGCCCGTTGGTTGCTATACCGCATCGCGGCTGATTATGGTGTGAACATCTCGACCGATAACAAGCCTGTGAAGGGCGACTGGAACGGTGCGGGTATGCACACGAACTTCTCTACGAAGGATATTCGTGATCCTAAGAAAGGCCGCAAAGCGATTGACGATGCGATTAATGCGCTTAGCCAAAAGCATGATCAACATATTGTTCTCTATGGTGCCGGTCTTGCTGATCGTCTGACTGGTTTGCATGAGACATGCGATATTCATACATTTAAGTCTGGTGCGGCTGACCGCGGGGCATCGATCCGTATCCCTCGTCCTGTACAGGAAAAAGGCTATGGCTATTTTGAAGACCGTCGTCCGGGCGCTAACGCTGATCCGTACTTGGTTGCTGCGCGCTTGATTACATCAGTTTGCGGCGTCGATGAGTCTGTCATGCAGTTCACATCATGGCCAAGAAAAGCCGGGAGCAAGCTCTCTGTAGCGGCTGAGTAAGCGACACAATAAATTTTATCATTTAAAAGCCCTGCAGGCATTATCTGCGGGGCTTTTTTTGTGCTTTCGGGTTTGACTATGAGCAAAGGGGGAATGATGTTATGATCAGCGGTGTGAAAAAGACGGCAAATAGTATGAATTTGTTAACTTTTTCAGGTTAAAACTGGTACTACGTGCAATCCGTAGTGCGTGTCACATATGCTTTTTCTAAGGGCAAAACGCACTATATTTCTTAAGTAAATCAAACATAAAGCTGGGGACCATGGAAAAGAAAAATACGGGCGATGATAGTTTTGACAATTTTGTTGACCTCACTCTTGAAGATGATGAGGAGGGCGATGTTGTTGTTCCTGAGCAAGAATTGGTTGAAGACACAGATATGGGGGCTGAGGCAACAGAAGCATCGCCCATGGTTCCATCCGTTGCACCGCAAGCAGATAAAGATGCAGGGGCTTTGATGACGGCACAAGCGCAGCTGCGTGCAAAATCCCGGGCGAACGAAGGCGAGGCAGCCCAAGGTGAGGGCGCCGGCCGTATTGGTGATCGTTTGGTTAATATGGGTATTATTTCGGCCGATCAGCTCAATGTGGCCTTGCAAGAAAAGAAAATTACCGGAAAAATGCTCGGAACCGTGCTGGTTGATCTGGGCTTTATTGATGAGGAAACCCTGACGGCCTTTTTGGCAGAATCTTCGGGTTTTCCTGTTTTTGATCCAAAACATACCATTGTTGATGGTGAGGCTTTATCTCTTCTCGATAAGGATGTTGCCCAAAAACACAATATTTTGCCTGTCTCCATTCAGGAAAAAAGCATCTTCGTAGCGATGGAGGATCCATACGATGTTGTGGCGATGGATGTTTTGCGTCGTTTTCTTCCAAAGGATTTAACCGTTGAGCCGATGGTCACAACGGCCAGTGTCATTTCGGATGCTATTGATGCGGCTTATGGTTATGCGAGCTCCATTAAGGATATTTTGCACGAGATTGAGGGTAAGCAAGATCTCGATGTGTCGACCCTAAACGAGGATGAGGCATATGCGCACCCCATTGTGCGCCTGGTGAACGCTCTTGTTTTTGAGGCTGTCAAGATCGGGGCTTCGGATTTGCACTTCGAGCCGGAAGAGAATTTTGTGCGCTTGCGCTACCGTTTGGATGGGGTTCTGTTTACGGCGCAAATACTTCACCGCCAGCACTGGAGCGCGATATCCCAGCGCATCAAGATCATGTCACATATGAATATTGCCGATAAGCTTAGTCCGCAAGATGGTCGTTTCAGCATGAATGTCGGTGGGCGTGAAGCCGATTTTCGTGTGTCATCTTTGCCAACGGTGCATGGTGAAAATATTGTTATGCGCGTTCTTGATAAGAAGAATTCCATCATGGAGCTCTCTAATCTTGGGTTCAGTCCCGATAATCTGGAGCGCATTCGTAAAGCGCAAAAGAAACCCGAGGGCATTATTATTGTTACAGGCCCGACGGGAAGCGGGAAAACAACGTCTCTTTATTCTATGTTGAATGAAATCAATAATGTTGATGTGAATATTCAAACATTGGAGGATCCGGTGGAATATTCATTGCCGATGATCCGTCAAACAAGCGTGCGTGAGGGCGTGCTTGGTTTTGGTGAGGGAATTAAAGCCCTGCTTAGACAAGACCCTGATATCATCTTTATTGGTGAAATTCGTGATAAAACAACGGCCGAGATGGCCTTGAAGGCATCCATGACAGGTCACCAGGTTTATACGACATTGCACACAAATGATTCTTTTGGCGCAATTCCGCGTCTGCTTGATCTTGGCCTGAAACCGGGGATGATCTCGGGCGCCATTATCGCGATTTTCGCACAGCGTCTAACGCGCCGCCTGTGCGCTGATTGTAAGGTATCATATCAGCCTGATGCGCAAGAATGTGAGTTTTTGGGTGTGGACGCAAACCAGCCGCCAACGATTTACAAGGCAAAGCAGGGTGGCTGTGATAGCTGTGCAGGCCAAGGTTATAAGGGGCGTGTGGCTGTGGCTGAAATTCTATTGTTTGATGAAGATATGGATGAAGTTATTGCGCGTAATGAGAGTAAAGCCGAGTTAAAGACCCGTGCCATCGAAAAGGGCTTTAAATCAATGAAGGATGATGGCATCCTGAAAATACTGGAAGGCGTTACAAGTCTCGAGGCGCTATCAAAAGTTGTTGATGTATCGCAATGATGCATGTCATTCCAGAAGTTGTAAGGGGATGAGCCATTAAACGTTATAATTACAGAGCGGTGAATGATAAGGGGCGTCCTATTAAGGGCGTGGTATCTGCGACATCCGAAGCGGATTTATATAACCAGCTCCAGGCGGCGGGGTTAGAGCTTATTGACTGTAAACCTCTGCGTACGGATAGAACCCTCGGTATTAGTTTTTCATTTGATAAGATTACAACGCGGGATTTATCGCAGCTCTTTATTCACCTCGAACAAATGCAAGATGCCGGTGTCCCTTTATTGGATGCTTTGGGGGATATTCGCGATTCAACGGATAATTCACGCCTGCGTGATATGATGACGGAAATAAACCGTGATGTATCCGAGGGAAGCGCGCTATCCGAGGCCATGGCGCGCCATCCACGCGTGTTTACAAATATCTTTATTTCCCTTGTTGAGGCAGGAGAAAAATCAGGAAATTTATCCGAGTCATTCCGTCAATTGTTGAAATATCTGGTTTGGCTTGATGATATGCAATCAAAAGTCAGGAAGGCCTCGCGCTATCCGATGGTGGTAATGGGGGTTGTTGTCGTCACTGTTGTGGTGATGATGGGCTTTGTCGTGCCGCAAATTATCGGCTTTATCGAGAATATGGATCAAGAACTTCCATTTTACACGACCGCTCTTATGGCGACATCCAGCTTTTTCCAGAAATTCTGGTGGCTGATTATCAGCCTGCCTGTAATTGCCTTTGCTTTTATCAAGGTGATGAGCACATTATCGGCCGGATTTGCGTATCAGGTGGATAAATTCTTTTTGCGCTCCCCGATCATTGGCCCGTTGGCGCATAAAATATCGATATCACGATACGCGCAGACTTTTGGCGTGTTGTTTGCCAGTGGTATCGATGTGATATCGGGTTTGGAGGCTGCACGTAAAACGGTGAGTAATAGAGCTTTGGTTGAGGCGTTCGAAGCGGTGGAGCGTTATGTTCAATCCGGTGCCAGCCTTTCGGAGGCGATGGAGGCATCCGGTGAATTTTCAACGATGGTTATTCGCATGGTTAAGGTTGGGGAGGAGTCAGGAAAGCTCTCGGAAGTATTGGAGCAAGTATCAGAATTTTTATCGAAAGATGTGGATGAAGAGGTGCAGGGACTGATTGCAATGATCGAGCCGGCATTGACGGGTATTTTGGGTGGTCTTATTCTGTGGATTGCCGCCGCCGTATTCGGGCCGATTTATTCCTCTTTTGAAAATATTAATATTTAAGGTAATTCACTATATAATGGGTTCATGGGTTTGATTCCTTTTTTATCATCAAAGACTGTTCTTTTAATGGCTGAAGATGTTTTGTGTATATACAAAACATCCGCTGGGCGTTCGAAATTGATTGAGGAAGTGCCTTGGGACGCCGATAATTTCGAGCGCAACGTTGCCAATATTATTGCCAAGGATTGTGGCGGTGCTCCTGTTGTTTTTTTGAATGACATGGTGGAGCAGCACTATCGTAAAGAGCGAATTTTGCAAGTTGGCTTTTTTGATCAGAAAAATGTTGTGAATAGAAAGTTGAATATCGCCTTCCCCAGCTATCCTGTGCGGGGGGCTATTCCCTTAACGGAACGCGCAAGCGACGTGAAATCGGCCTTACAAAAGAATGTCTTTATTTTGGCGGCGGTTCCTCATTCCGAACAGTATCTCAGATTGGTCTCGGCAGTGCGCCAGTCTCTGGCTTCTGTGGTTGGGTTTGCTTTGCTTCCGGTTGAGGCAACGCGCATGGTGAAGGCGCTGGCGGATAAAATTATCAAAGAGCCTAAAAGCTCAAAACATAAAAAGACGCGGTGGGTTGTGTTTATGGCTCAACATAAGAATGGCGGCCTCAGGCAGGTTGTTATTCGCAATGGTGAGTTGGCTCTAACGCGAATGACTCCAATATCAGAAAACGATAATGATGACATTTGGGTGGGTGAGGTTAAAAACGAGCTGAAGGCGACCATGAGTTATTTATCGCGTTTTGGTTTCAATAGCTCCGAAGATAAGCTTGATGTGATTGTTTTGGCCGACCAGGCTCTGCATGAAAAAATTGATGCCTCTCTGTCGTCTTTGGATCAAGTGAATTTTCACGTGTTATCGGTTTTAACGGCGGCAAAGCATTTGGGGCTGGGTGTTCCGAAGGTGGATATGCAACGCTATGCAGATACGCTGCACACCAGTTGGATATCAAAAAAATCTTTGCTCTTGCCAATGGCATCGGCCGATGTTGATAAAATAGCCCTGCCTAGAAAGGCCGCATCTATTGCAAATGCTGCTTTATTGCTTGGTGTTTTGGTGACGTCATATCTTGCCTATGATTCCAGTGCGACCCTGTCTTCTCTGGAGCAAGATCTCGTTATGGCTTCCCAACAAAAGAAGCAGGTGCAAATTCAGTATGATCAAGAGAGAGAGCGTATTGAGGCCCTCGGAATTGATATTGATTTGGTGAATGCAACCGTTGAAATCGGTCAAAAATTCGAAGAGACGGAGCTGGACCCCACGCATCTTATACAGAGTCTATCTTCTGCGCTCGGACGTGATTTGAGGGCTGATAGGCTTCGCATATCCTCTAAGCCAATCACACCGCAAGACGCGGCTATACGGAGGCCAACACCTTTGCAGGCTCTTGATGGAGCACAGCCGGTTAAGACGACGCCAATATATGAAATGGTGATTGATATGAGCTTTCCGCGTTCAATTGATATTGATGAAGGCAATGCCCAAGTTGATGCATTACGTCAGCAACTCGTCTCTAAACTGCCCGAGCATGAGGTGAATGTTTTACAATATTTACGGGACTATGATTACGATAGCGCTGTTGTTATTGACTCTGAGGCTGAAACACGAAATACGCAGGATTATGCTGTTAAAATATCGGTTATAGGGCCCAAAATTGAAGAGCAGGTTATGGGGCGATAATGATTGAAGTTCTTGGATCACGACGAATAGTCTTTATTGCATTGCTTGTTATTTTGAATGCAACGATTGCTTCATATTGGATGTTGTATGCGGAGCCTCAAGTGAATCAGGTGCAAATTCAACTCTCTTCCGAGCGTTCTCAAACAACACGGGCGCGAAATGATCTGGCGGATCTAACAGAAGAATATTCCAATGTTCAGGAAAAGCTGGATGAATATGAAACCTTCATTGAGCAAGGCATGTTTAGTCTTCAGGAGAGGCGCGATAGCCAGCAAACTTTTGAGGATATAAAAGAGGTCAGTAATATTTTGAACGCGCGTGTTAGCTTGTCCCCCGGTCAGATTGAAACATATGAGGTCGTTGATAAAGCCGATCACGCCGTGTTGATGAGTGGTATTCGCGTTGAAGTCGAGGCCTTTGATGATGTGTCTTTGTTTCGATATATCGAGATGTTGAGAAAGAACTTCCCCGGTATATTAACATTCAAAGACGTAACCATTGATCGTGTGAAAAAGCTGGATGGTTTAACCTTGAGAGAGATTGCACTGGGGGAGGTCCCGGTCATGGTAGAGGCTAATTTGGATATTGAATGGCGGACAATTATCCCGGACGATAAAGCTGCGGCTATTGGGGAGGTTAGACGATGATACTCACCAATTTCGCCCAACGTGTATTTTTATGTTCCGGCATGCTTCTGGTTACTTTAATCTATATCCAGGCGCAGGCTGTGGCGCAGACGCCCGAACTTAATATTGGTCAAATTGAAGATGCCATGGCCCCTGATCTTGGATCGATTGAGGTAATTGAGCCGCCCCAAACACATCTGGAAATTCCGGGGCCTGCGGATGTTCAGGATAATCCATTATTCTGGGATGGTGTGAATAATGATGTGCCTGAGGTGACACCGGATGCTTTCGAAGAAGAGGTGGATGTCCTTATTAATAATTTTGAACAGGGGATCAGCAATATAGAGGAAACATCTCCGCGTGCATCCCGCGAATATATCGACAAAGATTTCTCAACGGTTTTCTTTACCAAATGGGAGTTGGAAACATTGCTTGAAACACGTCAGATTTCATTGAAACGGACATTGAAGGAAAAAGAGCAATTTATTGATATGGCTATTGCCGATATTACGGATGAGGAGCGCCCCCTGACAGCAGAAGAAAAGGCGGCCATTGCCCGCCGCGAGCGTCTGGTTGCAGAAGCCAAAATGCAACGTGATATCAGCTTGAGCGGCATTTATTATAAAGCGCAGGATGATTGGGTGGTCTGGTTGAATGGGCAACGCATAGAGCCCGGTGAAACACCGCAGGCTGTGGTTGAAATGACGGTGCAAAGAGATTATGTCGAAATTAAGTGGCTGGATTATTACACCAATAAAATTTTCCCGATACGGCTTCGTCCTCACCAAATATTCAATTTGGATGAATTGGTATTTTTACCTGAGCGCTCTTAAAGGGTTTTTCTTATCGTGTCTGACGTTCAATCATCATCGCCAATACTGGATATAAAGAATGTGTCTGTCTCCTATGGCAAACATGATGCGGTTATGAATGCATCATGGTCACTCAATAGGGGGCTTACATATGGTTTGATTGGCTTGAATGGGGCGGGTAAGACAACATTGATTAAATCAATCTTACGTCTTAGAACGCGTTACAAGGGTTCAATTGATTTTACCGGATTAACAGAGCAGGAGATTAATAGTGCTGTTGCCTATTTGCCCGAGAAGTTTTCGCCCCCTGAATTTTTGACGGGATATGAATTTTTGGAGCTCTCAGGACGGCTTTACGGTAAAGAAACAGCCCGGGGTGATGGTCTCCAATTTTCCCAAAATTTGGGATTGGACGAGACCGACCTTAAGAGGAGGATAGCCACATATTCAAAGGGGATGCGACAAAAGATTGGTCTTCTTTCTTTGTTTTTGAGTGGTGCAGAGTTTTTGATCTTAGATGAGCCAATGAGTGGACTTGATCCGCTGGCCCGGGCGATGGTGAAAGATGCTTTGGTTGAGGCAAAGCAGAGGGGTAAAACAATTCTTTTGAGCTCTCACATATTGGCGGATATGGATGAAATTTGTGATGAGGTTGCTGTGTTGCACGATAAGGAAATTAAATTCATTGGATCACCTGATGCAATGAAGAGCAAAACCAAGGCTCAATCTTTAGAGCGCGCATTCTATCATTTCATTGAGTATAAAAAGGTTGCGTGATATAATAAAACAACTGTGTCATTCCCTCACGAGAAGCTATACTATCGAAATCGTTATGAAGAAATTTTCCACCTTAGCCTTCGCCACTGCACTGTCTTTTCTTGTTTCCCATGGAGATGCGTTATCGCAGGTCGGTGATTTTCCGCCGCAGCCATCTGTTGAGCAAAATCAAGAGGCTGCTCAGCCTGAAGAAAAACTTCCAAACCTAATCGAGCAAGGGCAAAAGAATGCAAATGCAGCGATAACACCAGAGCCTGCGTCCGGTGGAGGTTCTGATCAATCTCTTTTTTATGACTCGGAAGACATTGCCGAGGAAAATAAGGTTCTTATGCTTGATGCCGGCCCTGTTCTCTCCAACCCCGGGCAGAATACATCAAAAAGCGTTGTGAAAGTTACAAGGGCAGAGGAAAAGGGCAGTATAGAATCGCGTTTGGTTGCCGCACAACGTGCCTTGACGTTGAACCGCTATGATGCGGCGATTGAAATGTTTCGCTCGATGTATAAGACAAACCCACGCGATGCCTCTATACTGATTGGTTTGGCGCTGGCGTATCAAAAATCAGGGCAGGATGAAGAGGCAATTCAAATTTATCAGGAATTACTGGATATTGAGCCGGATCATCTTGAGGCCCGTATTAACATGCTCGGCCTTATGGGGGAGCGTTACCCCGCAGTGGCTTTGCGCCGTTTGATAGCTCTTGAGGAAGAGTTTCAGGATAATCCTGCTATTCTTGCGCAAATTGCCGTAATGCAGGCCAATGTGGGTGATTATGAGGCCGCGTTGAAATATATGAATATGGCAAGCTCAATAGAGCCACAGAACGCAATGCATATTTTCAACCTTGCTGTGATTGCCGACCGCGCGGGTGATCAGGACATAGCCATTAGTAGCTATGAGAGAGCCCTTGAGGTTGACTCCATATATAGCGGCGGCAGCTTAATTCCTCGCGATCAAATATTCGAGCGTTTGGCACAGCTTCGTCAATAATATGCCAGGCCCAAGAAAGGGTGTATAGTTTTGAACCTTCTGTCTTTATCAGGCTTGGATACGCTCCCTTTTTCTGTTTTTGCCTTTTTATTTATTGTGTTTTCTTTTTTAGGCCTTGTGATAGGCAGCTTTGTTTCGGCTATGGCTGAGCGGCTCCCTAAAAAAGAGAGCATGTTTACACGCTCTCATTGCCAGGAATGCGGATATAAATTGGGCGTCTTTGATTTATTGCCTGTTCTATCCTGGTTGATGCAAAAGGGTTGTTGCCGATATTGCAAAAGACCGGTTTCACGGTTTTATCCTCAAATTGAGATGATAAGCTTGGCGATGTCATTGGCGATTTTTATTATATGGTGGGGGCGCGTTGATCTTATTTTCTTGATGTTAAGCCTGCCTTTCTTTCTGGCTTTGGTCATCATCGATAAACGTCAGATGATTTTACCCAATAGTTTGGTTGTAACGTTATTGGCTATCGGTTTTTTGCGTCTTGGTTATAACGTCTATATGAATGGCTTTAACTGGGATATGAATGGACCGCTTTTGCCGTATATTTCCGGGGCTGTGCTGTTTTTTGTGGTGGCGTATCTATTCTCGGTCGTAGGCGCAGCTGTTCTGAAAAAGCCTGCGCTCGGGCTGGGGGATGTTAAACTTTTCGGAGTGGCTGGATTATGGCTTGGGCTATCATCTTTGCCTGTATTTTTGATCTCGGCAGGGTTTTTAGGTGTTCTCACCGGGGCATCGAATGCTATGCGCAAAAAATCGGCTCATTTTGCCTTCGGGCCCGCATTGATTTATGCGCTTTTTATTATTCTTTTATTTCAAAGGCTTCACGTGATTTAATATCTGGCCTGCTTACTTCTCTTTTGGTCCGAAAAACGCTATTATAGTTTAGTGTAAATATTTACAAATCCTTCATAAATTGGTTCTAAATTGTATGAGGGGCTATCTCGTGTTTTCTTTTGTCGGCCTTATCTATCTTTTGTTCAAGGGAGTTTCCAGACGTGGATTTAACACAGCTTTTAGCATTTACAGTTCAAAATGATGCTTCGGACTTGCATTTAAGTGCAGGCAGCCCACCGATTATTCGCGTCTATGGTTCGCTCAAACGTCTTAAGGCTGAGCCTTTGAAAAGCGATGATATTCGCTCACTTCTTTATTCCATCATGACCGAAGAGCAACGATCAATTTTCGAAGACAAGATGGATATTGATTTTGCCATCACGCTGGGTGAAAAATCGCGTTTTCGTGTGAATGCCTATAACTCACGTTTGGGAGCCTGTGCTGTCTTTCGTGTAATTCCAACAGTTGTCCCAACAATGGCCGAGCTGGACTTACCGCCGATTATGCGCCGCTTTGCGGAATTGGAAAAGGGGTTGGTATTGGTCACAGGGCCCACGGGGTCCGGTAAGTCGACGACATTGGCCGCGATGATCAACCATATCAATGACACGATGCCCAAGCATATTATTACGATTGAAGACCCGGTTGAGTTTTTTCACAAATCAAAAAAAAGCCTGATCAATCACCGCGAAGTTGGCGAGGATACGAGCTCGTTTCAAACCGCATTGAAGGCGTCGTTGCGAGAAGATCCGGATATTATTTATGTTGGGGAATTGCGTGACTATGAAACAATTTCTCTGGCTCTGACGGCATCGGAAACAGGGCACCTTGTATATGGTACATTGCACGCCAATAATGCCTCCAAAACGTTGGATCGTATTATTGATGTGTTTCCGCCTCAAGATAAGAGCATGATCAGAACAATGCTTGCCAGCTCGCTTCAGGGGGTTGTCTCACAGCGGCTGTTAAAACGGGCGGATGGCACTGGGCGTGTCGCTGCCTTTGAAATTTTGGTTGGGACGAATGCTGTGCAGAATCTTATTCGCGAAAACCAGATTGCACAGCTCTATTCCATGATGCAAACAGGGGCACGTTACGGAATGACCACAATGCAGGAATCAATCGAAGAATTGATTGAGGCCAAGATTGTAACGCCAGAAGAAGGAAAGAAAGTCTTGCTTAAAGGATCCGATGAGGAAGCACCGGATGAAGGGCATGTGGCTGCGTCTATTGGTGGTGCAAAGCTTACGGAGGCCGGGCAGTCCTTGAATGTGGACGACAGTTCTAAGCGTGGATCCGGTCAAGGGGACGATGAAGGAGACTACACATTTTAAACGAGACGCAAGTATATGATTATTTCAAGGCGATGAAAGATCACCAGGCAAGTGATCTTTATTTGACCGTGGGCTCTCCGCCTATGTTGCGTACGGAAGAGAGCATGATTCCTTATACGGATAAGACTCTGACCTATGAGGATCTTCAGGATATTATTACATCTGTTCTGACAACGCGCCAGCGACGTGAATATGATACTAAGCTGGAACTCAATACAGCCTTGGATATGGGTGAGTTTGGCCGTTTTCGTGTGAATGTGCTCAGACAAAGACAGGCGCCGGCCCTTGTTATACGGCGCGTGATATCCGTTATCCCGAGCTTTACAGATCTTCGCCTTCCGATGGTTCTGGAAAAACTCTCAATGGAGAAGAGGGGTCTTGTTCTTGTTTGTGGTATGACGGGCTCGGGTAAATCGACGACATTGGCCTCGATGATTGATTATCGGAATGCAAATAGCCGGGGGCATATTATTACGATTGAAGACCCGATTGAATTTTTCCATGAACACAAAAACTGTGTTGTTACTCAGCGCGAAGTCGGTGTGGATACAGAGACATTCTCCAATGCGATAAAGAATTCCTTGAGGCAGCGCCCTGACGTCATTCAGGTGGGTGAAATCAGAGACCGTGACGTCATGCAACAGGCCTTGGCCATTGCGGAAACAGGGCATTTATGTTTGGCAACGCTGCACACCAATAATTCCTATCAGGCGATTGAGCGTATCGTGAATTTGTTCCCCGAAGAGCAGGGCAATCAAATCAGACAAAATCTTTCGATGAATTTAAAGGCCATTATTTCGCAGCGCCTATTGCCATCAAAAGAGAACAAGCTGGCACCTGCCATTGAGGTGATGATCAATGAAGGATTGGTCCGGGAGCTGATTTTAAAAGGGCATATGGCCAAAGTTAAAGAGATTATGGAACAAAATAATGCCAATGGAATGTGCACATTTGATCAATCCATTCTTGCTCTGTATCAAAGAGGCATTATTGATCAGGAAACAGCGATTTTGCATGCCGATAAGCAATCGGATATGAAAATATTGCTTAAACAAGCCGACCTAATTGAGGATGAGGATAAGGGTAAAACACTGACGCAAGTCGATACATCCCTTATTACGCTGGCGGATTAGGAAAAATCTTGTTGTTGATTTCCAACAACCGACAAAACGCTATTGAAGGCTCTGTTATTCCTATGCTCTAATGATTCACGATGGATTCCCTGTGAATCGAGGACGTAAATCACTGCTTTTGGATAACATGATGAGATTTTCAGTATACGCATTTTTGGCATTGTCTTTATTTTTTGTGACGGGGTGTGACCTTGCACGTAACCAGCTTAAGCCGGACCGGGAGGCCAGTCTTGAGGTGCAGGATTATCGTGATGCATTGGCGCCGCGCCTTCCTGAGATCACTGAGGATGTAAAAGAGTTTGCGAAGCCGTCAATTCCAAAATTACAGCCATATGTGGCGGCTATGCCAGCCAATTTAAAGCCCATGCCACTTGTTTCTGTGACAGTGAACCAGTCCGTTCCTCTGCGTGATGTGCTGTTTGAGATCGCACGGCAGGCGGATTATGACCTTGAGCTGGACCCACGCATTGAAGGGGCAATTATTTTCAGCGCCAAGGAGCGCCCTTTGGATCAGGTGGTTGAAAGAATTTCTGAAATTGCAGGTCTGCGTTATCGTTTTAAAGATGATGTATTGCGTATTGAGCTTGATAACCCCTACAGCAAGACTTACCGGATTGATTATCTGAGCTATATACGTACATCCGAGAGCTCGGTACGTAATGATATTGCCGTTGTTTCGGGTGAGGGGGCGGATACCGGATCGTCCTTTAAAGCCGAAGCCGAGAGTTCAGCTGATTTCTGGGGGGAATTGGAAACAAACTTACAACAAATATTGAGAAATGCGACATCAGCCATGGTCTCGCCGAATACGCCTCGTCTCAGTGTTCCGTCGTCCGGTGTTGGTGTTGCGACTTCTGTTGGGCGTGAAACCGGATCAACACCCCAGCAATTACCAAGCTTTTCTGTTAACAAACAGGCAGGTCTGATTAGTGTATTTGCCAGTGATAAAGCTCATAAGGGGGTGGCCGAGTATCTAGAGCTGTTGCGTCGTTCTGTGACAGCGCAGGTTCTAATCGAGGCCAAGATCCTTGAGGTAACCTTATCCGATCAGTTTGCTGCCGGTATTGATTGGCAAACGCTCGATATTGTCTCTGGTGATGGTATTCTTGGCTTCGGGAGCCAGGCCTTCAATATCACGGCTACCAGTTTTGCTACGGGCTCGGCGCCAACACGACCATCCACAGCGGTTGATGGTAACAACTTCATGGTGGGGTATCTGGGCAATGATATTGAAGCCGTTGTTCAGGCTTTGGCCGAATTTGGCGGTATTCGTGCACTCGCCAGCCCGCGTATGACCGTTTTGAATAACCAGCCGGCCGTGTTGAATGTGGCGAATAACCGTGTGTTCTTTGAAATCGATATTGATACCACCGTTGATGAGGGAACAACGCAAACAGATATCGATAGTGATATTCGAAATGTGCCTGAAGGTGTGCTGGTTAATGTTCAGCCATCGATTGATTTGGATCGCGGTGTGATTTCATTAGCGGTACGTCCGACTGTGACACGCATTGTGAATACTATTCCTGATCCGGCGATTCAATTTGTAACCGCGCAGGGCGGTATCTCGGGGGTTGAATCTCTCGTGCCCGAACTGAATGTGCAGGAAATTGATACGGTTATTCAGGTGCGCTCCGGCCAGCCGGTTGTCATGGGTGGATTGCTTCAGGACACCTCCAACTTTACAGAGCGGGCGGTGCCTGTTCTTGGTGAAATGCCTTTGGTTGGTGGGTTGTTCCGATCACAAGATGATGAAATTACAAAAACAGAGCTAGTCATTCTTCTGAAAGCAACGATTTTGGATAATCCGGGTGATACAATTCATAACACTGACCGTGATTTGTTTAAGACATTCGGTAAGGACCGCCGTCCATTTCGTCTCTAATGAATAACACCACATCTCAGGAGAGTGTTTTATGATCTCTGCTCCCTTGGTTAAGTATGTTCTCACCGCAGCCATCAGAGACAGGCTTGTTATCTCTCTTTTGGTTGCTATCGGTGTTGCTCTATCTATGTCTGCTTTTCTGGGGAGTTCCGCAATTGTCGAACAAGGAAGTTTTGCTCTTGTTTATGCCATGTCATCCATCCGTTTATTGGTTGTCGCAGGGCTTGTTTTATTCATTGTCTTTTTTGTGCGGCGCGCCTTTGATACGAAGGAAATCGAATATTTCTTAACCGCGCCATTGGGGCGTATTTCCTATATTCTATCAAACAGTCTGGGCTTTTCAATTTTGGCATTGCTATTCGGTGTTGTTATTACTCTGGCTTTATTGGCTCTTGAGGGAAGTGACTTTGGGCCGGGGCATTATTTATGGTCGGCAAGTATTATCATTGAATTTTTGATCATCGCAAATGTAGCGCTGTTTTTCTCTA
>CAZTBB010000028.1:0-12848 GCA_964611755.1 uncultured Pseudobdellovibrionaceae bacterium
ATGCGTCTTACAGGGGAGAGTTTGCCAACATATTTCATAATTGGAATTTTGCCGAAAGCTCGGGCACAACACTGGCCGATTTGGCTGGCGGCAATAGCCTGACATTCTATGGCGATGCCAGCATTCAAATTGAGCCCGGTTTTGATGGCAATGCCCTTGTGTTTGATGGTGTTGGCGAATATGCGCAAACAAATTCCGCGATCAATCTGAGCGGTCAATCCTTTACCATGACGGTTGAAGCACGCAGAAGTTCGACAGGTTCTCAAGAGGCCATCTTAAGTGCCGGAACAAGCGGCCTGAACTCGGCATTGTTCTTCGGGTTTGATGCCAGTGATAATCTGGTCATCGATTTTGGTGGCAATAAGCTTTACACCAACCATTACAGCACAACATCCGGTGATTGGCATACTTACACCATTTCTTATGATGATGGCTCCGGGATGCGCAGCGTTTATGTCGATGGCGAACTTGTATTGCAAGATATTCTATCCACCGGCTATACAGGGGATAAGACACTGACACTTGGCCGATCTGTTGATGCTACGGATTATTTCAATGGCGCCATCGATAATCTTTCTATCATTGATGGCCCGGTGAGCCCGGCCGACATTCATTTGATTGAGGCCGTTCGTCATGATGATAACGGCTCTGCGGGCCTCGTTGGGGCATCCGAGGATTACCAATCCCTAATAGGAAGTGCCGGTAATGATACGCTTCTGGCAAATGGTAATGACGCCCTGACATTTAAGGCCGGTGCAGGGGATGATGTTATTGATCTTGGCAATATGAATACCGGCTTTGATGCGGTAAATATAAATAGTCCATCTGCCGCAAATTCATATGAACTTGTCTTCGGTGATGAATTTTTTGTCTATGCGATTGATGGTGTCGGTGCCTCCGCAGAAATTCGCGCTTTCGATCATGATGGAAATTTAATCAATAGCTTCTCAACAGATACTACAAATACAACTGATATTTGGAGCGATGGGCAGTATATTTATCTGGCACGAAGCGCCGATGGGATCAGTGTTCTTGATTTTGATGGGACAAACTTCTCAAACATAACAACAGTGGCCGGTAATATACGAGCTGTTTCCGGTGACGGAGCCTATATTTATGCGGGCGATGCCTCAAACAACCTGCAGGCCTATACATTTGATGGAACAACGCTTAGCACGGTCGGATCATCTGTAAGCGTTGGCGGCACCCTCTCCAGTGTGCATGTTGATGAGTTTAGCGGCACCGTGTTTGTTACAAACAACACAGACCTTCTGGCCTATACATTTAACGGATCTGCTTTCACGGCGGCAGGCTCTGCGACAGGTGGAACAGACCCTATCGTTGATGTTGCCACAGATTCCGGTTATGTCTTCACCGCCGGATCCGCGGATGGCATTGTTGCCTACACCCATGACGGCTCTACGTTCACTCAGGTGGGCTCCGCCTATACCACAAATGGCCCTTACACGGATCTGTGGGCGGAGAATGGTTATATATTTGCAGCCAGAACAGGTGCCGGAAACAGTGTTGCCATCCTTGAGTTTGATGGCACTGCTTTCACGGAAATCGGGACGATTGGTGATGGTGCCAATAGTGTTTGGAGCGATGGAAATAATATTTATGTTGCCGATGGCGCAAACTTCGAAAGCTTTGATATCAAGGACAACCGGGCCTTGAGCATTGATGGTGGAAGCGGCACCAATGACTTTATTGAATTCTCTTCTGATCTAGACCTTAGCCAGATCGGATCGATGGAAATTCAAGGCATTGAAGGTCTGCGCATGACCGGCACAACGCAAACATTGACGATTGGGATGGATGATATTTTCAAAATCATGCAAAACGCCGATAGCCATATCTTTAAGATTCAAGCCACTGACTCAGCCGCACGCCTTGATTTTGATGGTAATGGTCTGGTGAGCTCTGTTGTTGCCTTAGGTGGCTTGGATACTCCAGAAGAGCTGAGAGTCGCCCTTGACGAGGCCGATGATGGTACCAATAACGGCTCTGTTACACTCACAAATATCGGGTCTGCAGAGCAATTTGAATTTGGTGGCTACACGCTTCAAATTGATACTGTCCTACTCGACGCATCAAATGCCGGTCAAATTTTGTAAAGATCATTATTTTGAGGTTGCAATGTAAACGCCTTCCCAACCCTCTGGCAGGGTTGTTCGAGACAGGTCTTTCGCGCGCTCCATATACATATCATAGAAATGGTCCAAGCGGCCTTTGGAGATCTCTTTGCATTTTTCCATCATGCCGATCGCCTCTTCAAAATTCGCACTGCGATAGCTGCGCATCATTGCATCATGATCCGCCTTCCAACTCATATAATCTTTATCATCGGCAAGCGTTTTATCGCCTAGTAATGTGAAAATACGCGTGGGCTCGGTTTTCCCCTTTACTTGAATGAGATCAAGTTCGAGGGCGGCCAATTCATTGGCCGCCTTATAGGTGCTCTCGCCGATAAGAATATCAACACCATAGGCCTTGGTCTGGCTTTCGAGGCGTGCGGCCAAATTTACGGCGTCCCCCAATGTTGAATACGCAAAGCGCTGCTTGGAGCCCATATTCCCGACCGCACATGGCCCCGAATTAATGCCAATCCCAGCATTCAACAAGACCGGCTCTTTGCCCAACTCCTCTGCCTTTCTCTTGACCTCTTTGTTGATCGGATCAAGAGCGGCCTGCATGCCAAGAGCCGTCAAGCAAGCATGGCGTGCATGAAATTCGTCATCCAATGGCGCATTCCAGAACGCCATCATCGCATCGCCCATATATTTATCAATCGTGCCCCTATTCTCCATCACCAGATCAGACATCGGCGTGAGGAAGTCATTCATGAGCTGGATAATTTCTTCCGGGCTGAGTCCTTCACATATTGTTGTAAAACGTCTGATATCGGTAAACATCACCGATAACTCTCTGATCTCGCCGCCAAGTTCCAGCTTATCGGGGTTATTGGTCAGCTCTTCCATGAAATCAGGAGAAATATACAGACCAAAGGCCTCTCTGACATGCCGCCTCTCGAGCTCGCTACGCAAATAGGTCAGCATGGTTGAAAGTAAGAAAATGACCAGAGTTGATAGAACTGGATAGGTTACATCCAGTAAAATACCATGCTGTGTAAAGAGATACCAACCAACGGCAAATGCACCGGAAATCATAACAACCAACATCACAGCCTGCGCAAAGGCCCCCATAAAAGGTGCCAGAACAATCATAAGCAAGCCTGAGATCAGAATAGCAAAAGCCTCGGCCCCCTCGGCCTCTATCGAACGGAAAAGATAATTGCCGGACAGAATTTGTTCAACGATATTTAAATGCACCTCAACGCCTGGAACAAAAGTTTCAAGTGGCGTTGAACGAATATCTTTCAGGCCAACTGCACTTGTTCCGATCATAACAATTTTGTCTTTGATCCTCTCCGCATTTACGGTGTTTGCAAGAATATCAACAGCCGAGACATACCAGTTTTTTTGTGACTTTGCGAAGTAAACAAGGAATTCTCCGCGGGCATTGGTTGGAATAAAGACCGGGCTCTCGCGGCCCACTTGAATACCGCTCACGCCAAAACGTTGTGGGTCCAATTCCGCATAACGCTCATCGGCCAATAAAACGCGGCCGCCGCGCTCCCCTGAAACAACCCGAATTGTTTCCAAGCTCAATGAGGGGTAAACACTGATGATGGAGCTATCCGGCTTGGCGTGCCCGACAAGCATAGGAACCCTCCGAATAATGCCATCCGTATCCGTTGATACAAAGAAGCTGCCATTGCCTGCTGCGCCTTTTGTGATTTCCCGCAAATTCGCCGACACACCTCTGAGCTTTGGAACAAAGCGATCAAGATTTTTGCCGCGGAAAATACCCTTTAAGCGCGGGGAGGCTGAGGTAAAATCATTGGTAAAGGAAAAGGCCGTGACAACATTACCGGCATCCTTAATCGCCTTGCCAAAGATGTGATCATTCTTTGGCAATTCTTTCATTTGCTCAACCAAAGAGGTGAGGTTCTCCTCGCGGCTCAAGCTCTCCGCAACTTTTTCCGGTGATGTCCGGTCCTCTTCGGCAAAAACAATATCAAATACAATCGCTTTCGCGCCCAACTCATGAAGCTTTGTTATCACATCAGCCATCACAGTCCGCGGCCAAGGCCACTGCCCTGCCACCTTCAATGATGCCTCATCGATATCAACAATAACCACATCTCCGGTGCTTTGGCGGGGTTGAAAAATATTGTAATTATCAAATGTGAAATTGCGGATTTGCTGGCGCCAACGGGCATCAGAAAAACTCATTGTGACGGCAAAGACCAACAATGAGAATAAAATGATAAACTGCAGAATTTTATTGGATAATATCCGCTCTAGCATGCCTATCGCTCCGTAAAGGCGCGGTCGCGGGCACGCAATAAAGGTTTAAGCAAATATTCCAGAATTGTTCTCTTCCCTGTAATCACCTCAATATCCGCCACCATACCGGGGGTGATCGGCAAAGGCCTATCGGCTGAGCCTAGGTAATTTTTTTCTGTTCTAATATCAACTTCAAAGAAAATATTCCCCTCACGATCCGTAACACTATTCGCCCCAATGCGCTCCAAAGTGCCCGGCAATGAACCATAAATCTGAGGATCATAAGCCGTCACCTTTACTTTCACCTCTTGTCCCGGGTGAATAAATGCAATTTCACTGGGGGCTACCTTTGCTACGATTTTAAGCTCATCATCAATTGGGACTATCTCAACCAGCGGCATTGCGGGCTCAACCACCCCTCCAATTGTTGTGATTGCAAGATTATTAACGATGCCATCAACTGGCGCTCTGACCTCCGCACGATCCACACGATCACCGATCGATTTAAGATTTTCTTCTAAGGCTGAAATTTCAGCGCTGACATCATTTAATTCGCCAAGTGCCTGTGATTTAAATTTATCCAACTGGCTATCTCGCTCTTTCTCTGAGGATGCCAATTCCGCCTCCAACACGCCACGCTGATCTTCAATGGCATCAATCTGGCCGGATATATCATTATATTCCCGTTGCAGCCTGATCTCTTCTAATTTTGGTACAGCGCGCTTTGCGACCATTTGCTTGGTGATATCAAGCTCTTCTTTCAGAAGCCGCCTGCTCTCAATCATACGCACACGCTGAGTCTCCAACTCTGACAACTGTGCTTTCGATGCTGTGATTTTGTCATTTAGTATGGATACAGCCGAAGCAAGCTCCTTTTGCCGTGAGGCAAATAACGCTCTCTCATTTTCTGCGATACGCGGAGCGCTCTCACGTATATCATCAGGAACGCTGTAATCCTCCCCATTCGCTTCCGCTGTTAAGCGCGCCTTTTTTGCACGAAGGCGCAGGGCACGCGCCTCTGTACCGCGTTCCTCTGAAGAAAATTGTACATCACTTATACGCAGGAGAACTTCGCCTTTTTCAACCAACTCCCCCTCACGCACAAGCAATTCACGCAAAATCCCCCCCTCAAGTGATTGGACAACCTGAATTTCCTGTGAAGGGACAACTTGGCCGGATCCTCTTGTAATTTGTTCAACCTGCGATAGGGATGCCCAGATCACCCCCAAAAGAATAAGGCCTACAATTGAATAGAGCAGCAAGATTGAGGCACCGGTCGGGCGCAAATTGGATGCTGCCTCCAATTCTGACATGAAATCCGTATCATCAGGTTCAAAATTCAAAGCTAAAAACTTTAAATCATCGTCTTTGAACCCCAATTTTTTTAGTATTCTCTTCACAATCTTACTCTTTACAAAATGCGTCTATCCGGGCACCTGTACCTTCCCTTTACTCAAGGCTGCGATAACCTCATCGCGCTTGCCATCCAAAACAACATTGCCTTGATCAATTAAAATCAGGCGGTCGACAATATCCATCAAGCTTTGCTTATGGGTTATCAAAATAAGTGTGCTGTCCTTGATATCCTTTTGCACATATTGCCTAAAGGCTGCCTCGGATTGCGTATCCATGGCATTTGTCGGCTCATCACAAACAAGCACCTCCGGCTTTAGAAGTGCTGCCCGCGCAAGCGCTATTGCCTGACGTTGTCCGCCGGACACCCCTTCGCCATGTTCCCAGATGGGCGCATCATAGCCCATAGGATGCCTTGATATAAAATCATGAACCCCCGCCATCTTTGCTGCCTTCAGGATATCTTCATCTGTTGCCTGTGGAATGCTTGCGGCGATGTTATCCCTGACCGTACCGCTAAACAGCACAACATCTTGTGCGATATAGGCCACATGGCGCCTCAAATCGGCCGGGTCCACTTGACGGTAATCGGTATCGTCAATCAATGTTGTTCCCTCATTAGGGGCGTATAACCCCATCATAATGCGGGCAATTGTACTCTTGCCTGAACCAACGCGGCCAATAATACCAACCTTCTCACCCTTGTGAATGGTAAAGGACACATTGTTTAAAATCTTACGATCCGTTCCCGGATAAGCAAAACTCACCTGATCAAATGTAATTTTTCCCTGCAACTCCGGCCTGTGCAAAAAATTATTATCCTGTGGCCTTTCAACAGGCATCTGCATGATATTTTCAACCGTTTTCAGTGCCGAACTCGCGTGATGATAGCGGGTCATCAAATTTGCAACTTGCCCGATCGGCGCTATGGCACGGCCAGCCAAAATCACACAAGCAATAAGGCCACCAACAGTTAAGGCCGCGTCCTGAACCATATACATACCCATCAAAACCACCATAATGGATGCCGTCTGTTGAACGAAGGAGGCAACATTCACACCAATCGAGGAGACAAAACGCGTACCTTGCCCGTAGGCCGCACTCTCGGCAACATGATCACCGTATTTCGCACGAAAACGACCATCTGCAACAATGGATTTGATTGTCTCAAGTCCCTGAATGGTTTCAACCAGCAGCCCATGTTTGGCCTCAGAGCTTTGTGTCGCCTTACGCACAAGTGCCTTCAGGGGGAACTGAGTGATATATCCAACCATCAAAACGGCCATAATCAGCATCACAAGCAAGAACGCTATACCCCCGCCTATTTGGTAAATCACAAATAAGAACAGCAGGGTAAAGGGCAAATCAACCAGTCCGGTAATTGTTGCCGAGGTAAAAAAGTCGCGCACAGTATCAAAATCACGCAGCATATTGGCAAACACCCCGCTTGATTTTGGTTTGCCGCCAATCTGCATATTAAGCACCTGATCATAAATGCGGCGCGCGGCAATAACATCAATGCGCCGCCCGGCAATATCAATTAAATAGCCCCTCAATGTCCTTAAAATAAGATCAAACACAAAGATCGTTAAAGCACCAATCCCAAGCGCCCAACCTGTCTCTATCGCATTATTGGGAATAACACGGTCATACACATTCATAATGAATAGCGGACTCACCAGGGCAAACAAGTTTACAAAAATGGCCGCTATCATAACCATCATGTAAATCCCCTTATTTTCCTCTACCACGCTCCAGAACCAGTGACGATCCGCATCTTTTTTATGGACTGTGTCAGGGTTATGAAATTCCGAGCGCGGCTGAACAAAAATAGCATAGCCCGCATATTTGTCTTTCAGCTCTGATAAAGAGATTGTCACCTTTTTGTTGTCCTTGGGGGCATAAATAAGCGCTTCATTTTCATCCCTTTTCAAGAGGATAACAGCCGTATCATGATCACAAATCAGCACAACAGGCAAAACGGCCTCGGGAATTTTCTGAATATCATCCCTATGTACAACCTGGGTTTTAATGCCGAGGCGTTCAGCAGATTCACAAAAGACCTTCGGGCTCATGCCGCGCTCATCATAAGGCAGCCCTGCACGAAGCGATTCCGCAGATTTAGAGCGCCCATAAAACCCTGTCAAAAAAACAAGGCACGATAAAAGCGGGTCATCCTTTTGGATAATTTTCTTATCGTCTTTTGGCGACAATTTCGATGTTTGCGGTGTTTTCTTATCGGGCGGACTCACCTTATCCCCCTTGTAATGATAACGCCTCTTTCAGGCGCCCCATACTTGCCAAGACGGCATATTGAGAGCCAAGAACCGAATATTCAGTGTTGAGCGCCTCGAGCCTGACATTGAACAATGCAAAGTCAGCCTGCATTAACTGAAGCTGGTTTATTTTAGCGGCCTCAAATTGAGACTGGTATGTTCTGAATAAGTCCTGGCTAACGCGCACCCTTTCACGCACAACCTCAAGACGCTTTTCAGCTGTTTTATATTGTGAAAAAGCAATCCTGACATCACGTTCGACTTGCTGCCTTGTATCACGAGCCGTCGCAGCAGCCTCATTTCTTTTATGTTTGCTTCGTTGAACGCGCGCGAACTCAGCGCCGCCTGCATTCATATTCCAGCCAAGCTTCAATACCGCCCTGGCATCTTCCGATTCGCCGCCGATCTCCTCGCGCTTCTCACTTTTCAGGTAAGATAACTCAGCATCCAGCGTTGGAAAAAACTGCGCGCGCTCTGCTTCACTATCATATTTTGCAGCCCGCGAATCCAGCATCGCCTTTTGGATCAGAGCATGATTATTCTTGGCATAATTAACGGCATCCAAAGGCGTTTCCGGTATATCCGATTTTTTCACGAGGGGTTTCGACATATCCGCAGATGGAGCATTGCCAATTGCTTCCAGATATTGCGCCTCTGCGCCAACGAGCTGACCTTCAAAATCAGCAACCATGGACAAGAGCATTAAGCTCATATCTTCGGCTTGCTTAAGCTCGGAATCATCCGCAGCACCCTCATTAACCATAGCAGAAATTTTGGATTTAAAATCTTCCAGCTTATTTTGCTGGGCATAAAGAATTTTCAAAGCTGAGCGCGCACGCATCACCTCCAAATAAGCCTGTGCCGCCCGCAGGGCTATGTTTTCCTTAACATCACTAACACTCAGCAGCGCTGCCTTTTTACGTTCTTTGGATGCGTCATAAAGGTTCATGGTAGAGAAACCATCAAAAACAGGCTGGGTAAGGGAAATACTCCCCTCATTGATGTTTGAATATGCCTCCCCGCGTGTTGTGACCAAACCACGCGATGTTGCGTTATCTGCAAACATGCGCCCTGTTTGTGCACTCACGGTTACCTCCGGAAAAAACCCGGCTTTCTGTTCCCGCTTATCTTGTTCGGCCGCATCTGCAGCCTGACTTGCCGCCTCGATCGACGGGTGGTAATTCAGTGCGGCAATAACTGCATCCTCAACCGATGTTGCCTGCACAGACGCCGGCACCATAAAGGCTGATAAGAACAGTAAGCTGTAAAATCGATTTTTCATTGGGCGCGGCCCGAAAATTAGAATTAATACAAAGACTAGCTACCCGCCAAGAACAAGGCAAGCACTCTTAAATCTATAAGAATTTGGGTCGCATGGCAAGCGCTCCCTTCAAACGAAGGCTTTGCTACAACATAAAGATCTCGCATATCTTGGGATAAATATAGTCAAGACTTCACATTTGTTTTTGAATGTTGCATTCTCATACCATTCAGGAACAAGGATAAGGACACACCTTATGGGGATCAAAATTGCAGTTTTGAGTGAAACACACGCCGATGAGAAGCGCGTTGCGACATCACCGGACATGGTTAAAAAGCTTAAAGATCTTGGAGCGTCTCTAACCATTCAAAAAGGCGCCGGCATAAATGCTTCAATTGCAGATGCCGACTTTAAAGCGGCCGGCGCAACGATTGGCAACTCTGTTGCCGACACCTTAAAAGGAGCCCATATTATCCTTAAGGTTCAACCGCCGACGACAGATGAACTGAAAAAATATCCCAAAAAATCAATTTCCGTGAGTTTGGTGAACCCGTTTAACAATAAGCCACTCATAGATTTAGCCGCCAAATCCGATGTTACGCTGTTCGCGATGGAGATGGTTCCCCGCATAACCCGCGCTCAGGCCATGGATGTGCTGTCCTCACAATCCAACCTTGCGGGCTACAAATCTGTTTTGGATGCCTGTGAACATTATGGCCGAGCCTTCCCCATGATGATGACGGCCGCAGGCACAATCCCCCCTGCCAAAGTGTTTATTATGGGCGCTGGCGTTGCCGGCCTTCAGGCAATCGCAACAGCCAGACGATTGGGTGCGGTCGTTTCCGCCACCGATGTACGCCCTGCCGCAAAAGAGCAAGTTGAATCACTCGGCGCAAGCTTTATTGCCGTCGAGGATGATGAGTTCAAGGAAGCCGAGACAGCAGGCGGATATGCCAAAGAAATGTCCGCCGCCTACAAAAAGAAACAAGCGGCTCTTGTCGAAGAACATATTGCAAAACAGGATATTGTCATTACAACCGCTCTGATCCCAGGACGGCCGGCACCTGAACTCATAAGTGAGAGCATGGTTAAATCCATGAAAGCCGGCTCGGTGATTGTGGACTTAGCCGTTGAGACTGGCGGAAACTGCGCATGTTCGGAAGCCGGTAAGGTTGTTAAAAAACACGGCGTTACCCTTATTGGGCACAATAATGTGCCCAGCCGATTGGCCGCCGATGCCTCCATGCTCTATGCCAAAAATGTATATAATCTGCTCGCGCTGATTATTGATAAAGAGAGCAAAGCCATCAAGCTTGATATGGATGATGATATCCTGAAAGGCCTGACACTGACTCATGGTGGTAAGATTGTTCACCCTAATTTTGAAACAAAAAAAGCACCTGCCCAAAAGGCACCTGCCAAGAAAGCTCCGGCCAAAAAAGCGCCAGCCAAGAAAAAACCGGCAACAAAGTCAAAAGCAACTGCGAAAAAGACATCAACAAAGAAACCAGCGACTAAGAAAAAGGCATCCTCATGAGCACAGAAACCAAAAATGTTAGTGAAAGCGCCGCTGATATCGCTAACACCTTAAAAGAACTATCGGAGAAGGCGGCAAATCTGGCCGTAGAAGCGAGCCAGTCATTGGCCGATGCCAATCTGGCGGAACATGCTTCCGATCCCTATATCATTACCGGTTTAACGGTTTTTGTTCTGGCCTGTTTTGTTGGCTATCATGTCGTTTGGCGTGTTACTCCCGCCCTTCACTCACCATTAATGGGCATTACAAATGCTGTATCCTCTGTGATTATTGTCGGAGCAATTATTGCTTTAGGCAGTGCGGAGGACAACTTCTCAAAGCTTCTTGCGTTTCTTGGAGTTGTGCTGGCCTCAGTGAATATTTTTGGCGGATTTATTATTACACGCCGCATGCTTCATATGTTTAAAAAGAAGGGGGCCTAAATCATGGATACAATCGCATCCCTCACTTATTTGGTTTCTGCCGTATTGTTTATTCTCTCGCTACGCGGCTTATCTCACCCGGAAACGGCCCGCCAAGGCGTCCTCTTTGGGATGGTTGGTATGGGGCTGGCTATTGTGACAACCCTCCTGCTTCCGCAGGTATCTTCTTATGTTCTCATTATTCTCGGGATCATGGTCGGCGGATCAATTGGTGCCGTGATTGCCAATAAAATTGAAATGACCTCCTTGCCACAATTAATGGCGGCCTTCCACTCTTTGGTTGGTCTGGCTGCTGTGTTCGTTGCTGCAGCTGCCTTTTATAATCCTGAGAGTTTTGGTATCGGGCAAACCGGCAATATCAAGCTGGCAAGTCTTATTGAGATGTCTTTGGGGGCTGCTATTGGTGCTCTCACTTTCACGGGCTCCATCATAGCCTGGGGTAAGTTACAAGGGACCATTTCCGGTAAGCCGGTAACATTTATCGGGCAACACAAATTAAATGCGGCTCTTGGTATCTTGCTTGTTGTGCTCATCCTTCTCCTTTGTGTCACAAATGCAAGCTTCTATTTCTGGGCTATTGTGCTGCTGGCCTTCGCACTTGGTGTATTGATGATTATCCCGATTGGCGGTGCGGACATGCCCGTCATTGTGTCTATGCTAAACTCTTATTCTGGCTGGGCCGCTGCCGGTATCGGCTTTACCCTGCATAACAATCTATTGATTATCACCGGCGCCCTTGTCGGTGCCTCCGGTGCGATCCTATCCTACATTATGTGCAAGGGCATGAATCGCTCCTTTATCTCTGTATTGCTTGGTGGCTTTGGCGGAGAGCAATCCAGCGGCGCGGCTCAGGATCATGGTGACCGTAACGCCAAGATCGGCGCCGCCGACGATGCGGCCTACATCATGAAGAACGCATCGAAGGTTATTATTGTGCCCGGCTATGGAATGGCCGTTGCTCAGGCACAGCATGCCTTACGTGAAATGGCCGATATTTTGAAGGCTGAAGGTGTGGATGTGAAATACGCGATCCACCCTGTTGCCGGACGCATGCCGGGCCATATGAACGTGCTCTTAGCCGAAGCGAATGTACCGTATGACGAGGTGTTTGAAATGGAAGATATCAACCGCGAATTTGCACAAGCCGACGTGGCCTATGTAATCGGAGCCAATGATATTACAAACCCGGCCGCCAAGAATGACTCCAGCTCGCCTATTTATGGCATGCCTGTGCTGGACGTTGAAAAAGCCAAAACGGTTCTCTTTGTTAAGCGCTCTATGGGGTCTGGGTATGCCGGCATTGATAACCCACTCTTCTTTGAAGAGAACACGATGATGCTTTTGGATGATGCCAAGGCGATGACAGAGAACATTATTAAAGCCATGGAATAGGAATCACCCCCCCTACTCGAGTGAACTATGTCTGATAATATAATAGATCTAGAAGCTATTCGTGCTCAAAAGCAAAGCTGCAAAAAAGGCGACAGCCATAGATCAACCCCTGCCTTTCAAAGCGCCTCGCCTCTTCCTCAAGGCTCGCTTTTACCTCCGATGGGAGAAACGCGGTTATGCTCACGAAAAAATGACCAAGGCTTAACCGAAATATTTACGCAAGACCCTTATGCAGGAAGTACCAGACGTCTTAGA
>CAZTBB010000028.1:12858-21094 GCA_964611755.1 uncultured Pseudobdellovibrionaceae bacterium
AACCGCTTCGCCCCTGCAGTTCATAATGTCCGCCCCCCACAAAAGGCAGATCAGCTTTCCTTTCATTCTCCGGCCTCCGAACAAAGCCAACGCGCCCTCAACCTGTGGGGTCCTCATCACCGCTAGTGCGGCATTGTATATTTATTTCATTCTTCACTCAAAATGAACTATCATACTCCTCATGAATGAGCATAAAAATATTCCCCCCGGCCTCGACCAACGTTTTTACAAACCCGAAGGCTACATATTTAATTTTTTTGAGCGTAAAGGAACGCAGCGTCTGCGCAAAATTCGCTATGCGCTCTATATGCCCGAAAACCCGAAAGGCATCATTGTTCATTTGCCGGGCTTATCGGAATTCGCAGAAAAATATTATGAACTGGCCCATGATATCTATGACAAAAACTATGGCTATGTTTGTATTGATTGGGTAGGTCAGGGCAAATCCTCGCGTTATATGGATAACACGCATAAACGCCATGCGGATCCGTTCGAGGAGGATGTTGCCGATTTGCATGAACTCATCACACAATATGTCCCCGATAAGGGACCATTATTTATGTTGGCGCACTCTATGGGGGGTAATCTTGGTATACGCTATGCGATTGAACACCCCCATACATTTAAGGCCATCGGCCTGAGCGCGCCTATGTTTGGTATAAAGGCCGTGGCGGCTCTTCCCAAGGATATTCGCCATCACATTTCTTCCTTTATGAATAATTTTTTCTCGGAAAAATATGTGCTTGGCGGCATGGATTGGAATGAGCATTTGCGCGGCAAAGAGGGGATTGATATTTTTTCCAGCGATCCTATTCGTGGAAAGCTTCACCATAAATGGAGCCTTGCCGATGAAGAATTGCGGCTTGGTGCTATCACCTATGGCTGGGTGGATGAGGCCCTGAAATCATGCGCCGCGCTTTTCAAACCGGATGTGTTGGATCAGGTAAAGGTTCCTGTCTTTATCGGTGTTGCCGAAAAAGAGGGATTGGTTGATAATGATGAAATACGCCGCGCATATAACATGCTGCCGCATGCTGAATTGGTCGAGTTTACGGGCGCACAGCACGAACTTCTGGTAGAAATAGATAGTATTCGTGATGCTTATCTTAAGCGCTATTTCTCACTTATTGAAAAAGCGACGCAGAATGTGCAAAATAAGGCCAGTGCAAATTAATTGATTTATCAGAGAAGGCAAATTTAATGGAAAACGCAAATCAATCCCGTCTCAGCGACCGTATTTTAGAAGCCCTTGAATTGGCTCTTGAACAAAACGATCTAGCCGTTTCAGAGACATTAACGCAAGCCTTGGAAATTTCCATTACCCGTAATTCAGGTGGTGGTGAATTTATAGAACGCCGCGATTATCCACCTGAAATTGAAAAATGCATGGATAGGTTGGAAAAGCTGCGCAGCGACACTATTGGTTAGTTTCAACCAATTAAATCTGCCCAATCCTGTTCACTTAAAACTGTCACACCAAGCTCTTTTGCTTTGGTCAGTTTAGAACCGGCATTTTCTCCGGCCACAAGATAGTCTGTTTTGGATGACACAGATCCGCTAACTTTAGCCCCAAGGCTCTCAGCTTTTGCCTTTATTTCAGCGCGGGTCATCAGTGTTAGCGTCCCCGTAAACACAACAACTTTTCCTGCGACAGGACTGTCCGATGATGTGGTGTGTTCATAGGGCTGAATATCCAGTATATCGGCCAGAGCATCTAATATTTCAAGATTATGCGGCTCCGCAAAGAACCCAATCAAATCTCCGGCAACAGCGGGACCTATATCTTCGAGGTCAAGAAGGGCATGATAGGCTTCGCTTTCATGATTTTGAGCACTTATCATAGCCATGCGCAAATGCTCTAAGTCGCCATAGGCAGCTGCCAAGCGTTTGGCGGTGGCCTCCCCGATTTGACGAATACCAAGCGCATAGATAAAGCGGTTCAATGCAATGACACGCTTATTATCAATGGCCTCAAACAGATTCTTCACGGATTGCTCTCCCCAACCATCGCGCGATTGCAAAGGTGGATCAAGTGACTCATTAATTTGCTGAAGCTTAAAAATATCAGTAGGGTCTTTAACAATCCCCTCTTCCCAAAATTGCTCGATTATCTTGGCCCCCAGCCCGTCAATATCAAACGCCAGACGTGAGACAAAATGTTTCAGGCGCTCCACAGCTTGCGCCGAACAAATCAACCCGCCAGTGCATCTGCGAACCGCTTCCCCCTCTTCACGCAAGGCTACGGAATTACAAACAGGACAGTGATCCGGGTATTCAAACAGTATTTCATCCCCGGCTCTTTTATCCATAACCACCTCAACAATTTGAGGGATAACATCACCAGCGCGCTGGATCACAACATGATCGCCAATACGAACATCCTTACGAGCGATTTCATCTTCGTTATGTAGCGTTGCATTGGACACAACAACACCGCCTACTGTTATGGGCTCCAGGCGAGCCACTGGGGTGAGTGCACCCGTTCGCCCCACCTGGATATCAATGCCCCGAATAACCGTTATGGCACGTTCGGCTGGAAATTTATGTGCCGTGGCCCAGCGCGGTGCACGTGCAACAAAGCCCAACCTCTCTTGCAAAACCAAGTCGTTTACCTTGTAAACAATACCATCAATTTCGTAATCCAGATCGGGGCGCTCCTCCAAGACCGCCTGGTAATAGCTCATAATACCATCTACAGCATCCCCCAAATAAGAGGGGGTGGTCGGGATGCCTGCCTCTTGTAATTTTTTGCGAATGCCCTCTTGGCTGTCCGATAATGGTTCACTCACTTCGCCCAGAGCATAACCAAAAAATTGTAAACTTCGAGATGCTGTTACACTCGGGTCAAGCTGGCGAACAGATCCGGCTGCGGCATTTCTTGGATTGGCAAATTTTTGCTTACCTGCCTCTTCCTGTTTTTTATTGAGCTCCTCAAATGCAGAACGCGCCATGTAAATTTCGCCCCTTACCTCCAATATAGCAGGCACATTCCCCGTGAGCTTTTGAGGAATATCCGAGATTGTTTTAACATTGGCTGTGATATTCTCGCCTTCGGCTCCATCGCCGCGCGTTGCCGCCATAACCAGATGACCATCCTCATAACGCAAAGAGCACGACAAACCATCAATTTTAGGCTCTGCCAAAATCAATAGGGATTGATCCTGACCTATGTTAAGAAAACGCTTGGTGCGTTCAATAAAATCTTCCAAATCCTCTTCTGAGAAAACATTAGATAAGGAAAGCATTGGTAAGGCATGTTTTACTTTCTCAAAGCCTTTGGCAGGTTTTGCCCCAACTTTTTCTGCAGCCTTAGTTGACAAATCAGGGTATTCCTTAACAAGCTCAAGCATGCGCTTTTTCATTATATCGTATTCATGGTCAGTAATTTCAGGCTTATCAAGTTCATGATATAAACGATCATAATGGCCAAGCTTTTGAATTAAGCTTTTATATTCCTTTTCAATCTCTTCAGAATGAAAAAGCGTTCCATAACTATTGTCATTATTCATGCTACATTCTCCAATAGTTTTTTAGCCGCAGCACGCGCCTCATCCGTAATGGTTGCCCCCGCCAACATGCGTGCAATCTCTTCGCGGCGCTGGGAAACATCATTGAGATGCACAACATTTGTTTTCACCTCATCAATGCCATCTTTGCGCACAATATAATGGTGTGACGCTCTGGCCGCCACTTGCGGCGCATGCGTGACAACCATTATCTGGCGTGACCTTGAAAGCATGGATAAACGCTCACCCACGGCATCGGCCGTTGCACCGCCAATACCGGCATCCACCTCATCAAACATCAATGTCGGCGCAGTCCCTGTTTCGGCCATCACGACCTTCAAGGCCAGCATAAAGCGCGACAGCTCACCGCCTGAGGCGATTTTATTTAATGGCCCGGGTTCAGCGCCCGGATTGGTGGCAACCACAAAACGCACGCGATCCATTCCTTGCGCTGACCATTCATCTTCCTGCTTTTGCTCAAGTGTTACAACAAAACGCGCTTTATCCAGCTTAAGGGGCGGCAATTCTTTCTGCACCAATTGGCTGAGCTTATCTCCCGCATCTGAGCGCTTTGCGGATATTGCCTGAGCCTCTTTCATGTAATCATCGCGCAGTTGAAGCGTTTTTCTTTTTTGCTGCTCTAAATGTTGATCCTGATTTTCGATCAGATCAAGCTGGCTGGCCAATTCATCCCTCTTGGCAGCCAAGGCATCGACGTCACAACCATGTTTGCGGGCCTGTGCCCTTAGGGCAAAAAGACGATCATCGATTGTTTCTAAATCATGCTCCGATTCATTCATATCCGCGCTCAGCGAGCTTATCAAAGCTATTGCCTCATCAATTTCTGCAGACGCTCTATCCAAAGCCGCTATAATCTCTGCGCTCGGCTCTTGCCCGGCTTTGGCGGATATGCGGTCGATAATGGCGGCAGCTTTTTGCGGAGCCCCACCGTCATGGTCCAGAATATTATAAGCTTCATTCAAGCCATCCATAACCTTTTCACGGTGCATAAGACGCTCCCTCAACATGGCCAGGCTTTGCTCTTCCCCCTCCTTGGGTTCAAGAGCATCCAGATCATGGACAGATTGCCTTAAATACTCCTCATCCTCTTGTGCCTTTTGCGATTGAGCCAGCATGGCCCTGTATGCGCTTTCCGCCTCCTGCCATGCCTGCCAAGCTTGTGCGAGCGGGCCGTTATCCAGCCCCGCATATTCATCAAGCATTGCCCCATGATTGGACGGGTTAAGAAGGCCGCGTGTGTCAAATTGGCCATGAATTTCTATCAGCATTTCCCCAAGCGCCTTTAAGGTGCTGACGCTGACGGGCTGATCATTAACAAAGGCACGGCTGCGCCCATCCGCGGTAAGCGAGCGCCTTAGGACAATTTCTTCCCCCGGATCACATTCTAAATCCTGTGCCCTTAAATACGCAAAGAGAGGATGATCAGGCAAAAGCGTAAAAACAGCGCTTACCTGGGCTTTATCGGATCCTTTTCGGACAAGTGAACTCTCCGCACGCATGCCGAGAGCCAAGCCCAAGGAATCCAGCAAAATAGATTTTCCAGCCCCCGTCTCGCCCGTTAGCGCACACAAGCCTTGTTCAAATTCGATTGTGAGTTTTTCTATCAGGACAACATTTTGTATCGATAGTGAGGCTAGCATTGCCGGGCCTTTTCCTAATCATCTCTCAAGAGACTATCTAAAGTTCTATCCAAGAAACCCCGCTCCGCAGAGAGCTTTGCGCGCTCTTCATCATCCATCAAAGCATAGGCTCTCTCATACCATTTGCTGCCCGGGAAATTATATCCCAAGACGGCTGCAATTCTGAGCGCTTCTTGCCTCAAGCCAAGAGTGAGGAAGGATTCCACAAGGCGGTACAAGGCCTCCGGCGTGTGGGATGTCGTGTCATAATCCTTGATAACAATTTTAAAGCGATTAATGGCCGAGTTAATTTCCCCACGATCCAGATAATAACGCCCGATTTCCATTTCTTTACCGGCCAAGTGATCCAATGTCAGATCTCTTTTTAGGACGGCATCACGGCGGTATTTACTCTCCGGGAATCGGTTGATCAGAAGATCCAAGGCTTCCATAGCGGATTTTGTCATAGCCTGATCGCGCCTGACATCCGAAATCTGCTCATAAAAACTGATGGCCCGTAAATAATAGGCATAATCGATTTTATTACTGCCTGGGTGAAGTTCGATAAACCGGTCAAGCGCGAATATCGCTTCGTCATAACGTTGGTCTCTATAGGACGCATAAGCCGCCATAAGTTGAGCCTGTGTGGACCATTGAGAGTAAGGGTGCTGCCTTTCTACCTCTTCAAAATATTTCGTTGCATCGGCGTATTCTCCGGCATCAAGAGCATTGGCAGCGCGGTTATACAAAACCTCAACACTCTCCTCTTCCTGCACCTCTTCTTTATCAAAATTGAAGCTAGAGCAGGATGCTAAAAATGAAGCACAAAACGCCAATAGAATATATTTTGATAAACGCATAAGCTTATCTCTCCTTGATGTCATACATCCTTATAGATTTAAACATCTTTACTGCTGAAATAAAGGGTAAGGGTAATTTTATGCCGTTTTATGTGCCTAAAACTTTTTACGCGTAAACCGTCCCGGCTTCAGAATCGGACAGATCAATCATGGCTCCATTTTGCCCCTGATCAAGATCTGCACTCATATCAATAATCACATAAGCCTCCGGGTCGGCAAAAAGAGCACGCAAAAGCTTGTTGTTCATTGCGTGACCGGCACGGTGCGAATCATATGCTCCCAAGATAGGGGCTCCGGCCAGATATAAATCACCGATAGCATCAAGCAACTTATGACGGATAAACTCATTGTGGAAACGAAGACCGCCCGGGTTCATAACCTTTCCATCATCGAGAACAATGGCATTATCCAAAGAACCGCCAAGAGCCAAACCATTGGAGCGCATCCACTCAACCTCTTGAAGAAAGCCAAAAGTGCGGGCCTCTGCGATATCATGACGGAAATTCCCGTTCACCAATTTTGTTTCGTAACGCTGACGTCCAATATGCGGATGATTAAAGTCAATCTCACCGCCAAAGATACACCCTGTTGCCGGTGATAGTTTTGCCATCTTATCACCATCTTGCACTTGAATTTCCTTGAGAATTTTAATCGCGCGGCGTGGTGCTTGCTGGGCCTGAACACCGGCCTTGTCAATCATATCAACGAATGGCTTTGCACTTCCATCTACTGCAGGGATTTCAGGACCATCCAATGTGATAGTCACATTATCAATGCCGCACCCTCTCAGCGCAGAAAGAACATGCTCCACAGTTCCCACGCTTGCGCCTTCTTTGTTGCCTACCACCGTGCAAAGCTGCGTATCAACAACACAATCCCAACGTCCGGGAATGATGTTGTCTGAATCCGTGATATCGCTACGAATAAATGTAATACCCGCGTCAATGTCAGCCGGTTTCAAAGTCATGGTGATTTCTTTGCCACTATGAAGGCCAACGCCTGAACAGGTAATTTCATTTTTTAATGTATGCTGCATAAAGCTTTACTCTTAACTAAATATCTTCATGCTCTAGAATATAGAAACCATGCGCATCAAAACAATTCACGCTTTGTGACTATCTGTTACAAAACAAGCACATAATAAAAAACCTGCTGTAAAAGCAGGTTTTTCACACAAATATCGAATAAAACTAGTTAGCCTGACGCCTTAAGAAAGCCGGAATATCAAGGTCGTCACTATCTGCCTTTGGCTTGGCGGATGGAGAATCTATATTGAGACTTCCTTGTGATGGAGTTGAAGGCACTTGCTCAGCTCCCAACACAGAAGGCGATGATACAGATGTGCCTTCATGAAAAGATCCGGATGATGGTTGCTGCTGATCCTCTTTAGCGCTTTCCCCAAGATGATTCTGCACAGCTCCTGTAATGCGCTCAAACAAAGATGGTGTTCTTTGCTGGCGTTGCTGTTGGTGCGGCATCCGAGGTGGCGTGAGGTTCAAACTTGAACCTGTGCTGGCCGGAACATTTTCTGCGGGGGCAGAAATAGCCGGGGCCGATGGCGCCACCATATGAGATGGCTCTTGCACTTCCGATCCCTGTACATCCATTGGCTTGGGTGGAATAAACGCATTTTTATAACGTGTTCCACGAAGTGCCGTATTGGATGGCACAGCGCCTGCCGTGTCAGAATAACTTCTTTGCTCAAACATATCCGCTTCTGCTTCTGAAGACGCTGCTTCAGAGGCTTGAGGCGATGGAGCGACGATTTCACTGACAGGCATTACAGATGTTGTTACCGCCTGCGGCGCAGAGGCCACAGATTGCTCGGCAATTCCTTGAGCAGCGATATTGGTACCGTCCTCTGAGGACTGCGCATCCATATTCGGCTTGGTGCGCATAACACCAGCAGAGCTCAACCCAGAGCCGCCGCGCCTGCGCATTTCACCTTGCGCATCAATACCTGTTGCAACAATCGAGACACGCATAACGCCCTCGCAAGCCTCATCAAATGTCGCACCAAAGATAATATTAGCGTCCGGATCAACCTCATCGCGAATGCGGTTACAGGCCTCATCTGCCTCAAACAGAGTCATATCGTAACCACCAGTTACGTTGATAATTACACCGCGTGCACCCTTCATGGAAACATCATCCAATAATGGGTTATTAATCGCAGCTTCCGCAGCCTCGATAGCGCGTTTGTCGCCATCGGCCTCACCCGTACCCATCA
>CAZTBB010000028.1:21104-22735 GCA_964611755.1 uncultured Pseudobdellovibrionaceae bacterium
AGTACGAATATCAGCAAAATCAAGATTTACCAGACCTGGGCGAACCATAAGATCTGTAACGCCGCGCACACCTGCCTGCAAGACAGAATCAGCCATCTGGAATGCCTCAGCAAATGTTGTCTTCTCATTGGCAATACGGAAAAGATTCTGATTGGGAATAACAATCAACGTATCAACGTAATCCTGCATCTCTTCAATGCCGGCATCAGCCAGCTTCATGCGATGCGCCCCCTCAAAATGGAAAGGTTTTGTGACCACCCCAACCGTCAATATCCCCTTTTCGCGGCATGCCTTAGCAATTACTGGCGCCGCGCCAGTCCCTGTACCGCCGCCCATACCGGCCGTAACGAAGGCCATATTCGCCCCCTCAAGGTGCCCCATCAACTCTTGCAAGGTTTCTTCTGCCGCAGCCTGCCCGACTTCTGGCTTTGATCCTGCACCAAGCCCGCCCGTCACGCTCGCACCCAACTGAATTTTGTTGGAGCTTAATGAGTGGTCCAGCGCCTGCGCATCTGTGTTGCACACCATGAACTCGCAGCCTTCAAGCCCCGATGAAATCATATTGTTTACGGCATTACCACCGGCGCCGCCGACGCCAATAACGAGAATTTTGGGTGACAATTTTTGTACCTCTTCTTTAACAGCATTAGGTTGCATTTTGATATTAATCATGAGTCGCTCGACCCCCCGGTTGTTTTTTTGGTGCAAACTGAAGTTTACGCTTTAGTAGAGATTTCACGAAGTGCGAGAGTTCGCGTGTGAATTATTTAACCTCAGTCTATGTGAGTTCGGATCAGGAAAAAAGCAAAAAAGCATGTCAAATGTGTATAAAGCTGTGGGTGAGCGTGGGTTTGATACATACCTTCCCCAGTTAAAGCTTTAAGTTATTGCTGTATCCACTTATAAAATAACGAAAAATTTACAGGCGCTTAACGCCATCACTTGTCCATATCACATCAAATAAAAGAAAACACAGACTGTGGATAATTGACAAAATACAGGCATACCTTACCAATTCTCCTTGAGCCAGGCAGAAACTCTGGCCACTAGGCTTTCATGCTCGACATCCTTAATAATCTGTGCCGGCATCTCATCTTCCCGCTCAGAAATATAACTAAGAAGACCGGCTGTTGTTGCAAATGCAGGCCCGGATACAGAATCAGGCAATGACCCAACATGAATCGGTCTGCCAATGCGCACTTGTTTATCCAAAATATGCTGTGCTAAATCACGCATACCCGATATTTGTGAAGCGCCGCCTGTTAAAACCACGCGCCGCCCGAGTGCAGCGCCAAGCCCAGCCTGTTCAATTTTAGAGCGCACCAACTCAAAGATTTCTTCGAGGCGCGGCTGCATAATACCAATCAACATAGAACGCGGTATGTGGTTGGGGTCAAGATATGCCTCCTCACCGAGCCGCGGTACATCAATCATATCACTATCATCCGTCCCTGAAGCCATAGCGTTACCATATAAATTTTTAATGCGTTCCGCATCCGCAACAGATGTTGTCAAACCCGTAGCAATATCGTTTGTAACATGTTGGCCACCGATAGAAACAGAATCCGAGAAAATCAATTTGCCGCCATGAAAAACAGCACTAGAGGTAACCCCGCCCCCCATATCAATCA
>CAZTBB010000029.1:0-21958 GCA_964611755.1 uncultured Pseudobdellovibrionaceae bacterium
GATCGAACCGACGACCTCTACAATGCCATTGTAGCGCTCTCCCAACTGAGCTACGAGCCCTTTCCAATGAAGGATCGAGATGGAAGGTAGGGAAAATTTAACAGGAGTGCAAGCAAAAAAAAGCCGCCGGATAATTCAGGCGGCTCTTTCTTAAAATTTGTGTATGTGCCCTATTCGCGCTGGCCAATAAATTGAAGAATATACTGGAACATCGCAATAAAGCTGATGTAAAGGGTTAGCGCAGAGCTCCAGGCCATACGGCTATTCATTTCTTCACCATAGGACGGGTTATAGGCTTCTTTGGTTTGCTGTGTTTGCCAGGCTGTAATACCCGCAAAAGCGATAATACCAACGGCCGCAATAATGTTTTGAACATCCGGGCTTTGGAAGAACATATTGATCAATGAGGCAATAAATACGCCCCATACACCCATGATGGCAAATGTGCCAAGGGCATCAAGGTTTTTCTTTGTGACATAACCGAAGATGCTCAAACCCGCGAACATACCTGTTGCGATAAAGAAGGCGCGTGCAATGCTCTCGCCTGTAAAGGCAAGGGCAATCGTTGAAAAGCTGATCCCGTAGAGCACAGCAATACCGATAAAGGCAAAGCCGAGCTTAGAGGCGCTCATACGCTCCGGGCGGAAGCCAAACCAAAGGACCGCCAATGGTGCAAACATCACGATGTAAGCCTGCGGGCCACCCAAAAACAAGTTGAGCAGCATCGGGCTTGATGAGACAAACCAAGCCACCAAAGCTGTGACCAAAACACCGGCTGTCATGCGGTTATACACATTTTGCATGTGCGCGCGCAGACCGGCATCTATCGCTGTTTGTGCGTCTTGTTTTGACGTAGTGAAACGATTTTGTTCCATTTTAATTCATGCTCCAATCTATAAAAGTTTAACGATATAATTATCTAGGACATATATAGTCCTAATTTTACCAGATTTCAAAGGAAATCGGTAATTTCGAACGCGAAATATATGGGAATAAACCCGCTTGTTTTATGGATTTATTTGGAAAAAACATCATATCTGTTACCATTGAACCAAATTCGTATAAGAGTTTAATTTTACATGTCGTTAACTACATCAACACAATTTGCTTCTGCCATTGCCTCCGGCACGGATTGGCGTGATACGTCAAAATCTGTTTTGGAAGAATTGGAGGCGGTTAAATCAGACACCCAAGCCTTCAATATCGGCTTTATATATGTCTCTGATTATCTGGCAGAGGATCTCGGCAGTATCGTCAATTTATTTCGCTCGGTGATGAATATCGAACATTGGGTTGGCACCGTCGGGATAGGGGTATGCGGCTGTGGTGAGGAATATATCGATCAACCGGCCATCTCTGCCATGGTCGGCACAGTGCCAGAGGGCAGTTTCGCATTATTTCCTGCGCCGGAAAATGACATGAGCGAGACAGGGGAGCATTTACAGCCATGGCTGCAAAAGAATGATCCCATGCTTGTCATAGCGCATGGTGACCCGCTCTCTGAACAAGATCCTGCGGATCTGACCCATCAATTGGGCCAAATCACCGGGGGATTTGTCGTCGGTGGCCTGTCATCATCACGAAAACATCATGCACAAGTGGCCGATCAGCTCCAAAATGGGGGGCTAAGCGGCCTGCTCTTCTCACAAGATATTCCGGTGGCAACAACGCTTTCGCAGGGTTGTCGCCCGATTGCATCAACCCATATGGTCACCAGCGGATCCGGCCATGTGATTTATGAATTGGATGGGCGTAAGGCCGTTGATGTGTTTGAAGATGATATTCGCTCAATGACAATTAAAAAGACAGATCGTGATCCCAATCAGATTTTGGTGCATGAAGACGCAGCCTATAATCCCGATATTCTTCCCGAGGAATTTCAGGAATTAATGCAGGGCGAAATGCATGTCGCTTTCCCTGTGAAGGGCGCGGATAATCAAGACTATCTCGTGCGTAATATTATCGGGATGGATATGGAGGAAGGCTCTATTACTATTTCCCAAGATGTGAATAATGGCGAGACATTGTTGTTTGCGCATCGGGACAATAAAACCGTGGTCAGTGATTTATCCCATAAAATGGTCGAGCTGCGCAAACGCGTTCAGGCACAAACAGGCAGTTTCGAGCCAAAAGGGGCGTTGTACGTCTCCTGTGTGGCGCGCGCGATGACAAATTTCCGCGATGATGGCGGTACGGGGCCGGATATTGGCGGTGAAATGGCCTTGATCCGGGAAATTATAGGCGATGTTCCGATGACCGGATTTTATGCCGGCGGCGAGATCATGAATGCGCGTCTTTATGGCTATACCGGCGTCTTGACCTTATTCCTCTAGCTTTCTGCGCGGATCGCCATGTATAATGAAATATATGAGAATAAAAAATATAGGGGTTGGAACTTAATTATGGCGGATCTATCACGTTTAAAATCAATTAAAATTTTGGCTGTCTGGGCGCTTTTCGGGCTGTGTTTTATGGCCGCTGCCTCTGTCATGGCGCAACAAGGGCAGGATTTATTGCCAAAATTGCCGGACCCGATCCAAAATTTGGCCAATGATGGGGCTCAGATCCGCTATTTGGGGCGCGATCATGGATTGGATGCATGGCTTACCGTTAAGGGTGGCCAAGAGCAATATTTCTATGTTTTGCCGGACCAAAGTGCTTTTGTGATGGGCTTGCTCTTCGACAAAACGGGCAATGCCGTGACCATCGACCAGGTGCGCAAATTGCAAAAAGAGATGGCAGGTGATGACCTGATCAATAAACTCGCCAGCGATCTTCCGGCGCCACAGGATGACGCTCAGAAAGACGCTTCGCGAGAGTTTTTATCCCCGTCCGAGAAATTATTCAGCGATGTTGAGGATTCCAACTGGGTGCCGATCGGCGGGGCCAACGCCCCTGCCGTTTATGCCTTTATTGATCCGCAATGCCCGCATTGTCATACATTTGTGCAAAATTTGCGCACCGATTATATCGAAACAGGCAAAGTTCAACTCCGGTTGATTCCGGTCGGCTTCAGGCCGGATACATTGGCGCAAGCCGCCTTTCTTTTGGCAGCGCCTGACCCGAAGGCGATCTTCTACGATCAATTGGACGGTAAAGAAAACGCCATCCCCGTGCGTGCGGACATCAACCAGCAAGGCGTACAGCGCAATTTATTGGTGATGCAAACATGGGATTTGGATGTCACGCCGATGGTCATTTACCGCGATATAAACGGCACAGTGAAGATCGTACGCGGCGTTCCGGCCGATTTAAGCGGCTTTTTAGCAGATCTTGGTATTCAAGGATAAGTTTAAACCCCCTGCCCTTGCGCTCTTGTCGCTGGGCATGAAACTGCCCTATAATAAGGGCTTGGGTGTACCGGGATTAATCTTGCTATTATTCCGGTATTTATAATGTTCGATCGGACGTTCTTGTAACATTTGTCACATGGGCCATCATGGAAAAGCGCACTGAGTTTGTATTACAGATCCTCGAGAAAATCGGCACACCGCTGCTGAGCGCGATTCTCGCTGTGCCCAAAGACCAGATCGGGCCCGAAGCCGCCTCAAAAACCGAAGCGGAAACGATTGCCGCTTTGCTCGGCAAAACCGTGCATCTCAGCATTGAGCTGAGCAAAATTTTGGATATCGACTCGGCCGGTGAGAAGGCCGATGCCGTGCGTCTTGCCGCCGCAGGTCTGGCCAGCCCGATCATCGCGCGCCAATATCTGGCCGGTGCGGGTAAGCTGAATGATCAGGATGCGGCCAAGCTGGTCGAAGCCTTGAACGCCGTGCTCAGCTTTTCCGAGAATTATCTGCCCGCCGAAGAGCATGAAATTCGCCTCCAGCAAATCGTGCCCGAGGGCATCCCCGGCGATTCCTATCAGATTAACATCCAGTTCTTGAATGCCTTCATGCCCACGATACAGGCAATTGCCGCCTTCCCGTACGGCCAGCCGGAAAAGAAACTGGTGCAGGAGGTCTCCGCCCGCCTGACCCAAAAGGCGATGGATTTGCGTGAAAAACACTTCCCTAACCTGTCGGCTAATGAACAAAAGCTGGTCGAGCTGTCCTTCCTGCGCCCCTTGGCCGGGCTCTATGCGGATTGCCACAATATGGAGATGCGCCGCCTGATGGCGCTCGATGAGGCCGCGCGCAACCAGCTGATAGAGAATAATGGCGGGAAAATGCCGATGGATGGCGTGTGGAACGCGCTCGATATCCGTATGGAGATGTTGGAAGCACTGGCGCAGAACATGGCCCCCGATGCGAACGCGGCCAACGCAGCACAAGCCAGCGGATCTCAGGGCAGCGGTGGAGCCGCCCCGCAGCAACCACCGCCCCAGCCCCAGCCGCCACCGAGCGCCGCCGCCGCCGCCGAGCAAGCCGCGCCGCCGCCTGTGAACCCTCCCCCTGCACAAGAACCGCCCGCACAAGAGCAAGCGCCTCCCCAAGAAGCGCCCCCTGCTGCTGAGCCACAGCAACCTGCGGAGCCGCCGGCAAAACCGGCCGGAGGGAACCCAATGGCGATGTTTGCCAAACCAAAGGCGGGTGGTGATACGCCGCCGCCCGCTTCGCCGCCTCCAAATCCTCCGCCAGCGCAGGAACCCCCACCAGCGCCTCCGCAAGAAGCGTCACCGCCAGCGCAGGAGCCTCCTCCCCCTGTAACGCCGCCCCCTGCTCAAGAGCCGCCAGCAGAGCCGCCTACGCAGCCAGTTGCGCCACCCGAACAGCCGCCGCCAACCCCGCCAAGCGAGGAACAAGGCGGCGATGACCAAAGCGGGAGCGGCGATGACAAGCCCGCAGCGCCGCCATCCAGCCCGATGGGGTTCTTCGCCAAAAAGAATGATGATGAGGATTAAGCCGCCCGCGCAACAGGCGAAAAATTTGACTTTCGGGCGCGCAATGCGCTAAAGCATGGGCGCACAAACCGGATATGCGTTTTTTTTAAAAGAGGACTTTATTCATGGCTATGACACCATTCAAATCCGCCGCCGCGGCGCTCGCGCTCTCAACCACAGCCGCGCTCGCACCCGGCTTCACCGCCCAAGCAGAGGCGCAACCGTCCGGCCCGGGCGTAATCTATGCCAGTGCTGAACATGCTAATGATGTAGTTATGCAAGGTGATGCGTTTGCACGTCAAGAATCGGATGATAGAGTGGTCATTATGGTTATCCAGCCAGCCGGCGGCGATGCCGAGGCATTGTCCGAAGTGGATCGTATGATTGCGAGTGCAGAGCGTCGTCATGGTGTACCGATTGATAGTTTTATCATTGAAGCCGAAGGTCAACGTGGTACGGATGTGGTTGGTTTCCTAGATGGTTCAACTATTTTTGTATATGATGCCTATACAGCAAGAGATATTGCCGGACAAGCCGGCATCATGGTGCGCGACATTAATGATTCTTGGGAAGATTATCAAGCGGCGCAGAGCAGGGTAGCTCAAGTTTCAGCAGCCTCGCCTGACCCAGACGAGCCGCAATAGGGATGGATTTTCAAAGGCGTGATAAATATGTCACGGATAATTGATGTAGAATCAGGGCTTAGGCATCATAAAATTTGACTTTTTCGCGTGATGGGCGTAAAAAATACCCAGAATTAATCAATGTGTGACCCAAAAAGGGGAATTCCTATGGCTATTAAAGCATTCAGATCCGCCGCCGCGGCCCTCGCGCTCTCAACCACAGCCGCGCTCGCACCCGGCTTCACCGCCCAAGCCGAAGCGCAGGCCTCTAATCCGGCTATTGTTTATGCAAGCGCCGAGCATGCACGCGATATTGAAATACAGGCGAGAGGCTTCGCGATGGATAATTCGCATGATGCCATCGTTTTGGTTGTTATTCAGCCCGAAGGTGGCGATGCACGCGCTATGGACGCATTGGAAACAATTGTTGAGCGTAATCGTGCACAAGGTATTACTATTGGCTTAGTTAGATTAGAGGCAGAAGGTCAGGTTGGAACCGATATTCATGCTTATGCGGGTGGTTCTGCCTTGTTTAGATATGAAAACTATGACCATCGTGATATTAACGGTCAATCTGGCATAATGCGTGAGCATTTTGCTGAAGGGTGGGATTATCTCAATCAACGCCGCACAGCCTCTTTAGCTGAGGATGCTCAACCTGTTAGCCAAGCGGGTTAACCCGGACTTCCCAAATCCATATTAAATGCTGGCTGTGTTGGCTCAGGTCGTCTTGACCGCTCTGCTGAACTATCATCAGCAACTTGTTCTGCTGGATTGTTTTCACCATCATACTGTGAAGCAGCCGACTCTATGCCTTCTATGCGGTTGATTTCTGCAATTATATCCGGATGATCTCTGGCTTCTAGCCTCAGATTTTCTCTATCCTCGAGCGGTAGATTCTCATATTCTGTAACAAACTGCCGAATTAGCTCTTCTCTAATAGAAGGGTTGGTTTCTTGGCCAATTTCTTCAAGTAATCTGTTTGCTTCACGGGCAACGTTTCTTGCTTCTATGTCTAGATCTAATCGTTCAGTTGTATGTCTATGTAGTGTTTGGAGTGCTTCTAGGATTTCATTAGGGTCATTCGGATCATATTCGTAATCAATCTCCCCATCTTCAATTTTTTGATTGAAAATCTCTAATGCCTCTTGATAGCGCGCATGCAAGTTGCCGTTCTCATCATAGAGGTGGCTTGGGTCGGTGATATCTAAAATATTGCCTAAAAGATCTAAGATACGTTCATGTTCAGAAATACGGTCATCATACTCGGCGATCATATTGCCCAGATAATCGCGCATATTTTGCAGAGCGGCCAGATTGCGGATCACGGCCGATGTGCCCGAACGCTCGGCCTTGCGCGCCTCTTCGCGGCGTCTAACCGTATCACGGATTTTGGCGGCGCCATCCTGACGGGCAATTTTACCGCCGCCCATGCTTGCATCGCTGTCATCTGGATTTGCGGTTTCACTGCTGATCATGGCTTGGCGGAAATCGGCTTGTTCGGCCTCATCGCGCACAAGGCGTGCCTCTGTTGCAGCCTCTGAGCGCTTATCCAGAAGTGTTGTTCTTAGATTTTGTTGTTGTTTATCCAGAAGCGCTTTGGCATCTGGCACTGCGTTGCTTTGTCCAACCATGATAGTTCCCTCACGTAACCCCTTTTGTCCTGTTCTTATGTCGGTCTTGTGCCGACTTTTTTAATTTTTTTACGCTTTTTTTTGCGCTTGTTTTTTTGTTTTTTACTCAAGTTCTTGTGAACCTACCACTCGACTTTAGAGGTATTTCGTAAAGAAAGTATTAGTTATCCATAGCATTTGAACATTTTTTTCAAATATTTCCATAATGTTGTATTTATGTCACATTTTTGGCTGTTTTCCGCGGTTTTTGCCTCTGAAAATAGATGGCATTTTAGATAAATTTTGCGCAAATTTGAGACGTATTTTAGACGAGCTTTAACGATTTATTGAGACGTAGTCTTTATGATGCTTTTTCTTCACTTTTTTGGGGCTTGACGAGGCGGGCATTGCGCCCCCATAGTCATGGGCATGAGTTACGATCATTATTCAGATTACGCAAAGGCCGAGAAATGGCGCGGAACAACCATTCTATCCGTGCGCAAGGGCAAGGATGTTATTATCGCCGGTGATGGCCAGGTATCGATGGGCCATACTGTTCTCAAACATAATGCGCGTAAGGTGCGCCGCCTTGGCCGTGATGAAAATATTATCGCGGGATTTGCCGGTGCGACGGCCGATGCTTTTACCCTGTTCGAGCGTTTGGAGGCCAAATTAGAGGCGCATCCGGGGCAATTGACGCGCGCCTGCGTGGAATTGGCCAAAGATTGGCGGACTGACAAGTATTTGCGCCGTCTGGAGGCATTGATGGCGGTATGTGATAAGGACACCTCCCTGATTTTGACAGGCACAGGCGATGTGGTGGAGCCGCAGGACGGCGTTATCGGCATTGGCTCTGGCGGGAATTATGCTCTGGCGGCGGCGCGCGCCCTCTATGATCAGGATTTAAGCGCGGAAGAGATTGCCAGGAAATCGATGCAGATTGCCGCCGATATTTGTGTCTATACCAATGATAATGTGATTATCGAGACGCTTTAAACGCGTCTACTGGTTTAGAATACGCCCTTCATCGCGCCCTTCAATCAACCCGATCACGGCATCCACGCGCGGATCTTCCTGAGACGAAGCTGCCTCGGCTTTATTGTCCGTTGCTTCGTTATCATCCTTTGATTTGGGATCATAGATCGAGGCGCGTGTTTTGAGATCATCAATGCGGTGCTTTTTACGGATTTCCTTAATTTTTTCAGGCTTAACGACCACTTTTTGGGCCGGTTTTTCTTTCTTTGATTCCTCTGGCTCCGGGTTTAGTGCCGCTTTTTGGATTAATGGGCGGCTTGCAATTTTAATCGGATAGCCTTTGCGCTCCTTTACGGCGCGGCGAATTTCATCCCAATCAAGGCGCTCCTCATGGGCTCCGGCCATTTTGATGATGCTGGTGAGTTCTTTTTCACTCAGTTGAGGCGTTTCCAAAAATCCGTCTTGTTCCATCGCCATGCTTTGTTCAACACTTGGGTGGGCTTCGAGATAGAGGTTGTTTTCAATCCAGGCCAGTTTGATGGGCTGATCCACCACGGTGACTTTCGTGCCGATGGGGATTTTGGCAAAAAGCTCTCGGATATCTTCGGGGTAGAGACGGATACAGCCCGAGCTGACGCGGCGGCCAATGCCAAAGGGGCGGTTCGTTCCATGGATGGCGTAGAGCGGCCAGCCAAGATAGAGCGCATGCGTGCCCATCGGGTTTTCCGGCCCCGGCCCTACGACAGCGGGGAGTTCGGGATCTTCGCGGCGCATACGTTCGGTCGGGCGCCAAGTCGGGCCTTCCGTTTTACGGACAATTGTTGTTGTGCCGACAGGGGTTTCAAGACCTTCGCGGCCAATGCCGAGCGGGTAGCTTTCCGGGGCATCCGACCCGTTGATAAAGGCATAAAGGCGCATTTCAGGCAAGTTAATGACAATTCCCTCCCGCGGGGCATCGGGCAATAGATGGCGCGTTGGAAGAACCAAATCACGTCCGGATCCCGGTATCCATGGATCAATACCCGGGTTGGCGGCGCGCATTTCAACATAGCCCAGCCCATAATCGCGCGCGAGATGCACAAAGGTATCCTCGTATTTGGCATCATATTTGATGGTCTCGCCAATGTAGGGCTTGTCGTAAGCCGCTTTAGCAGGAGTTCCTGCCGAGAAAATGAGTGCCAATAAAGCAATCAGGTGACATACTGTTTTCATATATTTAGAATGCATGGCGGTGAACATATTGATCCTATGCCATTTTGGCATTTAAATTCTCTGTGACTTTATCCATGAACTGATCGGTTGTTAGCCATTCTTGGTCATCACCAATCAGAAGCGCCAAATCTTTAGTCATGTCACCGGATACAACGGTTTCGATACAGACTTGTTCAAGAGTTTTAGCAAAGTTCAAAAGATCATCATTATGATCGAATTTTGCACGATATTGCAGACCTTGTGTCCATGCAAAAATCGAGGCAGTCGGGTTCGTGGAGGTGGCTTTACCTTCTTGATGCTGACGGTAATGACGGGTGACGGTTCCGTGCGCGGCTTCGGCCTCAACTGTATTGCCGTCTGGTGTGAGCAAGACAGATGTCATGAGGCCAAGGGATCCAAAGCCTTGAGCGACAATGTCGGATTGGACGTCTCCATCATAATTTTTGCAGGCCCAGACAAATTTACCCTTGGATTTAATGGCCTGTGCGACCATGTCATCTATCAGGCGGTGTTCATACCATAGTTTCTTAGAGTCAAATGCGCCCTTAAATTCAGCATCAAAGACTCGCTGGAAAATTTCAATAAAGCGGCCATCATATTGTTTCATGATGGTATTCTTTGTTGTCATGTAGACGGGGTATTCGCGCTTGAGGCCATAATTGAAACAGGCTCTGGCAAATCCTTCGATCGATTCATCCAGATTATACATTCCCATCGCTACGCCTGAGGATGGAAAGTCATAAATTTCCCATTCTTGGCTTTCACCATTTTCCGGCTCATAGACCATTTTTAATTTGCCGGGGCCGGGCACCTTTATGTCGGTGGCTTTGTACTGGTCGCCAAAGGCATGGCGGCCAATGATAATGGGATTTTCCCAACCCGGAACATAGCGCGGCACATTCTTGGTAATGATGGGTTCTCTGAAGACTGTTCCACCGAGAATATTCCTGATTGTACCATTGGGAGAGCGCCACATTTTTTTGAGGCCGAATTCTTCCACGCGGGCCTCGTCCGGTGTGATCGTGGCACATTTAACGCCGACGCCGTATTTTTTGATCGCCTGTGCGGCATCAATCGTAATTTGATCATCGGTGGCGTCACGGCTTTGAATAGAGAGATCGTAATATTTTAGATCTATATCAAGATAAGGAAGGATAAGTTGCTTTTTAATTTTATCCCAGATGATGCGTGTCATTTCATCGCCATCAATTTCCACCACAGGATTATCAACTTTAATCTTTGCCATGTTTTTATTCTCGTATTTTAAAATTGTCGTGCTTTCACAGGGCTTCTAAGCCGGGTGATATCCTATCAGATAGGTTTAAAAAGGAAAGTATCAAACGATCATGCGATTATTTTAGTTATGCTCGTTCGTTATCAGCATAAGAGGCTTTGGGGCGGGCAATGCTTTTTGTTGCCGCAGAGATTGAAGCGTTTGCGGTGATTTTTGTTCAAGATGCATTTCCAAAATATGCTCGATAGAACCAAAATTGATGGTGTTAAACCGCCCAAGGCCGCGATCCCATTGCAATGTGTATTCATGCGGCTTGGTTTTTGTGTCCTTAATCAGACAAAAAAGAATGTTTTGATTGGACGGAGCATTGCTGTGATGAACCGTTAAAACAGATACAGAATCGCCGCGCGCATATTTTTTATTTATGAAGCGCCATTTGGTTTCATAACGCCGCATGAGTGAATTAAGCGCGGCTATTTCTTCTTGGGTAAAGTTGGATACATTGGCATGAACATCAAATGTTTCCACCAATGGATTTGGATTGTCAGGGAATAGATTGATAACATCTCCCATAGCAGCGTTTACCCGAGAACCTTTCAATAATCTTATGCGATTGAATGGAGTCCAGAAAAGCAAATGGAGAAATAAAAATCAAGATTTATTGGGTAAGGCTTTCTATTTCTTGTTGAAGTCTTTCGAAAACCTTTTCAAAAATTCCACTTCGTGTGATGCGGCCTTTGCCTTCTTTGTACAGTTCGAACATGATTGTACGCGGCCCGACCTTCATGGCAACAAATTGCAGATAGGGCGGATGCCCCGGCGCTTGGAAATAGGTGAATGTGAAGCGCCCCTCATCGAAATCGCAATCGACAGCGCGGTCACTGAGCTTTTTATGGGAGCTGGCAATCAGATACAGGCTGTCGAGTTGTCTGAATTGGTTATTGGTGATGCCTGAGGGAAGAGAGGGTGCTGTAAAATTGATAATTTGTGACATGGTTATAATTATACCATAATATGGGCGTAATTTTAAAAAGATGAGGCAAAAATATGGTTCTTTTACACACCCCCGAAAAACGTGATGATTTTAGCGCGCCTGATTTCAGTTTGAAAAATATAGATGGAAAAACAATGTCTTATGCGGATATTTGTGGTGAAAAAGGCACTGTTATTGCTTTTATTTGTAATCACTGCCCCTATGTGAAGGCTATTATTGAGCGCATGGTTGAGGATTTTAAACGCCTGCAGGATTACGGCATTGGTTGTGCCGCCATTATGCCCAATGACACGGAAAATTATCCGGATGATTCGTTTGAAAATATGCAAAAATTCAGTGCCCAGCACGGTTTTAGCTTTCCTTACTTAATTGATGAAACCCAGCAAGTCGCCAAGGCCTATGATGCGATCTGTACGCCTGATCTGTTCGGGTTTGATGGCAATGGCTTGCTGCAATATCGTGGCCGTCTGGATAGTGCAGGGCCCAACCAAGCCGATGATAATACGCGCCGTGAGCTTGTCGATGCCATGCTCAGAGTGGCTGATATAGGCGCGGGGCCACATCAACAATTTCCATCCATGGGGTGCTCGATTAAGTGGAAATCATAAAGTTTGGTTCTCGGGTTGGATTCATCTTGCCCTTTTAGCGCGTATGTTTATGATACGGTTCAGAAAATAGAGTAAAATTTTTCAAAAAGGATTGTTAAAACGATGGCTGATATTTTTGCCGAAGTTGATGAGGTAATGCGTCAGGAAAAAATGGCGAAATTCTGGCATGAATACAAAGCGGTGATTATCGGGTTCATTGCCGGCACTATTATTCTGACAGGCTTGATTTCAGGGTTCCGCAGCTGGAATTACGCCGTGAAGGTTGACCAGACCAATGTGGTTTTGGATTTGATCGAAAACCCTGATTTCCCCAAAGGATTTTTGGCCGATAATTTAGACCTCAGGGATAATGCCGAGGCAGTTGCATTGTTATTGGCGGCCAATGCGCATCAAAGCGCCGGTGAAAAGGAACAGGCGCGTGCATTGTTTGATCAGCTTGCGGGCAATTCCAAAGCGCATAAAGATTTACGGATGCTGGGGCTTTTGATGGCTGTACGTCTTTTGAGTGAAGATGAAAAACAAAGTGAGTCGGCATCTGTCTTGTTGGATAAGCTGGCGCCTTTGCTGCAAGATGAAGACAGCCCGTGGCACAGCTATGCCCGTATGGAGGCGGCCGTGATTGAGCGTCATTTGGCTGAAAATTTTGAGGCCGCGCAAGCGCATTTAAACGTCATTCAGGATACACAAAACGTGCCTGAAACAATGCGCCAGAAAGCCAGAGCTCTCTCGGCTCTGTATCGCATAGAAGCGGATAAAGCCGGACATGATGAGTAACTTCAAATTTAACAGTATTAGAGTACGTACAATGAAACCTGTTATGAGATCTGTTTTTGGGATCGCACTTTTATCGCTATTTTTCTTATCCGGCTGTTCCACAGTCGATCGCTGGTTTGGCCAAAGTGAGAGAGGACCGATGCCGGGCGAGAGAATATCTGTTCTCCAGCTTGAGCGGTCTTTGGAAAGGGATGAGGAATTGGTCGATGTGGCCGAGATGAATATCCCGGAAGCATGGAGCAATAAATTCTGGCCACAGCAAGGTGGATATCCGAACCATGCTTTGCAAAATCTGTCTCTTCCGGCCGATTTAAAATTGGCTTGGCGTGCCGATGTTGGTGGATCAGGATGGGGGCTTGGCTTTGGCGGAGGTGATACAAAGCGTTTTCCAATAACATCACAGCCGATTGTGATTGGAGATGTTGTATATGTCATGGATAAGCAGGCACGCGTGAATGCCTTTTCCGGTGCGGATGGCAAGCGCCTATGGCGTGTCGATGTGAAGAAGGTATCCGAAGACGAGCTTGTGATTGGCGGCGGCATTGCCTATTTCTCTGAGCGTTTATTTGTCACAAACGGCTTTAATGAGGTTTTGAGCCTTGATGCCAATACGGGCGAGATTTTATGGCGTAGGGAAATCGTATCCCCCAGCCGTGCTGCGCCCACGATTATGGATGACCGCGTTTTTATTTCAACAATGGATAATCGCCTGATTGCCCTGCAGGCCAGTAATGGTGAGATCTTATGGGATTATGCAGGGTTGAGCGAGAGTGCAGGCTTGGTTGGGAGTGCCAGCCCGGCGGCAAACCGTGATATTGTTGTCCCTGTATTCTCCTCCGGTGAGGTCACAGCGCTTCGCATTGCCAATGGGTCGGTTGCGTGGTCGGATAATTTATCAACTTTAAGAAATTTTGGCGGGTTAAGCGGGATCTCCGATATTACCGGTATGCCGATCATTGATAAGGGTTTGGTAATTGTCATGAGCTTTAACGGCCGTATGGTTGCCATTGATGAGCGTAATGGCCAGCGTGCATGGCAACGTGATATTGGGGGCTCGGAAACACCATGGGTGGCCGGAAACCACATTTTTGTGCTGACCAATGAAAACGAGCTTGTTTCCTTACAGCGTGATAGCGGGGCTATTCGCTGGGTGATTCAATTGCCCAAATATTTAGATGAGGAAGACAAAGACGGCCCAATTAAATGGAGAGGCCCTGTTCTGGCCGGAGACCGTATTATTCTGGCCGGTTCATATGGCCGCGTGCTTGAGGTTGATCCCGTGAATGGCACGTATACAAAAAGCTGGGAAATTGATGGATCGGTTGCTGTCTCTCCTGTTATTGCCTCTGATACGCTCTATCTGTTGACTGAAAGAGGGCGTTTATACGCATATCGTTAATGTTCACTCTGGCACTTATAGGCCGACCTAATGTTGGCAAATCAACGCTTTTCAACCGTTTGGCTGGAAAGAAACTGGCTATCGTCAATGATATGCCGGGTGTCACGCGCGATTGGCGTGAGGCGGATGGTTATCTTTTTGATCACCATTTCCGCATTATTGATACGGCCGGCCTTGAAGAGCATTTTGATGATTCCATTCAAGGGCGTATGCGTCAGCAAACAGAAGCGGCCATGAAGGAATGTGATGCGGTGTTATTCATGATTGATGGCCGTGAGGGTTTGACACCGATGGATCAACATTTTGCAGGATGGCTACGCCGCCAAAAGAAACCTGTGATCTTGGTTGTGAACAAGGCAGAAAACACAAAAGCGGTTCAGGCCGGTTTGGGCGAGGCGTACGGTCTGGGTTTTGGCGAGCCTATTGCGATATCAGCCGAGCATGCGGATGGGATGGAAGATTTGTATCACGCTTTGATAGAATATCTACCCGATGAGGATGATGCGACAGAGGACGATGAGCGCGCTGATCTCGATTTTGAGAGCCTTGATGATATTGAAGGCGATGAAGAGTTTGAATTTACCCAAGAGGAAGACGACCCCGAAAAACCCCTGAAGGTTGCCATTATCGGGCGCCCGAATGTCGGTAAGTCAACATTGCTGAATGCGATAGTCGATGACCAGCGAGTGATGACAGGGCCGGAGGCAGGGATTACCCGCGATGCCATTACGGTGGATTGGGAATTTGAGGGCCGTGCCTTTAAACTGGTGGATACGGCCGGTATTCGCAAAAAGGCAAAAGTCCAAGATACAATCGAGAGAATGTCAGTCGAAGATTCACACCGTGCCATTCGATTGGCGCAGGTGGTAATTTTGGTTTTGGATGGAAATGCCGCCCTTGAAAAACAGGACCTTCAAATTGCCGAACATGTGATCGAAGAAGGCCGCGCCTTGGTTATCGCAGTGAATAAATGGGATGCGGTTGATGATCGTTCAGAAACCTTGGAGGATATCAAACACAAGCTTGGCGTATCTCTGGCGCAATTGAAGGATATTCCGTTCCAGACAATATCGGCGCAGAACGGCAAGAATATCGATCGTCTTCTTTCCTTGGTGCTTAGCACGTACACGGTTTGGAATAAACGCGTACGGACGGGCGAGCTGAATCGCTGGCTGCAGATGATGGAAAGTCGTAACCCGGCCCCGCTGGTGCAGGGGCGACAAAACCGGGTGAAATATATTACCCAAATTAAAACCCGCCCGCCGACTTTTGCGCTTTGGGTCTCGGTTCCTAAAAAATTGCCGCAGGCCTATCGCCGCTACATCGTGAACGGTCTTCGTAAAGATTATGATATTCCGGGTGTTCCCATTCGTTTATTAGTGCGCGCCAGCAAGAACCCGTTTGCAAAATAATTTATTGACATAATAATTTAATATATGCGATCGTGCCGCCTATGTTCTCTAGTATTTTAAAATCTATCTTCAGTAGCAGCCAAAAGGCCGGGAAAGAGACATATTACGCCCCTCAGCCGGAGCGCGCCTATGAGACCTATGAACTCTCATATATGGCGATTGATGCACAATCGGGAAAACGTCTGCAAAGGCAGGCTAAGATTGTTCTGATTGGTAATATTGTCTACACCGATGACCATAGCGTTGCCGAAATTTTGATCGAGGCTCAGCGCTTTCGTGATTATGGCGCACAAGGCAAACCATTATCAGAAAATGTTGAGAAAATTCTCAATCAGGCCGAAGCCATTATCATGACAAAGCCGATTGATGATTATGTGTCCGATACAGTGTTTGGACATTTGATCGAGGGTGAGCATCAAAAAATTATCGATATCGTTAATTCAAAGGAGGAGAATTTTTCCCCTGAACTTGGTTTTCTAAAAACGATCAGACTTGTTTTCTCGGAGACTACGCCGCCCGGTAAAAAAACCAGAAATACCGATATCCATACAGACCGCTTTCCTGCACACGGCGATTCACGCGGCACTTTTGTCATTGTTCCTTTGGCGGATAAAGATAAAGAATGCGGTACTGTTCTCTTTACCGGTCCGAATGCCATCCACGTAGCCAATAGCAGTGAAAAACAGGCTTTGCGTGAAAAAGATCATATTCAAATCACATCCGTGCCAATCGGGCACCAAGCCGTTTTATTGACATCAACGGCACGCAATGGCGATGGAACATATCATTGCGCGAAGCAATCTATTGATGGCATGCGGGCGGTACAAAACCGTTTTTATCATGCCGGTGATGTTTTGATTATAGGGCTTGAGGCCGAGATGATTGATTGGAATCAAAGCCCGCAAGCTATGGATATTTTGGTCGAGAACGCGCTTGAGACACCTTATAACAATTTTGAAGATATTGATCTGCCGCCATCATTGCAGGCCATCAGGGACAAAGTTCTTCAGGAAAGAGCGCGCATTAGCGCCATTTATGAAGAGCCTGCGGCAAACGCTGCCTAAAGGCCTTTTACAGCAGGCTTTGTTTTATGGTTTTTGATGTTACGGATTTCTTCCGCGCGGCATCTATGTCTTTCATGATTTTGACGGTCGTTTTGGGTGTACGCATAGCTTCACTATGAAGCCAACCACGCGCCCCTGTTTTTTCCAACGCATCGATGGCTTTTTGCAATGGCGTTTTATCAAATGCACAAGCAGGATAAAAGCCGCCACCTTCATGTTTGCTGGCCGCAATGATGTTCTTTTCCTCAAGAATGGCTGTGATTTTCTGGACGGCCAAAATAGGCACGTTTAGTGATTTGCTCAGGCTATCAACGCTATGCGGTTCTTTATCATGATAATAGGCATCGGTGATTTTAGCCAAGATTGAAAGGCCCAATTTTACCTGAAGCTGCGGGGTTAATTCCAAGGGCTCCCGGCTTGCCCGCAAGTAACGCGGATGCTGTACGTAAAAGGCTACGTTTGATCCTATAAGGACAACAAGCCAACTCGCATAAAGCCAGATCATCAAGACAATCAATGTCGCAAAAGCAGCATAAATCGCAACGTAATTGGCCGAGCTTGCAATGAATGAGGCAAAGACGAAGCCCATAACCTTCCACAGTAAAGAGGCCACCAATGCCCCTATAAATGCCGCCGATAGCTTTACGCGTGTATTGGGCATGTATGTGTATACAAATGTAAAGCCAATCGCCATGACAATCCATGGAATGAGTACGGCCGAGATATCAAAGAATGGGCCCAGCATTCCGGATTGTTCAAGATTGATAATAATATCAGAGTTGCGTGCCGTGGCGGTTGTCCCGGCAGAAATAAATATAAGCAAGGGACCCATCAGCAAGACGCTGAGATAATCGCTAAATCTTTGGGCAAGGGTACGATCTTGGCCAACACGCCATATATAGTTGAACGCGGCCTCGATTTTTTGCATCAAGGCAATAACCGCATAGATCAAAAGCCCGAGACCAACCGTTCCAAGAACGCCGACCTTGATGTTATCAACAAATCCGATCACACGGCCGGTCACCTCGGCGCTTTTATCCGGTCCGAGCCCTTCGAGCATATTCAGCAATAAAGGCTCTATTTGATTATGAACGCCAAAGCCTTTCAAAACGGAAAACGATATAGCCAGGAGCGGAACAAGTGTAATTAGCGTCGTGTAAACTAGGCTCATAGCCTGAAGTGATAATTGTCCATCGGCCAGATCGCGGCCACTGACATAAAGAATTTGTATGGTGCGGATGCACGCACGTTTGATCAATGGCTGATCATGGATGTCCTTTTCCAGCAAGGTATGAAAACGGTGTTTTATGGTTTGATACATAAGTGCTGCCCCTGTTGCGTTTCTATGAAATAATTGTACGCATGCGCGCCCTTAGATCAACCGCAAAACACTTAAATTACCACTCATACCCTATGGTGAAGGAATAGGTTGTATCGTCCTCGCGGACATTTTGTGCAGGTTGGTTATCCCAATCAAATTCAACTTGCGCGGTGCCTGTTAAATACTCACCAATGGGAACACGAATGCCTGTCTCAGAGATAAATAAAAAGCCGTCCGTATCGTCGAGCGGGACGGACAGGTCGTGGTTGTGAAATATTTTGATCGCGTTATCAAAAAGCTTCTGATCATAATCAAAACCCCATGTTCCGGCTATGTCGTCTTCGGTTCCCGAATTTGTAAATTCTTCACGGATATATTCGCTCCCAACCTGCGCTTTCAGATTAATGCGCTCTTCTTCGTAGAATTGGTATCCGGTGACAAGCCCGTATCTTTGTCTTAAGTCCAATGCGGCAATTTTATCAATCGTAAAACGCGTACGCCCGCCAATGAACCATTTTTCATTTTGAAACCGGTCATACTCGCCATAAAGCTCCTGATCGTTTTCTGTCTCTTCGCCCTCATCGGAGGCCCAGTTAACATCGCCGCCCAGAATGAAGCGGTTTTTTTCGTTTCTGGCCTGGGTTTCGGAATCAAATGTCAAAGCCTTTTTATGCGTATTGCCATCTTCCAGATTACCGCCAAGCGCGATGCGCCCGGTCCATTCATAATCGCGGGAGTCTTTACCGGCCGAAGGTTCAATCGCGGCCACAGGTGTCTCGGGTGTAGGGCTTGATTGTGGCGGGGCAACGGCTTTCACCATCTCTGCCGCCGCGTCTTGATCCCCATCGACGAGCTGTATGGTTGATTTAGGAATTTCAAGGCTTCCGAATTGCGTTTTTAAAGCTATAAAATCATTGCTTATATGTTCAATCTCACCGGAGATGCGATCACCGTTATTCAATGTAATCGTCGCGGCGTTGGCTTGGAGATGGCAGCATAAAAAGCCTAGGGTGGAACAAAGAACATAACGAAATATCATTTTACATGAGCCCTTAAATTTATTTTCTAAAGACAAAAACCTACAAAGTAATCACAGAATAATCCATTATTTTTAGCCATTTTTTGAAATTTTTTATCCCAAGGGCTTGCGCAAATATGATTTTCTAACCAGAATAGTTTGTTAAGTTAACTAGGGCGTAAGTCATGCCAAGGAATATAGCGTATTATGTATCACGATGAACAATGGAATGCAGTGACAGGCGAAGAGCTGACAGGCTTTCTTGACCAGATCAATCCGGTGGATGGAAAATACCGTGTTTCTGCGGAGAGTACGCAAGTTCATTGGCGCATGTTGCCCTTTTATGAAACTGTTGCGCTTATCCGTGTGAAAGATCCGAATTGGGTTAACAAGAAACTGACGATTTACTATCTAACCGATCAGGGTAATCTCTTCCGCTTGAATGGCACATCACCCCCTATTCATGAAGTAAACGCCAAAGCGCCTATTAAGGTGACAGATGAGAATGTTCTCGATTATTTGCGTTTTTTCTGTTACTTCGTGCGCGGCGAAGAGGGCCCTTTTTACATTGCGGAAAGCATGGATGATCCGAATATGCCGCAGGAAATGGATGATACAACACGCTCTGTGATTGAAGGAACCGTTCGTGAGTGCAGCTTTGAGGGCAAAAACGAACAAGGTCATTATTTATGTGATGCGGTTGTTTTTTATTCGAACGCTCTGTTCATCGCAAATTTCGCCGTGCAGCCAACCGGTATGATTGAAATGATGGATGATGAACCAATCGCAGCCGATCTTCCGGTGCGTGTAGACCAGCCTGTTTCATAAAAACTATTCATTGAACGCTCTGAACGCTCTTTTTTGTTTTTGAATTTTCTGCTAGAATAAACCTAATAGTTGTCTTTGTGCCTTTTGCGGCGCGTTTTATCGATAGTTTTGATTAGTTTGCATTCTCATGGTTTTAAAACGCTCACACCGTCTGTATTTTTCTGCTTTGGCTTGTGCTTTTGTCGCTTTGGCCTGTTTTGTATCATCACATGCCGAGGCTCAGACAACGCGCTTTTATACGGCGGGCTATCTTGGTTTGAATATCCCAACAGAAATGGAATATGACGAAACCGCGACATTTGTTTCCGGTGATTATGATCTTGAGAACGGTACTGTGTTTGCCGGAGCCCTCGGCTTTCGTTTCTCAAAAAAGTTTCGCATTGAAGGTGAATTATCATATCGCAAAACAGATAATAGCAGCATGACTGTATCAAATACCTCTACTGTAGCCGAGATTGGCGGTGATCTGGCAGCCACAATGGCGATGTTGAATTTTTACTATGATTTTGATTCTTACTGGAAGAACGTCCAACCATTTATCGGGGCGGGGCTTGGTTATGGAACCTTCGACCTTAGCCTCAGCAATGCGCCTGTAAACGGAGCAAACCGATCCGATGCCAATGCAATTGTTTTTGCCGCCGGTGGTGGTTTGAAATACCGCCCGCGTAGTGATTTTGCCTTTGTCGGTTCATATCGCTATCTGGATACGCTCAACACCCTTGATTTCAATGGATTTGAAGTGGATTATGGTGCGCATGAATTGCTTGTCGGTATTGAGGTCGATTTGAAATAAACATCCTTTCAATTGACAAAATTTACATATCCTACTAAAAGCGGATTATGACTATTCGTATTTTATTGGTGCGCCACGGTGAATCCGAAGGCAATGTTGATGCCAAAGCCTATATCAAAGACGGGGATAGCAAAGTTGGCCTCACCGATCAAGGCTGGCGTCAGGCTGCACATACTGGAGCCTTTTTAAAAAACCTGTATCAAGAAACAGATACGGATGGACCGCCCATTTTATTTGTCAGCTCGTATAAGCGTACAAAAGAAACGCTTAGCGGTATTGCTTTGGGGCTGGGTGATCATTTCGGCGGCAATTCCGCCCTCAAGCCAAAGGAAGATCCGCGCCTGGTAGAGCGCTTTTTCGGCGCGGTAAATCATCTCTATAATCCCGAAGGCATCATGGATGAAAAGATAGCCTCTGAATTGGCTACTCTCTCGACGCGTGTTTATATGAAAGACCCGTTTGTCGCGCGGCCGCTTTTTGGTGATTCTCCGAAAGATATGCTGGAATCCGTTAAAGGCTTTATCGAAACCACCATGAAAACCGACATTAAACAAGGGGAGCGCGATTTTCTTTTTGTGATACATGGCGCGGTTATTCAAGCCTTTCTTATGAGCTGGGCGCATTTACCGATGGATGCCAGAAGCCAGCTTATCAATCCGGGGAATGGTGATGTGATCCAGCTCGAAGGTGATTTCGGTCAGGGCTGGGAAATCAGGCGCATTTACGATGGCCAGAAAATGGAAGCTGTTGACGAGCTGATATTGGATGGGATTAAGCCTTTTGATCACCACGATATCCCCGAGCCTCCATCATGGTTGGAAGAAGAGTTTGCCCCAACTAAAAAGGAGCCATAAAGGCTCCTTTTTTCCCATGAATATATGGTTGTGGCTTGTTTATTGGCAGGCCAAGCATTCTTCATATTTATTTTCATCACCAAGCTCAGGCTCACGGTTACCCTGTGGTTCGCTAACTTGAGTACGTTTCCAGGAGGCATCGCTTTCTGCGCGCTGGATGGATTTTGAGCGGCAGTAGTAAAGCGATTTCACGCCTTTTTGCCATGCTTCCCAGTGGATGCGGTGAAGGTCGGATTTATGAACATCGGCAGGCAAGAAGATATTCAATGACTGTGCCTGACAGATGAACGGTGTTCGATCACCGGCATGCTCAATCAACCAGCGCTGGTCAATTTCAAAAGCGGTTTTAAAGACATCTTTCTCATCATCGCTTAGGAAGTCCAAATGCTGCACAGAGCCTTCATTTGTAAAGAT